>NZ_JAVAYF010000010.1:0-50737 GCF_041954755.1 Microbacterium sp. CR_7
CCCCCCCCCCCCCCCCCCCCCCCCCCCCCCCCCCCCCCCGTCAGACCAGAGTGCGCCCGATGCTGCCGATGACGCCCTCCACGGGCTGACCCGACGCGTCACGCCGGGCGCGCGCCTCGGGCAGCTTGCGGACCGCACCTGTCGGGTCGACCGCCTGCGCCGGCGCCGGACCCACCCAGGCGACGGTCAGACGATCCTCGCCCTTCAGGAAGGCGTGCGCCCGGACACCGCCGGTCGCGCGACCCTTGGCCGGGTACTCGGCGAAGGCCGAGACCTTCACACGCCCCGGGTCAGTGCCGGGCAGAGCGCTCTCGGTGCCGGAGACGGTCGCGACGACGGCATCCGTCCCGGGCGAGACCGCGCCGAAGAACAGCACCGAGGCTCCCGAGCCGAGTTTCACTCCGGCCATGCCGCCCGCAGGAGCACCCTGCGGGCGCACGGTCGAGGCGGAGAAGCGCAGCAGCTGCGCGTCGGTGGTCACGAACACGAGCTCGGCGTCGTCGGAGGCCTCGGCGGCCCCGACGATCGTGTCACCCGGTTTCATTCCGATGACCTCGATGTCCGGACGGACGGGAAGGGCGGACGGGACGATGCGCTTGACCGTTCCCTGGGCCGTGCCGATCGCGATCGGGGTGTCGCTGTCGAACCGCACGAATCCGAGGATGCGCTCACCGCGCGTGGTGATACCGAGGTAGTCGCGCAGCGGCGTACCGGCGGCGAGCTGCACCGATGACGAGGGGACCGACGGGAGGTCGACGGGGGAGAAGCGCAGGACGCGGCCTTCGGTCGTGAGCGCGCCGATCTCGCCGCGCACGGTGGTGTCGACGGTCGCGAGGATCGCGTCGTGCTTGCTGCGACGGGCAGGCGCGGTGAGCTGCTGACCTTCCGCGATGTCGACCCGAACGGCGCGACCCGTCGTCGACAGGACGAGCACGGTCGGCGCGTCGGCGATCTGCAGATCGACGGCGCCCTTCGTCGCCCGCGGCTTCGGCGGCGCGGCGTTCATGAGCAGGGTCCGGCGCGGCGTGCCGTAGGCGTCGGCCACGGCATCCAACTCCTTCGCCACCGCCGCACGCAGGAGGACGTCGCTGCCGAGCAGTTCACGGAGGGAGGCGATCTCCGCCTGCAGCGCGTCGCGCTCGCTCTCGAGCTCGATGCGCGAGAACTTGGTCAGGCGGCGCAGACGCAGCTCGAGGATGTACTCGGCCTGCGGCTCGCTGAGGTCGAAGACCGTGCGCAGTCGCGTGCGCGCCTGCTCGGAGTCGTCGGACGAGCGGATGACCTGAATGACCTCGTCGATGTCGAGGATCGCGATGAGCAGTCCCTCGACGAGGTGCAGACGCTCTTCGCGGCGAGCGAGCCGATAGCGGCTGCGGCGCGTGATGACCTCGATGCGGTGACTCACGTAGACGCTGAGCATCTCCTTGAGGCCGAGCGTGCGCGGCTGTCCGTCGACGAGCGCGACGTTGTTGATGCTGAACGAGTCCTCGAGGGGGGTGAGCCGGTAGAGCTGTTCGAGCACGGCGTTCGGGTCGAAGCCGGTCTTGATGCCGATAGCGACGCGGAGACCGTGGTTGCGGTCGGTGAGATCGGTGACGTCGCTGATGCCCTGCAGCTTCTTCGACTGCACGGCGTCGCGGATCTTCTCGATGAGGCGCTCGGGGCCGACCATGTAGGGCAGCTCCGACACGATGATCCCGGTGCGCCGCGGCCCGAGGGACTCCACCGACACCTTGCCGCGCACCTTGAGCGCTCCGCGCCCGTTCGCATACGCGTCTTTCACGCCGTCCAGGCCCATGAGGATCCCGCCCGACGGGAAGTCGGGACCGGGGACGAACTCCATGAGCTCCTCGGTCGTGGCATCGGGATGCTCGAGCAGATGGGTCGCTGCCGCCACCACCTCGATGAGGTTGTGCGGCGCCATGTTCGTGGCCATTCCGACCGCGATGCCGCTGGCGCCGTTGACGAGGAGGTTCGGGAAAGCAGCGGGCAGCACCGCCGGCTGCTGGAACTGACCGTCGTAGTTCGGGATGAAGTCGACGACGTCCTCGTCGAGATCCTGCGTGAGCGCGGTCGCCGGAGCGGCCAGCCTGGCTTCGGTGTAGCGAGCGGCGGCGGGGCCGTCGTCGAGCGAGCCGAAGTTGCCGTGTCCGTCGACCAGCGGGACGCGGAGCGCCCAGTCCTGCGCCAGGCGCACGAGTGCGTCGTAGATCGCGGAGTCGCCGTGCGGGTGCAGCTTTCCCATCACCTCGCCGACGACGCGCGCGCTCTTGACGTGTCCGCGATCGGGACGAAGGCCCATCTCCGCCATCTGGAAGAGGATGCGCCGCTGCACGGGCTTGAGGCCGTCGCGGGCGTCGGGCAGAGCGCGCGAGTAGATCACGGAGTACGCGTACTCGAGGAACGACCCCTGCATCTCACTCTCGAGATCGATGTCCTGGATTCTCTCCGGAGCGAGCTCGGGCGGCGGGGTCTTCGGCATGGCCATCCTGGGTGATGCGGGCTGAGGGCGTGGCGGAGCCTGTGTCAGACTGGCTCGGATGTCCCTCATGCTACCGCCCGAGTCGCTCGCAGCCCGGAGCGTCGTCGGGGTGGCGGGCGACCTGTTCGCCGCTCTCCGCGGCGAATCCGACACGTTGCCGCGCGCGCAGTCCGTCGTCCTCGTGCTCATCGACGGTCTGGGCGCCATCACCCTGCGCGCCCACGCCGGGCACGCCCGATCACTCACGGCCGGGATGGCGAAGAAGGACATCGCGCACACCGTGTTCCCCTCGACCACCGCCGCCGCGCTGACCAGCCTGCTCACGGAGGCCTGGCCGGGGCAGCACGGCCTCGTCGGATACCGGGTGCTGGACCGAGAGCGGGACCTGCTCGTCAATCAGCTGTCCGGGTGGGAGAGCGAGGGCATTGACCCGCTCATGTGGCAGCCGACCCCGACCGTGTTCGAGCGTGCGTCCGCCGAGGGGCGCCCGGCGTTCGCGGTCGGCGTGGCCGCCTACGCGCGCAGCGGTTTCACCCGTGCCACCCTGCGCGGCGCCGAGTTCGTCTCGGCCGAGGATCCCGCGGATCGCGTGCGCACCGCGTACGACCTCGCCGAACGGCATCCCGGCTCCTTCGTGTACTGCTACCTGCCGGAGGTCGACAAGGCCGGACACCGGCACGGCATCGACTCGCCGCATTGGATAGCCGCGTTGGAGGAGCTCGACGCCGCGCTCTCCGTGCGAGTGCCGTCGGGCGTCGGCGTGATCGTCACTGCGGACCACGGCATGGTCGACGTGCCGGCCCACCGGCAGGTCGTGCTGGAGGCCGAGCACCTCTCCGGAGTGCGGCATCTGGGTGGGGAGCCGCGGATGCTGCACGCCTATCTCGAACCGGATGCGGATGCCGCTGCGGTGACGGCGCGGTGGCGCAGCGACCTCGAGGGGTTCGCGGAGGTGGGGACGCGCGAGGACGCGATCCGGGCCGGGCTCTTCGGCCCGACGGTGACGGATGCCGCGGTGTCCCGCATCGGCGACGTCCTGATCGTCTCCCGAGGCAACGTCGCGGTATACGACGGCACCGCTGCGGACCAGCGGAACCGCGGGATGGTCGGCCAGCACGGCGCTCTGACCCCGGAGGAGCGTCAGGTTCCGCTGCTGCGTCTCGGAGCCTTCGCCCGCTGAGGCCAGGCCGTCACTCGTCGGTGCGGGCTCCGAAGACGATCTCATCCCAGGACGGCATGGCGTTGCGACGTCGACGCCGGCTGCCGCCGTCGTTCGCCGGCTCCGGGGAGGGCTCGGGCTCCGGCTCCTCCTGCTCGGGCTCCGTCGTCTCGAAGGCGTCGAAGAGGGCGATCGGATTCGAGTCCGTCTCGTCTTCCTCGGTCTCCTCGAGCAACGGCGCGGCTTCGCGCTGACCGCGGCGGCGACGGAGAGCCTCGAGGAGGTCGGCGGTCTCGGGGCTCGTGCTCGTCGACTCCGGCGCGCGCTTGGTCGCGGCATCCTGGACGGCCGACGACGACCGTTCGGGCTGCGACACCTCGCCGTTCTCGGCGTCGGCAACCGGAGTCGGGACGAGCCGCGGGCCGAAGGCGCCGGAGTCGAACCGGCTGTCGTCCTTGTACGGCGAGGTCGTGCGCTCGGACTCCACGGCGCGGAGGCGGGGGATGAGGCCCTCGGGGAGCGATCCCTGGCGCGAGAGCTGCGTGGCGTCGGCGTTCAGCGGCGCGAGGGCGCTGCGACGGGGATCGAACGACCAGCGGGCGTCATGGTCGACGTCGTTCGCGGTGAACTCGAGCTTGATGATCCAGGTGCGATCCTCCTTCCAGCTCGCCCAACGCTCGGCCGACGCCTCGACGTCGGCGAGCTTCGCGCGGATCGCCGTGCCGAAGGTGGGCTGCGCGTCCGGTTCGACGTCGCTGCCGATGAGGACGGGCACGGCCAGCGCCTGACCGATCACGTGCTCGCGCTCGGCGAGGACGGGACCCTCGAAGCGCTCGACGTCCTCGACGTCGATGCCGAGGAGCTCGGCGACCTCGGGCGCCGTCAGGCCCGCGCGGATCTGCGCCTGGATGTCGCGAGGACTCGCCGCGAGGCGCTGCGTCGCCGGCTCGCTCTGCCGCGTCGCCCGGCGAATCTCCCGGTGCAGCACGTCGTCGATGGGCAGCGCGAACCGCTCGCCCGACTCTGTGGCGAGTACCAGGACCCCTGCTTCGGTGCCGACGATGGTGACGTTTTCCATGCGAATGCCCCTCTTGTGGCTGTGCGTTCATGGTGTCACGCAGCGGCGCTCCGACCGGGGAATACACCGGGCGTGCCGTGAGTTTGCTCTGTCGCACCCGCGGGCATTTGCTTATTCACCCACGGTCGTGCAAACTATGGCCGCCGATTACCCCGACGGCGCACCACCCACTCGCATGAAAGTGGAGATTCTCCATATGGCAACCGACTACGACGCTCCCCGCAAGAGTGAAGACGACTCCGAGTCGATCGAAGCCCTCAAGGAGCGTGTGCCGGACAAGAACTCCGGCTCCACGGGAGACGAGGACGCGGACAACCCGTCCAGCTTCGACCTCCCCGGTGCCGATCTGTCCGACCTCGAGCTCGATGTCGTCGTGCTGCCCGCGCAGCAGGACGAGTTCACCTGCATGAGCTGCTTCCTCGTGAAGCACCGCTCCCAGCTCGACCACGAGGGGCCCGACGGCCCCATCTGCAAGGAGTGCGCTGCCTGAGCGCATCCGAGCGAGACGTGCGCGCCCCCGACTTCGGTCAGGGGCGCGTTGTCGTTTCGGGGCCGATCGCGCCGCCGGGTCAGGAGCGCGCGGCCTCGATCGCGGCGGCGAGACGGTCGGGGGTGCGGGTCGAGATGGTCCAGGCCGTGACCGGATCGTCAGGGTCGACGTTCGGCACCACGACGACGCCGTCGATGCCTCCGCGGACCAGGTGCCAGCCGCGCGCGGGGAGACCAGGGCCTCGGGCCTGGCGCGCCTCTTCTCCGGTGAGCGCGACGGGCCGGCCGAGGTGGTGCACCTCGATGTGCGCGCGGCCCGCGCGGAGCTCGTCGCCCTGCACCGAGACGACCGGCGTGAGCGTGATGGCTCCGGCGACCAGCAGCGCCGAGACGGCGGCGCCGATCACGAGCGCGAGCGTCGATCCGGCGGGGATGAAGATGAGCGCGACCATTGGTCCGGCGAGAGCGATCGTCACCAGGAGCCACAGGCTCGGCGACAGCCGCTCGCGGTAGCGGACTCGTGCGTCGGGAGCGGTGTTCTGCATTAGCCTCGTGGGGTGACTGATTCCGTTGATGTCCCCATTATCGCGTCTGTCGTGCCCGGCTACGCCCACCCCGGCGACGCGGGGGCGGATCTGGTCGCCGCCGAGGCCGTGCACCTCGACCCGGGGGAGCGCGCTCTCGTGGCGACCGGCGTGCGCATCGCGCTGCCGGAGGGATACGCCGCCTTCGTCGTGCCGCGCAGCGGCCTCGCAGCCAAGCACGGCATCTCGATCGTCAACTCTCCCGGCACCGTCGATGCGGGCTACCGCGGCGAGATCAAGGTGAGTCTGATCAACACCGACATCCACAGCGCGTACGATGTGGCCGTCGGCGACCGCATCGCGCAGCTGATCGTCATGCCCGTGACCCGAGCCACGTTCATCCCGGTCGAAGAGCTGCCCGAGAGCGTTCGCGGCGAAGGCGGCTTCGGCTCGACCGGCTACCAGACAGGAACCCACTCGACCCCGGCAGGACAGGTCCATGACTGACACCAACGCGACACCCTCGAAGTCGGCACCCGCGAACCGCGCGACCGACGGGCCGTTCGACGATTCCGAGGCCAACCCGGTCCGCCCGTACATCGATCTCGGCGGCATCAAGATCCTGCCGCGCGAGGGCCTCAACCTGCGTCTCGAGGTCGAGGAGCAGTCCAAGCGCATCGTCGCGGTCGGTCTCGACTACGCCGAGTCGTCGCTGCAGGTGCAGCCGTTCGCGGCGCCGCGATCCGGCGGTCTCTGGGACGAGACCCGCGTGCAGCTCCGCGACCAGGTGCGAGCGCAGGGCGGACGTGTCGAGGAGCGCGAGGGTCCCCTGGGGAAGGAGCTGCTCGCCGAGGTTCCAGCCCCCGCCAGCGAGGGCTCGGAGCTGCGGCTCGCGCGCTTCATCGGCATCGACGGCCCGCGATGGTTCCTGCGCGGCGTGATCGGCGGAGCCGCGGCATCCGATCTCGATGCTGCAGCGAAGGTCGAAGACCTGTTCCGGTCGATCGTGGTCGTGCGCGGAGGCGCTCCGATGCCGCCGCGTGACCTCATCCCGCTGAAGATGCCGGCGACTCCGGGCTCGGCGTGAGCACTCCGCTGACCCCGCCGGCGCCCGAGCCCGAGCGTGAGCAGAGCGCGTCGGAGGTCCTCGGCGCGGCGCTCGGCGGTGCGGCACGCCGCGCGGGCCTCGATCCCTCGACGTCGGGGCCGACCCATCAGGTCGTCTGGTCCGCCATCGGGGGAGTGCGCGGCATCCTGGAGTCGGTCCTGCCGAGCCTCGCGTTCGTCATCCTCTTCACCATCCGCCCCGAGCCGCTGATCCTGTCGCTCGGCGTCTCGGTCGGACTCGCCGCCGTGTTCACGGTCGTCCGGCTGCTGCAGAAGTCGCCGCCCTCCGCCGCGATCGGAGGCCTGGTCGCCGCGGCTGCGGCCGCCGGACTCGCCCTGTTCACCGGACGCGGCGCCGACAACTTCGTCCCCGGCCTCATCACGAACGCCGTGTACGGCACGGCCATGCTCGTGTCGGCGTTGATCGGCTGGTCGCTCATCGGCCTCGCGGTCGGATTCCTCATGGGCGAGGGCACCGCCTGGCGGAAAGACCGCCGCAAGCGTCGCGCCTTCCTCTGGCTGGGAGTCGCCTGGGCCGCGCTCTTCTTCGCGCGTCTCGCCGTACAGCTGCCGCTCTACCTCGCGAACGAGGTGGCGGTGCTCGGCACCCTCAAGCTCATCATGGGACTCCCGCTGTTCGCACCGCTCATCGCGGTCACCTGGCTCGTCGTTCGGGCGCTCTACCCGCGCGCGCCGCAGGCCGAGCAACCGCCTCAGTCGTGATAGATTTATCTTGACATCAAGATAAATTGCAGGCTTCCGCCCATGGGCTGAGCGGAGCAGACTGGTTAGGTCTGCCTTGCTAGCCGCAGGGGCTCGCTGGCGAGCAAGATGGAGGCGCCTGTCGCTCCCATCCGAATAGAAGGAGACGGATTCGTGTCCACGGTGAACAGCTTCGGTGCCAAGAGCACCCTGACGGTCGGCAGCACCGACTACGAGATCTTCCGCATCGACACGGTGCCCGGTTTCGACAAGCTCCCCTTCAGCCTCAAGGTCCTCCTCGAGAACCTGCTCCGCACCGAGGACGGCGCGAACGTCACGAAGGCGCAGATCGAGGCTCTCGGATCGTGGGATGCCGCGGCCGAGCCCAACACCGAGATCCAGTTCACGCCGGCGCGCGTGGTCATGCAGGACTTCACCGGTGTGCCCTGCATCGTCGACCTCGCCACCATGCGCGAGGCCGTCACGGCGCTCGGCGGCGACGCCAACAAGATCAACCCGCTCTCGCCCGCCGAGATGGTGATCGACCACTCCGTCATCGCCGACCTCTTCGGCTCGGAGAACGCGCTCGAGCGCAACGTCGAGATCGAGTACGAGCGCAACGGCGAGCGGTACCAGTTCCTCCGCTGGGGCCAGACTGCCTTCAGCGACTTCAAGGTCGTCCCGCCCGGCACGGGCATCGTGCACCAGGTGAACATCGAGCACCTGGCGAAGGTCATCTACGACCGCACGGTCGACGGCGTGCTGCGCGCCTACCCCGACACCTGCGTCGGCACCGACTCGCACACGACCATGGTCAACGGCCTCGGCGTGCTCGGCTGGGGCGTCGGCGGCATCGAGGCCGAGGCCGCGATGCTCGGCCAGCCCGTGTCGATGCTGATCCCGCGCGTCGTCGGCTTCAAGCTGTCCGGCGACATCCCCGCCGGTGTGACCGCGACCGACGTCGTGCTCACGATCACCGACATGCTGCGCAAGCACGGCGTCGTCGGCAAGTTCGTCGAGTTCTACGGCGAGGGCGTCGCCTCGGTGCCGCTCGCCAACCGCGCGACCATCGGCAACATGAGCCCCGAGTTCGGGTCGACCGCTGCGATGTTCCCGATCGACGACGTGACCCTCGATTACCTGCGCCTCACGGGCCGCAGCGAAGAGGCCGTCGCACTCGTCGAGGCGTACGCCAAGGAGCAGACGCTCTGGCACGACGCCTCGAAGGAGCCCGTCTTCAGCGAGTACCTCGAGCTCGACCTCGGCACCGTCGTGCCGTCGATCGCCGGGCCGAAGCGCCCGCAGGACCGCATCCTGCTCTCCGACGCGAAGTCGCAGTTCGAGCAGGACATCCTGAACTACGCCACGGCCTCGACGTCGGACGACGTCGTCGACCTCGAGTCGAAGCACTCGTTCCCGGCATCCGATCCGGGCAACGTCCCCGGCGAGGAAGAGCCGCGCACCACGCGCCCCGTGCACATCAACAGCGGCGCCCCGGTCAACGCGTCGAACCCGGTTCCCGTCACCACGCCGTCGGGCGAGAAGTACATCCTCGACAACGGCGCCGTCACGCTCGCCGCGATCACGTCGTGCACCAACACGTCGAACCCGTCGGTCATGATCGCGGCCGGTCTCGTCGCCCGCAAGGCGCTCGAGAAGGGCCTGAAGCAGAAGCCGTGGGTCAAGACGACGCTCGGTCCCGGTTCCAAGGTCGTCACCGACTACTACGAGAAGTCCGGCCTCGACAAGGACCTCGAGGGTCTCGGCTTCTACACGGTCGGCTACGGCTGCACGATCTGCATCGGAAACTCCGGTCCGCTGATCGAAGAGGTGTCCGAGGCGATCAACTCACACGACCTCGCCGTGACCGCCGTGCTCTCGGGCAACCGCAACTTCGAGGGCCGCATCAGCCCCGACGTGAAGATGAACTACCTCGCCAGCCCGCCGCTGGTGATCGCGTACGCCCTCGCCGGCTCGATGCACTTCGACTTCGAGAAGGACGCGCTCGGCAAGGGCTCCGACGGTCAGGACGTGTTCCTCAAGGACATCTGGCCCACGCCCGACGAGGTGCAGGAGATCGTCGACTCGTCGATCTCGCGCGAGCAGTTCATCAAGCAGTACGCGACCGTCTTCGACGGCGACGAGCGCTGGCGCAGCCTGCCCACCCCCGAGGACGACACCTTCCAGTGGGACGAGAACTCGACGTACGTCCGCAAGGCTCCGTACTTCGACGGCATGAAGATGGAGCTCACCCCGGTGAAGGACATCGAGGGTGCGCGCGTCATGGCCACGCTCGGCGACTCGGTCACGACCGACCACATCTCGCCCGCGGGAAACATCAAGCCCGGCACGCCCGCCGCCCAGTACCTCACCGAGCACGGCGTCGACCGCAAGGACTTCAACTCCTTCGGCTCGCGCCGCGGCAACCACGAGGTCATGATCCGCGGTACGTTCGCGAACATCCGTCTGAAGAACCTCATGGTGTCGGCCGTCAACGACGGTCAGGTCGTGGAGGGTGGCTACACCCGCGACTTCACGCAGCCGGGCGGCCCGCAGTCGTACATCTACGACGCGAGCATGAACTACCAGGCTCAGGGCACGCCGCTCGTGATCTTCGGCGGCAAGGAGTACGGCTCCGGTTCGTCGCGCGACTGGGCGGCCAAGGGCACGAGCCTCCTCGGCGTCAAGGCCGTCATCACCGAGAGCTTCGAGCGCATCCACCGCTCGAACCTCATCGGCATGGGCGTCGTCCCGCTGCAGTTCCCGGCCGGTGAGAGCTGGGAGTCGCTCGGCCTCGACGGGACGGAGATCGTCTCGATCACCGGACTCGAGGAGCTCAACAACGGCGTCACGCCGAAGACCGTCAAGGTCACGGCGACGCCGAGCGAGCACTCGCCCGAGGGCAAGCAGGTCGTCGAGTTCGACGCGGTCGTCCGCATCGACACCCCCGGTGAGGCCGACTACTACCGCAACGGCGGCATCCTGCAGTACGTGCTGCGTTCTCTGGTCTGATCGCCGACGGAGGGGCCCGGTTCTTCGGAACCGGGCCCCTCCGCGTGTGTCAAGGGGCTTCTGCGCTCCAGGCCTTCCCTGGCACGGCGGGGTAGGATCGAACCTGCATCCGAACCGGAATCGGCTGCCCCGACGGTGCCTGTGAGGAGGTGCAGATGCCCATTCTCCGGAGCATCTCAGGACCCCGTGACCTCGACTCGCTGTCCGAGGACCAGCTCGTCGAGCTCGCCGGCGAGATCCGCGAGTTCCTCGTCGAGAACGTGTCTCAGACCGGGGGCCACCTCGGTCCCAACCTCGGCGTCGTGGAACTCACGATCGCCCTGCATCGCGTCTTCTCCTCGCCGGACGACCCGTTCATCTTCGACACCGGCCACCAGTCGTACGTGCACAAGCTGCTGACCGGGCGACAGGACTTCTCCTCGTTGCGCCTTCGCGGCGGTCTGGCCGGCTACCCGCAGCGCGGCGAGAGCCCGCACGACGTCGTCGAGTCGTCACACGCGTCGAGCTCGCTGAGCTGGGCCGACGGCATCTCGCGCGCTCTCACCGCGACGGGTCGGGCCGACCGCCACGTGGTCGCGGTCGTCGGCGACGGCGCGCTGACGGGCGGCATGACGTGGGAGGCGCTCAACAACATCTCCGACGACAACGACCGCAACCTGGTCATCGTGGTGAACGACAACGGTCGGTCGTACGCACCGACGATCGGCGGCATGTCGCGGTATCTGAACCGCGTGCGCACGGCAGCTGCGTACAAGGACCTGCACCAGCGCTCCGACCGTCTGTTCCGGGCCTTCGGTCCGGTGGGCCGTGCGGTCTTCCGGGGCCTGCGAGGCGGCACGCACGGCTTCCTTTCGCGCTTCACGAACAACGAGGCGCTCTACTCCAACCTCGACATCAAGTACCTCGGTCCGGTCGACGGCCACGATCTGCCTGCGCTCATCGAGACCCTCGAACTCGCGAAGTCCTATGGCGCGCCCGTCATCGTGCACGCGATCACCGAGAAGGGTCGCGGTTATCAGCCGGCCCGTGACGACGAGGCCGACCAGTTCCACGCCGTCGGACGCATCGACCCGGCCACGGGCGAGACTCTGGCTTCCGGCGGTCGCGGGTGGACGGACGTGTTCTCGGACGCCCTCGTCTCGGTGGGCGAGCGCCGCTCCGACGTGATCGCCATGACCGCGGCCATGCTGCGTCCGACCGGTCTCGCTCCGTTCGCTGAGCGGTTCCCCGACCGGGTGTACGACGTCGGCATAGCCGAGCAACATGCGGTCGCCTCGGCGGCCGGGCTCGCGTTCGGCGGCCTGCACCCCGTGGTCGCGCTCTACGCGACGTTCCTCAATCGCGCATTCGACCAGGTGCTCATGGACGTAGCGTTGCACCGCGCCGGCGTGACCTTCGTGCTCGACCGCGCGGGCGTCACCGGACCGGACGGTCCCAGTCATCACGGCATGTGGGATCTCGCGATGCTGCAGATCGTGCCGCACATCCGCATCGCGGCCCCGCGTGACGCGGTCCGCCTTCAGGAGGCACTGGACGAGGCCGTGCTCGTGGACGACGCCCCGACCGTCATCCGCTTCCCGAAGGGCGACGTCGCCCCGGACCTCCCCGCGATCGAACGTCTCGAGGACGGGGTAGACGTGCTCGCCCGCGGCGAGTCGGAAGACGTGCTGGTCGTCGGCATCGGCCCGTTCGCATCGCTGGCGGTCGATGTCGCCGAGAGGCTGCGTGCGCAGGGGATCGGCGCGACCGTCATCGACCCGCGCTGGGCCATCCCGGTCCAGCCCTCGATCGTCGAGCTCGCCGCGCGGCACCGTCTCGTGATCACTCTGGAGGACGGCATCCGCGTGGGCGGCGTCGGCACCCGCGTGCGGCAGGTTCTGCGTGAGGCGGGCATCGACACGGCGGTCGACGAGCTCGGTCTTCCCGACGAGTTCATCGACCATGCCTCGCGTGACCAGATCCTCGCGGACGCGGGGCTCACGGCATCGAAGATCGCTCAGGACGTCGTCGCGCAGGTGCTCGGTACCCGCATCCCCGTGGCGCGCCAGTCGGGCGATGCCGGAGCCGTCGAGTTCCCCCTGCACGAACGCAACTGATCAGCGTACGAGGGGCACGACTCAGTTCAGCGCATGCAGGGCTGCGACGGCCTCAGCGCCCCGCTCCGAATCGCGCAGCGCCGTCGAGAGCAGGTAGCCGTCGGTGAGCGCGTCGCCGGTGACCATGACCCGCACCAGTTCGACGCCGCACGCCCGACGCACCTCTTCCGCGCTGGCCGCGATCACCCGCGTGTTGATCTCGTCGTTGTGCGGGAGGTCGGCGCCGTCGAGGCCGCGGATCACATCTCGCAGCGACGCGCCGACGATGTTCGAGGCGCGTTCGGTCACGTTCACGACGTCGAGCTCGAACACCCGCAGGTCTCGTCCGTTGGGTATCGGACGCCACTCGAACGAGGCGTGCACGCGATGCTGGTGACCACTCGCGCCGGTCATCTCCCGCGCGGGAAGGTCGGTCGCGCGACACCGGACGTCGATCAGCTTGTACCAGTAGAAGAGCGGGAACGCGCCGTGCGTGCCGGGGTTCAAGACCACGACCTCCCCGACCGCGCCGCCGCGGTTCGCGGGACGACGCGCCGGTCGGTTGCGGATGATCGGCTTGCCGTTGCGGGTGCGGATCGCCGCCCACCCCTCATCGACCGTCACCACGAAGATCTTCAGCAGGGCAGGGACCACGAGCAGGATGGTGAGGATCGCGGTGCCGGTCTTGAAGAGCCCCGACATCCCCTTGCCGCCGAGCATCGACAGGATCATGTCCATGGGACCACTGTGCACGGTCGGAGCGCATCGGGAGCGGGTCTGACGCTCGGACGTCGCGCATTTCACGTGCTGTTCGACGGGTGTTCGTCGACCCGACCCACCCCGGCCACTGCTCCTGCCGGCGCTGCGCTCAGACCAGCTCGGCGAGCGTCTCGGCGACCACGGTCTCGACGGCGGGCTCGCACCGCGCCCGGTCGGCATCGACGAGGCCCACGCGCGTGCGTCGGTCGAGCACATCGGATGCCGTCATCGCGCCCTCCGACCGTACGGCGAACACGACGTCCTCCCGGCTGAGGGGAATGCCGGCGACGAGCGGAGCGGATGCCGTCGGCACGCGTCGATCGACCAGCCGGAGACCGGCGGTGCGGCTCGCTCCGGCCGCCAGTCCTCGGAGCGACACCGCGAGGTCGACCCCATCCTCCGCCATGCGGCGATAGGTCGTGAGCTTGCCGCCGAGCACGTCGACGAAGCCGCCCTCGGAAGCAGTCACGAGGTGCCGTCGGGAGATGTCCGCCGTCGAGGCGGCGCCGGTGTCGACCAGGGGGCGCAGCCCGGCGAAAGCCCCCCGCACGTGATCGCGGCCGAGGGGGCGCTCGAGCACGCGATTGAGGTTGTCGAGCAGGAACGCGATCTCTGCCTCGGTCGGCACCGCGACGTCCGGCACCGGCCCCGGCGCGTCCTCGTCGGTGAGGCCCACGATCACGCGCCCGTCGAGCTGCGGCAGGGCGAAGACGAAGCGGCTGATCGAGCCCTCGTGCGGGATCGTGAGAGCGACCGACGGATCGCCCAGGTCCGCGGCATCCAGCACGACGTGCGTGCCGCGGCTCGGCCGGATCGTGATGCTTTCGTCGAGGGTGCCCGCCCAGGCACCGGTCGCGTTGATCACGCTCTGAGCACGCAGGTCGAACCGCATGCCGGTCAGTGCGTCCTCCGCGGCCGCGCCGTCAGCGCGCAGCGAGCGGGCGCGCACGCGGGTGAGGATCCGAGCGCCGTACGCGGCGGCTGTCCGGGCCACGGTGGCGACGAGTCGGGCGTCGTCGACGAGTTGACCGTCGAAGGAGAGCATGCCGCCGCGGAGCCCTCGCGTCACGAGGCCCGGCGCGAGCCGCTGAGCGTTCGCCGCGGAGACGGGGCGCGGCGCGGGCAGCGTGCGTCTCGACGTGCCGGCGCGCATCCGCAAGAGGTCGCCGAGTGCCATGCCGATCGCCCCGGTCGTGCGCTGTCGGAGGCTCACCCCGGGCACGAAGGGAAGCAGCTGACCGAGCGGGCGGATCAGGTGCGGTGCGATGGTCGTCATGAGCAGGTGCCGCTCGACGGCGCTCTCACGCGCGGTGGCGACATCGCCCGTCGCGAGGTAGCGGAGCCCGCCGTGCACGAGCTTCGAGCTGAACCGGCTCGTGCCGTGGGCGAGGTCGTGTGCCTCGATCAGGGTGACCGAGAGTCCTCGGGACGCGGCGTCGAGGGCGGCGCCCACACCGGTGATGCCTCCTCCGACCACGAGCACGTCGACGATCTCGGAGGCGGAGCGGTCGAGATCCGCAGCCCGACTCGCGGCGTTGAGGTCGGGGGAGGCGGTGCTCATGCGCGCAGCAGCCCGTCGAGGGCGGCGCGCAGCTCGCGCTCCCAGGCGCTCTCCGAGACGAGGTCCGACACGGTGCCGTGCGACAGGACGGCGGACTGGGCGACGAGCATGAGCATCACCGCCATCTCTTTCGGGGCGTCGCGGCGCACGTCGCCGTGCTCCTGGGCGGTCGAGATCGCGCCGGCCAGCCACGAGAGGATGAGCCGCTGGCTCGACCCGACCCGCTGCAGGGTGTATCTGGTGAACGCCTCCGGCTCTTCGTCGAGCAGACGACCGTAGACGGCGTCGCTGCGGAACAGCGCCGAGAAACGGAGGACGTCGTCGACCAGTTCTCCGCGCGAGTGCGACGGCTCGGGGAACTCCGCGACGATGGCGGCGACCCGCCGGAGAAGCGCGGACCGCACCACATCGTCGGCATCGGTCCAGTTGCGGTAGATCGTGGGGCGGCTGTGCCCCGCGCGGCGCGCGAGCTCGGCGATGGTCACGCCGTGCACGCCGCGCCGCACGATCAGATCGTCGGCGGCGTCGAGGATCCGCGTCTGCGTCGCGTCCCACTGCGGCAGGCCCCCCTCGGGGAGCACGGTCGTTGCTTGACGTTCTTCCATGATGTGTCACACTGTAACGCATGAGTCACGGGAACGGCAGAGCAGCCGCGGTCGCAGAGATGCGCTGGAACGGCTGGGGAGACCCGGCGAAGGCCAGGGACCTGCCACTCGCCGTCCGCACACTCCTCCCGCTGTTGCTCGGACGCATTCGCAGACCCGAGACCGCTGTCTCCCTCGACGACGTCGAACTCGCGCCCTCCGCCCTGGAGCCCGCCGATGTCGAAGCTTTCGCGGCGGTCGTCGGTGCAGACCACGTCTCGACCGAGCATGATTCACGAGTGCGGCACTCCGCCGGGCGCTCGACCCCCGATCTCCTGCGCCTCCGGCAACGCCGCCAACCCGCGCCGGACGGTGTGGTGCGCCCTCGCACCCACGAAGAGGTCGTCGCGTGCCTTCAGGTGGCCGTCGACCGCGACATCGCCGTGATCCCGTTCGGCGGCGGCACGAGCGTCGTCGGCGCCCTGGAACCGGAGCGCGGCGCGCACCGCGCTGTCGTCAGTCTGGACCTGCGTCGCCTCTCCGGGGTCTTGCACCTCGACGAGGTGAGCGGAGAAGCCGTCATCGCAGCGGGCACGACCGGGCCGGATGCCGAGGCCCAGCTCGCCGTCCACGGGTACGAGCTCGGCCACTATCCGCAGAGCTTCCGCTACGCGACGATCGGCGGGTTCGCGGCGGCCCGGTCCTCAGGCCAGAACTCCGCGGGCAACGGGCGCTTCGACACCATGGTCACCGGCATCCGCGTCGCGACGCCGACGGGTGATGTCGCGCTCGGCAGGTCGCCGGGCTCCGCGGCCGGGCCTGACCTGATCCGCGTGTTCCTCGGGTCGGAGGGGGCCTTCGGCGTGATCACCGAGGTTCGCGTGCGCGTGCATCCGATCCCGCGCGAGCGCGTGTTCGAGTCGTGGACCTTCCCCGACTTCGCCAGCGGCGCGGAGGGGTTGCGCCGGGTCGCGCAGGCTGGCGGAGGCGCCACGGTCATCCGCCTGTCCGACGAAGCCGAGACCGCGGTGAGCCTCGCCCAGGTCGGTCGGATCGGGAAGGCGCTCGCGAAGGGGGCGAGCGCCGTCACCGTGTACGAGGGCGAGGGGATCGCCGAGCGTCGGGCGAAGGTGAGCGGACTGTTGCGTGCGGTCGGCGGGACGGCGACGGGCGAGGGCGCCTCCGAGGAGTGGCTGTCGGGGCGCTTCGACGGGCCGTATCTGCGCGACTCGCTCCTCGACGCGGGTGTGTTCTGCGAGACGCTCGAGACGGCGACCACCTGGTCGAACCTCCCGGCACTCAAGACCGCCGTCGAGAGCGCACTGCGCGACGGGTTCGCCGAGTCCGGTGCGCGGTCGTACGTCATGTGCCACGTGTCGCACGTGTACCCGACCGGCGCTTCGCTGTACTTCACGGTTCTCGCCGGTATCCGCGCCGATCCGCTCGGCGTCTGGTCGCGAGTCAAGGCGACGGTGAACGACGTGATCGTCGCGACCGGGGGAACGATCAGTCACCACCACGCCGTCGGCCGGGACCACGCGCCGTGGCTCGAGAGCGAGATCGGCACGACGGGTGTGCGCATCCTCCGAGCGATCAAGCGCGAGCTCGATCCCGCCGGGGTCCTCAACCCCGGGGCGCTGATCCCCGCCGAGCGGGAAGACTGACATGGCGAGCCACGTCGCCGTGCTGAGCAACCCGTTCGCAGGCAAGGGAAGGGGCCGTGGAATCACGGATGCCGCGGTCAGCCGACTGCGCGAGCGCGGCGCAGGGATCCGCGCGTACTCGGGGACGACAGCCGCCGAGACGAGGGAGCTCGCTCGGACCGCCCTTGCAGCGCGGCCCGATGCGCTCGTCGTCGTCGGCGGGGACGGGACGCTCTCGGGCATCATCGACGACGTGATCGCCGCCGGCGTCCCCGTCGTGCTCGTGCCGGCCGGCACGGGCAACGACCTCGCGCGGGCGCTCGACCTGCCGCGCCAGGATCCGATCGCGGCGGTCGATCTCGCATTCGACGGCATCCCGCGCACGATCGACGTGGGGGAGGTGCACTCCGGGGATCGCTCTGCCGCATTCCTCACGGTCGCCGCCCTGGGTTTCGACGCGAAGGTCAGCGAGCGCACCAATCGGCTGCGGTGGCCGCACGGCGCCCTCCGCTACTACCTCGCACTCGTGATCGAGCTCGCTCGTCTGCGTCCGCTGGCGTTCTCGGTCGCTGTCGACGGCGGTGCGACGGAGGAGCGTCCCGGCACGCTCGTGGCGGTCGGCAACACACCGAGCTACGGCGGCGGGATGCCCGTGTGCCTCGGTGCCGACCCGACGGACGCGATGCTCGACCTCATCGAGGTCGCACCGCTCGGCCGTCTGCGACTGCTCCGGCTCTTCCCGTCCCTCCTGCGCGGGACGCACCTCCGACGCACCGAGGTCAGGCAGCGCCGCGTGCGATCGGTCGTCGTCCGCGCCCCCGGTCTCGTCGTCTACGCCGACGGCGAGCGACTCGGCGAGGACGAATGCACGATCACCGTGCGCCCGCGGGCACTGACGCTCATCGTGCCGGACAGAGACGGCGACCAGGGAGACGAGCGATGACCACGGCATCCGCTTTCGACGAGGACGTGGTGATCGTCGGGTCGGGCTTCGGCGGGTCCGTCGCGGCGCTCCGTCTCGCCGAGAAGGGGTACCGGGTCCGCGTGTACGAGGCGGGGCGGCGGTTCGAGGACGACGACTTCGCGAAGACCAACTGGGACGTGCGCCGGTACCTCTGGGCACCGTGGCTGGGATGCTTCGGCGTGCAGCGCATCCATCGACTGCCGCACGTCATGATCCTCGCCGGAGCCGGAGTGGGCGGCGGTTCGTTGAACTACGCCAACACCCTGTACCAGCCCGGGGCTGCGTTCTTCACCGACCAGCAGTGGCGGGATCTGCGCGACTGGGAGTCCGAACTCGCGCCGCACTACGCCACGGCGAAGCGGATGCTCGGGGTGGTCGACCGGTACCCGCACACCGGCCCCGTCGAGCGGATCATGGCGGGCGCGGCGGACGATCTCGGGGTCGCCGACACGTTCCGTCGCGCCCCGGTCGGCGTCTGGTTCGGGAAGCCGGGGGAGCGGGTCGCCGACCCGTACTTCGGCGGTGAAGGCCCCGACCGCACCGGGTGCACGCTCTGCGGCAACTGCATGGTCGGATGCCGCGTGGGCGCGAAGAACACCCTGATGAAGAACTATCTCCACCTCGCCGAGCGTCGTGGTGCAGTCATCGAGCCGCTGCGGACGGTGACCGAGGTCCGCGCTCTCGCGGGCGGAGGCTTCGCCGTCACGACGCAGCGCAGCGGACCGTGGATCGCGCGCGGGCGACGGACGATCCGTGCCCGGCAGGTCGTTCTCGCGGCCGGGACCTGGGGCACCCAGCAGCTCCTCCACCGGATGAAGGCCAGCGGGGCTCTGCCGTGGGTCTCGGATGCCGTCGGCCGGCTGACCCGCACGAACTCCGAGGCTCTGGACGGTGCCGTCGCGACGCGCGTGCCCGACAACCTGGAGCTGGCGCGCGGCATCGCGATCACGACGTCGTTCCACGTCGACGAGCGCACGCACGTCGAGAACGTCCGCTACGGCCCGGGGTCGAATCTCATGGGAGCCCTCGCCTCGATCATGGTCCCCGGCGACGCGTCGCTCGGGCGACGGCTCGCTCTGCTCGTTCGACGTGCGCTGCGCGCGCCGGTGCGCCAGGTCCGGCTCGCGTCGCTGCGCCGATGGAGCGAGCGCGGGATCATCGCCCTCGTGATGCAGACGGCGGACAACTCGCTCACTCTGTCGCTGCGGCGCCGCTTCGGGCGATCCGTGCTCACCAGCGCGCAGGGTCACGGCGAGCCCAACCCGAGTCACCTGCCGCAGGCGCACCGCGCGGCCGAGGCCATCGCGCGGCGGGTCCAGCAGGAGGGCGGCGTCGTGACCGAGGCCCGCGGATCCTGGCCGGAGGTGTTCGGCATCCCGTTGACCGCGCACTTCCTCGGGGGTGCCGTCATCTCGGAGTCGCCGGCCTCCGGCGTGATCGACGAGTTCCATCGCGTGTGGGGGCACCCCGACCTGCACGTCGTCGACGGATCCGCCGTCCCGGCGAATCCCGGGGTGAACCCCTCGCTCACGATCACCGCGCTCGCGGAGCGAGCCCTCTCCTACTGGCCACGCGTCGGAGAGGTGGACGAGCGGCCGGCGCAGCGATCCGCGACGTGAGACGCGCTCGGTCCCGCTGCGTTCGCCCGACGGTTCGCGGCCGACACGAAAAGCCCCACCCGACGTCGTCCGTCGGGTGGGGCGTTCGCTGCTGGCTCAGCGGCTCTCGATGCCGCGGATCTGCGGCGAGTGGAACGATCCTCCGAAGGCGCGCTCCGAGGCTCCCTCCCGGTCGAGATACGGAGACGCTCCGCCGTCGATGAACGGCCAGCCGGCACCGAGGATGAGGCACAGGTCGATGTCCTCGACCTCGGGCACCACGCCCTCGTCCAGCATGAGCTTGATCTCGCTCGCCAGTCCGTCCTGCACACGCTGGAGGATCGTCGCGGCCGACGCGGGGCTCGAGCCCACCGCCGGCTTGAGGATCTTCTCGGCCTGCTTGGTCCAGCCGGTCACGCGGCCGCCCTTGTCCTTCTCGACGACCGTGTCCAGTTCGGCGAGAGCGTGGAAGTTGTCGTTCGCGTAGAAGCGATCGGGGAACGCGTGCGCCATCGTGTCCTGCACGTGCGCGGCGACCTTCCAACCGACCAGGTCGATGAGCTGGAACGGCCCCATCGGGAGTCCCAGCGGCGCGAAAGCCTTCTCGACGTCGGTGAGCGGCGTGCCCTCGTAGACGGCCTTGGCCGCTTCGCCCATGACCTTGGCCAGGAGGCGGTTGACGACGAACCCGGGAGCATCGGCGGTCAGCACCGCGTTCTTGCCGAGGTTCTTCGCGACGACGAAGGCGGTCGAGAGCGCTGCCTCCGAGGTCGTGGGCGTCTTCACGATCTCGATCAGCGGCATCACCGCGACCGGGTTGAAGAAGTGGAAGCCAACCAGACGCTCCGGGTGTGCGAGCTTCGCACCGATCTCCTCCACCGACAGCGACGAGGTGTTGGTCGCGAGGATCGCATCCTCGGCGATGATCTTCTCGATCTCGCCGAACACCTGCTGCTTGACGCCGACCTCCTCGAACACCGCCTCGATGACGAAGTCGCAGTCCGCGTACAGGCTCTTGTCGGTGGTGCCGGTGACGAGCCCGCGCAGCTTGTTGGCCGTGTCGGAGTCGAGACGCCCCTTCGCCTCGAGCTTGCCGATCTCCTCGTGGATGTAGGCGACGCCCTTGTCGACGCGCGCCTGGTCGAGGTCGGTGATGAGGACGGGCACCTGCAGCTTGCGCACGAAGAGCAGGGCGAACTGGCTGGCCATGAGCCCGGCGCCGATGATGCCGACCTTCGTCACCTTCTTCGCGAGGGCCTTGTCCGGCGCCCCGACGGGACGCTTCGCACGCTTCTGCACCAGGTCGAACGCGTACATGGATGCCGCGAACTGATCGCCGGTCACGAGTTCGGCGAGGGCCTCGTCCTCCCGCGCGAAGCCCTCCGCCTTCGTGCCGCTCTTCGCCTTGTCGAGCAGCTCGAGTGCTGCGTACGGCGACTTCGGGACCGTGCCGATCTTGGATTCGAGCATGCCGCGGGCCATCTTGATCGCGATCGGCCACTTGGTGAGCCGCTCGATCTTGCCCGGCTCGTTCTTGCGCTCGACCTTCTTGCCGCCGAGCACGGCGTCGGCCCAGACGAGCGAGTTCTCGAGGTAGTTCGCCGCGGGGAAGATCGCGTCGACGATGCCGAGATCGAACGCCTGCTGCGGCTTGAGCATGCGGTTCTGCTTGAGCGGATTCGAGATGACCACCTCGAGGGCGTTCTCGATGCCGATGAGGTTCGGCAGCAGGTAGGCGCCGCCCCAGCCCGGGATGATGCCGAGGAACACCTCTGGCAACGCGATCGCGGCAGCCGACGCGTCCACCGTGCGGTAGGTCGAGTTCAACGCGATCTCGAGCCCGCCGCCGAGGGCGAGGCCGTTCACGAACGCGAACGACGGCACGCCCAGCTCGCCGAGCTTGCCGAGCACCTTGTGGCCGAGCTGCGCGATCAGGCGGGCGTTGTCGCGCGAGCCGACCCTGCTGATGTCGGACAGGTCGGCGCCCGCAGCCAGGATGTACTGCTTGCCCGTGACGCCCACGGCCTGGATCTCACCTGCCGCGGCACGCGCCGCGAGACCGTCGAGCGTCTCGCCGAGCTGCGTCAGCGTCGCGGGGCCGAGGGTGTTGGGTCGCGTGTGGTCGCGGCCGTTGTCGAGCGTGATGAGCGCCAGCACCTTGCCCGACGGGAGGCGGATGTCGCGAACCGGCGACCGGGTGATCACCTCGCCCTCGGTGAGCGCCTGGATGGGGGAGAAGTCGATCTTCGCGTACTGGTCGGAAACCGAAGTGGCCATCGGTGATTACTTCCTCTTCTTGCCGTCGTAGTGCGGGTTCTCCCAGATGACCGAGCCGCCCTGGCCCAGCCCGACGCACATGGCGGTCAGGCCGTAGCGCACGTCGGGGCGCTCGGCGAACTGCGCCGCGAGCTGGATCATCAGGCGGACTCCGGATGCCGCGAGCGGGTGGCCGAGCGCGATCGCGCCGCCCCACTGGTTCACGCGCGGGTCGTCGTCGGCGATGCCGAAGTGGTCGAGCAGGGAGATGACCTGGATCGCGAACGCCTCGTTGAGCTCGAACAGACCGATGTCGGAGATCTGCAGGCCGGCCTTCTTCAGCGCCTTCTCGGTCGAGGGGATCGGGCCGATGCCCATGATCTCGGGCTGCACGCCGGCGAACGCGAACGACACCATGCGCATCTTCGGGGCGAGGCCGAGCTCCTTGACGGCGCCGCCGCCTGCGAGCAGCGACATCGTCGCGCCGTCGGTGAGAGGCGACGATGTTCCCGCCGTGACGCGGCCGTGCGGACGGAACGGCGTCTTCAGGCCCGCGAGGTCCTCCATCGTGGTCTGCGGGCGACGGCCCTCGTCCTCGGTGGCGAGGCCCCACGCGCCGTCGGCATCCTTGATCGCGACCGGCACGAGGTCGGGCTGGATCTTGCCGGCGTCGTAGGCGGCCTGCACCTTGTGCTGGCTCAGCATGCCGAAGCGGTCGGAGCGCTCCTTGGTCAGGTGCGGGAAGCGGTCGAAGATGCGCTCCGCCGTGACACCCATGTTGAGCGCGCCGGGGTCGACCATCTTCTCTGCGACGAAGCGCGGGTTCGGGTCGGCGTTGCCGCCGATCGGGTGGTGGCCCATGTGCTCGACGCCGCCCGCGAGCGCGAGGTCGTACATGCCGACGCCGATCGACGCGCCCATCGTCGTGACGCTCGTCATGGCGCCGGCGCACATGCGCTCGACGGCGAGGCCTGGCACGGTCTGCGGGAGACCGGCGAGGATCGCGACCGAACGACCGAGGGTGAGGCCCTGGTCGCCGGTCTGACTCGTCGCGGCGATCGCGACATCGTCGATCCGGTCGGCAGGGACGGCGGCGTTGCGCTCCATCAAACCGATCGTCGCCTTCACGGCGAGGTCATCTGCGCGGGTGTTCCAGTACATGCCCTTTTCGCCGGCGCGCCCGAAGGGGGTGCGCACTCCATCGACGAAGAAGACGTCCGAGATCTCGGCCACTCTGCCTCCAAGTTTTGTGCGGTGGCCTCAGTCTAGGAACCGCCGGAAACCGGGAGGAATCGGTTGGGTCGAACCTACGAAGCGGGAGCGGACGCCCCGTCGGGCGATTGAGCCGCCTCTACAAAGGCCGCAGCGATCTTCTGTGCAGTCTGTTCAATCTGCCACGGGCGGGCGCCGAGCTTCTCGAGCGCTGCGGCGACCGCATCCGTCGTCGTCCCGGGCAGGTCCCAGGAGATGCGGCGGAGATAGTCGGGGGTGAGCAGGTTCTCGGTGGGCATCGAGAGCTCCTCCGCCACGGCCTCCACGACGGGACGGGCCGCTTTGAGACGGGCGTCCGCCTCGGGGTTGCGATCCGCCCACGCGCGGGGCGGCGGCAGGGCGTCGCTCGGCACGCGCTCGCGCGGCAGCTCCTCCGTCGCACGCCCGTCGACGATGGCCTGCCACCAGCGGTCCAGCTGGGTGCGGCTCGCGCGCCCCTGGAAGTCCTTGATCCCGGCGAGCGCCTGCTTGCTCTGCGGATTCGCCAGCACCGCCGCGATGAGGGAGCGGTCGGGCACCAGTCGACCGGGGGAGACGTCCTGTTCTTGCGCGTAGGCCTCGCGAGCCGACCAGAGCGACTTCGCGACGGCGAGATTACGTGCGCCACGCACCTGGTGCAGTCCGCTCAGACGACGCCAGGGGTCCTCGCGCGGTGGCTTCGGGCGGCGCGTCAGAGTCGCGGCGAACTCTTCGTCGGCGAACGTCGTCTTGCCCTGATCGTCGAGCTGACGCTGGAGCTCCTCGCGGACATCGATGAGGTGCAGCACGTCGAGCGCGGCGTACTCGAGCCATGCGGCGGGCAGCGGCCTGGTCGACCAGTCGGCGGCGGAGTGCTCCTTCTTGAGAGTGATGCCGAGCGTGCTCTCCACGACGGCGGCCAGTCCGACCCGATCGTGGCCGAGCAGGCGGGCCGCGAGCTCCGTGTCGAAGATCGACGGAGGTTCGAGGTGCAGCTCCCGAAGGGACGGAAGGTCCTGACTCGCAGCGTGGAACACCCACTCGACGTCGCCGATCGCCGCCTGCAGCGGGGCGAAGTCGCCGAGCGCCGGCGGGTCGAACAGGAAGACCCCCGCGTCGCGACGGAAGACCTGCACGAGGTACGCGCGCTGGGAGTAGCGGAAGCCTGAGGCCCGCTCCACGTCGACGGCGACGGGCCCCTCGCCCGCCGCGAGCGCGGCGCAGGCCGCGTGGAACTCTGAGACATCGGAGATCACGGAGTATTCAGTCACGTGCTGCCTTTCGAGCGCCGATCACGGCGATGCCCTCGGAACCAGGCGGAAGACCCGCCAGCATCCCGACCAGTTCGGCCCATGCTTCGACGTGCGGTCGGAACGGACCCTCGGGTGTCCAGGACGCTCTCAATTCTATCTGCGCCCCGTCGCCCTCCTCGGCGAGGCCGCCGAACCCCTTCGAGAGGGTCTTCGTCGACGTTCCGGATGCGGAGTGGGACACGGCTCCACGCGAGTCGAGCGCATCGACCAGCCACGACCACGTCACATCGGCGAGCAGCGGATCGGTGCCGATCTCGGTCTCGAGGGGTGCCTGCGCGAAGATCACGATCCGCCAGGATCCGCCCCAGGCCCCCGGCGCCTCGGGATCATGGAGCAGGATGAACCGCCCCGTGCCGTAGATCGATTCGCCGTCATCGCCGGGGCGGACGTCCGCGGCGAGCGCGATGGCGTACGGCGCGAGGCCCTGGGGCGTGGCGATCTCGCGGACGGTGATGTCGCCACGGAATGGCGTCTCGCGCAGCTCGGCCACGGCGGCGTCGAAGATCGTCCCGGCATCGGGGTGTGCGGTCACGGTGACAGGCTAGAGTCAGGAGGCGATGAAGAGTCTCAGGCACGCCGTTGCGCTCCTTGTCCCTGCACTGGTCGCTCTGGGAGCGGCCTCGGCGCTGCTCGTGCTGAGTGTCGCACGACGCGTCGTCATGCCGGGGAAGCGCCCGGCCGATGCCGAGATCGTCGCGGTGGACACCGGCGCGCAGACGATCGAGCTCGTGCGCACGCCCGACACCGAGCTGCCCGGTCGATACGGCCTGTTCACCTCCGGTACCGAGGGGTATGTCAAGGTCGGCGCCGTGCTGAGCGCCGACGCCACCACCGTGCGCCGAAAGCTGCTGACGAAGATCGAGCCCGGGGCGCGCCTCGATCGCCAGGCGGGCTTCAGCGGCTGGTACTACTCGACGCCGAGCGAACTGCACCTGCGCTGGGAGAACGTGCTCGTCGGATCACCGGCCGGGCCGTGCCCTGCGTGGTTCTTCCCGGGTGAGTCGTCGACGTGGGTGATCCAGGTGCACGGTCGCGGCGTCACCCGAGCGGAGTGCCTGCGGGCCGTGCCCGTGCTGCATGCCGAGGGATTCCCGAACCTCGTGGTCTCCTACCGCAACGACGGAGAGGCGCCTCGCAGCCGCACCGGGGCCTACGCCCTCGGCGCAGCGGAATGGCGCGACGTGGATGCGGCCGTGTCGTATGCGATGCGCAACGGCGCCGAGCGGGTGATTCTGATGGGCTGGTCGATGGGTGGTGCCGTCGCCCTGCAGACCGCGGTGAACTCGGGCAACCGCGATCGCATCGCCGGCCTCATCCTCGAGTCGCCGGTGGTCGACTGGCGCACGGTGCTCCGCTTCCAGGCGAGGGAGATCGGGCTGCGTGCGCCGCTTCCGGATCTGGCGATGGGCGCACTGTCGGTGCCCCTGACAGCCCGACTCAGCGGCGCAGAGGATGCCATCCCCTTCGACAGGCTCGACATGGTCGCGCGCGCGGAGGAGCTCGCGGTCCCGATCCTCATCCTGCACAGCGATGACGACGGGTTCGTCCCCGCCGATGCGTCGCATGCGCTGCAGGAGGCACGCCCCGACCTGGTGACCATGCCGCCGTTCTCCGGCGCCAGGCACACGAAGCTCTGGAACTACGACCAGGCGGGCTGGAGCGACGCGATCACCGAGTGGACGCGCGCCCGGGGATTCAGCGCTTCTGCCTGACCTGCTTCTTCGCGCGCATCAGCATGCCGGTCATCCCTCCGATCCGGAGCGGTGACACCGCCTTCGTGAGCCCGATCGACTGCGGGTAGTCGTCGGGAATGGCGAGAACCTCGTCCGCGCTCAGCCCGGTGATCCCCTGGACGAGGATGCTGGCGAAGCCGCGCGTGGTCGGAGCCTCGGGCGGAGCCGTGGCGTGCATCGTCACCACGTCGTCGTGCACCTCGACGTAGATGTAGACGGGGGACTGGCACTCCGCGACGCGCTCGCACATCTCAGGGTGGTTCGCGACCTCCTCCGAGACCTCGGGCAGTTCGTCCGCGTACTCCAGCAGGAGCAGCAGTCGATCGGCCTCGGGGGTTTCGAGGAACCCGTCGCGGATCTCGGCGAGGACGTCAGGAACTTCGCTCGTGCTCATCCCTGTCATTCTCACACGTCACGCGGTGCCGGGCTCCGAGCCGGTGACGATCGGCACGCGCACCGCGCTGCCCCACTCCGTCCACGATCCGTCGTAGTTGCGGACGTCGTCGAACCCGAGCAGGTGCTTCAGCACGAACCAGGTGTGGCTGGACCGCTCGCCGATGCGGCAGTAGGCCACGACCTCGTCGCCGTCGGCCAGGCCGGCGCCGTCGCGGTAGATCGCGTCGAGCTCGGCGCGGGACTTGAAGCCGCCGTCCTCCGCCACGGCCTTCGCCCACGGCACGCTCTGTGCGGTCGGAATGTGCCCTGCGCGCAGCGTGCCCTCCTCGGGGTAGGCAGGCGCCGTCGTGCGCTCTCCGCTGTACTCCTCGGGGGAGCGGACGTCGATCAGCGGCTTGCCGATGTGCGCCAGGACGTCCTCCTTGTAGGCGCGGATACGGGAGTCATCGCGCTCGACGACCGGGTACTCCGTCGGCGCGACGGTCGGGGTCTCGCGCGTGATCTCACGACTCTCGGCGATCCAGCGATCGCGTCCGCCGTCGAGCAGGCGGACGTCCTCGTGACCGAAGAGCGAGAAGACCCAGAGGGCGTAGGCGGCCCACCAGTTGTTCTTGTCGCCGTAGATGACGACCGTGTCGTTGCGCGAGATGCCCTTGCGGCTCAGCAGGGCGGCGAATCCTTCGCCGTCGACGTAGTCGCGCACGACGGGGTCGTTGAGCTCGGTGTGCCAGTCGACCTTCACCGCTCCGGGGATGTGGCCGGTCTCGTACAGCAGCACGTCCTCGTCGGACTCGACGACGACCAGACCGGGGGTGCCGAGGTGCTCGGCGAGCCACTCGGTGGTCACGAGGCGGCCGGGCTCGGCGTACTCGGCGAACTTGGACGATGACGTGTCGAACTCGATGGCCACAGGGATCTCCTCAGTCGGTGAGCGGCGATGGGGCGGGTGGTGACGGCGTAATGTGGAGCCGACACTTCGACGATAGATCCACGCCGTGCACTCCGGACCCGATTCGTAAGACTTCGACACAGGTGAGCACCAGATCCAGGACCGTGATGACCGACACGCCCACCCGCACGGGCCTCGTGCACCTCATCGACCGCGAGCCGACCGTCACCGGTCCCGAGATGCTCGCGAGTCTCGTGCCTCCGCCGCAGTTCGACGGCGCGACCTTCGACAGCTACCGCGCCGACCCCGAGTACCCGTCGCAGGAGCAGGCGAAGGAGATGCTGATCCGCTTCGCCGGTCGAGGCGGAGGACCGGTCAAGCGCGGTGGGCTGTTCAGCCGGGCGAAGAAGGAACCCGAGATGAAGCCGGGCGTGTATCTCGACGGTGGCTTCGGCGTCGGAAAGACCCATCTGCTCGCGTCGATCTACCACGCGATGCCCGCTCGTCGGAAGTACTTCGGGTCGTTCATCGAGTACACCGCGCTCGTCGGGGCGCTCGGCTACAAGACCACCGTCGACCTGCTCAAGGGCGCCGATCTGCTGTGCATCGACGAGTTCGAGCTCGACGACCCGGGCGACACCATGGTCATGACCCGGCTCCTCGGAGAGCTCGTCCCGACGGGAACCCGACTCGCGGCGACGTCGAACACGCCGCCGAATGCGCTGGGCGAAGGCCGGTTCGCCGCCCAGGACTTCCTGCGCGAGATCCACGCGATGTCGGACAGCTTCCAGACCATCCGCATCGACGGCGTCGACTTCCGGCAGCGCGCGCTCGACGGCCACGCGGTCGTCAGCGGACCGGACGATTACGCGCGGGCGATCGACGAGGGCGCGGGTGTCGGCACGGCATCCGACGATGCCTTCGACGACGTCATCCGGCATCTCGCCCGCGTTCACCCGTCTCGCTACCTCCGCCTCATCACGGGCCTCGACCTCGTCGGTCTCCGTGACGTCCGCGTGCTGACGGATCAGTCGGAAGCGCTGCGGTTCGTCGCGTTCGTCGATCGGGTGTACGACGCGCAGATCCCGATCGTCGCCACGGGCGCGAGCCTCGACACGGTGTTCTCCGACGAGATGCTCAGTGGCGGCTACCGCAAGAAGTACCTGCGCGCCATCAGCCGTCTCAATGCACTCACCCACGCGGATCGCAGCGCAGCGTAACGCGATGTTCACACAGCGGCGTCGTCTGTAACGTCGCCGCAACAAACCTCACGCATCCCCGAAATCGAGCCTCGTCACACTGAAGCTCTCAGTTTCCCGAATGTGAGGTTTCACCATGGACTCTCCCGGCAACATCTCCTGGGCGATCACCGCGACCGCCCTCGTCCTGCTCATGACGCCCGGCGTCGCGTTCTTCTACGGCGGGCTGGTCAAGGCGAAGAGCGTCGTCAGCATGATGATGATGAGCTTCGGCTCGATCGGCCTGGTCGCCGTGCTCTGGATCCTCTTCGGATTCTCGATGAGCGCCGTCGAGAGCCCGATGGCGTTCGCGGGCAACCCCTTCGCCGACTTCGGTCTCTCGAGCCTCGCCTCGGGGGAGGGCTCCAACGTCGCCCTGCTCGGTGTCGCCTACGGTGCGACCTTCGCGATCATCACGGTCGCCCTCATCTCCGGCGCCATCGCCGACCGCGCGAAGTTCGGCAGCTGGTTGATCTTCGCCGGCGTGTTCGCCACCGTCGGCTACTTCCCGGTCGCGGCATGGGTCTGGGGCGGCGGCTGGATCATGAACCTCGGCACGACCCTGTTCGGCGAGGACAGCGGCATCGGCGTCATCGACTACGCGGGTGGCACGGCCGTCCACATCAACGCCGGCGCCGCGGCGCTCGCGCTCGCTCTGGTCCTCGGCAAGCGCATCGGCTTCCAGAAGGGCATCCTCAAGCCGCACAACGTGCCGCTCACGCTGCTCGGCGCCGCGCTGCTGTGGTTCGGCTGGTTCGGCTTCAACGCCGGAGCCGAGTGGCTCGCGGAGGACATGGGCGGTGTCGGTCTCATCGGCCTCAACACCCTCGGCGCCACGGCAGCTGCCATCCTCGGTTGGATCCTGGTCGAGAAGATCAAGGACGGCAAGCCCACTTCCGTCGGAGCAGCCTCGGGAGCCGTCGCCGGTCTCGTCGCGATCACCCCGGCGTGCGCCAACCTGACACCGGGCTGGGCCCTGCTGCTCGGAGCCGTCGCCGGTGTCGTCTGTGCCCTGGCCATCGAGCTCAAGTTCCGCCTCGGCTTCGACGACTCGCTCGACGTGGTCGGCATCCACCTCGTCGGCGGCCTCATCGGAACCATCTACCTCGGCTTCTTCGCGACCGACACCGGCCTCTTCGTCGGCGGCGACGCCCGCCAGCTGGCCGTGCAGGTCATCGCGGCGGCCGGCGTGCTGATCTACTCCTTCATCGTCGCGTTCATCATCGGGTTCGCGATCCAGAAGACGATCGGGTTCCGCGTCACCAACGAGGACGAGATCGCCGGCGTCGACCAGGTCGTCCACGGTGAGGAGGGCTACGCGCTCGCAGACGCGTGAGCTGCCATAGGGTGACCGTGTGGGCAACGGCAACTGCATCCTGAAAGCACTCTCGCAGATCCTCACCAGCGCATTCGGATCGAACAGGGCCTCTCGGACGACGACTCGTCCGAGAGGCCCTGTCGCGCGTGTCCGCAGGTCGGCCGAGACGGAGGGCGCCAGCGGCGCCGGGCGAAGGGCGGATGCCGTCGGCGCCGCGACGGTGCGGATCGACGCCGACCGCGTCGACGATCTGCGGATCGGCTACGCCCCCGATCGCGACGGCGCGCCGGACGCCGGTGAGATCATCTGGACGTGGGTGCCCTACGAGGAGGACGACGGACGAGGCAAGGATCGTCCGCTGCTCGTGATCGGACGGCAGTCAGCGGATCGGGTCTACGCGGTGCGGATGACGAGCCGTCCGCACGACGGGGACCGGGACTACCTCTCGATCGGCTCGGGGGAGTGGGACTCCCAGCGACGCGAGTCATGGGTCGACATCGAGCAGCTCTACAGCGTGCACGAGACGGGTCTGCGCCGCGAGGCCGCCGTGCTCGACCGGACGCGCTACGGCCGAGTGGCGGCAGCGCTGTCCCGTCGCTACGGGTGGGCGGCAGGGTGACCCTGCGCGCTTCGCCGACGGCGCCGAGCGCTCTTCGGACCTGACAGCCCCGAATCGGGGAGTCGCGGACCTGACAGCCGCACGCGACTGAGCAGCCACACCACGGCGCCCGCGCACAGAAGCGTGGCGAGAAGCCCCGTGACGTGCGCGAGGAGCGAGGGCAGCCCACGCTCCGGGAGCAGGAAGCCGTAGGGGACCCAGCCGTCCGTGACGCCTCGCACCAGCACCACGGCGAGCCACAGCAGGGGGTAGGGGAGCACGAGCCACAGCCGCCGCCACGGCAGACTCGGCCGATCGTCGATCAGCGTCCAATCCAGTACGAGCAGAATCGGGAGGACCGTGTGCAGGATCATGCTCACCCACGGGGGCGCGGACCCTGTGCCGGGCACGAGGAGGTTGTAGACGAGACCGACGACGATCATGCACGCGACGGCGGCACCGCGGGCTGTCGAGAGCCACACGGGTGCGGTACGCCCCCGGTTGACGGTCAGGGCGACGGTGACGAGGATCGTCGACGTGATCAGCGTCGTGAGGTTCGTGAAGTATCCGAAGTAGTCGAAGGGATTGGCTCCGCTGCGGGGGATGCCGATCACGTAGGTCCAGCCGAGGAGCGCGATCGCACCCGCGCCGACCGAGAGGCGCAGCATGGCGATCGTGCGGGTGGCGGAGCGGGTCGACGTCATCCGATCAGGGTACGAGGAATCTTTCCCCAATCCGTTTCGCGGCGGGCGGCGAACCATCAGTGAGCCGCAGGAAGCGGCGCCACCAAGGAGGAATCATGCGTTTCATCCCCACCAAGGTCCACGGAATCCTCGACTACGTCGTCGGCGTGGCGCTCATCGCGGCACCGTGGCTGTTCGGCTTCGCGAGCCTGGGCGGCCCCGCAGTCATCATCCCGATCGTGCTCGGCGTCGGCCTGATCGTCTACAGCCTGTTCACGAAGTACGAGTGGGGCCCCTTCGGCTTCATCCCGATGCCCGTCCACCTCGTGTTCGACATCGTCGCCAGCCTGTTCCTGGCCCTGTCGCCCTGGATCTTCGGCTTCGCGAACCAGGCCCCGAACGTGTGGCTCCCGCACGTCGTCGTCGGCGTCGCCGTCATCGTCGTGGTGCTGTTCTCGCAGCCGCAGCCCGCGAAGGTCAAGGCCGCCCGCGCCTGACCCCACAGACCGAGGGCCCACAGGAACGATCGGTCCGTTCCTGTGGGCCCTCATCTCTGCATGGCCGCGGACACCCATCGCGCGTACAGCTGCCAGGGGTCGCGGGTCGTGCGGAGGGCGGCGACATGTCGCTCGAGCTCCGCCGTGAACGTGAACCACTCGCCGCCCTCGCGGATCGCCGCGAACTCCCGGTGCCTGGCCTGCTCGACGTCACGCCCGCCGGGCTCGAACGCGAGCAGCTCATGGTGGCGGATCGCGGCGAGGCGCTGACGAGGCCGCCCGCTCGTGCCGATCTTCACGCGCCGGTCGTAGCGCAGGTAGTACACGACCTCGACGACGGGCCGGGGCAGATCGGCGTCGGGAGCGTCGCCGAACCGCCACCCGCACCAGGCACAGGCGAGATCGCCGGCGACGCGGACGGCGTCGCCTCGGCCGCACAGCGGGCACGGGTCGGGGAGTCGATGACCGCTCATCTGCTGCACGCTACCGGCAGCTGCGGACATCGATCCCCGAAGGACGTCGACGACCTCGACCTCATCGCCTCGGGGCCGCGCCTCCCGTGGTCACTCGCGGTGAGCCGCCCCGGCGAACTCCTGCACGATCCGCTCGCAGAACGCGGGGAGATCGTCGGGGGAACGGCTCGTGGTGAGGGTGCCGTCGGTGACGACCTCCTCGTCCACGACCTCCGCGCCCGCGTTGCGCAGGTCGGTCCGCACGCTCGGCCAGGAGGTGAGTCGGCGACCTCGCACGCGATCGGCCTCGAGCAGGGTCCACGGTCCGTGGCAGATCGATGCCACGGGCTTCCCCGAGTCCACGAAATCACGCACGAACGCCACGGCCGCGCCATCCATCCTCAGCTTGTCGGGATTCACGGTCCCGCCCGGGAGAAGGAGCGCGTCGAACTCGTCCGGTGTCACGTCGCCCACCGCACGGTCGACGGTGAACTCGCCGGCATCCTGCAGATCGTTGTCGCGCGCGGCGATCGTGCCCGTCCCGATCGACAGGAGGATCGTGGTCGCGCCCGCGTCGTCGAGTGCCTGCCTCGGCTGATCGAGCTCGACTCTCTCCACTCCGTCGGCGGCGAGGATCGCCACGCGTCGGCCATCGAGTGCGCCGGCCATCTCAGGACTCCTTCGCTGCGAGTTCGGGGTGGAGCACGACCTTCGTCCATCCGTCGTCACGGTTGTCGAAGTGCTCGTACGCGCCGGGAGCGTCTTCGAGGGAGAGTTCATGGCTGACGATGCGGGAGGGCGTCGCTGTGCCGGCGGCGATGAGGTCGCGCAAAGGACGGTTGTACCGCTTCACCGGGCACTGCCCGCTGCCGAGCTTCTGCCCGCGGAACCAGAACTCGCCGAAGTCGAAGGCGATCTTGCCCTGCTTCGCCAACTCGTCCTCGGCACCGGGATCCTGGGGGACGAAGACTCCGACCACGCCGATCTCGCCCGTGAACCGCACCGACTTGACCAGGCGGTTCAGCGTCAACGTCGGATCCTCGTCTCCGGCGGGATCGTGCGCCTGATAGCCGACGCACTCGCAGCCGTTGTCCGCGCCCAGCCCCATAGTCATGTCCAGGACGGCTTCGACGGGATCGACCGCCGAGTCGTCGATCGGAATCGCTCCGATCTCCTCGATCATGCGCAGCCGGTCGGGGTGCCTGTCGACGACCATGACCTTGCCTGCACCCTTCAGGATGGCGGAGTACGCGGCCATGAAGCCGACCGGACCGGCGCCGTAGACGACGGTCTGGTCGCCCGGTCGCACGTTCGCGAGCTCGGTGGCGTGGTAGCCGGTCGGGAAGATGTCGGCGAGCATGACGTAGTCGTTCTGCTTCTCCTGAGCGTCTTCGCCGAGCCGCAGACAGTTGAAATCGCCCCACGGGACGCGCAACAGCTCCGCCTGGCCGCCGGCCCAGGGACCCATGTCCGCGAATCCGTACGCGGCACCCGCCCATTCCGGCACCGGCTGGGCCGTCAGACAGTAGTTCGTGAAGCCCCGCTCGCAGTTCTTGCAGTGACCACAGGCGACGTTGAACGGGAGCGCGACGTAATCACCCACCTTCACCTTGTCGACGGCATCGCCGATCTCGATGACCTCGCCGAGGTTCTCATGACCGAACCACCTCCCGGTCTCGAAGCTCGTCCTGCCTTCGTACATGTGCAGATCAGACCCGCAGATGTTCGTCGTGGTGATGCGGACGAGGACGTCCGTGGGGCGTTCGATCCGGGCGTCCGGCACATCGGTGACGGTGACGGAGCGCGGGCCTTCGTAGACGACTGCTCTCATTTCTCTGTTCCTTTCGGTAGGGGAGGACTTCGGAGAGTTCACGCGAGATCGGTGCGGCGCGGCATCACCTCTCTCCGGCGGTCGCTGCGGGCTCGCCGGCCCCTGGCCGGAAGACGGCGCGAACGCATCCGTCCGTCTTGTCCTTGAACATGTCGTAACCCCGGGGTGCGTCCTCGAGCGGCATCACGTGCGTTGCGAGGTGCTCGGTCGTCAGCTCGTCCTTCGCCATCCGCTCGAGCAGCATCGGGATGTACCGGTGGCCGTGCTGCTGCGCCGAGCGGAGCGTGAGCCCCTTGTTCATCAGCGGGCCGAGGGGGAACTTGTCGACGACTCCGCCGAAGACGCCGAGGACGAACACGCTGCCGCCCTTGCGGGCCGCGAAGATCGCCTCTCGCACGGCGGTGGGCCGATCGGTCTGCAGCCGCAGCTGCTGCTTGACCTGGTCGTAGGCGAAGTCGATGCGGTCGCTGTGCGCCTCCATCCCGACGGCCTCGATGCACACGTCGGGTCCGCGACCGCCGGTGAGCTCACGCAGCTCGGCGGTGACTTCGCTGGTCTCGTAATTCATCGTCTCGGCCCCGATCACCTGCTCGACCTGGGTCAGTCGCTCCTGGAAACGATCGATGACGATCACCCGCTCGGCGCCGAGGAGCAGGGATGCGCGTGCAGCCATCTGCCCGACGCCTCCCGCGCCCCACACGGCGACGGTGTCGCCGGGGCTCACTCCGCCCAGGTCGGCCCCCATCCAGCCGGTGGGGGCGGCGTCGGAGGCGAACAGGGCCCTTTCGTCGCTCACCTCCTCGGGCACGGGAAACGCGCCCTGATCGGCGTAGGGGACGCGGATGTACTCCGCGTGACTGCCCGCCCAGCCTCCGAGCGCGTGCGAGTATCCATAGCAGCCGCCCGGCGCCTGGCCCCAGAGCATCTCGGGGATCCCGGAGTTCGGGTTGCCGTTGTCGCAGAGCGAGTACAGCTCGTGGCGGCAGTACCAGCACTTCCCGCAGCTGATGAAGGAGCAGACGACCACCCGATCGCCGATCCTGTGCTTGGTCACGGCAGAGCCCGTCTCGACGACTTCGCCGATGAACTCGTGGCCCAGGACGTCACCCGCGCGCATGGTCGGCACGTAGCCGCCGAGGAGGTGGAGGTCGGAGCCGCACGAGGTCGTGAGGATCACCCGGACGATGATGTCCTGATCGTTGCGGATGCTCGGATCGTCGACGCTCTCGACTTCGAGCTTGTTCACGCCTGTCCAACAGAGAGCCCTCACAGCACACCCCCGCCCGTGGCTTCGGCTTCCGCTTCGTCGACCGCGGCGCCGAAGAGCGTCACGGGTCGGTGGCCGTGCGGTCGGGGAGTGCCGCGGAGGACCTCGCCCGTCTCGACCAGCTGCTTCGTGTCGCGGAGGGCGGCCCGCAGCGACTGCTCCGGATCCTCGTCGCCGAAGACGTCGGTCACGTCCGCATCGTCACGCACGCGTGCGTGCACTTCGAAGCCCTTGTCGGCGGGCGCCGGATCGGTTCTGATCTCGAGGGCGTCCCGCAGTCGCTGCAGCGGCTCCGGGTAGCCGCCGCTGCCGAACGACTCCGCGTCGCCGAGGACGGTCACCGCCTTCCACCCCTCCGGATGACGGCCGTCGCCGGCGGTACCCCGCTTCTCTCGGACGAGTTCTCGCGCGACGAGGCCCGCGGCGACGCCAGCGACGGCCACGGAGACCGCTGTCTTCACACCCATTTCCGCTCCTTGCTGTCAGGGGTGGAACGGTCAGGATCCACCCGCGGTCGGATCGCGCAATCGTCAGCAGCCGCTCGTCCATCGACTGAGGGCCTTCACAGATTCGGGATGCGGGAGGACAATGCGAAGTCTCTTCGAGGAGACGAGGCAGAAGGATGCCGAGCGCCGCCTCCGTGAGAACGCCGCGCATGCCGGCCGAGAACGGAAGAAGCCCCGCAGCCGGGGCCGCGGGGCTTCTGTGTGGTGGGCGATACCGGACTCGAACCGATGACCTCTTCCGTGTGAAGGAAGCGCGCTACCAACTGCGCCAATCGCCCATACCCGAGGGGTACGTCAACCGATACTACCCGACGGACACGGCGCCCGATGACCACCCCGGGGGACACGCGCGAGAATCGACACCGGTTTTGACACCGGCCGATCATCGGCTAATGTTTCATAAGTGCCCGGGACAACAACCGGGAACAACGCGGATGTAGCGCAGTTGGTAGCGCACAACCTTGCCAAGGTTGGGGTCGCGAGTTCGAGTCTCGTCATCCGCTCAAGTGCAAGGGCCTTCTTCGGAGGGCCTTCAGCACGTGGGGTCAATCCACACGGTGGCGTGGCCGAGCGGCTAGGCACCGGCCTGCAAAGCCGTTTACACGGGTTCGAATCCCGTCGCCACCTCTCAGAAACTGAATAGCCCACACGGGCGCGATTGGCGCAGCGGTAGCGCGCTTCCCTGACACGGAAGAGGTCACTGGTTCGATCCCAGTATCGCGCACAGACAAACCCCCGGTTCGCCGGGGGTTTTTTCTTGCCCTGCCGATGGTGCGAACTCGACCACGCGGTGGGATCATGTCTGCATGGGGACGGGCCGACCCCGCTGCGGCAATCGGGCAGTTCAGCGGGGTCCGCTCGTCGGGTCCCCGCGAATCGTGATTCGGAGACCGCCCGACGCTCCCGCCTCTCGTGAGGACGGAGTCGCGTCGGAGTAGCGATCCGGACGCGCCGCGGCCATGAGGGTGCCGCTCCAGAGTGAACAGATCTTCAACTCGCCGAGGGCCTCCGACCGTTCCTCAGGGGGCGCCGCGGCGATAGCTGAACTCGGTCGAACATGTGCGATGCTTGTCCTCACCACCGAGTGATCACCTCGATCGCGCCTCGTCAAACAGGTTCCCGTGGCAGACGAGGATCGCAACATCGTGGGACGTCTCATTTACGAGGGTGACGAGAAGGTCGACATCGAAGACCGGGCACTCACCCACCTGCAGCTGGTCATGACCGCGAAGCTCCGTCGCGGCGAGCCGTTCGCCTTCAGCTGGGCGAACGAGTCGAGTCTGGGCGGAGGCCGCATCACCGTGTGGGTGCATGCCGGGAGCGCGCTCGCCTTCAAGTACTTCGGCAGCAGACAGCCCTCGATCAACCGCGCGTGGATCGACGCCCTCGCCGTCACCGCGAACAGCCCCGGTGGGCTGCGCCTGGTGCCCGAGCCGGCCGAGACGCCGCTCCAGGGCGGTCTCGAAGTCGCCGAAGCGTCATAGCTCTACCCCGCGCTTCGGCATCCTGCAAGCCCCTCTCGCCAACCGCCGTTCCCGTCGTACGGTGGCTGAGCAACGATGGGGAGGTAGCGCACATGAAGCTGACGCACGTCGAGATCGACGGCCGGGACTTCGTCCTCAGCGGCGAGCGCGATCTCGTCCACGTGATGTCGCAGATCGAAGCGGCGGCAGCGTCGCCTCCCGCTTTCGTCGATCTCTCCGATGGTGACGATCTGGTGAGCGTGCTCATCCATTCGACGTCCCGTGTGGTGGTCTCCGTGGAGACGGACCAGCGTTCGCCGGCCGAGTACGAGCCGCTGTCGTACCCGAACAACGATTGGGATTGGTGAACGGATGACCGCGTCATCCTCGGACGTCCTCTGGGCGTGCGTCGAAGAAGGCTTCCATGTGGGCAGCCGTGGCGGAGACTTCCTCGGTTACGTGGATCGGCAGGCGAGCGGCGAGTTCCGCGCCTTCGACGCACGGTCCGAGCAGCTCGGAGACTTCGCCACTCTCGCTGAGGCGACCGCAGCCGTGGCTGCGCGCGCGGAACGACTCGACCTCGACGGCATGCTCGCCGGCGACGATCTGCAGGGGACGGTTTCGTGACAGGACAGGGCACCGACGTGCTGTCGCTCGTCTACACCAGCAGCGCGTCGCAACCGTTCCGTGAGACCGCGCTCGTGCAGCTGCTGACGGAGTGTCGTCGCAACAACGCGGCGGCGGATGTCACGGGCATGCTGCTCTACCGCGGCGGCCGTTTCATCCAGGTGCTGGAGGGCGTCGCCGACACCGTACGGGGGCTGGCCGAGCGGATCCGACGGGATCCCCGTCACCACGACATGCGCGTGCTCCTCGAGGAACGCGTGTCGCAGCGGCGCTTCCCTGACTGGACCATGGGCTATCGCGCACTGCGAGAAGGCGGGGACGCGGCGCCGGATGGGTATCGCGACTCGTTCGCGGACCTCGACGCCGACTCCGACGAGGACACCGCTCGTCGCGCTCTGGCGGAGCTCACGCTCTGGTTCCGGGTGCGCAGCGCGGCATCCGTGGACGCCTGAGTCGCCGCGTATACGAGAAGAGCCGGACGATCAGTCCGGCCCTTCTCGCGCGCATCAGAGCATCAGCGCGTCATCCGTTCAGTCCGCTCGGACGAGGATCTTCGCGCCAGCGCCGCCCCGGAGCGCGTGGATGGCGTCGACGACGCCCTCGAGCGGAACCTCCTGCACCCAGCCGGTCGTGTCGTACACGCCATGGGACATCGCCTCGATCACGGCGTCGAAATCCTCAGGCAGGTACGCGAGCGCGCCAGCGATCTCGGTCTCGGCCATCACGAGCTGCGTCGGCAGGAACTCCATCGAGCGCTCGTGGATCGCGACCACCACGACGCGTCCGCCCGGCACGAGACTCACGAGGGACGAGGTCACGGCGGGGCCGGCACCCGCCGCATCGAACGCCACGTCCACGCCATCGCCGTCGGTGAGCTCTGCCACCGCCTGAGCCAGATCCTCGTTCACGGGGTCGACGACGGTCGCGCCGAGTGCGGAGATGATCGCGCGGCGCTCGGCGCTCGGCTCGGAGACCAGCACCTTCTGCACGCCTTGCGCCTTGAGCGCGAACCAGACGCCGATGCCGATGGGACCCGCGCCGGCGATCAACGCGCTGCCGCCCTCCGCGACACCGCTGCGCGACACGGCGTGCCACGCCACGGACATCGGCTCGACGAGAGCGCCCATTCGCAGGTCGACGTTCTCGGGGAGCACATGCAGCTTCGAGGCGTCGACGGTCGTGAACTCCGCCATGCCGCCGCCGTGGGAGCTGAGGCCGTGGAAGCCGATCTTCTGGCAGGCGTTGAACATGCCGCGACGGCAAGCGGCGCATTCGCCGCAGTAGTAGATCGGCCAGACGGCCACACGATCTCCGACCGCCACCTCGGTCACGCCCTGGCCGAGCTCGACGACGGTGCCGGAGAACTCGTGGCCGAGGATCTGGGGGAGGGTCGAGCCGGTGACGGGATGCGGGTGATCGAAGTCCAGCCCGGCTGCCTCGGGCGTGTAGTACACGTGCAGGTCGGACCCGCAGATCCCCGCGAACGCGTTGCGGAGCTTCACCTGGCCCGGACCGGGGGTGGGCTCCGGGACGTCCTCGACTCGGAGGTCCTCCTTGGCGTGGAACAGTGCGGCCTTCATCCTTCTCTCCATTCCGGTGGCCGTCAGCGCAGCCACCACTCCGGTGACGCCGCGAGGATGAGCCTCACGGCACGGTCGATGTCGTCGTCTCCCGATCGCAGCCACTCCTCGATCGCCCCGACCGTGCCGGAGGCGGCGTAGGCCACGGCTATCGACAGCGCCGTCGCGTCTGCCGCGAAGACGTCGGGGACGATCTCGGGGTGGAGCTCGACCCACAGCAGCAGTCCGGCGCGGATCGAGCGGTCGAGGTTGTCGCGCACGGGCGCGGCGAGGAGCGGATGCATCGCGCCGCGATACACGCGGGCACGCCGCTGCACGTGCTCGAGGAGCGCTCGCTCGCCGTCGCCGATCTCGTCGGTGCGTGGGAGCACCTCCATCGCCTCGGCGATCTCGGCGGCGAGCGCATCGGCGAGCAGTGCGACCGCGCTCTCGGAGTGACGGTAGAACGTGTCCCTCGTCACACCGGCCTCGGCGCAGACGGCGGCGACCGTGACGTCGCCGATCGGCATCCGCTCGCCGAGCGCGAGGACTGCCGCGCGGAGGCCGTCTCTCGTGCGTCGTGCTCGTGCATCCACTCTTCAAGTTTATCTGACAGGTGTCAGACAAATGTCGAACGTGGACGATTCTTCTGCGAGATGGACCAAAGGTCGAGGCGTCTTCGACATTCAGTCCGGAGGGAATCGACAAAAGGAGAAAACTCCCGTTCGCGCGGCGTATGGGAGCGTTCACACGTCACATGGGTCACAGGTGCCCCATTGTCACCATCTGAGAATTCGCCTAACGTGTCTCCCACGTCGGTCCACGGGAGGGTGGTCGGCGGACTCTGAGGGGGGTCGTCGTCGTGGTCAGGGGGAGTGGTCGGCGTCGTCTGCGACGCTCGATCGTCGCGATGACCACCGCGATCGCGGTCATCGCGGCAGGACTCACCCTCGGCACCGCCCAGACCGCGGAAGCCGCCGTCGTCCAGTGGGGGACCAACTCGGGCACCGCCCCCAACTACCAGGCCAACGTCAACGGCGACTTCATCATGGCGGGCAACGGAGTGCTCGCCTGCTCGGCGACGACGGCCACGACGAACGGGACCTGCGCCGATCTGCACGCGGCGTCGAGCACCAACGCGCAGAACGTCAACGACAACTTCGTCATGACCCAGAACAACTCGGTCACCGGCTTCACGTCGAACTCCAGCAGTGCGACGATCACTGTCCCCGCCGGTGCGACCGTCGTGAAGGCCTTCCTCACGTGGAGCGCCAACACCGGTGTGTACACCGGCGACACCCGCCGCCTCTGCTCGCAGTACTCCGCGGCGCGCGGCGTTGCGACCATGCCCGCGGGAAGCGCGACGGGGTACACGACCAGGGCGGTGCAGCTCAAGGTCGGCAGTGCCGGCATCATCGAGGTGGCACCGCAGAGCATGCTGCAGGACCCCGCATCGCAGGCGACCGCGCTCTACTACTCGGCCAGCGCCGATGTGACCTCGGCCTTCGCCTCGGTCACCACCGGTTCGGAGATCACCGTCTCGGCGGGCAACATCTGGACCCCGACCGGTGCCGGGTGCTACGCGGGCTGGTCGATCAACGTCGTCTACGACTACGGGACCTTCATCCCCGACAACCCCGCCTCGGTGCCGCACAACATCATCTACTACGAGGGCCACGTGCGTCAGGGCGCCAACGACGCCGACCTGACCGTCGCGTTCAACGGCTTCACCGCGGTCGCCGCCGGCACGCGAGCCGGGTTCACCCTCTTCGAGGGCGACCGGAACATCACCGGGGATGCGGCCTCATACTCGCGCGGCGGATCGACGACCTACACGGAGATCCCCAACGCGGCGGGGGCCACCGGCAACATCGGCATCTCGCGGGCGATCGGCTCGGTGAGATACACGGGAACCGCCGGAACCGCGTTCACCAACCAGAGCGTCGACGTCGCGACCGCACCCCTCACCAATGTCGTGGCGGGCGACTCGACCGTGAACCTGCGGCTCGGCACGTCCGGCGACTCGTACCTGCTGCGCAACGCGATGCTCTCGGTGCCGACCGCCGGTCTGCAGCTGGTGAAGACCTACGACGGCACCCTCGACACGCAGTCGCGCACGGCCGGCGAGCTCGCGACGTTCACGATCCGCATCACGAACACCGGTGCGGGAACCCTGCGGAACATCGTCGTGACCGACGATCAGGCGGGCTGCGCCAGGAACCTCGGCACCCTGACGCTCGCTCCGCTGCAGTCGACGACGTACACGTGCACCGCGACCGCGCCGTCGTCGACGGGATACGTGTCGACGGCGGAGGCCACCGCGAGAACGGTGGTCGGCGACTTCCTCGCCCAGGACAGCGACAGCACGACGGTGCTGCTGAGCGCGATCAGCCTGACCAAGACGAGCGCTCTCGCGGCGGGCGGCACGGGCCGCGCGGGTGACGTCGTCGTCTACACCTTCACCGTCACGAACACCGGTCAGTCGACACTGCGGGACATCGTCATCACCGATCCGCTCGTCGGGCTCTCCGCGATCACGTTCGGGGCGTGGCCCGGTACGACGGGAGTACTCACCCCGGGACAGTCCGTCACGGCGACGGCGACGTACACGCTGAAGCAGACGGACGTGGATGCCGGATCGGTGGCGAACACCGCGACGGTGAGCGCCGCAGATGACGACGGGGGAGTGCGACCCTCCGGCTCGGCGAACCGGGTGACCCCCATCGCTGCCGCGGGCGCCGTGACCGTGACGAAGACGGGTGCGCTCGCCAGCGGATCGACGGGGCGTGTGGGCGACCGCATCAACTACTCGTTCACGATCCGCAACACCGGCAACGTCACCCTCGCGAACGCCTCTCTGGTCGATCCGCTGCCCGGGCTCTCGCCACCGGTCATCACCTGGCCCACCGCGACCGCCGGTAGCCTCCCCGTCGGTCAGACCGCCACCGCCACCGCCTTCTACACCATCACCCAGGCGGATGTGGACGCCGGAAGCGTCCGCAACACCGCCACCGCCTCCGCGCGGACGCCGAACGGCACCACGGTGTCCGGATCGTCTCCCCAGACCACCGTCCCCACCGTCGCCTCGGCACCGGGACTCGCGACGACGAAGTCGGGCTCCGTCACCCAGGGCACCGGCGGCGTCGGCAGCACGATCACCTACAGCTTCACCGCCCGCAACACCGGCAACACGACGCTGACGTCCGTCGCCATCACCGACCCGCTCGCCGGTCTCTCCGCTCTCGCGTACAGCTGGCCGGGAACCGCCGGCACCCTCGCCCCCGGTCAGGCGGTCACCGCCACCGCGACGTACACGATCACGCAGGCCGACGTCGACGCGGGCGCCGTGCGAAACACTGCCACAGGCACCGCCCGCACCCCTGCCGGAGCCACGCTGACGGTGCCGAGCAGTCAGTCGGTCGTGTCGACCGCGGCATCCGCTCCCGCCGTCACCTTCACGAAGACCGGCGCTCTCGCGCCGGGCAGCACCGGCCGCGCCGGCGACGTCGTCACCTACACCTTCCGTCTCGCGAACAGCGGGAACGTGACGCTCACCGAGGCCGCGATCTCCGACCCGCTGGCCGGGCTGTCGGCACTCGCCTACACGTGGCCGGGCACGGCGGGCACGCTCGCACCGGGGCAGGCGGTCACGGCGACGGCCACCTACACGCTCAAGCAGTCGGATGTCGACGCGGGATCGGTCGCCAACACCGCGACCGCGACCGCGCTGCCGCCCAGCGGCGCCCGCCTCACGCAGACCAGGGCGTTCACCCTGCCGGTGACGCCGACCGGAGCCTTGACCGTGCTCAAGTCGGGGACCGTCACCTCGGGGACAGGCGGGGTCGGCAGTACCGTCACCTACTCGTTCTCCGCCACGAACAACGGCAACGTCACACTGACGCAGGTGGCCATAGCGGACCCGCTGCCGGGTCTCTCGGCCATCACCTACACCTGGCCGGGCACGGCGGGCACGCTCGCCCCCGGTCAGACGGTGCAGGGGCGCGCGACGTACACGCTGAGGCAGGCCGACGTCGACGCCGGCGCGGTGACCAACACCGCGACCGCGTCAGCCAGGACGCCAGGGGGCGCGGCGGTCACCAGTTCGTCTCCGACGACCCGCGTGACGACTGCGGCGGCGGCACCGGCGAGCACGACCACGAAGTCGGCGACCGTCTCGGGCACCGCCGCCGTCGGCGACGTCGTCACCTACACGGTGCGCACGACCAACACCGGCAACGTCACACTCACCGGTGTGACCGTCTCGGACACCCTGCCCGGCCTGTCAGCCTTCACCTACACGTGGCCGGCCACGGCGGGCACCCTCGCTCCCGGCCAGACCGTCACCGCCGTCGCGACCTACACGATCCGACAGACGGACGTGAACGCGGGCTCGGTGCGCAACGTCGCCTCGTCGACCGCCGCCTACGGCACGACGCCGGTGACGAGCACCTCGGGGACGGTCACGACGAACACCGTGGCGGCGTCCGCGGCGATCGTGACGACGAAGTCCGGGGCCCTGCAGAGCGGATCCTCCGGTCGCGCAGGCGACACGATCGTCTGGTCGATCACGCTCCGCAACTCCGGCAACGTCACGCTGACGGGCGTCTCGGTCGCCGACTCCCTTCCGGGAATCTCCGCGCCGTCATACGGCACCTGGCCGAGCGGCACCGCCGGCGTGCTCCAGCCGGGTCAGACGGTCACCGCGACCGCCACGTCGACGATCTCGCAGACGGACGTGAACTCCGGCGCCGTGAGCAACACGGCGACCGGCTCCGGCACGCCGCCGAGCGGCACCGCGGTCACGAGCACGGCACCGGCGACGGTCTCTCTCGCGTCGGCCCCCGGCATCGTCATCTCGAAGTCAGGGGCCGTGACGGCGGGCAACGGCTCGGTCGGCAGCACGATCACCTACACGTTCACAGCCCGCAACACGGGCAATGTGACTCTCACGGGTGTCGCGATCACCGATCCGCACCCCGGGCTCTCGAGCATCTCGTACACGTGGCCGGGCGCCGCGGGCACTCTGCAGCCGAACCAGACCGTCACCGCGACCGCGACGTACGCGGTCCGTCAGTCCGACGTCGACGCCGGCGCAGCCCGTAACACGGCGACGGTCGCCGGAACTCCGCCGACGGGCCCCGCGATCACGGCATCCTCGGGCGAGGTCTCGGTCGCAACGATCGCCGCTGCACCCGCGATTTCCATCGCGAAGACCGCCGCGGGAGGCGGCGGCGGCGTAGGCAACGTCGTCACCTACACCTTCCGAGCGACGAACACGGGAAACGTCACGCTCACGGGCGTCGTCATCGCGGACCCGCTCGCGGGCCTCGGTGCGCTGGAGTACCAGTGGCCGGGAGCCGCTGGCACTCTCGCCCCCGGGCAGACTGTCGTCGCCACAGCGCCCTACACCGTGACCCAGACCGACGTGAACGCGGGGTCGATCGTCAACACAGCCACCGCGACCGGTTCGGGCGGCGGGACGACGGTGAGCGCCGGATCGGGCACGGTCACGACGCCGACGGCGGCGATAGCGCCGGCGCTCGCGGTGACCAAGGTCGGCACTCTGGGCGGCACAGGTGCGGCGGGCGACACGATCAGCTACGCGTTCACCGTGCGCAACGCCGGGAACGTGACGCTGACCGGGGTCTCGCTCGTCGACCCGCTGATCGGTGCGACGCCCATCGCACTCACGGGGTGGACCGGTGTCTCCGGAACGCTGCAGCCGGGGCAGAGCGTGTCGGGCACCGCGACCTACACCGTCACGCAGACCGACGTCGATGCGGGCGCCGTCGCGAACACGGCCACAGCCACGGGTGTCCCTCCGCGCGGCGCGGCAGTCAGCGGCACCGCTCCCTCGACGGTGCGGCTCGCCGCGGTGCCGTCGATCTCCGTGCTGAAGACGGGCTCGATCACGGCCGGTGACGGCGGCGTCGGCAGCACCGCGACCTTCTCGTTCACGATCCGCAACTCGGGCAACGTCACGCTCAGCGGCATCACCCTCACCGACTCCCTCGCCGGCCTGAGCACTCCCGTCATCACGTGGCCGGGGACTGTGAGCACCCTCGCGCCCGGGCAGACCGCGACGGGGACCGCGACCTACACGATCCGCCAGACCGACGTCGACGCGGGATCGGTGCGCAACACGGCGACCGTCAGCGGCCGCCCGCCCACGGGCGCCGTCGTCGGCGCGACCTCGACGGAGGCCGTCGTGCCCACGACCGCCGCCGCACCGGGACTGACCGTCAGCAAGAGCGCCACGACCGCCGGAGGCAACCGCGTCGGCGACGTCGTGACCTACACGATCCGTGCCGAGAACACCGGAAACCAGACGCTCACGGGCGTGACGGTCAGCGACCCGCTGCCCGGTCTGTCGGCGCTCGCGATCACCTGGCCCGGTGCGACCGGCGTGCTCGCTCCCGGCCAGGCCGCCACCGCTCGAGCCACCTACGTCATCACCCAGAGCGACGTGAACGCGGGATCGGTGCGCAACCGCGCTGCCGCATCCGGGACGGCTCCGGGCGGCGTCGCCGTCGACAGCGCGTCGAACGAGCTCGTGACTCCCACCGCGACCGCGGCGCCGCGGCTCACGCTCGACAAGACGGCCAGTCTCGCGCCGGGTGCCACCGGACGCGCGGGCGACGTCGTCACGTACAGCTTCACGGTGCGGAACGCCGGGAACGTCACGCTCACCGGCGTCGGCGTGTCCGACCCCCTGCCGGACCTGTCGACCATCACGTACTCGGGGTGGCCGGGAGCGGTCGGCACCCTGCAGCCCGGCCAGAGTGTGACGGCGAGCGCGACCAGGGCGCTCACGCAGTCGGACGTCGACGCGGGGTCCGTCGCGAACACGGCGACGGGGAGCGCCACGCCGCCGACCGGAGCCGCGGTGCAGGCCACCGCAGCGGCCACGCTGCCGATCACCGCAGGTCCGCTCCTCACCCTCGGCAAGACCGGCGCCTACACACAGGGCACCGGTGCGGTCGGCAGCGTCATCACCTACACCTTCACCGCGCGGAACGCCGGCAACGTCACGCTCACAGGCGTGGCCGTCACCGATCCGCACGCGGGTCTCAGCCCGATCGCTCTGAGTTGGCCGGGCACCGCAGGGACTCTCGCACCGGGCGAGCAGGTCGTGGGGACGGCGACCTACGTCGTCACCCAGAGCGACGTGGACGCGGGCACCGTGCGCAACACCGCTCGCGTCACAGGCGCTCCGCCGAGCGGCGCGGCCGTCGGCGCGGACTCGCCGACCGTCACGATCGCCACCGTGGCCGCGGGACCCGCGCTCACCACGACCAAGTCGGCGACCGTGTCCGGCACCGGCGCCGTGGGCGATGTCATCGACTACACCGTCCGCGTCACGAACTCGGGCAATGTCACGCTGCGCAGCGTGGTGGTCAGCGATCCGCTGGTCGGGCTCACTCCCTTCACGTACACCTGGCCCGGCGATGCCGGCACCCTCGCGCCCGGGGCACAGGTGATCGCCCGCGCAAGCCACACGATCACCCAGGCCGACGTCGACGCCGGATCCGTCGTCAACGTCGCGACCGGAAGCGCCCAGTCGCCGAGCGGCGTCGCGGTGTCGGCGGCATCCGCGACCGTGACGACGCCGACCGCGGCGGGCGACCCGCGCCTCCAGGTCGTGAAGTCGGGCGCGCTTCCGGCCGGCGCGACAGGGGTGGCGGGCGAGACGATCACCTGGACGGTGTCGATCCGCAACGTCGGCAACGTCACGCTCTCCGATGTGAGCGCGACGGACTCGCTCCCGGGCATCAGCGACCTTATCTACGGTGCATGGCCGTCCGGCACGTCCGGAGTGCTCGCCCCCGGCGACGCGGTCACGGCGACCGCGACCTCGACGGTGCGCCAGACCGACGTCGACGCGGGGGCGGTGTCGAACGCAGCCACCGCGACCGGGACGCCGACCAGGGGATCTGCGACCAGCGCGACCGGATCGGGCACCGTGCCGCTCACCTCGGCCCCCGCTCTCACCCTGCAGAAGGACGGCGCGTACACCTCCGGCTCGGGAGCCGTCGGCGATACGATCACCTACACCTACACCGTGCGCAACGCGGGAAACGTGACGCTCACGGGTGTCGCGGTCGCGGATCCGCACAGCGGACTGTCGACGATCTCGTACGGTGCCTGGGCGTCGGGCACTCCAGGCACGCTCGCGCCGAATCAGACGGTCACGGCCACCGCGACCTACCAGGTGCGCCAGAGCGACGTGAACGCCGGATCGATCTCGGACACCGCGACCGTCTCGGGGCGCCCGCCGACCGGGGCGGCCGTGTCGGCGACCTCGCAGACGGTGGTGCTGCCGACCACGGCGTCCGCACCCGGCATCCTCACGACGAAGACCGCCGGCGTGAGCGGCGCCGGCCAACTCGGCGACCTCATCACGTACACGATCCGTGCCACGAACTCCGGGAACGTCACGCTGACCGGGGTGACGATCTCCGACCCCGCTCCCGGGCTGAGCCCGCTCGCCTACGGCCCGTGGCCGGGCGCCAGCGGAACGCTCCAGCCCGGCGAGTCCGTTACGGCCACGACCACCCACCGCATCACGCAGACCGATCTCGATACGGGATCTGTGACGAACACGGCGACGTCGACCGGCACACCGCCGACCGGACCAGCCGTGAGCGATCCGTCGGACGTCGTCGTGACGCCGACCGCTGCGCAGACCCCTGACATCGAGGTCGTCAAGACCGGAACGCTGCGAGGCGGAGCCACCCCGCGGGCCGGCGACGCCGTGGCGTACTCGTTCTCGCTGCGCAACACCGGCAACGTCACGCTCACGGGGGTCGATCTGACCGACCTCGAGCCCGCCGTGTCCCCGCTCGTCTACGCCTGGCCCGGTGAGCCGGGTACTCTCGCCCCCAACCAGGTCGTCACCGCGACGGCGACCTACGCGCTGACGCAGGGGGACGTGGATGCCGGAAACGTGGCCAACGTGGTCACCGGCACCGCCTCGGCGCCCGGCGGAGCCACCGTCTCGGAGTCCGACGACGTCACGATCCCGCTCGCCGCCGCACCGTCGATCTCCGTGGAGAAGACCGGCACGGTGCTCGGAGACGGCGTCGATGACGGCGAGGCCGGTGACGACATCCGCTTCGACTTCGTCGTCGTCAACACGGGCAACGTCACGCTCACCGACGTCGAGCTCGCCGAGAGCATCCCGGGGCTGGACCCCACGATCAGCTGGCCGGATACCGCGAACCCCGGCGTCCTGGCACCCGGCGCCCAGGCGACTGCGGTCGCGACGTACGAGATCACACAGGCCGACGTGAACGCCGGTTCGGTGTCGAACACCGTGACCGCCTCCGGCGCGCCACCCTCGGGCGACGAGGTCTCGGCCGCCGATTCGGTCGACGTCGCCACCGGCGCTCAGCGCGCCGAGTTGCGCCTGACGAAGGCGGGGAGCACCCTCCCCGGCGAGGCCGGCCTCGGCGACGAGATCACCTACGCGTTCACGGTCAGCAACACGGGCAACGTCACGGTGACCGGAGTCGCGATCACGGATCCTCTGGCAGGTCTGTCGACGATCGCCGTCACCTGGCCGGGTACCGCCGGAGTGCTCGACCCCGGCCAGAGCGCGACGGCCACCGCGACGCTCCCGATCACGCAGCAGCACATCGACGCGGGACGCGTGGTCAACACCGCGACGGCCTCCGGCACCGCGCCGAGCGGGCCGGTGACCACCACATCTCCGCAGAGCGTCGTGCCCGTCGAGGCCGCCGCGCCGTCGGTCGCGGTCACAGACAGCGGATCGCTGCCGCCAGGCTCCGCGGCGGGATCGACCGTCACGTGGACGTACACTCTGCAGAACACCGGCAACGTCACCCTGACCGGCGCCGCTCTGAGCGACGCCCTGGCAGGGACGAGCGCGCCTGCGTACCAGTGGACAGGGCCGGTCGGGGTGCTCGCACCGGGCGGCTCTGTGACGGCCACCGCCACGACCGTGCTCACCCAGGCCGACGTCGACGCGGGGTCCATCGTCAGCGTCGTGACGGGCCGCGGCACCGCGCCCTCCGGCGCCGTGGTGACCGCGACGGCGCCCGCCACCGTGCCGATCTCGTCGACGGCAGGCCTCACTCTCGACAAGACCGCATCGCGCGACTCCGACCTCGCGGTGGGAGATGTCGTCACGTTTACGTTCACGGTGACGAACGGCGGCACGACCACGATCGACGCGATCGCCCTCAGCGACCCGCTGCCCGGTCTCTCGCAGATCACCGTCGGCGCGTGGCCGGGAGCGACCGGCGTGCTCCGGCCCTCGGAGACGGTCACCGCCGCTGCCACGTACACGGTCACGCAGGCCGACGTCGACGCCGGTGGTGTCGCGAACACCGCCACGGTCTCGGGCCTCAGCCCCGCCGGCACGCCGGTCACGGCATCCGATTCCGTCGCTCTCGCCACCGAGGAGGGTGCACCCGCGCTCGCGCTGACCAAGGACGACGCGCTCTCGGGCTCGGGTGCGCTGGGAGACTCGATCGCGTACACGTTCGCGGTGCGCAACACCGGGAACACGACGATCACCGGCGCAGGCATCACCGACGAGCTCGAGGGATTGTCGGGCATCGTGTTCGGCGCGTGGCCGAGCGGCGAGACCGGCGTGCTCGCGCCGGGCGACGAGGTCACGGCGTCGGCGCGGTACACCGTGACGCAGAGAGATGTCGACGCGGGCGAGGTCGTCAACATCGCCCGCGCGTTCGGGACCGCTCCCGGAGCGGTCGACGTGGCCTCCGCCGACGCCGCGGCGACGACGCCGCTCGCCGATGCGACGCCGACGCTCGCGGCGACGAAGCGCGGCTCGCTGGCCCCCGGCGCGACGGGCCGGGCGGGCGACACCGTGGAGTTCCGCTTCTCGGTCGTCAACACCGGCGACGTCACCGTGAGCGAGATCGCGTTCGACGACGCGCTCTCGGGTCTCAGCCCGCTGACCGTCTCGTGGCCCGACCCCGCTCGGCCCGGCGTCCTCGCGCCCGGCGCGGCGGCGACCGCCACCGCCGCCTACACGCTCCTGCAGTCCGACGTCGACGCCGGGGCCGTTTCGAACGCCGTCACCGTCACCGGAACCCCCGTCCGCGGCACTCTCGCGCCGGCCACCGCCACCGCCACCGTCCCGATCACCCCCGGAG
>NZ_JAVAYF010000011.1:0-47285 GCF_041954755.1 Microbacterium sp. CR_7
AGAGAAGCCACCCAAAGCTGGGTGGCTTCTCTGCGTTAACGCACTCCTCGCGCACGGCGGTGAGCCGCTCATCGGTGCAACCGAGACTCGAGGACCGCTGCGGTCTCCCGCACGGCATCCGCCAGCACGCCCTCGTCGAGCTCCGGGTCCGCCCACGTCACGGCGACGGCGGCGACCGGCCACGCGGCGTGGTCGCGAACGACCGCGCCGACGCTGCGGAGCCCATCGGCGACCTCGCTGTCCTCTGTCGCGTAACCGCGCTCGCGCACGGTGCGCAGTACATCGCGGAGTTCGCGTGGTGTGCGAGGCCCGAGTCCCGTACGGTCGGGAAACGCCGAGGCGCTCGGGTACAGCGCGCGCACCTGCTCGCGAGGGAGTGCGGCGAGCATCGCGCGGCCCGACGCGGTGAGGTGTGCCGGAAGCCGCACCCCGACGTCCGTGACGAGCGCGGGGCGCCGCGGAGCTCGCTCCTCGACGATGTACAGCACGTCGCCCCCGCTCATGACAGCCAGGTGCGCACTCTCGCCCAGACGGTCCGACAGCGCTGCGACGAGTGGCCGGCCGAGACGGGCGAGGGGCTGCTGTCTCGTGTAGCCGCCCGCGAGCTCGAACGCGGAGGTGCCGAGACCCCATCGGCGCTCCTCGGCGAGATGCAGGACGAAGCCGTGCTCGGCCAGCGTCGTGAGCAGGTGATAGACCGTCGACCGGGGGAGCGCGAGATCGCGGGCGAGGGCCGACGCGGCCACCGGCGTCGGCCGTGCGGCGAGATAGCGCAGCATCCGCAGCGTGTTGTCGGCCGCCGGAACCTGCGCACCCGAGCCGCGCTCGCGCCCGCCCGCTTTGTCTGAGATCACAGACACAGGATGCCATCGCGCCCTGTCCCGCGCCACTGCCCGGGTGTGGAATCGAACCATGAGCTCTTCCTCCCCCGTCATCGCGGGCGCCGCCCCGCTCTCGATCGCCGACGTCGTCGCGGTCGCCCGTCACGATGCCGCCGTCGTGCTCGCGCCCGAGGCCCTCGACCGCGTGCGGCAGACCAGAGCGGTCGTCGACGGACTCGCCGCAGACCCCGACCCGCACTACGGCGTCTCCTCCGGCTTCGGCGCCCTCGCCACGACGTTCATCGCGGCTGACCGCCGTCGTCAGCTTCAGGCCAGCCTGATCCGCTCGCACGCTGCGGGCACGGGCGCCGAGGTCGAGCGCGAGGTCGTGCGCGGTCTTCAGCTGCTGCGTCTGCAGACCCTCGCATCCGGTCGCACAGGGGTGCGGCCCGTCGTGGTGGAGACGTACGCCGCTCTGCTCAACGCCGGGATCGTGCCGATCGTCCGGGAGTACGGCTCCCTCGGATGCTCCGGCGACCTCGCCCCGCTCGCGCACATCGCCCTCGCCGGGATGGGTGAGGGAGAGGTTCGAGTCCATGGCGGTGACATCGTCTCCGCGGCCGACGCCCTCGCCGCTGCGGGGATCGCGCCTCTGGAGCTCGTCGAGAAGGAGGGCCTCGCGCTCATCAACGGCACGGACGGGATGCTGGCCATGCTCTCGCTCGCGCTGCACGACCTCGAGACGCTGATGCTGACGGCCGACATCGCCGCCGCGATGTCGATCGAGTCGCAGCTGGGGACGGATGCCGTTTTCGCCGCGGACCTCATGACGCTGCGGCCGCAGTTCGGGCAGGCCGAGTCCGCCCGCAATCTGCGCGCCTTCCTCGGCGGCTCGCCCCTCGTGCACAGCCACAAGGGGCCGGAGGACGGCCGGGTGCAGGATGCATACTCGCTGCGCTGCTCGCCGCAGGTGCACGGCGCCGCCCGCGACACCATGGCGCACGCCACGCTCATCGCCGACCGCGAGCTGATGAGCGTGATCGACAACCCCGTCATCACCGTCGACGGACGGATCGAGTCGAACGGCAATTTTCACGGGGCGCCGGTCGCCGCCGTGCTCGACTTCCTCGCGATATCGGTCGCCGATGTCGCCTCGATCTCCGAGCGACGCACGGACCGGGCGCTGGATCCGGCACGCAACCACGGGCTCCCGCCGTTCCTCGCCCATGAGGTCGGCGTCGACTCCGGGCTGATGATCGCCCAGTACGCCGCCGCCGGTATCGTCTCCGAGCTCAAGCGGCTCGCGGCTCCGGCATCCGTCGACTCCATCCCGTCGTCGGCGATGCAGGAGGACCATGTGTCGATGGGATGGGCGGCCGCGCGCAAGCTGCGTCGCGCGATCGACGGGCTCGGCCGAGTGCTGGCCATCGAGATCCTCACCGGGGCGCGGGCCCTCGACCTGCGGGCGCCGTTGCAGGCCGGGCCGGCGACCGGTGCAGTGCGCGACCTCGTGCGCACCGTCGCCGCCGGCGTAGGACCCGACCACTACCTCTCACCCGACATGGAGGCCGTGACCGCGCTGGTGCAGTCCGGCGCCATGGCCCGCATCGCGAAGGAGCATGCCCATGACTGACCGGACACCGACCACCCGCACGACCACCGACGTCACCCGCGCGATCCGCGCCCCGCGCGGCAACCAGCGCACCGCCAAGAGCTGGGGCGCCGAGGCGGCGAAGCGGATGCTGATGAACAACCTCGATCCCGAGGTCGCCGAGCACCCCGAAGACCTCGTCGTCTACGGCGGCACCGGCCGGGCGGCTCGCAGCTGGGAGGCCTACGACGCGATCGTGGGGACCCTCGACGAGCTCGAGCCCGACGAGACGCTGCTCGTGCAGTCCGGCAAGCCGGTCGGGGTGTTCCGCACGCACGAGTGGGCTCCGCGCGTGCTGATCGCGAACTCGAACCTCGTCGGCGACTGGGCGAACTGGCCGGAGTTCCGGCGGCTCGAGCAGCTCGGACTCACCATGTACGGGCAGATGACCGCCGGCTCGTGGATCTACATCGGCACGCAGGGCATTCTGCAGGGGACATACGAGACCTTCGCCGCCGTGGCCCGTTCGCTCGGTCGCGACTCGCTGCAAGGCACGCTGACCCTGACCGGCGGGGCCGGGGGCATGGGCGGCGCGCAGCCGCTCGCCGTGACCATGAACGAGGGAGTCGTGCTGATCGTCGACGTCGACGAGACACGCCTCGCCCGTCGCGTCGACCACGGCTACCTCGACGAGTACACCACCGACCTCGACACCGCCGTGGCCCGCGTCTCCGCCGCGAAGGAAGCGGGGAAGGCCCTGTCGGTCGGCATCGTCGGCAATGCGGCCGAGGTGTTCCCCGAGCTGCTGCGCCGCGGCGTGGCCATCGACATCGTGACAGACCAGACGAGTGCGCACGACCCGCTCGCGTATCTTCCGATCGGCGTCCCGGTCGCCGACTGGAGGGCGGAGGCCGCGCGCGATCCCGAGGAGTTCACGCGTCGCTCCCGTGGATCCATGGCCGCGCACGTCGCGGCGATGGTGGGGTTCCAGGATGCCGGGGCCGCGGTGTTCGACTACGGCAACTCGATCCGGGCGGAGGCGCAGCTCGGCGGTTTCGAGCGGGCCTTCGACTTCCCCGGGTTCGTGCCCGCGTACATCCGCCCCCAGTTCGAGGAGGGGCGGGGCCCGTTCCGCTGGGCCGCCCTCTCGGGCGACCCGGAGGACATCCGCAGGACCGACCGCGCGATCGCCGAGCTGTTCCCAGAGGACGCCGCGCTGCACCGCTGGCTGGAGAAGGCGGGCGAGAAGGTCCACTTCGAGGGGCTTCCGGCGAGGATCTGCTGGCTGGGCTACAAGGAGCGGCACCTCGCAGGCCTGAAGTTCAACGAGATGGTGGCCTCCGGGGAGCTCTCGGCGCCGATCGTGATCGGTCGCGACCACCTCGACTCCGGCTCAGTGGCCTCCCCGTATCGCGAGACCGAGGGCATGAAGGACGGCTCCGACGCGATCGCCGACTGGCCGCTGCTCAACGCTCTGCTCAACACGGCATCCGGCGCGTCGTGGGTGTCGTTGCACCACGGCGGCGGAGTCGGCATCGGGCGGTCGATCCACGCCGGTCAGGTCACGGTCGCCGACGGCTCCGCGCTCGCCGCAGAGAAGCTCGAGCGCGTGCTGACCAACGACCCCGGCACCGGCGTCATGCGGCACGTGGACGCCGGATACGAGCACGCGCGCGAGATCGCCCGCGATCGCGGCCTGACGGTGCCGATGCTGCGAGCACCACGCCTATGAGCACTCTGCTGATCACGAACATCGGCGAGCTGACGACCAACGTCGGCTCGCCGGCAGACCCGATTCGCGGACGCGGCCCCGATCTGCGGTCCGATTCGGCGGATGCGGCGGCGGATCGGGACGACGTCAGCGGATCGGGACGCGCAGGCGACCCGTGCGGCACGACGCGCGACGCGGCCGTGCTGATCGACGGCGGACGGATCGCGTGGGTCGGCTCAGCCGCGGAGGCACCGGACGCCGACGAGGTCGTCGACGCCGAGGGCCGGGCCGTGATCCCCGGCTTCGTCGACAGCCACAGCCACCTCGTGTTCGGCGGGGACCGCGCCGCCGAGTTCGAGGCGCGCATGGCGGGGCAGAAGTACGCCGCCGGGGGCATCCGCTCCACCGTCGCCGCCACGCGCGCCGCGAGCGACGACGAGCTCCGCGCGCGCCTGCGCGGGTTCCTCGACGAGATGCTCGGGCAGGGCACGACCACGGTCGAGATCAAGAGCGGCTACGGCCTCTCGGTCGCCGACGAGGAGCGGCTCGTGCGCCTGGCCGCGGAGGTGACGCCCGAGGTGACGTTCCTGGGGGCGCACGTCGTCCCCGCCGAGTACGCCGACGACCCCGAGGAGTACGTCGACCTGGTGTGCGGCCCGATGCTCGATGCCTGTGCGCCGTACTCACGGTGGATCGACGTGTTCTGCGAGACCGGTGCGTTCACGGTCGGGCAGTCTCGTCGCATCCTCGAGGCGGGAATCGCGCGCGGGCTGCGAGCGCGCCTGCACGCGAGCCAGCTCGGACCGGGCGACGGCGTGCAGCTCGCGGTCGAGCTCGGCGCGGCCTCGGTGGATCACGGCACCTATCTGACGGATGCCGATGTCGCCGCGCTCGCCGGGTCGGACACCGTCCTCACACTGCTGCCGGGGGTCGAGTTCTCGACGAGGCAGCCCTACCCGGACGCGCGGCGGCTGATCGACGCGGGAGTGACGGTGGCGCTCGCGTGCGACACGAACCCCGGCTCGAGCTTCACCTCGTCCATGCCGTTCTGCATCGCGCTCGCGGTCCGCGACATGGGTATGACCCCTGCCGAAGCGGTGCGGGCGGCGACCGCGGGCGGCGCGAGGGCGCTGCGTCGCGACGACGTCGGAGTCATCATGCCGGGAGCCCGGGCCGACCTCGTGCTGCTGAACGCGCCGACGCGCACCCACCTCGCCTACCGTCCGGGCGTGCCCCTCGTGGAGCGCGTCTGGAAGGACGGGGTCGCCGTCCGCTGACGTCGACGCCGGCATCCGTTCCGGTCGCGATTCGTGCCGTTCGCCACGGTGGAAAGCGACACGAACTGCGACCGGAAGCCGGAAGCCGGATGCCGGATGCCGGATGCGTCAGCGCAGCGCGGCGGCGGTCACGACCGCCGCCGCAGCCGACCAGGCCTGCGGGCGGCACGCCGCGGGATACGGTACGGGGCGACCGCCCGGCACGCGCGGCTCACCGGAGTGCAGCTCGGGAACGCGGTAGTCGAATCCCTCCGCGAGATCGAGCAGCTGCGCGGCGACGTGCCGGGCCTCGTCCGCAAGGCCGGCGCGCAGCATGCCGTGCACGGCGATCGCGGTGTCGTGCGTCCACACGCTGCCGCCGTGGTAGCTGAGCGGCCAGTAGCCCGCGGCATCCGTCGACATCGTGCGGATGCCGTAGCCGCTCGACATCGACTCGCCGAGGAGCAGCTCCGCGCACGCGCGCTCCTCCTCGGCGTCGAGCAGACCGGTGCCGATCAGATGGCCGATGTTGCTGGTGAGGGTGTCGACCGCGGCGCCGTGCGCGTCGAGCGCGATGGCGGGGTACCGCCCTTCCGCGGTCGTCACCCAATAAGCCTCACGGAACCGCCGGCGCAGATCCGCCGCCCAGGAGAGCAGGGCGTCGCCGCCCGGCTCGCCGAGCTCGTCGAGCAGCGCCGCACCGCGCACGGCGGCCTCATAGGCGTAGCCCTGCACCTCGCTCAGCGCGATCGGACCCTCGGCGAGCCGCCCGTCGCGCCACTGGATCGAGTCTCCGGAGTCCTTCCATCCCTGATTCGCCAGACCGTGCCCCGTCTCGTCGGCGTAGTCGATGAATCCGCTGCCCGAGGCGTCGCCGTGCATGATCATCCAGTCCAGGGCGGCGCGCAGAGCGGGAAGCAGCTCGCGCAGGTCGTGCTCCGGCAAGCCCGCGTCCCGCGCATCGGCCAACAGGCACACCCACAGCGGGGTGGCGTCGACCGTGCCGTAGTACAGCGGCGGCAGGAGCACGCCCTCGCCCGGCAGCGAGAGCTCAGCGCTGCGCAGTTCGTGCGCGATCTTTCCCGGCGCCTCAGCGGTCCGCGGGTCGACCGTCGTGCCCTGCAGCCGGGCGAGCACCCGCAGAGTCGATCCGGCGATCGCAGGGTCGGATGCCAGGGCCAGGCGCGCCGCCCAGATCGAGTCGCGCCCGAACAGCGTGAAGAACCACGGAGCCCCCGCCGCGTAGAAGGCGTCATCCGGGTGATCGGGGAGAGCGAGGCGCAGGGCGTCGAGGTCGGCGGTGGCCCGGTCGACCCACCGGGCGGCGCGCGGGTCGTTCCCGATGGCGATGCGGCGGATCTCGGCGGCCTGCCCCGGCGTGGTCACCACCAGGGTCGGGTCGTCGAGGTCCGCCGCCCACGACAGCTCGACGGCGCCGCGCGCGGGGACGGTCGCACTCCAGGCGACGACCAGATCGCCCCCGTCGGCCGACACGTCGGCACCCCGAGCCGAGAGGGCGAACGATGCCTCTCCCGCTCGGCAGCGCTCACCGTCCCACGTCCAGTCCTGATCTCCGTCCTCGCCCGCCTTGACGAGTTGCATCGGCGCGAAATCGGGTCGCACGCGCACCTCGACGGCGACCTCGACGGCATCCTCGAGGTGCGACGAGAACCGCAGCGTCTCCGCGAACCGACCGGCCGCCACCGTGCGATCCCTGTCGAGCCGCACCTTGGGGTCGGCCCCCGCGTCATCGAGTCCGCGCAGCAGGTCGGTGAAGCGCACGTTCCGTGGTGTCGGCGAGGAGCATCCGATCGATTCGAGAGCTGTTCCGCGCACCGCGATGTCGATCCCGGCGATGTGCCGGACGTCGCCGTGGAACACCCCGTGGATCGGCGCGGTCCCGATGCGCCCGGCGCGATCGGACCAGACCTGGGTGGGGGCGGCGAGCACGATGACGGCGTCGTCGAGCAGAGGCTGGAGGTGGGGGCGGTCGGTCATTCCTTGACGGCTCCTTCGGTGGAATTCATGATTCGGCGCTGGAAGATGAAGAACATCACGGCGACGGGGATCGTCATGATGAGCGCCGCCGCCAGCTTGAGCGGGTACTGGGTGCCCTGACTGAGCTGGCCGCTCGCGAGGGACGCGACGCCCTTCGTCAGAGTCGTCAGGGCGGGGTCGTTGGTCGACACGATGAAGTGGCTGAGTTCGTTCCACGAGCCCTGGAACGACAGGATCACGATCGTGATGAGCGCGGGCGTCGCCATGGGCAGCACGACGGACCAGAACATGCGGAACGTGCCGGCGCCGTCGATGCGGGCCTGCTCCTCGACCGACACCGGGATCGACTCGAAGAAGTTCTTCATGATGAAGACGCCGGCGGCGTCGACGAGCAGCGGCAGGATCATGCCCGCGTAGGAGTTGAAGATGCCGAGCTGATTGATCACGAGGAACTTCGGGATCAGCAGCACGACGGTCGGCACCGACATGACCGCCACGAGTGCCGCGAACACGACGCCGCGCCCGCGGAACCGCAGACGGGCGAGCGCGTACCCGGCGAGGGAGTTGAAGAACACGCGACCGGCGGTGACGAAGACGGTCACGATCGCGCTGTTGACGAACCAGGACGGGAAGTCGGAGTTCGCGAACAGGCGCTCGTAGGCCGCGAAGGTCCACGATTCCGGGAGGAGGTTCACGCCCGACGATGCGGCGTCCTCATCGGTCTTGAAGCTCGTGAACACCTGGATGAGGAACGGGTAGATGTAGATCAGTGCGAGCACGATCAGCACCGCGTACAGCACGATCTGCCACGTGAGCTGCTTCGACGAGAGTCTCATGATGCACCTCCCTTCGTCGTGATCTCGTAGGCGCGGATCCGGCGGCGCGACACCGGCCTATCGCGCAGCACCCAGCGCTGCAGCAGCGTGAACACGACGATGATGACGAAGAGGATGAAGGCGATCGCCGCGCCCTGACCCCACTCCTGGTCCGTGAATGCGGTCTTGTACGAGAGGTACGCCGGGGTGAGCGTCGTCTTGCTCGGGGCCCCGCGCGTTCCGGTGTAGATCTGGTCGAAAACCTGCCAGCACCCGATCAGGCCGAGGGTCAGCACGGTGAACAGCGTCGGGCGCAGCTGGGGGAGCGTGACGCGCCAGAAGCGCTGCCAGCCGTTCGCGCCGTCCATCATCGCGGCCTCGTCGACGTCGGCGCCGAGGTTCTGCAGGCCGGCGAGGAACAGCAGCATGAACGTGCCGGAGGTGGTGAAGATCGCCATGAGGATGTAGGCGCTCATCGCGATCGACGGCCCGGCGAGCCACTCCCACCAGGAGATGCCGAGCATGCCGCCACCGGTCAGTGCGGCGGGGCCGGCGTCGACGCCGACTCCGCTGAGGGCGAGGTGCAGGATGCCGCGGGGGTCGTTGAACCAGTTCGGACCGTTGACGCCGAACCAGGCGAGCACGCTGTTCACCGCGCCGCTCGCCGAGAACAGGAACAGCCACAGCACGGTGATCGCCACGGAGCTGGTCACGGAGGGGAAGTAGTAGGCGGTGCGGAAGAATCCGCGGCCGCGCAGCACGGCGCGGTTCACCAGCACCGCGAGGAAGAGGGCGATGGCGGTCTGCAGGGGGACGACGAGCAGCACGTACCAGGCGTTGTTGCGCAGGGCGGTGCCGAAGTCCTTGGTCGCGAGACCGCCGTCGGCGAGCACCGCGGAGTAGTTCTCGACGCCCACGAACGACACCGACGGCGAGAGGGGGCTGCCGCGCCCCGCCCAGTCCGACATGCTCACCCAGAGCGCCATGAGCACGGGGACGAGCAGGAAGACCCCGAGGATGACGATCACCGGCGCCGTGAAGAGCCATCCGGCTGCGGCCTCGCCGCGGCGGAGCCCGGAGGCCCCTCCGCGGCGAGGCGTGGCCTGCACCGCCATGACTACTCGACGATCGCTTCGAGGTTCGACTGCACGGTGCCGAGGATCTGCTCGGGGTCACCGGTCTTCAGCGACTCGAGCTGCGCGTTGAAGTCGGAGATCACGTCGGCCGCGCCGTCCTGGTTCGGCGGGAACTGCGCGTAGTCCGCACCGGCGAGGAACGGTGCGAGGTCGGGGTTGTCCGTCGTCCACTGGTCGGCGGCCGAGGTGATCGACGGCATCGGGCCGAAGGCCTTCGAGAACGCGAGCTGGCTGTCGGCGCTGGTGAGGTACTCGACGAGGTCGAGCGCGGCCTGCTGGTTCGGGCTGTCTGCTGCCATGCCCCAGCAGTTCGTGAACTGCAGAGTGCCCTGGCCGCCGGGGCCCTCCGGGAGCTCCGCGACGGTGTAGCCGATCGAGCTGAAGTCGTTCGCCATCGCGCCCGTGATCCAGTTGCCCTCGATCACCATCGCTGCGAGGCCCTTGCCGAGCGCCTCACCGCCCCAGCCCGCACCGATGTCCTTCGCGAAGGCGAAGGTGCCGTCGGCGAGGTGCGTCTTGACGTAGTCCAGTGCATCGACGTTCGCCTGGTCGTCGGCGATCGCGGTGCCGTCGTCGACGAGCCCGCCGCCGGCCTGGGCCATGAACGTGCCGACCCGCTGGTACTCGGCGCCGAAGGCGAGTCCCACGTGCTCCGGGGTGGTGAGCTTCTGGGCGACCGATGCGAGGTCATCCCACGTCTTCGGCAGGTCGGCATCGGTGAGTCCGGCGTCCGCCCACATCTGGGTGTTGATCACGAGGGCGAGCGTGGAGAAGTCCTTCGGCGCGCAGTAGAAGGTGCCGTCGAGGGTGAAGTTCTCGACGAGCGACGGGTAGAAGTCGTCCTTGTTGGCGAGTTCGTCGCCGTAGGCCTGGAGCGAGCCGTTCGACGCGTAGCCCGCCATCTGCTCCGGCGCGAGGTAGAAGAGGTCGGCGGGTTCGCCGGCCGCGAAGCCCTGCGACAGCTCCTGCGCGAGGTCGCTCGCCACCTGAAGGTCGACGTCGGTGCCCGACTCCTCCGACCAGGCGTCGAGTGCAGACTGCACGGCTTCGGTCTCGGCGTCACCCGACGAGCCGATCAGCACGGTGAGCGCGTCGTCCGACGAGCTGAGTCCGTCGGAGTCCCCTGCGGGTTCGTCACCGGAGAAGCCGGAGCCGCATCCCGTGAGCACGAGCGTGCTGGTGAGCAGCACCGCCCCGGTGCCGAGGAGGGCGCGTGTGGTGTGCCGTGTCATGTCTCTCTCCTTTGATGAGGGCCTCTGGCGCAGAAATTTGAACGATCAAACTGCGCATGCCATACGCTAGGTTGCGCGGGCCGGACGTGTCAAGCCCGCGGGATCGAGGTGAAGGATGGCGAAGGCTCCCACGGTCGAGGATGTCGCTGCGCACGCCGGCGTCTCCCGCCAGACGGTGTCGAATGTGCTGAACACGCCCGACATCGTGAAGCCCGCGACGCGGGAGCGGGTGCTCGCCTCGATCGATGAGCTCGGATACCGCCGGCACGCGGCGGCACGCAGGTTGCGTCTCCGGCGGAGCTCGACCATCGGCATCCGACTCGACCCCTACCTCGGCGGGGTCTCGGGTGTGGTGCTCGATCGGTTCGTGCACGCGATCACCGACCGGTCCAGCGAGCGCGGCATGCGGATGCTGGTCTACGCGGCCCGCACGCCGGAAGAGGAGCTCGCCCGGCTCGCAGAGCTCTGGGAGGGCTCGGAGATCGATGCCGCCATCATCACCGGTACCGTTCGCGACGACCAGCGGGTGGGGAGACTGGATGCGGTCGGCCTGCCCTTCATCTCCTTCGGCCGTCCCTGGGGTGACGACGATATCGCCGACCCGACGCACCTGTGGGTCGATGTCGACGGCGCGGCGGGCACGCGTGCGGCGACAGAGCACGCGTTGCAGCGCGGAGGGTCGGTGACCTTCCTGGGCTGGCCGTCGGGTTCTGGGACCGGCGACGACCGAGAGCGCGGATGGCGGGAGGCGATCGACCGCGCCGGGGCGCAGGGCGCCCGCATCGTGTCGGAGGATTCCGTGCAGGGTGCGCGGCACGCCGTCGCCGCCGCCCTGAGCGGCGGCACTCGCGCCGACGCCATCGTCTGCGCGAGCGACTCGCTCGCCGTCGGCGCGCTGCTCGCGCTCGCCGACGCCGGGGTCAGGGCGCCGGTCATCGGATTCGACAACACGCCCACCGCCGAGGCGCTCGGGTTCTCCAGTGTCGAGCAGCGACCCGAGGATGTCGCGGACGCGATTCTGACGCTGCTCATGGGACCGACGGGCGATGTCGTGGCGCCGCGTCGCCTCGAGTCCGGATCCGCGCACGCGCTCATCACGCCGGAACTCGTGATCCGCTGACCTCCTCGGGTCGGCAGGCGGCGACGCGGCGGGCGCGGTATCGTTGCGACACGATGAGGATGACGCGTCGCACTCTGCTGATCGGCGCCGGCGCCGGTGTCCTGGGAGTGATTCTCTCCTCCTGCACGCCTGAGCCGGCGCCCACTGCCACGCCCACCCGGACCCCGACGCCGAAGCCCACCGCAGGTGCGATAACGCCCACCGCGTTCGCCCGCAGCGCCTGGAGCACGGATCCGTTCTCCCTCGGCGCCGCCAGTTACACCCCGGTCGGCACGCAGCAGAGCGCTCGCGAGGCGCTAGCCGCCCCCGTCGACGACCGCGTGTTCTTCGCCGGTGAGGCGACCGACACCGAGGCGCCTGGCACGATCGACGCCGCGCTGCGCTCGGGTGAGCGCGCCGCCGACGACGTGCAGCGGGTCGCGGGCGACGGCGAGCGGATCGCGGTGATCGGCGCGGGTCTCGCGGGTGCCGTCGCGACCTCGCGCCTCGTCGAGGCCGGTCACGAGGTCACGGTCTTCGAGGCACGCGACCGAGTCGGAGGCCGGGTGCAGTCGGTGGTCGACGAGAAGCGGTGGCCCGTTCCCGCGCAACTGGGCGGGTGGCTCCTCGCCTCGGCCGAGAGCGAGATGGCCGCGCAGCTCACCCGCATCGACATCCGCACCACCGTGCTGGGCGCACAGGCCTGGCGATCGGCAGAGGGCGATGTCGAGCCGGTGTCGACCGAACCCGTGCAGAGGGCGATCACCGCCGGACAGCAGCAGCCGACCGACGTCGCGCTCGCCGACGCCCTGTCCGAGGCGGGCGTCGATGTCGAGGATGCGGGCATCGTGGCACTCCTCGCCGCCGTGGCGGCATCCTCCGGCTCCGATGCCGACGAGGCGTCGACCTGGTTCCCGCCCGCTCTGCCCCCGTCGGAGCTGATCGCTCCCCTCGGTGATCTCGGGGCCGTCGTCGAAGACCTGCTCGAGGGCGCGAAGGTCAGCCTCTCGTCTCCGATCTCTCGCGTCGCCTACGACGACGCCGGCCTCAGCCTGAGGATAGCCACGGGCGAGTCGCTCTCCTTCGACAGGGTCGTCGTCACGGTCCCGCTCGGAGTGCTGCAGGGAAAGGGGCTGGAGTTCGCCCCCGCGCTGCCCTTCGCACAGCGCGGGGCGATCGCCGAACTCGGCATGGGTCGGATCGAGACGGTCTGGATGCGGTTCGATGAATCTCCGTTCGCCGCCACGGCCCCCGAGGATCCCGACGCCGCCGTGCCGACGGTGTGGCATGTCGTGGGTGGTGACGCGCTGATCCGCACGTGGTTCGACCTCTCGGCCGAGACCGGTGAGAGCGTCGTGGTCGGCATCCTCGGCGGTGATGCGGCAGGCGAGTTCGCAGAGCTCGACGACCAGAAGGCGCTCGAGGCGGCCATCGCCTCGCTCGCACCGTTCCTCGCGGCGCCCTGACGCGGGAGGGCGTGGTCAGACCGGTGGCCGGTCGTGTCCCCGTCGGCGCATCCGGCTCACGAGCACGATGACCGACGCCACCGCCGCGAAGATCGCGAGCGCGATGCCGCTCGTGATGAGGAACTCCGGCGGCCCCGACACCTGCCGCGGATCGAGGAAGTAGTACGGGTACCAGCCGACGATCGGGCCGCGCCACAGGGTCACGCCGCCCCAGGCGAGGGGGAAGGCGAGCGCGGTCGGCACCACCCACCACGGCACACCGCGGTGGCCGGGGGTGAGCACCCAGGCGATGGCGGTGCACGCCGGCAGGTAGAAGTGCAGCACCTGATCCGACCAGGGCACGTCGACGCGGATGCCGCGGAGCCCCGCCTGCCAGACGATCAATGCGAACGCGAGACCGGCCGTGATCGTCCAGGTGAGCACGAGTGCGAGGGAGACCGTGAACCACCGCGGATCCGTCATCCGCCGGAACGCGAGCACCGCGCCGATGAGCAGCACGACCACCAGCGCGCAGTTCGACTGCACCGTGAGGTAGGCGAAGAAGTTCTCTCCGGCGATCGTGGCGGAGCTGAGCCCCCAGAACATGCGATGCACGAGGGCGACGGTGCACACGCTCGCCGCGGCGAGGCGCAGCACGCCGAAGACCGCTCGTGCCCTCACTGTGGCCGTCGTCCCTCCCTCGACGCGCGTCGGGTCGCGCGTCGCCCATCCGGCGAGTCTACGGAGTGCGACGGAGATCGCCGCGCAGGAGGGGCGGAATCACACTGCGCGAGAAGAAGCAAGCCCCGCGCGGAAAGGGAGAACCGCTTCTAGATTCACGCCATGTCAGTATCCTCCCCGTCGCGCGCCCGCAGGGAGCGCGGCACCCGTCGCAGCAGGCGCAGTCCTGCACTGAAGCAGCACTACAACAAGCGCGAAGCGCTGGCGGGCTACCTCTTCATCTCGCCGTGGATCATCGGCTTCCTCGTCTTCACGGCGGGGGCCATGGCGTACAGCCTGTACATCTCGTTCAGCAACTACAACCTGGCGACCAACACGGCTCGGCCCGTCGGCACGACCAACTACGAGCAGCTGTTCGAGGATCCGCGGGTGGGCGTCTCGCTCGCCAACACCCTCTTCTACGTCGTCATGGCCGTACCGCTCGAGATCGTCTTCGCGCTCGTCCTCGCGCTGCTGCTCAACCGCGTCGGCCGGGGAGCGGGCATCTTCCGCACGCTCTACTACCTGCCGAAGATGACCCCGGCCGTCGCGACCGCCGCGGTGTTCTTCCTGCTGCTGAACGGCAACTCCGGTGCGATCAACCAGTTCCTGCGCCTCTTCGGCATCCAGGGTCCGCAGTGGCTCGTCGACCCGGCGTGGGTGAAGCCGAGCATCGTCATCATGACCCTGTGGACCGTGGCCGGCACGATGGTGATCTTCCTCGCCGCGCTGAAGAACGTGCCGACCGAGCTCTACGAGGTCGCGTCGATCGACGGCGCGGGCGCGATCCGACGCTTCTTCTCGATCACGCTCCCGATGATCTCCGGCGCGATGTTCTTCAACGTCATCGTGCTGTCGATCGCCGCTTTCCAGATCTTCGATCAGGCCTACCTGCTGTTCTGGCGAGATCAGAGCAATTCGTCGCCTGAAGCCTCGCTCTTCTACGCGATCTATCTCTTCCAGCAGGCCTTCCGCCAGTTCAACTTCGGCTTCGCCGCGGCGATGGCCTGGCTGCTGTTCGTGATCATCATGATCATCACGGTCATCCAGGTGAAGGTCGGCAACCGATTCGTCTACTACGAGGGAGACCGTTGATGTCGTCTTCACTGCGGCAGCTGCCTCCCGCCGCCGAGCCCATCCTCGAGAACGAGACTCGCGCCGTCACGGTGCCGAAGAGGTCGCGCTTGCGTCGCGCGGTGTCGCAGCCGAAGAGTCTCGCAGTGCGGATCGTCCTCGCCGTCATCCTCATCGGGTTCGGCCTCCTGTTCCTCTACCCGTTCGTGTGGCTCCTGGCGGCGAGTTTCAAGCCCCGCGGCGAGGTGTTCGACAACTCGCTCATCCCCAAGACGTTCATCCCCGAGAACTACATCGAGGTGTGGAACCAGCTCCCGCTCCTCAGCTGGATGTGGAACAGCATCGCCATCGCCCTGCTCGCCGCCGGCACCGTCGCGATCTCGAGCTCGATCGTCGCCTTCGGATTCGCGTACTTCAGGTTCCCCGGCCGCGGGCTGCTCTTCGGGTTGGTCCTGGCCACCATGATGCTGCCCGGCGCCGTCACGATGATCCCGATCTACCTGATCTGGAAAGAGACGGGGATGCTGGGCACGTGGGTGCCCCTGTGGGGCATGAACCTCTTCGGATCCGCGTTCTACATCTTCCTGCAACGGCAGTTCTTCCTGGGGCTGCCCCGCGAGCTCTTCGAAGCCGCTCGTCTCGACGGGGCCAGCTACTGGGGCCTGTTCTGGCGGATCGCGATGCCGCTGTCGATCCCGTCGTTCATCATCGTGTTCCTGTTCGAGTTCCAGGCGAGCTGGAACAACCTCCAGGCGGCCCTCATCTACCTGAACGCGGGCTCCGTCGACGAGTTCACGGCCCCGCTCGGCATCGCCTACGCCATGACGAAGTACAGCCCGACAGCCGGCGGTCACGGCGACTATCAGTACGTCATGGTGGCGTCTCTGATCGTGACCGTGCCGATGCTCATCCTCTTCGCCTTCGGGCAGCGCTACTTCATCGAGGGCGTCGCCACGCAGGGGCGGAAGGGCTGATGCGGCAACACCACACGTCCATCGACCGATACGACGACACACACAGCAACCGAAAGAAGGAATGACATGCGCAAGCGCATCCTGGGATTCGCCGCCATGGCCGCGGCATCCGCCATCGTGCTCGCGGGCTGCAGCGGGGGAGGAGCGGGCGAGGGCGGCGCGGATGCCGACTTCGACGCCGAACCCACGGGCACCCTCAACGCGTGGGGCTTCGAGAACGCCGACGACGTGGGGCAGTCCCGTGTCGATTACGCGGCCGAGCAGCTCGGCGAGGTCGAGGTGGAACTCGACGCGACGGCCTTCGACGCGCAGAAGTTCACCACCCGCATCGCGAGCGGCGATGTGCCGGACGTCGTGCAGATGGACCGTCGTTACGTCACGACCTACGCGGCGCAGGGATTGATCATGCCCCTCGACGAGTGCTTCGCGGCGCAGGACGTCGAGCCCCGCGACCACTGGTACCCGTTCGTGGTCGACGACGTCACGTACGACGACGAGGTCTGGGCCGTGCCGCAGTTCTACCAGCCGCCGGCCATCATCGTGAACAAGACGGTGCTCGCCGAGGCGGGCGTCACGCCCGATCAGTTCGACACCTCGAATCCCGACGGTCTGATCGATGCGATCGGCAAGATCTACCAGGAGTCGGGCGGCGTGCCGTCGCGCCTCGGCTTCGACCCCGTCGCGACCGGCCAGGGCGGGCTCTGGATCCTCGCGATGGGCGGACAGCTCAACGACGAAGACGGAGCCCCGACGCTCGACGACCCGAGCAACCTCGCCGGCATCGAGCTGCTGAAGCAGATCACCGACGCGCAGGGCGGTTTCGCCGCGGTGAAGAGCTTCACCGACTCGTTCGACACGTTCGGCGACAACAACCAGTACGTGGCTGGGCAGGTCGGCGCGCAGGTGAACGCGCAGTGGTACCCGAACGTGCTCGGCCCGTACGCGGATCAGATCGACATCGAGGCCGTGCCGTTCCGCGACAAGGACGGCGAGCCGTTCTCGGTCGCATCCGGCACGGCGTTCGTGGTGCCGGTCGGCGCGAAGAACCCGGCGGCGGCGTGCGCGTGGATGGTGAACCTCACCTCGGACGACGCGTGGATGGCGGCGGGTGAGGCTCGCGCGCAGACGCTGAAGGACGACGGCGGGCTCAACACCGGCCTGTTCACGGGCTCGCCGGCGTCTGACCAAGCCATCCGCGACCAGTTCGTGACCGAGACCGGCAACGCCGGCTTCGACCAGGTCATCTCGACGTTCTACGACGTCGTCGGCTACGGCCAGTCGTTCGGATCCTCGCCCGCCGGGCAGGAGATCCAGAACGAGCTCAACAACGCGATCACCGCAGCGCTGCTCGGCGACAAAGAGCCGGAGGAGGCTCTCGCCGACGCGCAGCAGGCCGCGATGCGCGCGTACGAGAACGCCACAGCCGGCTGAACGGATGCTGTCGGAGGGGCGGGTCGACTCGGTCGGCCCGCCCCTCACGCGCGTCCGCCGCTGCCCGATCCCGCCGCGCACAGGAGCTCCCCGGGCACAGGAGCTCGCCGCGCACAGGAGATCGCAAAGTGTCGTTCCTAGCGTGGAGGCAGGGAACGCCCCTGCTCCGCGCCTGGCGCGGTGTCCTGCCACGAAGGAAGAACTCCTCATGACGAACACCACCGCCCCCTCTGCCGCCCCCTCGTTCGGACTGCTGGTCCTGCGACTCGTCGTCGGCGGGATCTTCGCCGCCCACGGTGCGCAGAAGGTCTTCGAGTACACGATCCCCGGAACCATCGCGAGCTTCTCGGGCATGGGCATCCCGCTGCCCGAGATCGCCGCTCCGCTCGTCGCGTTCCTCGAGCTGGTCGGCGGCATCCTGCTCGCGCTCGGTCTGTTCACGCGGCCCGTCGGCATCCTTCTCGCGATCGACATGATCGTCGCGCTCGTCGCCGTGCATCTGCCCGCCGGCCTCTGGGTGGGCGAGGGCGGCTACGAGTTCGTCGCGGTGCTCGGCGTTGCCGCCCTGGCGCTCGCGTTCACCGGCGCCGGGCGCTTCTCGCTCGACGGCGCGTTCCTGCGCGGACGCGTGCCGGCCTGGGTCAGCTGACACCGGCATGTAGGGACTCCGCTCACACCGGCTCGACCGAGAAGCGAAACGCCGCCCCCTGGCGGAACGGCTCGACGATCTCGACGTTCTCGAACGCCGGACCGCCGGGGATCGGCGAGGTGCTGGCCCAGTAGGCCCAGCGTGCATTCACTCGCGCTTCGAGCTCGGGATGCGGGTCGTCGACCCGCCACCGCTGCACCGAACGCCGGCCGAGGAACCGCCAGTGGTCGGCGGTGTCGGGCGCGTACTCGACCGACCACGGATCCTCTTCGTCCCCGACGGCTTCGACGATCGCTGCCTCGCCGTCGCGAACCAGCTCGGCGAGGCCGAAGCGCCCGTGCTCCGTGAAGGCGGTGCCGGTGAATCCCGGCCACAGATCCGCCGGGGTGACGATGCGGTGGGCGAGCCGCAGCACCCGCAGCCTCGCCCAGTTGCCCATGGTGGCCGTGAGCACGAGATGGGCGAGCGCCACCGAGCCCTCGTTCGTGAACCCCGCGACCTCGACCTCGTGTGGGCGGTCGGCGCGGAACCGCACCCGCACGCGCACATCGGCGCCGTCGTCGAAGCGCTCGACCCCGATCCACACCGTCAGGGTCTCGACACTGTCGATCTCCGTGACGATCCCGCGGGCGGGCTCTGCTGACCCGTCGGGGTGGGCTGCGGCATCCGGGTCGTCGGCCGCCCACATGCGCTTGCCGCGCTCGCCGGGGTCGAGTGTGCTCGGCTCCAGCTCCGAGAATCCGCGCTCCGCCTGCCCCTCCGGGATCGGTTCGACGGCGATGAAGTTCACGAGTCGTTCCGGCGGGTGGTCGAGGTACGGCGTGTAGACGCGCAGCAGCCCTCGCGGGCCGGGCAGGGGAGGGATGCCGATCCGGATGCCGTCGCGGTGGCCCCACCGCGGCTCACCGTCGGCGCGCAGCCATGTTCCTTCGCTCGATGCGGACATGGCTGAGACCCTAGTGCTGTGAAATCGATTTCGCTAGGTTCGATGCCAGGCGCGGTGCACCGGCACCGCCGATCGAGGAGGATCATGCGCCGTGCATCCGCATCCCATCGCCGCCTCGCCGCGGCATCCGTCGTTCTGGCTTCGGCGCTCTCCGGCTGCACCGCAGGAGCCGGCGGATCCGTCGTGAGCGTGGATCCGGACCCCGACAAGCCGTTCGTGCTCGAGGGGGTGAGCAACCTCACCGAGATCGCGCAGCTCACCGGACCAGGCGCCATGAACGACACGGCGGCGGTGTCGGTGGCCGGTACCGATCTCGGTTCGATGACGAACGTGGGCGACCGTACGTTCTTCTTCTTCGGTGACACGTTCGGCGAGCGCGACCCGGAGTCGATCGGCGGGCAGGGCGGGTTCTGGCGGTCGAACGTCGCGGCGTGGACGGAGGACGACGACCCGACCGGCGGCATCGACTTCGGCGGGTGGGTGACCGATGACATCGGCCTGGCGGAGGCCCTCATCGAGGGCGATCACGATGCCAACGGCGCGGACGGCGAGGTCACGAAGATCCCCACCTACGGCTTCGCGATCGACGACACGATGTACGTGTCGTACATGTCGGTGCGCTTCTGGGGAGAGCCCGGCGCCTGGGATGCCAACCGCTCGGCGCTGATCGTCTCGCGCGACGGCGGCCAGACCTGGGACCCCGTCGAGGGCGTCGAATGGCCGGGGGACTCCAACTTCGTCCAGGTCGCGACCGCCGAGGTGAACGAGGGCGGCGAGGACTGGATCTACTTCTGGTCGATCCCGTCCGGGCGCTTCGGCAGCGTGCAGCTCATGCGTGTCCGAGCGACCGAGGAGGCCGTCGAGGACCAGTCGGCGTATTCGTACTTCGCCGGGGTCGACGGCGGTGCGCCGATCTGGAGCGACGACATGGCGGATGCCGAGACGGTGGTCGACGGCACGATCGGCGAGCTCTCGGTGATGTGGTCGACGTACCTCGAGCGATGGATCATGACCTACTCCGACGCGGGGAACGCGTACATCCGCGAGGGCATCACGCCGTGGGGCCCGTGGGGCGATCCGCTCGAGCTCGTGCCGGGCAGCGAGTACGAGGGGCTGTACTCCCCGTACCTGAATCCGCGGTACGTGACGGAGGATGGCAGGCGCATCCACTTCACCCTCTCGCTCTGGGGGCCCTACAACGTCTTCTGGTTCTCCGCCGACCTCGATCGGGTGAAGTGAGGTGTCGGATCCCTTGCTTATGAAATCGATTTCGCCTACTCTGGCGCATACCCGGTCGCCGAAGACCGTCGGCTGGGCCGGTGTCCTTCGACGACAGCCGAGCACACAGCAGCGACTCGACGAGGAGTCCGTTCCTGAGGAGGAACCCATGAGAATCACCCCACGCACCCGCAGGGCGACGACCGTCGTCCTCGGCGCACTGACTGTCGGCGCGATGATCGCCGGCTGCGGGTCGAGCACCCCCGGCGAGTCGGCCGACTCAGGAGGCGAGGACGGCGTCACAACGATCCAGTTCTGGCACCGCAACTTCACGCCGGTCGAGAACGAGTGGTACGAGAACATCATCAAGAAGTTCAACGACTCTCAGGACGAGATCAAGGTTGTCGGCACGCAGGTGCCGGGTGACGCCTGGGATCAGAAGATGAAGGCCGCTCAGGCCGCGGGCAAGGCGCCGGACATCTACACCCACCCCGGCAGCATCCAGGACGCGGTGAACGCCGGGCAGCTGCACGAGCTGAACGGCATCGTTCCCGAAGACGCGCTCGCCGAGATCTCGGATGCCGCGAAGCCGGTATCCGAGATCGACGGCACCTACTACGCCTACCCCCTGCTGCTCGAGCCGCAGGCCGTGCTGTTCTGGAACAAGGACATGCTCGACGCAGCGGGCGTGGACCCCGAGCAGGGCCCCTCCACGTGGGACGAGCTCATGGACGCGTGCGCGAAGATCCAGCCGACGCTCGCCGACGGCCAGTACTGCATCTCGCCGGCGCAGGACGCCGCGACCTTCGCCTGGTCGACGGTCGGTCAGCAGTACAACTTCGCCGGCCACACCGCGCTGAACTCCGACTGGACCGCCGCTGACATCGACGACGCCGGATACCGCGACATGATGGAGCAGTACAAGGCGCTGTGGGACGAGGGCTATATGCCCAAGCAGCCGCTCGCCGACTACGGCGGTGGCAAGGACTTCGGCGAGCAGAAGGTGGCCTTCAAGGTCTCCGGCTCGTGGATGCTGTCGGAGATCGGCTCCGACTATGCCGACGTGCTCGGGAAGACCGGCATCGGCCCGATGGTGAACTCGGCGGAGGCCGACGGCCGCACCGCCACCACCCTGGGCAACTTCAAGTGGGTCGTCGACGCGAAGACCAAGAACGCCGAGGCCGCGGGGAAGTTCCTCTCCTGGGCCATCGCGGGCGACCCCGAGAACCTCGTGCCGTTCTTCGTCGACACGCAGTTCACGAAGGCGCCGGTGCGGCAGTCGGTGCAGGATGCCGTGGCGGCCGACCCCAAGGCGGCTGACGCCCCCTGGTCGTCGATCATCACCGAGGAGATCGCCCCGAACGCGATCCCCGAGCCCACCTACCCGTGGGACGTCTCCCTCGCGGTCGGCACCGCCTTCGAGTCGGTCATGAAGGGGTCGGCCTCGCCGGATGCCGCCATCGACACGGCGAACAAGGCGATCCAGACGGTCATCGACCGCGAGGGTCTCGCCGACAAGGCGCCGAGCGAGTAGGACCCGGATGACGGGGGTCGGCGCCCGAGCGCCGGCCACTGCGTGCGGGATCACGACACCACGAGGGAACGGGTGAGGCGATGATGGTCAGTGCAGTCTCGACGGAGCGACGGGCGGTGAGACGCCAGGCGGACGCACGCAAGTACCGTGACACGAAGGTCGCGTACCTCTTCCTCCTCCCGGTCGTGGGCCTCCTGGGGATCTTCGTGATCTGGCCGGCGATCTACGCCGGGTTCCTGTCGTTCCAGAACTGGAGCTTCTACAAGGAGCCGGAGTTCGTCGGCCTCCGCAACTTCACCGCCGTGCTGAGCGATCCGCTGTTCTGGGCGTCGGTCGGCCGCGGTTTCGCCTTCGTGGCCATGACGGTGCCGCCCATGCTCGTGCTGGCGTTCTTCTTCGCGAGCCTCGTGGTGAGCGTGTCGCGGCGCTTCGCCAGCATCCTCAAGGTCAGCATCTACATCCCGACGATCATCTCGTCGGTGATCACGTCGATCATCTTCGTGCTGATGTATGACTACTCGGGCGGACTTCTCAACTGGTTCCTCGGCATCTTCGGCATCGACCCGATCGCGTGGATCGGCGACCCGGCGTGGGCGCTGCTCGCGATCGCCATCCCCGCGATCTGGCTGGGCATGGGACTGACGTCGCTCATCATGGTCGCCGCGATGGTCGACATCCCGACCGAGTTCTACGAGGCGGCGGCGATGGAGGGCGCGAACTGGTGGCAGAAGACCGCGTTCATCACGCTGCCGCAGATGAAGAACATCATCCTGTACCTGCTGATCACCGGATTCGTCGCGGCGATCCAGCAGTTCGAGCTGCCGCTCGTGATGACGGGCGGCGGCCCGCTGGACTCGACCACCCTGCCGAACCTGTTCATCTTCAACCACTTCCGCAACGACATCAACGTCGGGTACTCGATCGCCGCCGCGCTCGTCATGTTCGTCGTGCTCGGCACGGTCTCGGCGATCGTCTTCAAGTTCGTCAACTCCGAGAGGCTGGTGGACTGATGGTCACCATCGCGCCGCAGGACACCACGCGCGGAATCGTGCTCGCCGGCACCGAGCCGCCCCGCCGAGCCCGCCTGCCGAAGACCCCCGGATCGTGGGCGACGGTCATCGCGAAGCTGCTCGCAGGAGCGGTGTTCCTCGTTGCGGCGCTCTTCCCGCTCGCGTGGATGGTCATCGCCGGATTCAAGTCGAAGACCGAGGTCATCCAGACCCCGTTCCAGTTCTTCCCCGAGGTGTGGCGCTGGGAGAACTACGCGCAGATCCTCGCCGACCCCACCTTCACCCGCACGATGCTGTGGACGTTCGGCGGCGCGGTGCTCTTCACGCTGCTGAGCCTGACCGTCAACTCGCTCGCCGCCTACGCGTTCGCTCGCCTCAACTTCCGGTTCCAGCGCACGCTGTGGGTCGTCGTCATCACGACCATGTTCATCCCGGGGATGACGATCCTGCTCACGAGCTTCATCGTCGTGACCCGGCTGTCGATGCTCGACACGCTCGCCGTGCTGGTGCTGCCTGGGGCTGCGAGCGCCGGCACGGTGTTCTTCATCCGCCAGTTCTACCTGAACATCCCCGCCAGCCTCGAGGAGGCCGCGATGCTCGACGGCTGCGGACGGTTCGCGATCTTCGTGCGCATCTTCCTGCCCCTGTCGAAGCCTCCGTTCGTCGTCATGGGCATCACCTCGTTCCTCGCGTACTGGAACTCCTACGTGTGGCCGATCCTCACCATCACCACGCCCGAGCGTTTCGTCGTGCAGCAGTTCCTCGCGACGTTCCGGTCCGAGCGCACGAGCGAGCTCGGGCTGCTCATGGCGGGGTCGGTGCTGGCAGCGGCTCCCGTGATGATCCTGTTCCTCATCTTCCAGCGCCAGATCATCGGAAACATCAAGATGGCCGGTCTGAAGTAGCCCGGCCGACGCAGAGCGAGACCCACACGGAAAGAGGTCGACGATGACCGAGCAGCACACACCCCCGCTCATCTCCCGCCGGGGCATCCTGCGGGGCGCGCTCGCGCTCGGCGCCGGGATGCTGGCGGCACCCGCGGTCGGAATCGGCGCCGCCGCTCCGACATCCGCCGCCGGCCCGCTCACCGTCACGAGACTGAAGGTGCTCGCCGGGACGCAGAGCCCGGTGCAGTACGGGATCGGGGCGACGGACCTCGGCATCCCGGCCCGCACGCCGGACGGACGTCTGCTGTTCGTCTTCGGCGACACCTGGGCCGATCACGTCGGAGGCGCGAACTGGCGCTCGCCGGTCGGTCTCTACTCGTCGACCACGAACCTCGCCACCGGGGTCATCTTCAACGGCTCGGCCGGAGCGGGCGCCAACACGCAGGGTGTGGCGCCGCAGTTCTGGTACTACCCGCACGACGCGTACTTCACGACCGTCATCCCCTCGGACGTCATCACGATCGGCTCGCGCATGTACCTGCACGCGATCGTGAACGGCCCGCAGTTCGGGGCGGTGCGGTGGACCGAGCTGTGGAAGTCCGACGACAACGGCGCGACCTGGCAGCACACCGGTCTGCAGTTCCCGGCGGACATGGCGGGCGGCAAGTTCCAGTGCATCACCTGGGGCCTCGGCAACGACGGGTACGTGTACATCTACGGCACCGGTTTCCAGCGCGACAAGGGCATCGTGCTCTACCGCGTGGCGTCGAACGACATGACCACCCTGTCGGCCTACCAGCCGTGGGGCTTCGCGAACGGCTCGTGGGGCTGGGGCAAGCCGGTGACCGAGATCCTGCCGGGCGGCTTCGGCGAGATGTGCCTGCGGCCGCTCGGCGGCAAGTGGGTCCTGACCTGGTTCAACGCGGCCGCGTACCGGATCGACGCGATGGTGCTGAACACGCCGACCGACAACCTCTACACCGCCACCAAGACCACCCTGCTGACCGGCACGGAGTGGGGGCAGGAGGACGCGTCGCACGTCGCCCAGCTCTACGGCGGCTACATCATCCCCGGCTCGACGCTGTCGGATCTGCACCTCAGCGTCAGCCAGTGGAACACCGGCAACAACAGCGTCTATCACTCGGAGCAGTTCCGCGTGCAGGGGCTCGTGTAGGCGGGTGGTGTGTGCGCGATCGGATGCCGCGGCTTGACCCGCCGCAGCATCCGATCGACTCAGTCCTGCGGGGCGCGCGGGGGAGTGGCACCGATGTCAGGCACCGGCGCGGTTCCTAGGTGCACCTCCAGGTCATCGGCCGAGGGCGTCCTGGGCCTGCGCGCCGTGGGGCGGTCGAGGTAGAACATCGCCGTCGAGGCGATGTCGTCGCGCAGCGGCAGGTAGCGCCATCCGCTTCGCCAGCCGAGGGCCTGGATGTCGACCTTGGGAATGCCGGTGGCGAAGTGGATCGGGTCGAGCAGATGCCAGCGGTACATGCCGAAGCGCTGCTGGCTGACGTAGAGGCCGTCGGGTCGGATGATCTGCGGCATCCCCAGATAGGGCGTCGAGAAAGCGGTGTACCCCTGCCCGGGGATGTCGAAGTTCCAGGCGCCGCCGAAGTAGTCCTCGGTGCCGGTGCCCGCGATGGTCGGGTAGTCGGTGTCGTCGTCGAGGTAGAACTTGATCTCGCCCTCGCCCCACCAGCCGTTCGAGTTCACGCCCCACGCGATGTAGGTGCCGACGTACTGCCCCTGGCCCTCGATGCCCTCGAGGATCACGTGCGGAGTGAGCTCCTCCAGCGGGTTCGACCGGCGCCACTGCGCGTGGAAGTACGCGTCGTTCGAGTAGTCGCCGCCGATCTCGTATGTGATCTGGAAGTAGATCCGCACATCGACGACCGACGTGTTCTCGATCGTGAGACGTGCGCCGTCGTGGAACGGCATCGGCCAGTACGAGTTGAATCCGCCGTGCGGGTTCGCGGCGATGGTCTGGGAGTTCACCTGCGCGAAGACGCCCCAGCCGTTGCAGAAGAAATCGCCGTAGGGCACCTCGACCGCCGGATCCTCCGAGCCGTCCCAGTAGGCCCGCAGCAGCAGGGTTCGCCAGTTGTCGGTGTGCGTCGTGATCCAGATGTGGGTGATCTTTCCCGCGCCCTCGATGTTCGCGAGGTCGAAGGTCTCGCCGGCCTTCACATCGACGCTCGGCGAGATCTTCCAGCCGGGGCCGAGGTCGCGGGCGCACGACGCCCCCGTGCCCTCGGTCGCCCGGCCTCCGCCCCCAGCGGATCCGTCGAAGTTCTCGGGGCTGATCGATCGTGTCTGCACGGATCGCAGCGCTGCGATCGTCGCGAGGTCGGAGGGTGCGTGAGTCATGGGCGTCAATGTAATCGATTTCAGGTCGAAGCACCAGAGAGCGCCACTCGCGCGCTACTGTTGCTGGAGATCCGGCACAGCCGGACACAGCAATGAGGTTCGACATGGCCACCATCTACGACGTCGCGGAACTCGCCGGAGTGTCTCCCGCCACGGTCTCGCGCGTCTTCAACGGCACGAGCGTGTCGGACGACAAGGTGGCGGCGGTGCGCGACGCTGCGGCGAAACTGAGTTTCACGCCGAACCGGACCGCCCGCTCGCTGCGTCGGCAGAGCTCCGAGGTGATCGCCCTCGTGATCCCCGACATCGAGAACCCGTATTTCACGGAGATGGCGCGCGGCGTCGAGGACGTCGCATCGGAGGCGGGCTACTCGGTCGTGCTGTGCAATTCCGATGCGCAGGTCGAGAAAGAGGCCACGTACCTGCGCATCGCGATCGCCGAGCACATGTCGGGGGTCATCATCGCGACCGCCGACGAGAGCACGAATCTCGACGCGATCCTCGCGACGGGGCGCCCCGTCGTGGCGGTCGACCGCAGCACGACCTACGACATCGACGGGGTCGTCATGGCGAACCGCGCGGCCGGCACGTCGGCCGCGAAGGATCTGCTGGATGCCGGATACCGCCGCATCGCGTACATCGGCGGGCCGGAGCACATCGACACCGCCGCCGAACGCGCCGCCGGGTGGAGGGCGGCGCTCACCCGCGAGCTGCCCGACCTCGACGTCGACGAGCTCGTCCGCTTCGCGTCGTTCCGCGTCGAGGGCGGCCGGGAGGCGATGGAGGAGCTGCTCGCCCTGCCCGAGCCGCCGGATGCCGTCGTCGCCGGCAACAACCTCATCGGCGTCGGCGCGATCCAGGTGCTCACCGAGCGGGGACTCACGCCCCCGCGCATGGGCGTCGCGGTGATCGGCTCACTGCCGTTCACGACCCTCTCGCCGAACGCGGTGACCGTGGTGCGGCTGCCCGCCCGCCACATGGGCGTCACCGCGGCACGCATGCTGCTCGAGCGCATCGGCGGTGACACGCAGCCGGCGCGTACGGTGGTGCTGCGCAACGAGATCCAGCCCGCCCGAACCGTCCGCGACTGATCTCGGCGCCCGAGCGCTGACGTTACTGCGACTTCCAGAAGCGCGTCGCCAGGTTGGTGAGCTCAGTGTCGAGGTCGTCGACCTTCGACTCGACGCGCGTGAGGCGGCTCTCGATGACGTCCAACCGTCCGTTCACCTCGCCCCGGAATCCGTTGAGCTCTCCCAGCATCTCGCCACGGAACCCGTTGAGCTCTCCCGACATCTCGCTGCGGAGGCCGCCGACCTCGGCGCGGATGACCCGGCTGAACTGCGTGGTCATGAGAGTCATGCCGCCGAGCATCATGGCGGCGAACACCCCGATCACGGTCCAGGTCTGGGGTTCCGTCATGTCCATGGCTCCATTCTGCGAGGCAAAGCCCAGGTTGTCACAGTATTCCGGTCTCTCGTCGCGCCGACCGCTCCCGTCGCCCGTGACGTGTGGACAACGCGATGACGACCCTGCGTCGTGCAGCAAGGCTCGACTCTGCGCCGCGCCCGACGCGCCAGAGTCCCGGTAAACATCCGATCTTCGTCTTGCGCGCTGAAATCGATTTCGCGTACAGTTGCGAGAGATTTCAGAATCGACGGCTCGGGTTTCAAGGAGGACGCCATGCGCTGCACCCTCGGGGTGGACATCGGCACATCCAGCAGCAAGGGCGTGCTGGTGGATGCCGACGGCGCTATCGTCGCTACCGCGACCCGGTCGCACGAGGTCTCCCGCCCCCGCGCCGGGTGGGTCGAGATGGACGGCGACGTGTGGTGGGACGAGTTCGTCGCCCTCGCCCGCGAACTCCTCGCTGCGGTGCCCGACGCGGAGGTCGCCGGCGTCGGCGTCAGCGGCATGGGTCCCTGCATCCTCCTCGCCGACGAGGAGGATCGCCCGGTCCGCCCGGCGATCCTCTACGGGGTCGATACCCGCGCCACGGCGCAGATCGAACGGATGACGGCCGAGCTGGGCGAGTCTGAGATCACGCGCATCGGCGGATCGACGCTGACCTCGCAGGCCGGGGGTCCGAAGCTCGTCTGGGTTGCGGAAGAGGAACCGGATGCCTGGCAGCGTGCTCGTCGCGTGTACATGCCGGCCTCGTGGCTTGCCCGACGCCTCGCCGGCGCCTACGTCCTCGACCACCAGTCCGCGAGTCAGATGTCGCCGTTGTACGAGATCGACCGCGAGGTGTGGCACGACGACTGGTGGCAGCGGTACGCGCCCGGAATCGAGCAGCCGCCGCTGATCTGGGCCGGCGATGTCGCCGGCGCCGTCACCGCCGGCGCGGCGGAGGCCACCGGCATCCCCGCGGGCACTCCCGTGATCGCCGGCACGATCGACGCATGGACCGAGGCCGTCAGCGTCGGGGCGCACGAGCTCGGCGACCTCATGCTCATGTACGGCACGACCATGTTCCTCGTCGCGACGGGCGAGGAGACGCTGCGCACTCCCTCGATGTGGACCACGGCCGGTGCTTTCGCCGGTACGAGGAACCTCGCCGGTGGACTCTCGACCTCCGGTGCGCTCACAGCGTGGCTTAAGGGCCTGACCGGCGCCGACTACCCGCAGCTGCTCGCCGAGGCGACCGCCTCCGGCGCTGGAGCCCGGGGGCTGCTCATGCTCCCGTACTTCGCGGGGGAGCGCACCCCCATCCAGGACCCGGACGCCCGGGGTGTCATCGCCGGGCTCACCCTGGCCCACACCCGCGGCGACCTCTACCGCGCTGCCCTCGAGGCGACCGCCCTCGGTGTGCGGCACAATGTCGAGACCATGCGCGCCGCCGGTGCCGACATCCGCCGCATCGTCGCGGTCGGGGGCGGCACGCAGGGCAGGCTGTGGCTGCAGATCGTCTCCGACGTCACCGGCCTCGTGCAGGAGGTCCCGGAGATCACGATCGGCGCGAGTTACGGCGCCGCCTTCCTCGCGGCGGTCGCCACGGCCGACGGCCCGAGGCCGGAGATCGCCGCCTGGAACCCCGTGTCCGAACGCATCCGACCCGATGAGACGTCACGGCACATCTACGACGAGCTGTTCGACCGCTACACCCGCCTCTACCGCGAGACGGCAGACGTCGTGCACGAGCTCGCCGCCGATCAGAGGGGCGCGTCGGCATGACCCGCCGCGCCCGCGGCATCCCGCACACCTCGCAGGCGACCGCCTTCCCCCTCGGCGGCATCGGCACGGGCAACGTCTCGATCGGCGCCCGCGGCGAACTGCGTGACTGGGAGTTCGAGAACCTGCCCGACAAGGGGCGGCGCAACCCGCACTCGTTCTTCGCGATCCACGCGGCACCCGAGGGCGGTCCTTCCGTCACCCGCGTGCTCGAGGCTCGGCTCACGGGCCGGCACGACGCCGACGCGGGCTATGCGTTCGACCAGCTCGCGGGCCTGCCACGCCTCGACGGGGCGACGTTGCACGGAGAGTATCCGATCGTCGACCTCGACTTCACCGATCGCGCACTGCCGGTCGACGTCTCGCTGCACGCCTTCACCCCGCTCGTGCCGCTCGACGCCGACGAGTCGGGCATCCCCGCCGCCGTGCTCCGCTATCGCGTGACGAACCCCGGGCAGGTCCCCGTCGACGTGACGGTCGTCGGCAGCGTCTCGCACACGGCCGGACGGGGGAAGCCGGGGCCCGACGCTCCCTGGGGAATGCGCGGCACGCAGCGGGTGCGCTGGCGCGACGAGGAGGGGGTGCGCGGGCTCGACTTCGACATCGATCTCCCGGACGACGACCCCGGGTACGGCACGCTGAGCCTCACCACCGCCGACGAGTCGACCACGGTGAAGCCCCAGTGGGTGACGAGCTATTGGCCCGACGGCGCCCGGCTGTTCTGGGACGACCTCGCCGACGACGGCCTGCTGCAGCCCGAACCGCGTCTCACACTCGAAGACCGGCCGCGTGGCCTGTTCGCCGAGATGGATGCCGACCCCGCTGCCGCCCCGCTCACCGAGGAGCAGATGCTCGCGAAACTGCCGCGGCTGCGCACCGGCTCGCTCGGTATCGTGCACACCCTCGCTCCCGGCGAGAGCCGCGACTTCGAGTTCGTGCTCGCGTGGAGCTTCCCGAACCGCCGCAGCGGCTGGCACGGACACATCGTGTTCTCCGACCCGGCGGGCGGCATCATCCGCAACCACTACGCGACGCTCTGGCCCGACGCGTGGAGCGCCGCCGCGCACCTGCACACCGAGCTGCCGACCCTGGAGCGGACGACGGATGCCTTCGTCGAGGCGCTCTACGGCGGCAGCCTCGACCCCGTGCTGGCCGACGCGGTCGGCGCCAACATCGCCGCGGCCCGGTCGACGACGTGCTTCGTCGTCGAGTCGCCGCATCCGGATCTCGGCGAGGGGCCGGTGTTCGCCGCGTGGGAGGGTTCGTTCGACCACGCAGGCTCCTGCGAGGGCACCTGCACCCACGTGTGGTCGTACGCGCAGACGGTGGCCTGGCTGTTCCCGTCGCTCGAACGCAGCGCCCGCCGGGCGGAGTACCTGCTCGAAACCGATGAGGCCGGGGCTCAGAAGTTCCGCGGAAACCGAGTACTGGGCGGGCCGTCGTGGTTCATGAGCGCCGCGGTCGACGGTCAGCTCGGGACCTTCCTGCGTCTGCATCGGGAGTGGCGGTACAGCGGCGACGACGACTTCCTGCGCGAACTCTGGCCCGCCGCCGTCCGCACGCTCGATCACGCCGCGAGGGAGTGGGACCGCGACGGCGACGGTCTGCTCGACGGCGAGATGCACAACACCTACGACATCGAGTTCCACGGCACGGAGCCGCTCGCCAACGGCATCCACCTGGCCGCGCTGCGGGCGGGTTCGCGCATGGCCGAGCACCTCGGCGACGCGGAGCGAGCCGCGCAGTGGACGCGCCGCGCCGACCACGTGGCCGCCGCCATGGACGATGTGCTGTGGAACGGCGAGTACTACCGCCAGGTGATCGACGACGTCGACGCGCACCGCTACCAGTACGGCGAGGGCGTGCTGTCGGACCAGCTGCTCGGCCAGTTCCACGCGTTCGTCAACGGGCTCGGGCACATCCTTCCCGTCGATCGCGTCGACTCCGCCCTCGGCGCGATCGTCGCCCACAATCTCCGCGACGACCTCTCGACGCAGGAGAGCACGCAGCGCGTGTACGCGCTGAACGACGAGGGCGGACTGCTGCTCGCCACCTGGCCGCGCGGCGGTCGCCCGACGATCCCGTTCGTCTACTCCGACGAGGTGTGGACGGGGATCGAGCACCAGGTCGCCGCCTCGCTGCTCTTCGCCGGGCGCCCCGACGACGCTCTGCGGATCGAACGCACTCTGCGCGCCCGCTACGACGGCACCCACCGCAATCCCTGGAACGAGATCGAGTGCGGCAACCACTACGCGCGCTCGCTCGCCTCCTGGGCCCTGTTGCTCGGAGCGAGCGGCGCCCAGTGGGACGCTCCGACGAAGGCGCTGTCGTTCGCGCCCGCGGGCGGGCGCTCCTTCACCGGGCTCTTCACCACCGGCACAGGATGGGGGCGCGTCGAGATCGACGACGACGCCCTCACGATCCACGTCGAGGGCGGACGGCTCGACATCGCAGACCTCGCCCTGCGCGAACACGTCGTCGCCGGTCCGATCCGGCTCAGCGCGGGGGAGTCGCATCGGGCCGAGCTCCCGCCCCCTTCCACACGCAGCACCACCACCAGCACGAGCACCACCATCAGCACGAGCACCACCCGCACCACCGGAGAGGCACCATGACCACCTACACCCTGCCGGCACCGGCATCCCGCCCGGCATCCGCCCCGAAGACCGCGTACCTGATCGCGTCAGGCGATCTGCGCGAGTCGGCCAACACGGCCGGCTGGCCGACCCAGGTCGAGCTGGAGGCCGGTGTCACCGGCGTGCTGAACGACCTGGGCTGGACCGTGATCCGCGCGAACGACATCGACCCCGAGACCGGCCACGGCTTCATCTCGAGCCAGCGCATGGGGCTCGAGGTGTTCAAGAACATCCCGGTCGACGCTCCGCTCATCGTCGCCGAGGCTGTCTGGCAGTACTCGCACCACGTGCTCGCCGGACTCCGCACGCACGAGGGGCCGATCCTCACCGTCGCGAACTTCGCGGGCGACTGGCCCGGCCTGGTCGGTCTGCTCGGCCTGAACGCGGGCCTGACCAAGATGGACAAGCCGTACTCGTCGATCTGGTCGGTCGACTTCACCGACGACTGGTTCCGCGACGGCATCCGCGAATGGACCGAGACCGGCACCATCACGCACGACGCCTCGCACGTGCGCGCGCTGCCCGAGCTGCCCGACAGTCCGGAGAAGCAGCTGGGCGAGGCGCTCGCGGCCGAGCTGCTCGCGGAGAAGGCCATCATCGGCGTCTTCGACGAGGGCTGCATGGGCATGTACAACGCGATCTTCGACGACGAGCTGCTCAACAAGACCGGCATCTACAAGGAGCGTCTGTCGCAGTCGGCGCTGTACGCCGAGATGCTCGAGGTCGCCGACTCCGAGGCCGATGCCGCCTACGACTGGCTCATCGAGCACGGCATGACGTTCCGGTACGGCGAGGACGCCGCGACCGAGCTCACCCGCGAGCAGGTGCAGTGGCAGCTCAAGATGTACATCGCCGCGCTGCGCATCGCCGACGATTTCGGACTGGATGCCGTCGGCATCCAGTACCAGCAGGGCCTCAAGGACCTCGTGCCCGCCTCCGACCTCGCCGAGGGCATCCTCAACTCGACCGAGCGTCCGCCGGTCACCTCCCGTGACGGCTCGCGGGTGCTGCACGAGGGGCGCGCGTTCCCGCACTTCAACGAGGCCGACGAGGGGGTCGCGGTCGACGCGCTCGTGACCGACCGGGTGTGGCGCGCCATGGGGCTCGTGCCCGACAACACGCTGCACGACGTCCGCTGGGGCGAGGACTACGACGGCCGGTTCGTCTGGGTCTACGAGATCTCGGGTTCGGTGCCCGCCTCCCACCTCGGCGGGTGGCAGAACGCCGAGGGATGGCGGCAGGGCCACGTGTTCTTCCCCGCGGGCGGCGCCACGATCAACGGCGTCTCGAAGCCCGGCGAGGTCGTGCTGTCGCGGGTCTTCATCGCCGACGGCATCCTGCAGGCCGACATCTTCCGGGGCTCGGTCGTCGAGCTGCCCGAGGAGGAGACGCAGCGCCGCAAGAACGACACGAACCCGGAGTGGCCGATCGCGCACGTCGTGCTGCACGGCATCTCCCGAGACCAGTTCATGGCCCGCCACAAGGCCAACCACGCGCAGACCGTCTACGCCCCCGACGCCGAGACCGCCGACAGGGCGCTCGTCGCGAAGGCCGCGATGTTCGCCGGCATGGGCATCAAGGTCAACCTCGTGGGCGACGTGAACATCTGAGCGGATCGCGACCGATCTGACGCAGGCGAGAGGGGCGGATGCTGCGGCATCCGCCCCTCTTTCGACGCCGACACTTAAGCGATATAGTCATCGGCACGCCGCATCGACGCGGCGTGAGATCGACAACGACGCCGAAGGAGAAGCTCCACCATGAGTCAGCCGAACCCCCGTCATTCCCTGATCCGGCGATGCCTGGCGGCATCCGCCGCGCTGGTCATCGCCGCCGTGGGAGGCGTCGCCGCCTCGTCGGCCGCGGCAGACGAGGCTCCCGACACCGACGCGAAGCTCGCCGTCTACGTCGAAGTGAACTCGAACGATTTAGCGAACGTCGCCGACTATCAGCTCGCCGATTCGGGCGCCCCGGCCGTCGACCTCGCGATGATCTTCGCCGCCAACATCAACTACGACGGCGAGAAGGCGTACCTGCACTTCAACGAGCGCGTCACCGAGACGCTGCAGGATGCCGAGAACCAGATCCGTCCGTTGCAGGAGCAGGGCACCAAGGTGCTGCTCTCGGTGCTCGGCAACCACCAGGGCGCCGGCTTCGCGAACTTCTCGACCTATGCCGAAGCCGACGCGTTCGCCGCCGAGCTCGCCGATGCCGTGACCACTTACGGACTCGACGGCATCGACTTCGACGACGAGTGGAGCCAGTACGGCGCGAACGGCACGCCGCAGCCCAACGCGCAGTCGTTCGGGTGGGTGGCGTCGGCCCTGCGCGACCGCCTCGGCCCCGACAAGCTCATCACGCTGTACGCGATCGGGCCGTCGTACACGGCGACCGACTTCAGTGCCTTCGACGTGAGCTCGACGCTCGACTACGCCTGGAATCCGTACTACCCGACCTACGATGCCCCCACGGTTCCCGGGCTCGACGACCGATCGCGCATCGGCGCCGCGGCGATCGACCTCTCGAACACGAGCGCGGCGACCGCAGCGGACTTCGCGCAGCGCACGGCCGCCGACGGGTACGGCGTCTACGTCGCGTACAACCTCACAGCGACGAACCAGTCGTCGCTGATCTCGGGCATCACCGAGGCGATCAAGGGTGAGGCGACGGTGTACGCCCCGCAGTGAGCGGGAATCGGGGCCGTCAGCCCAGATCGAAGAGCTCGAGCTGACGCACCGTGACCTCGGCCTCCGCCCGCACGCGGAGCGCCGAGGTCGCGGTGCGTGCGGCGAGGGTGAACGGCGTCGTGCGGTTGGCGGGAAGCTCGATCTCGGCGGTGACCGCGATCCGCTCCCAGCCGTCCGATGTCTCCGACTCCCACACGAGCGCGGTCGACGACGCCGCCGTCACCGTCGTCACCGAGACGTCGCTGATCGCCCGCGCCTCGGCGAACCGCCAGCCGATCCACTCGCCCTGTCGCAGGACGACGCCGTCGGCGCCGGCCGCATCCCCGTCGTCGAACGCGCGCTCCGCGTGCCGGACGCCCTCCGAGGCGATCGGCGCGCCGCCGCGCGCCGAGAGGTCGGGGCGCCAGGGCGGGGCATCCGTCTCCGTGGCTTCTCCGAGCCAGCGCTCCGGGTCGTCGCCGAAGACGAGATCGAGATCGACGTCGGCGGACGCGGATCCGATGAGAGCGTCGACGGGCAGCTCGGCCGTCGCGAGCGGGATGCCGTTCACCCGCGCCTCGTACAGAACATGCGCGCTGGGGGTGCTGCGGTGGGACCGGATCCGCAGGGTCGACCCGTTCCCGCGGTCGACGCGGACGTCGTCGAGCAGGGGCGAGCCGATGCGCAGCACCCCCGAGGCGAGTTCGAGCGGATAGAGCCCGAGTGCGGCCCACAGCCACCAGGCGCTCATCTCGCCGTTGTCCTCGTCGCCGGGGAAGCCCTGGCCGATGTGCGCGCCCGCGTACAGCCGCCCGGCGAGTTCGTGCACGGTCTCGCCCGCACGCCACGGCTGATCCGAGAACGCGTACATGAACGGGATGTGGTGCGCTGGTTGATTGGAGATCCCGCACATGCCCGCGCGCAGCGCCCGCGCTTCGCGCTGCTCGTGGATGACCGTGCCGTACGCGCCGCCGAACTGCTCGTCGGCCGTCTCCGGTTCGGCGAACAGCGCATCGAGGTGCTGCCGCAGCCCGGCCCGACCGCCGTAGAGGTCGGCGAGCCCGTCGCCGTCGTGCACGGCGCCGACCGACATGCCCCACGCGTTCGTCTCGACGTTGTCGCCGCCCCATGTGCGCGGGTCGAAGGGCTCGGACGAGAACGATCCCCGGTCGTCCCGGCCGCGGAAGAAGCCCGCCCCGGGGTCGAACAGTGCGCGATACGACAGGGCGCGATTCGCGAAATAGCGGGCGAAGGCGCGGTAGCGCGCGGCATCCGTCGTCGAGGTCTGGGGATCGGACGCGAGCTGCGCGGCGAACCGGCCGAGGGCGGCGTCGCTGATCGCGTTCTCGATGCTCCAGCTCATGCCCTCTGATACGGCCGAGGAGATGTACCCCGTGAACCGGCCGCGGTCGATGCCCTTCCGCCCGCGACGTGCGTCGGGCCCCGGCTCGCAGGCGTTGCGCCAGCCGCTCTCGAACGCCGCGCGCCGATCGAACTCGACGCCCCAGCGCGCGGCATCCGCGAAGATCTGGTCGCTCGACGTGCCCACCATGCTGTCGACGTACCCCGGTGCGCTCCACCGGGCCATCCAGCCGCCGCGGCGGTACTGCGCGAGCTGCCCGTCGAGCAGCCGTCCCGCGAGCGCCGGATCGAGCAGCGCCAGGCCGGGCCACTCCGTGCGATACGTGTCCCAGTAGCCGTTGTTGACGACGAGCTCACCCGAGACGACGGGCGCGCTCGTGCGCGTCTCGCCGAACGGCTCGCGCGCCGCGAAGACGTCGGCGAAGGCGGATGCCGGAGAGCCGGCCGACCCGGTGTCCTCGGCCGCAGTGTTCGGATACAGATGCATGCGGTGCAGGGCGGCGGCGAGCCGCGCAGTGTCCTCCTCGTCGGCGAGAGCGCGGTACGGCGCCTCGGTCTCGGGCAGCGGCGGGATCGTCACGCGCCCGAGCAACCGGTTCCAGGATGCCGCGGCGTCGGCGCGCAGCTCGTCGAACCCCACCGCGCCGACGAGCTCGAGGGCGAGAGTGCGCTCAGCCTGCTCGATCGACAGGAACGACACCGCCACGCGCACCTCGAGCGATCCGCGGCCGGCGACGAAGCCCGCGACCCGTCCGCGACCGGCGTCGTCGAGCCGCCCGCGCTCGGGCGGGGCACCGCCGATCACCCGCCCGGCGAAGTAGCAGCGCGGGGCGTTGCCCCAGTCCTCCGACCCCTCGGGGATCCAGCCCGAGAAACGGTCGGCGTCGGCCCAATCGAGGCGTCCCTCGTCGGTGAGCTGGTCGATCACGAAGCCGACGCGCTCGTCGGCATCGCCGCTGCCGACGCGGAACGCCGCGCCGTGCACGGTCGCCGTCATGTCGGCGCGGATGCGGCCGCCGCGCCCGTCGTCGAGCTCGACGGCATACTCGTGCGGCCTCGAGCGCTCCGACCCGGCGACGATCCAGCGCCGGCGGTCGGCGTGGTCTGACGCCGGGACCCCGGAGAACGGCATGAGCTGCAGCACCGAGCGATCGCCGATCCACGGGCTCGGCTGGTGCGAGAACTGCATCGCCTCCAGGCGGCGACCCTGCGGGTCGTCGTGCACGAACGGGCGATACGGCCAGTTCGCGTCGGCGGCGTCGGTCGCCGGGGTCACGAACGTGAAGCCGTGCGGGCGCGCCACCGCCGGAATCGTGTTGCCGCGCGAGAACCGTGCACCCGAGTGCGTGCCGCGACGCGTGTCGACCCGCTCGACCGGAGAGAGATCGGATGCCGCGGCGACTCTCTGCTCGATCAGCACCTGCACGAACCCGCTCACCCGGGCGGGGAGGCCGGCGGCACCGGCCAGCGATCCCGCGCCGAGCACGACCTCGACCACCCCGCGACGCCCGGCGAGCGGCGCGAGCGAAACGGTGTCGGCGTTCCACTGCTCCGGCATGCACCAGCGTGCCGCGAACTGAGCGTCCGGGGTGACCGCGAAGCCGTAGCGGTCGCGCACCGCGGGGTCGTCGGCCAGACGGCTGCCGGCGTCGAGCCGCACGTCGACCGACACGGCGAGCGCGGCCTGCGGCGCGAGCGCGGCATCAGCTCCGTCGGCGTAGAAGGCCCAGTGCAGCACCGTGTCCGACGTGATCGCGATCGTGTCGAGGGGTGGCACGTCGACCCGCTGCACGCCGGCGGCCGGCTCGAAGGAGAACGCGAAGACCGGTGCGGCGAGCACGCCCGACAGCGGGCGCGACGACGGCGGATCGACCGGGCCACGGGCCGGGACGAGCTGCGCGGAACTCACCCCTTGACCGCACCCTCCTGCACGCCCTTGAAGAAGAACCGCTGCGTGAACGAGAACATGATGACGATCGGCACGAGCGCGATCATGGTGCCGGCGGCGATGAGCCGCGGGTCAACGGAGAAGCTGCTGTTCAGGTAGGCCATGCCGACCGTGAGCGTGTACTTCGCCGGATCGGAGAGCACGATGAGCGGCCAGAGGTAGTCGTCCCACGCGCCGATGAACGCGAAGATCGCGACGACCGAGACCATGCCGCGGATGTTCGGCCACACGATGTGGCGGATGCGCTGCCAGGTCGTGGCGCCGTCGACGGTCGCGGCGTCGAGCACGTCCTTCGGGATCATGCGGCACGCGGTCGCGACGAGCAGCACGTTCATGGCGCTGATCGCGCCCGGCAGGAACACGCCCCACAGGGTGTCGGCAAGGCCGAGCGCGCGGATCGTGAGGAAGTTGCTGGTCACCGTGACCTCGCCCGGGAAGAGCAGGGTCGACAGCAGGATGGCCATGACGATCCACTTGCCGCGGAACCGCATGCATCCCAGCGCGTAGCCGGCGAAGGTCGCGAGTACGACGTTGCTGATCACGGTGCCGACCGACACGAGCAGCGAGTGCCACGCGTACAGGTAGACGGGAACGATGTCGGCGACGGTGGCGTAGTTGCCGAGCGTCGGCTCGCGGGGGATGAGGTTCGGCGGGAAGGAGTAGATGTTCTCCTGCGGCCCCTTGAACGAGGTCGACAGCTGCCACACGAACGGGCCGATCACGAGGAACAGCACGAACACGAGCAGCGCGTACCGGCCGATCAGCCCCCCGAGCGTCGGCTTGCTGAAGTCGCCGGAGCCACGGCGGCGGAAGATGCGCTCGCGCGACGGGGGCGCGGCGTCGTCTGCCGGGCGCTCGTCCTCGGTGCGGGGGCGGGTCAGGATGCTCATGCGGAGACCTTCGCCTTCTTCTCGCGATTCATGAAGGCGATCGCGGCGAGCGGGATGAGGGTGAGGAGGAAGAGTGCGACGCTGATCGCGGAGGCGTAGCCGATGTTGCCGTTGAGGCCCGATCCGACCTGGCGGATCAGCATCACGAGCGAGATGTCATAGCCGCCCGGGCCGCCGGTGCTCTTCGACAGCACGTCGAGCTCGGCGAAGACCCGCATGGCCGACACCGCTATGAGCACCGAGATGAGCAGCATCGCTCCGCGCACCGAGGGGATCGTCACCGACAGGAAACGACGGAAGGATCCGGCGCCGTCGAGCATCGCCGCCTCGTGCAGCTCCTTGCCGACGTTCCCGAGGGCAGCGAGGTAGACGACCATGTAATACCCGAGGCCCTTCCACACCGTGAGCAGGATGGCGCAGCCGAGCAGCAGCCACCGATCGACGAGGAACGCCACCGGCTTGTCGACGACGCCGAGGAACTCGAGCGTCTGGTTGATGATGCCGCGGCTGTCGAACAGCCAGGTCCAGATGAGGGCGACCACGACGACCGAGGCGATCACGGGGAAGTAGAAGGTGGTGCGGAAGAACGAGATGCCCGGCAGCTTCTTCTGCACGAGCAGCGCCAGCAGCAGCGGCAGGATCGTGAGCAGCGGCACGCACACGACCACGTAGATCAGGCACGTGGTGAGGGCGTTCCAGAACATCTCGTCGCCGAACATGCGCTCGTAGTTCGCACCGCCGACGAACTCGGGCGTGCGCAGCGGCTTGGCGTCGGTGAAGCTCAGGACGACGGTGTTGAGGAACGGCCAGAGCGCGAACACCAGCACCCAGATCACAGCGGGTGCGAGCAGGAGCCACGGCGTGAACCACCGATGCGAGGTGATTCCGCCCGACCGTTTCCGGGTGCCGGTGTCCGCGCTCATGCTTACTGGTCCACCCGGTTCGCGTTGGCGTACTCGACGATCTTGTCGAGCTGCGTCTTCGGGTCGGCCTCGCCGTTGATGGCGAGCGCGATCTGCTGCGTCATGTACGTCGCCATGTCGGACGTCCACTGGAACGGGATCGCCTTCGCGTCCTGCATCGCGGTGAACACCGTGTCGATCGCGGCGAGCTGCTTGGGGTCGGTGACCGACGACGAGATGTTCTCGACCACGGTGTCGCCGCCCGAGGCGGTGCCCGGCGCGGTGCCGACGGCGAGCGACGAGAACGCGATCTGGTTCTCCTCGTTCGTCACGAACTCGGCGAACGCGAGGGCCGCCGACTTGTTGTCGGAGTCGGCCGAGACGTTGAGTCCCTGCACGTACAGGGGAGGGATGCCGAGGCGCGGCGTCGCGACCGTGTTCTCGAGGAGCGCCGGGGCGTCCTTCTGCAGGTCGGTCGTGAAGCCGGTGCCTCCGGTGGTGAAGGCGACCTTCTCCTGGATGTACGCCTCGGCGTTCCCGCCGTAGTCGCCGGTCAGAGCCTCGGCGGGCATCGCTCCGGCGGCGTAGGCGTCGGCGTAGGCCTGGATGATCTCGGCTGCCTCGTCGGTGTTGAAGACGAACTCGCCCTCGTCGTCGATGACCTCCATGCCGGCGGAGGTGAAGGTGTCGAGCGCGGGGATCGACGACAGCAGCTGCACCTTGCCGCCCGACTCCGATGCGACGTCCTTCGCGAGGGTGAGCAGTTCGTCGACCGTGGTGGGCAGGTTGTCCTCGGTGACGCCGTAGGGCGCGAGCTGCGCGAGGTTCCACCACGAGGCGTCGCTGGAGAGGTACCAGGGGAGGCCGTAGGTGCCGTCGACGCCGGGGTACTGGCTGTACGACTCCCACGCTCCGGTGTTGTACGCGTCCTTCAGGTCGGCATCCGCCTCGTCGACATCGAGGAGCTTGCCGGCGGCGACCAGCGGATACGCGATGTCGGGCGGCAGGTTCAGCACGTCGGGCAGGGTGTCGGCGTTGGCCTGGCTCAGGATCTTCTCCTGGTAGCCGTCGCCCGGCTGGTCGAGCCACTCGACCGTGACGTCGGGGTGCTCCTCCTCGAACGCGTCGATGAGGTCCTCGAAGTACGGGGTGAACTTCTCGTTCTTGAGCGACCAGGTCTGGAACTGGATGGTCCCGCTCAGTTCGCCGGACGTGTCGATGGGGCCGGAATCGCTCGTGCCGCCCCCGCCTCCCGTGCAACTCGTCAGCGCCAGGACGCCGATGCTGAAGGCTGCCACCGTGGCAATGCGTGTCGGAACTCTCATCGTGCTTCTTCCTCGAGGCGGGCGATAGGGCGTGGGTCCGGTCATTGGACTACAGCGCTTTAGCAGATGAAACCATCCGAAACGGCGCGTGTCAAGGCTCACTCGAGCGGTCGCGCAGGGTCATGCATGCGGTTGTAGGCACGGCGTTGCTCAAGCGTTATAGTGGTCCGATCCCGTCCTCGCCGGAGGACACCGTCGGAAAGGTCCGGATACATGACGCAGCGCGGCGCTCTCGATGCTCCCCTGAGATTCGGGGCGAACTACACGCCGTCGAAGGACTGGATGCACTCCTGGCTGGACTTCACCCCCGATGACGTGCGCCGAGACTTCGCGGCGCTCGCCGAGCTCGGACTCGACCACGTCCGCGTCTTCCCGCTGTGGACCGTGCTGCAGCCGAACCGCACCCTCATCCGCAGCAAGGCCGTCGACGACGTGCGAGCGATGGTCGACATCGCGTCGGAGTTCGGCCTGGACGCGAGCGTCGACGTCATCCAGGGGCACCTGTCGAGCTTCGACTTCGTGCCGTCGTGGCTGTTCACGTGGCACGACAAGAACATGTTCACCGATGCCAGGGCTCTCGACGGCCAGATCGCGCTCGTCGATCGGCTGGGCCGTGCGCTCGCCGATGCCCCCAACTTCCTCGGTCTGACGCTCGGCAACGAGGTCAACCAGTTCTCCGCGCACACGCATCCGTCCCCCTGGCCGGTCACGCAGGACGAGGCGGGCGGATGGATCGAGGTGCTGCTGTCGGCCGCCGAACAGGCAGCCCCCGGTCTGCCGCACGTGCACAGCGAGTACGACGCGGTCTGGTACATGGACGGGCATGGTTTCACGCCGGCGCATGCCTCGCGTCTCGGCGCGATGACTACCATCCACTCCTGGATCTTCAACGGCACCGCGCAGCGCTACGGCGGAAGGTCGGTCGCCTCCGACCGGCACGCCGAGTACCTCATCGAGCTCTCCCGCGCCTTCGCGACCGACCCCGAACGCGTCGTCTGGCTGCAGGAGGTCGGTGCGCCGTCGAACTGCCTCGCCGACGACGAGATGCCCGACTTCCTCGAGGCGACGGTCCGTTCGGCCGCGCGCACCGAGAACCTCTGGGGCATCACCTGGTGGTGCTCGCACGACGTGAGCCGCGAGCTCGGGGACTTCCCCGAGCTGGAGTACTCGCTGGGCCTCATCGATCAGACGGGTGCGGCGAAGTCGATCGGCCTCCGCCTCGCCGAGCTCATCCCCGAGCTGCGGCGACGCACCGCGCCCCCCGCGCGCGACACCGCGATCGTCGTCGAGGTCGACGAGCGGGAGGTGCCGGTGAGCCGGGCCGCCCTGAGCCCGGGCGGAGCGGTGTTCCAGGCGTGGGTGGATGCGTGCGCCGGCGGGCTCGACCCCGCCCTGGTCACCTCCCTCGACGCGCTCGATGCCGCGGCGCTCGACGCCCGCGGCATCCGACACCTCATCCGTCCGGATCTCGCCGCGAGCGGCGTCGACCGCTACGGCTCGGTGAACACCGTCGTGCAGGCCTGAGCCGGGGTCGCCCGCTCAGGCGACCGGCGCCGGCGGCGCGGTGCTCTCGCGCACGGTCAGCGTCGGGGTCGGGCCCTCGACGCTCGGCAGGTTCGCTCCGGCCTCGATCTGCTGCAGCAGCAGCGTCGCCGCGCGCTCGCCGAGCTCGAACGTGTCACGCGTCATCGCGGTGATCGACGGGTTGATGAGTCCGGCGATCACCGAGTCATCGAAGGATGCGAGCGACACGTCGCGGGGGACGTGTCGACCCATCTCCTGGGCCACCCTGAGCCCGGCCACGGCCATGACGTCATTGTCGTAGACGATCGCGGTCGGACGCTGACGGCCGGCCAGGAGCGTGCGGGTCACGGCCGACGCGCGCGCGGGGGAGAAGTCGGTCGTGATGACCTCGCCCGCGATCCCGTCGCCGGTCATCCGCTCGAGCACCTCAGCGCGCAGCCGCGTGTGCTCGAGCTCGGCGGGCCCCGCCACGTAGGCGATGCGCTCATGGCCCAGCGCGGCGAGATACGAGAACAGGGCGTCGGCCACGGCGTCGTCGCCGATCCACACGCTCGGCACGGAGCCTTCGGGCGACGGCTTCGAGCCGATCATGACGGCGCGGGCGTCGAGGGCGGTGATGCGCTCGCCGCGGGGGTCGTCGTCGCGAGGGTCGATCAGGATGATGCCGTCGACCTGATTGGACGAGCGCCACTGCCGATGCACCTCCATCTCCTCGGCGATGCCGCTGACGAGGCGCAGCTGCAGGCTGACCTTGCTCTCGGAGAGCCGCGATTCGATGCCGGCGATGAGGTCGGTGAAGAACGCCTCCGAGCCGAGGGAACGGGCCGGACGCGCGAGGGCGAAGCCGACCGTGTTCGCGCGCGCCCCGACGAGTGCCCTGGCTGCGGAGCTGGGCTGCCAGCCGTTCTCCTCGACGATCGTCAGGATGCGCTGCCGCGTCTCCTCGCTCACGCCCGGACGGCCGTTGAGGGCGAACGAGACGGCCCCGGGCGAGACGCCGGCCATGCGCGCGATATCGGCGATGGTGACGCGTTTCGCCGGACTCATAGTCCCTCACCCTACTTGATCGGTTTAGCCCGCAGGAAGGAGTGACGACACCCTGTGAGCCCGGATGCTAGATCGCTTTAGTAAATCCGATAGCATCGTCGGACGGCACCGCATTCCCCCTCGCCGTCACCCGCCCCCTCTCACCGTCGAGCTCGGAGACTGACCCATGCATGACGACACCTCGCTCACCGTCGGCCGCGTCAAGCGCGTCCTGGAAGAGCGGATCCGACCCGCCATCCACTCGGCCTCCGCGCCGCTGGAGATCGCACTGCACGAGCTGCCGGGGGAGCCCATCGCCCCGACCGAGGGACTCGCCCTCGACTTCGAGCCGGCCGCGGTCGGCGAGATGTGGGGTCCGGCCTGGGGCACCACCTGGTTCCGCCTCACCGGCAGCGTGCCGGCGGAGTGGGCCGGCCGCCGCGTCGAGGCAGTGATCGACCTCGGCTTCGACATCAACATGCCCGGGTTCCAGTGCGAGGCGCTCGTCTACCGCCCCGACGGCTCGCCCGTGAAGAGCATCAACCCGCGCAACCAGTGGGTCCCGATCACGCAGACCGCGCGGGGCGACGAGCCCGTGGAGCTGTACCTCGAGGCGGCCGCGAACCCCGTACTGCTCGACTACCACCCCTTCCTCCCCACCCAGGAGGGCGACATCCGCACCTCGTCCCCGGAGCGCCTGTACCGCTCGCGGCGGATGGACCTCGCCGTGTTCGAGCAGGAGGTCTTCGACCTGTCCCTCGATCTCGAGGTCCTGTACGAGCTGCAGGCCGAGCTCGCGCCGACCTCGCCGCGCCGCATGCGCATCCTGCAGGCGATGGATGACGCGCTCGACGTGCTCGACCTGCAGCGCATCGCCGAGACGGCATCCGACGCCCGGGCTCGTCTCGAAGGTGTCCTCGCCGCTCCCGCAGAGGCGAGCGCACATCAGATCTCGGCGATCGGGCACGCGCACATCGACTCCGCCTGGCTGTGGCCGGTGCGAGAGACGATCCGCAAGGTCGCCCGCACGACCTCGTCGATGACCTCGCTGATCGAGGAGCACCCCGACTTCCAGTACGGCATGTCGAGCGCGCAGCAGTACGCGTGGCTCAAGCAGCACCGCCCCGAGGTGTGGGAGCGCGTGAAGGCCGCCGTCGCCGACGGACGCTTCCTGCCGCTCGGCGGCATGTGGGTCGAATCCGACACCGTGATGCCCACGGGGGAGTCGCTCGTGCGCCAGTTCGCGTACGGCCAGCGGTTCTTCGAGCGCGAGTTCGGCATCCGCTCGAAGGGGGTCTGGCTGCCCGACAGCTTCGGGTACTCGCCCGCCCTGCCCCAGCTCATGCGGCGGGCGGGATTCGAGTGGTTCTTCACGCAGAAGATCTCCTGGAACCAGCAGAACGTGTTCCCGCACCACTCCTTCCTGTGGGAGGGCATCGACGGTTCGCGGATGTTCACGCACTTCCCGTCGATGGACACCTACAACTCGCAGCTGAGCGGCATGGAGGTCGCAAAGGCGTCCCGCCAGTTCAAGGAGAACCGCGTCTCCTCGCGGTCGATCGCCCCGGTCGGCTGGGGCGACGGCGGCGGCGGCACCACGCGCGAGATGACCGGCAAGGCGGAGCGCCTGCGCGACCTCGAGGGCAGCGCGCGCGTCGAGTGGGAGCATCCGGACTCCTTCTTCGAGAAGGCGCGCGCCGAGATCGCCAACCCCGCGGTCTGGGTCGGCGAGCTCTACCTCGAACTGCACCGCGGCACGCTCACCAGCCAGCACGCGACGAAGGCGCTGCACCGCTGGGCCGAGCACGCGCTCGTCGAGGCGGAGCTGTGGGCTGCGACGGATGCCGTGCGCACCGGCGCCGCGTACCCCAAGGCCGAGATCGACCGGCTGTGGGAGATCGTACTGCTGCACGAGTTCCACGACATCCTGCCCGGCACCTCGATCGCCTGGGTGCACCGCGAGGCCGTCGAGGTGCTCAGCGGCGTGCTGTCGGACGCGCAGGACATCGCGGATGCCGCGCGGCGCTCGCTCGCGGGCGAGGGCGACCGCGAGCTGCGGTTCACGCCGAGCTCCGTCGGCGGTCGCGGACGCGCGCTCGGCGCTGCGTGGGTGGGCGAACCCGCCGACTCTTCTGTGTCGCTCAGCGAGGAGTCCGGCGGCTGGCGGCTGGAGAACGACCTCGTGTCGGTGCTCGTGTCGAGCGAGGGCCTGATCGTGTCGGCCGTCGACAAGGCCACAGGACGAGAGGCCGTCGCAGAGGGCCGCGCCGCGAACCTGTTCCAGCTGCACCAGGACTTCCCGAACATGTGGGACGCGTGGGACATCGACCGCTACTACCGCAACAGCGTCACCGACCTGACCGAGGTGGCGTCGATCTCGGCATCCATCGTCGACGGCGCAGCCGTGGTGCGGGTGGTGCGCGAGTTCTCGCAGTCGCGCATCGAGCAGAGCATCGTGCTGGCCGCGGGGTCGCGCACCGTGCACCTGCGCAACGACGTCGACTGGCACGAGACCGAGAAGCTGCTGAAGCTCGCCTTCCCCCTCGACGTGCAGGCGTCGCACACCGAGGCCGAGACGCAGTTCGGCTATCAGGCGCGCGTCACCCACACGAACACCAGCTGGGAGGCTGCGAAGTTCGAGGCGTCGATGCACCGCTTCGTGCTCGTGCGCGAGCAGGACTTCGGGGTCGCGCTCGTCAACGACTCGATCTACGGCTACGACACGTCGCGTGACGTGGACGGCGACGCTGTCACGACGACCGTGCGTCTGTCGCTGCTGCGCGCGCCGCGTTTCCCCGACCCCGACACCGACCACGGGTCGCACCAGATCGAGATCGGGTTCGTGATCGGAGCGGATGCCGCGATCGCCACCGCCGAGGGCATCGCGCTGAACGCGCCGGCCTCCGTCGTGCGCGGTGCGCGCGAGGTCGAGCCGCTCGTGTCGGTCGCGGGCGACGGCATCGTCGTCTCGGGCGTCAAGCTTGCCGACGACGGATCGGGTGATGTGATCGTGCGGCTGTACGAGGCGCTCGGTCGCCGCACGACCGGGGCGCTGACCGTCGGGTTCGAGCATGCGGAGATCCGCGAGGTGTCGCTCATCGAGGATCCGCTGGAGGATGCCCGCGTGGGTGGAGAGCTGTCGCTGCGACCGTTCGAGGTGCGGACGCTGCGCATCACACGCTGAGCCGTCCTCCCGCGTGCGTGCGACTCTGCCGCGCGGGTGTGACTTTCCCGCGTGTGTGACTTTGCCGGCGCGCGTGTGCGACGGGCGGTTGTGGCGACCGCTCTGCGGGAGGACGATGGCGACATGGCGACCATCGACGACGTGCGAGCGATCGCGCTCGCGCTGCCCGGCGTGACCGAGCGGGTGGGCGGCCATACCGGGGAGCCGGCGTGGCGATTGTCGAGCGGGCAGATCGCGTGGATCCGCGGTCCCCGAGCGACCGACCTGCGGCAGCTCGCCGCGCTCGGAGCCGCGTGGCCCGAGGGGCCGGTGCTCGCCGTGCGGGTCGGGAGTCAGGAGGAGAAGGAGGCGCTGCTCGCGGCCGAGCCGGGCATCCTCTTCTCGATCCCGCATTTCGACGGGTACTCGGGGCTTCTCGTGAAGCTGGATGCGATCGATCGCGACCGCCTCGCGGAGCTCATCGCTGAAGCCTGGCTCGTGCGAGCGCCGGTGCTCGTCGCGAAGCGATGGCTCGACGAGCGCGGACTCGCCTAGTTCGGGATCTTCGCTCCGCTGCTGCTCCGATCCCGGGTCGTTGCGCGAGCGGAGCGAGACGAAACGTGGTGAGGTTTCTGGTTCGCCGGGGCCTTCTCCCTCGCCGCTCGCACCGTGTTCCGGTGTTCTGGAATACCCTTCTGACCTGGCCCGTTTTGCGTGGTTTCACCCGTGTGAATGTCGGAGGTTCCGGGTTGGATGAGGGC
>NZ_JAVAYF010000012.1:0-30132 GCF_041954755.1 Microbacterium sp. CR_7
AGCGGATCCCGCGCGGATCGGCGAGGCGGAGCGGTTGCTGGTGGAGCGGGCGGGTGGGCTGTCGCTCGACGAGGTGCGAAAGCTTGTGGCCCGGGCGGAGGCGTGGCTGGATCCGGACGGGGTCGCTCCGCGGGAGGAGCAGGCGCGGTCGGAGCGGTCGCTGACGATGTTCGAGCGTGATGGGGCGCTGCATCTGACTCTGCAGACCGACATCGCCTCGGGGGCGCCGATCCGGGCGGCGATCCACGCGTTCGTGGGAGCGACGTTCCAGGCGCGTGCGCAGGCGCCGGATCCGGAGGCGGGGGATGCCGATCATCGCACCGTGGCGATGATCCAGGCCGACGCGCTCGCCGCGATCTGCGAGCACGCGACCGCCTGCGACAACGGGGGGATGCCGGCCACCGGCGCGACCGTCGTGGTGCGGGTGGCGTTGGAGGACCTGACCGCGGGTACTGGCGTCGCGACGATCGACGGCACCGACCAGCCCGTGAGCATCAGCACCTGCCGACGCATCGCCGCCAGCGGGGGAGTGATCCCCGCCGTTCTCGGATCCGACAGCGAGATCCTGGACTGGGGGCGCGAGAGGCGACTGTTCACCCGGGCGCAACGCCTGGCCCTGGTCGAACGCGACGGCGGATGCGTCATGTGCGGGCTCCCACCGCAGATGACCAAAGCCCACCATGCGCGCTGGTGGCACCGGGATGCCGGGCCGACGGATCTGGCCAACGGGGTGCTGCTGTGCGAGTCGTGTCACCATCGCATCCACGACAACGGATGGGACATCCGCATCGACGGCACCGGCATCGCCGGACGGGTCTGGCTCATCCCACCCGCCACCGTCGACCCGACCCGCACCCCACGCCTCGGCGGTCGGGCCCGCTACGACATCGCCGCCTGAAAGCGCCTGCGTGACCGCGCCTGCCTGACTGCGCGAGGCTGCGCCCCCGTGACCGCGTGTGGCCGCGCCCGCGTCGCTCTGCCACCGCACCGCTGTGCCACCGCGCCGCTCTGCCACCGCGTCGCTCTGCCACCGCACCGCTGTGCCACCGCGCCGCTGTGCCACCGCGCCGCTGTGCCACCGCACCGCTGTGCCACCGTGGCTGTGCGCCAGCGCCACCGCGCCGCGTGACGGGGCTCATGTCGGTGGGCCCCCGGTAGGCTGAACCCATGGCTGCTGCGCGTACTCCTTCCCGAGGCGCGGCGGCGTCGGCCAAGATCCCGCAGGTCTCCTGGCGCGATCCGCGACCCGCTCCGATCGTGCTCGTATCCGGCCCCGAAGAGGTCTGCGCGGAGCGCGCGATCGCGGGTGTGCGCGACTACCTGCGCGCTGAGGATCCTGCCCTCGAAGTCACCGACGTCCGCGCCGACGACTACGCGCCGGGAACTCTCCTCTCGCTCACCTCCCCGTCGCTGTTCGGCGAACCCCGGCTGGTGCGCATCGCCGGCGTGGAGAAGTGCACCGACGCCTTCATCCAGGAGGCGGTGTCGTACCTCGAGCACCCGCAGGAGGGCGCGACGGTCATCCTGCGCCACACCGGCGCGAGTGTGCGCGGCAAGAAGCTGCTCGACGCCGTCAGAGCGGGCACCGGTGAGGGCATCGAGATCGCGTGTCCGGCGATCAAGCGCGACGGCGACCGGGTCGACTTCGCCGCCGGCGAATTCAAGGCGGCGAAGAAGCGCATCGCCCCCCCGGCGCTTCGGGCACTCGTCTCGGCGTTCGCCGACGATCTCACCGAGCTCGCCGCCGCCTGCCAGCAACTGATCGGCGACGTCGAGGGAGACATCACCGAAGAGGTCGTCACGAAGTACTACGGCGGCCGAGTCGAAGTCTCGGCCTTCGTCGTCGCCGACACCGCGATCGCCGGACGATACGGCGAGGCTCTCGTCGCGCTGCGGCACGCCCTGGCGTCGGGCGCCGACCCGGTGCCCATGGTCGCCGCATTCGCCATGAAGCTGCGCACCATGGCGCGCGTCGCAGGCAACCGCGAGCCGAGCCGTCAGCTCGCGCAGCGTCTCGGCATGAAGGACTGGCAGGTCGACCGTGCCCGCCGAGACCTCGCGGGGTGGAACGAGTACTCGCTCGGACTCGCGATCCAGGCGACCGCGCGGGCGGATGCCGAGGTCAAGGGCGCGGCGCGCGACCCGATCTTCGCGTTGGAGCGCATGCTGACCGTCATCGCCACCCGACGCCCCTTCGGAGAGGAATCATGAGACTGCTGCTCATCCGTCACGGACAGACGCCGAGCAACGTGATCGGCGCGCTCGACACGGGGCGGCCTGGCCCCGGCCTCACGCCGCTGGGTCATGCCCAGGCGGCGGCGATCCCCGCGGCTCTCGCCGACGAACGCGTCGACGCGATCTACGCCTCGCCCCTCGTGCGCACCCAGCTCACCGCCACCCCGTTCGCCCACGACCGAGGGCTGGCCATCGAGGTCGTCGAGGGGCTCGAGGAGATCTCCGCCGGCCGCTGGGAGATGCACAGCGACCGAGAGGCGATCGAGGGCTACGTCAATGCCGCGCGGCGCTGGCTCACCGGCGAACTCGACTTCGCGATCGAGGGCGGCGAGAGCGGCACGGAGTTCCTCGCGCGCTACGACGCCGCGATCGCCCACGTCGCATCCCGCAACGTCGACGGAGCGGCCGTCGTCGTCAGCCATGGTGCGGCGATCCGCGTCTGGGCCGCCGCACGACTCGACGGCATCGATCTCGACGACGCCGTGCACTGGCGCCTCTACAACACGGGCATGTGCGTCATCGAAGGCACCCCCGAGGAGGGTTGGCGCCTCGTATCGTGGCAGCAGGAGCCGCTCGGCGGCCTCGACCTGGAAGACCCGTCGGCCCTCGACGTCCCCGCCGAACCGGTGGGAGAGCCGGGCGAGCCGGTCGAGACACCGGCCGGCTGAACGCCGCCACGCCGCGCCACCGCCCTCCGCCACCGCACTCTGCGAGTAGAAGACGCAGCGAGTGCGAGACGCACAAGAAGACACGACGCACACGAGAAAGGGCCCGTCTCGATGAGACGGGCCCTTTCTCGTGTGGTCGATGCTCAGAGAGCGGAGACCTGCTTGGCGATCGCCGACTTGCGGTTCGCAGCCTGGTTCTGGTGGATGACACCCTTGCTGACGGCCTTGTCGAGCTTGCGGGACGCGTTCTTCACGGCAGCTTCGGCAGCGGCCTTGTCGCCCGAGGCGATAGCGGTGCGGGCGGCGCGGATGTGCGTCTTGAGCTCGCTCTTGACGGCCTTGTTGCGCTCGCGCGCCTTCTCGTTGGTCTTGTTGCGCTTGATCTGCGACTTGATGTTTGCCACGTGTGGACGCTTTCTGTACGGAGGTTGTTCGGAATGCCGGCAGAAGAAGAGGGCTTCCGCGCGGCGGTCGTGAGGGAAGAACCCACACGCAAGCCAAGAGTCGAGTCTACCAGCAGTCGAGGCGTTCCCCCTAAACGGGTGGACGCGGGTGCACAATCGACCTTATGACCGACAGCGCTCGTGTGGGAGCCCGCTGGATCACGCTGTTCACAGTCGCCTGGTTGGCTATCTGGATGGTGCAGCTCACCCCGGTGCAGCTCCTGCTCCCGCTTCAGCTCGACACGCCCGAGGACGACTGGATACGCGGGGTCGTCTCGTCGGGACTCGTGCTGGGGCTCGGCGGTCTGGCGGGCGTCGTCGCGGGTCCGGTCGCCGGAGCGCTCTCCGACCGCGCCGGTGCCGGGCGTCGGCGGCGTCGACCGTGGGCCCTCGGAGGAGCGCTGCTGACCGCAGCAGCCCTCATGGTCACCGGCTTCGCCGAGGGGCCATGGGCCGTCGGTCTGTCGTGGGTGGGCGTCTCGGTCGGCATCGCGGTCTCCTCGGCCGCCTTCACCGCACTGATCGCCGACCAGCTCCCCGAGACGCAGCGGGGCTCGGCATCCGCCGCCGTCGGGTCCAGTCAGGCCGTGGGTATCGTCCTGGGCGTCGGGGTGGTCGTGCTCCTGGGGCTCGATGTCCGCGACGGCTACCTGCTGCTGGCCGTGATCATCGCCGTCGCCGGCACGGCAGCCGCTCTGCTCCTCCCTGATCCTCCCGCTGCCGCACGGGTCGTGGCGGTGCAGCGACGCGGCGCGCTCCTCGCCTCGCTCCGGGACCGAGACTTCGCCTGGATGCTGTCTGGACGGCTCGTCACGAACATCGGGAACGCGCTCGGCACAGCCCTCTTCCTCTTCTTCTTGCTCCACGGACTGCATCAGGACACGGCGACCGCCCAGGACAACCTGCTTCTGCTCATCGTCGTCTACACGGTGTTCGTCGTGCTCGCGGCGGTGGTCACCGGCATCCTCTCCGACCGCTCCGGGAACCGTCGCACGCTCACCGTCGCCGCGACGCTCGTGCAGGCGACCTCCGGCGTCCTGATCGCCATCGTCCCGACGTTCGAGGCGACGATGGTGGCTGCCGCACTCATGGGCATCGGCTATGGCGCCTTCTCGACGGTCGGACTCGCGTTCGCCGCCGACCTGCTGCCCGATGAGAAGGATCACGCTCGCGATCTCGGCATCGTCACGGTGACTGCGGCGCTCGGTCAGCTGATCGGACCGGTGCTCGGCGCAGGGCTCGTGGCGCTCGTCGGCGGCTTCTGGCTCGTGTTCGCGGCGGCGGCGGTTTTCTCGCTCGCGGGCGGTCTGCTCACCGCTCGGGCGAGACGTGCGCAGTCGAATCGGCCTGCTCGGCGTCGACCGTCGCGATCGCCAGACGCAGCACCGCATTGAAAACCGCGGGTCGCATCGCTGTCACGAGGTGCGTCGTGCGCGGGACCACGATCAGCTCGGCGTGCGGGGCCAGTCGCTGGAAGAGGGCCTCGTTGATGCGCAGCTGGTCGTACTGCCCGTTCACGAACCAGAGCGGCACACGGATCCGCTCGACCGCGGTCGCGAGATCGAGCGCGGCCAGATTGCTCAGCGCGATGTCCTGCGTGTCGAGTGCATAGCCGCCGGCGGCGAAATCGGCTCGGGTGTCGACCGGGATCGTCGCATCGAGGATGCGTTTCGTGATCCACATGCCCCGGTCGGGCAGTCGGTCGACCGCGCGAGCGATCATCCGGTACGCGCGCAGTCCCGCGCCCCGGGGGAGCGCGGTGCAGGATGCCGCGACCAGCGCGGCCACCGGCGGCTTCTCCGCACCGCCGACGTAGGCGAGGCAGAGCAGACCGCCCATCGAATGGCCGACCAGCAACACCGGGCCGCGTGACGCGGCCTCCCGAACGGCCGCATCGATCGTGTGGAGGGCCTCGTGCAGAGTGAAGTCCTCCGCCATCCGGGTGCCATGGCCGGGCAGATCCACCGCGACGGCCGGGATGCCGGCCTCCTCGAGGTACGCGAGCTGCGAGCGCCACATCGTCGCGGACGTGCGGATGCCGTGCACGAGGACGATCTGGACGCTCACGCGTTCAGCATAGAGAAAGCGGGGCCGGTGGATACCCACCGGCCCCGCTCATGCGATCAGGAAGACCGCTTACTTCTCGTAGCCCACGTTCTCCACGGGCGTGATGCCGAAGAGGTCGAGACCCACGTAGGGCTCGGGCGTGAGGTTGGCGAGACCCTCCTTGACGGTCCAGATCTCCGGGCCGTTGAGGACCGGGATGATGCCCCAGGTCTTCGCGAAGATCTCGGACTCCATTTCCATGGCCTTCTTGGTCTGCTCCTCGGGGTCGGAGATCGTCTCCAGCTCCTCGTGGATCATCTTGTCGATCTCCTCGGTGCCGGTGCCCGACAGGTTCAGGCCGCTGTCCGAGCAGTACAGCTGGCAGAACCAGGCAGCACCGAACGGGTCGGACGACGTGAAGTTGAGGAAGAAGATGTCACCGTTCTGCGTGGTGTAGTCCTCGGCGAAGTCCGCCGACGGGCGGGTGTCGATCGTGACCTCCACGCCGACCTCCTTCAGCTGAGCCTGCACGGCCAGCGAACGAGCGCGCGCGGTCTCCGTGTCGGAGTGCACCGGGAAGACGAGCGACAGGCGCACGCCGTCCTTTTCGCGGATGCCGTCGGCACCCGGAACCCAGCCGGCCTCGTCGAGCAGCTTGTTCGCACCCTCGGTGTCACCGTCCTTGCGGCCGGCCTCCTCCAGAGCGTTCACGTAGTTCGGCTGGAACGAGAACAGCGTGAGGGAGCCGGCGGGCTCCTCGGTGTAGTTCAAGCCGTTGAAGACGATGTCCTTGACCTGCTCGATGCTGATCGCCTCGAAGACGGCCTTGCGGACCTCGAGCTCCGACAGAGCCGGGTTCGTCGAGTTCAGCGTGAAGATCGCGTTCGCCGTCGCCTGACCCTTGTAGGTCTTGACACCGTCGAGGCCCTCGACCTGGGCGAGGAGCTCGGCGCTGCCGGTCTCGGCCATGTCGACCTCGCCGTTGCGCAGGGCGTTGACCGCGGCGGTCGGCTCCATCTGGATGAAGGTCACCTTGTCGAGCAGCGGAGCGTTGCCCCACCACTTCTCGTTCGGGACGAGGGTGACGACGCCGCCGGTCTTGTCGTAGTCCTCGACGGTGTAGGGGCCGGCTGCCCACTCCGGGTGCCAGTCACCGAGGAACGCGGTGTTGAAGAGCTCCGGGGTGTTGACCGCCGGGTGCAGAAGCTGCGAGTAGACCATCTCGGGCCAGGCGAACTCGCCCTTGAAGGTGACGATGACGTCGCGGTCGTTCTCGCCGGCCTCGACGGATTCGATCTCCTTCCAGCCGTCGGTCGCGTTCGGCTGGTACTCCTCGTTCTCGCCGCTCTGAGCCATCCAGGTGGCCTTGAATGCGGTGACGTCGATCGGAGTGCCGTCGTTCCAGACGGCCTTCTCGTTGACCTTGAAGTGAAGGACGGTCTTGCCGTCTTCGACACCGAAGGAGTAGTCGTCGAGGTACGCGTCGTTCTTCTTGACCGTGCCGTCCGGATCCATGAGGAGGATCTGCGGGCGGAACCACGTGCCGATCTGCGTGACGCGTGCGTCGCCGTCGCTGTGGAAGTAGTTCAGCTGCTCCGCGATGTTCGAGACGGGGATGCGCAGCTCGCCGCCCTCTGCGAGGTTCTCGCGAGGCTGCGGGTTGTAGTCCGCGCCTTCGACCGTCTGGGGGCTGTCGCCCTCGCCGCCGTTGCCGCCGCCGTTGCCTGCCGGCGCACAACCGCTCATGACGAGTGCGAAGGCGGCGCCGAGAGCAGCGATGCCCATCAGCTTCTGATGCCGTTTCATGGTACTCCTTAGTGCCTGTCGGCCTATCTTGGGGATGAGGGCAGAATAACTCTGCGTCTCACGGGCGAAACCGTCTGCGCGCCGTTCGTTATCGGACTGTGCATAACGGGATACTGCTCAGCTGACGGCGGCCGTTTCGGGGTCGAAGCCGTCCACAGGGAGGATGATCCGCTCGCGGGTGCGCTCGATGTCGGGGTCGGGGATCGGGATCGCCGACAGCAGTGCCTTGGTGTAGGGATGCTGTGGCGCGTCGAAGACCTGGTCGACGTCGCCGTGCTCGACGAACTCGCCCTTGTACATGACGGCCACCCGATCGGCGATGTGCCGCACCACCGCGAGGTCGTGCGCGACGAAGAGGTACGACAGCCCCATCTTCGCCTTGAGCTCGTCGAGCAGGTTGATGACGCCGGCCTGGATCGACACGTCAAGCGCCGACACGGGCTCGTCGAGCACGACGACCTTCGGGTTCGTGGACAGTGCCCGCGCGATGCCGATGCGCTGACGCTGACCGCCCGAGAACGCCTGCGGGAACCGATCGCTATGCGCGGGGTCGAGACCGACGAGACCCATCAGCTCCTCGACGCGGTCGAACACCTCATCGCGGCTCATCCCGATCGCGAACATCGGCTCGGCGATGATGTCCCACACCGTCATGCGCGGGTCGAGCGCGCCCATCGGATCCTGGAACACGATCTGGAGGTCGCGGCGGAGCCGGCGCTCCTCGGCGCGGTTCTTGATGTCAGCGACGCTCGTGCCGCCGATGCGGATGTCGCCGTCCTCCTGCTTCACGAGATCCATGATCTGCAGCAGCGTCGTGGTCTTGCCCGAGCCGGACTCGCCCACGATCGCGAGGGTCTCGCCCTGTCGCACATCGAAGCTGATGCCCTTGACGGCGTGCACCTCGCCCACCTTGCGCTTGAACAGCGCGCCCTTCATGAGCGGGAAGGTCTTGGTGAGGTTGATCGCCTGCAGGGTGATCGGCCGCTCTTCGCGGGGAACCCTCGTGAGGCTGCCCTCGGGGATCTCCGGCGCGGGGAACACGGGGAGTCCGCCGATGGTGGCGTCGTCGTCGATGTCGTCGGCACGGATGCAGGCGACCGTGTGACTCGCGTGTCCGTCGGTGGAGACGGGCAGCAGGTCGGGCTCGCGCTCCCGGCAGGCGTCGATCGCGATCGGGCACCGAGCCGCGAAGGGGCAGGCGTCGGGCAGGTCGATGAGGAGCGGCGGGTTGCCCTTGATCGGGATCAGCGGCACCTTCTCGGTCTTGTCGACGCGCGGGATGGCGCCGAGCAGGCCGATCGAGTACGGCATCCGCGTGCGGTAGAAGAGTTCGCGCACGGGGGCGTGCTCCACGGGCTTGCCCGCGTACATCACGAGCACGTCGTCGGCCGTCTTCGCCACGACCCCCATGTCGTGGGTGATCATGATCATCGCGGCGCCGGTCTCCTGCTGGGCGGTCGCCATGAGCTCCAGGATCTGTGCCTGGATGGTGACGTCGAGCGCCGTGGTCGGCTCGTCGGCGATGATCAGCTTCGGATCGTTGGCCATCGCGATGGCGATCACGACGCGCTGACGCATACCGCCCGAGAACTCGTGCGGGAACGACTTCATCCGACGTTCGGGCTCGGGGATGCCGACGAGCGTCAGCAGCTCGACCGATCGCTCCCAGGCCGCCTTCTTCGAGAGGCTGCGGTGCACCGTGAGAGCTTCGATCAGCTGGTCGCCGACCGTGAACACCGGGGTGAGCGAGGTCAGCGGGTCCTGGAACACCATCGCCATGCCGTTGCCCCGGATCACCGAGAGCTGCTTGTCGGTCTTCCCCAGCAGCTCCTGACCGTCGTACACGATGGAGCCGGTGATCCTGGCGTTCTCGTCGAGGAGGCCCATGATCGCGAGCGACGTGACGGACTTGCCGGAACCGGATTCGCCGACGATGCCGAGCGTCTTGCCCGCCTCCAGGTCGAACGAGACGCCACGGACGGCATCCACGCGCCCGGCCTCGGAGGGGAAGCTGACCCTGAGGTCGCGGACGGAGAGAACGGTACTCATGCGCGACCTCCAGCCGCCGAGGTCGGATCGAGGGCGTCGCGGAGACCGTCGGCGATGAGCGCCATCGAGACGGTGAGCAGGGTCAGTGCCGCGGCGGGGAAGTAGAACAGCCAGGGAGCGCTCACGAGCGTGCTCGAGCCGTAGCCGATCAGGGCGCCGAGAGAGACGTCCGGCAGCTTCACGCCGAAGCCGAGGAACGACAGCGCCGTCTCGGTCAGCACGGCGGAGACGACGCCGAGCGTGAAGTTGATGACCAATAGCGAGCCGATGTTCGGCAGCATGTGCCGGAGCACGACGCGCATGCCGGACAGCCCCGCGTAGCGGGCCGCGTGCACGTACTCGCGCTCACGGATCGAGAGCGACAGCGTCCAGATGATGCGGGCGGGGAAGAACCAGCCGACGATGAAGACCATCACGAGCGAGATGACCAGCCAGTTGCCGCCCGCGTCGTTGGAGATCATCGCGAGGATGAGGAAGTTCGGCACGACCATCATGAAGTGGATGATCGCGAGCATGATGCGCTCGTACGCCCCGCCGAAGTAGGCGGCGGTCGTGCCGACGATCGCCGAGACGACGGTCGTGCCGACGGCGACGAGCGCGGCGATCATCATCGAGCGCTGGAGCCCGACGGCGACCTGCGCGAAGTTGTCGTTGCCCGACCCGTTCGTGCCGAACCAGTGATCGGCCGACGGCCCCTTGCGCAGCGCCAGGAAGTCGAGGTCGGTGTGGCTGTAGGGAGCGATGAGCGGTCCCACGATCGCGAACAGGATGAGCGCCGCGAGGATGACCACGCCGATCACGGCGCCGCGGTTGCGCAGGAAGCGTCGCGTGTAGAGCGACAACATCGTGGTGCGCTTACGGCTCCTCGGCTTCTGCGGCTGCTCGGTGATCTCAGGGGAGACCCCGATGGCTTCCAGGGACATCAGCTCACCCGCACTCTCGGATCGAGGACGACGACGGTCACGTCGGCGAGGATGGCGCCGATCGCCGTCATCAGGGCGCCGAATGCCGCGACCGCGACGACGCCGTGAATGTCGTTGTTGTTGAGGGTCGTGATGAAGTACCGACCCATTCCGTTCCAGTTGAAGATCGTCTCCGTCAGCACTGCGCCCGTGAACACGGCGGGGATCGTGAAGGCGACCTGCGTCGTGACCGGAATGAGCGACGTGCGCAGGGCGTGCTTCCGGATCGCCTGCTGCTTCGTGAGGCCCTTCGCCCGAGCGGTGCGCACGTAGTCGGCCTTGATGTTGTCGAGCAGGAGCGAGCGCTGCAGGAAGTGGATCTGCGCGTAGCCCGTGATGACGAGCCCCAATGTGGGCAGCGTGAGATGTTGCAGCACGTCTATGAGGACGGGGAAGAACCCTTGGACCCCCGGACTGGAAGACCCTGTGACGTAGAAGACGGTCGTGCCCACGGCGTTGTTGAAGGCGATCGCCAGCAGCACCAGCGCGAAGCCGGCGACGACGGTCGGGATGTTCATCGTGATGATGCTGGTGCCCTGGCCGATGCGGTCGGCGAGCTTGTACTGGCGCGATGCGGTGTAGACGCCGAGCGCGATGCCGAGCACGGTCGTGATGATCGTGGCGCCGAGCACGAGTTCCGCGCTGACCCAGACGCGATACGCGACCTGCTCGTTGACCGACTCCCCGGTCGGGCCGAGACCCCAGTCCCACCGGAGGATGATGCCGGAGAACCAGGTCCACCACCGCTCGACGAGCGGCACCGACTCGCTGAGGTTGCGTGGGCGGAGCAGGTTGTCGATCTGCTCCGGGGAGAGCGGCGGGCGCCGACCGACGTAGTTGTTCTCCGGATCGAGGTACAGCCACGCGAGGAAGTAGGTGATGTTCGTCGCGATGACGATCATCAGCAACCAGCCCAGCAGGCGGCGCACGAGATACTTGATCAAGGTGTTGATTCTTTCTCTTTTACAGACGCGCGCGGGATCTGCCGACGCAACGCTGAGCCGGAGGACAGTCAATCACCATCTGCCGATCTGCGCGACACGACACCTGCACTCGAATGTGACGGAGTCTCGTCGCTCACGGAATCCGGTTTCGGGGTCGGCTCCCGGGCAACCTGGGCAGAATATCACCGGATTCGGCGAATCGAGCATCGACGGCGCGTCACCGTAGAATCGTCAGGACATGTCACCACGCGCCCTCACTCCGCTTCAGCCTGCCGCGACGCCTGCGACGCAGATCCGCAACTTCTGCATCATCGCGCACATCGATCACGGCAAGTCGACCCTCGCCGACCGGATGCTCCAGATCACCGGAGTGGTCTCCGACCGCGACATGCGGGCGCAGTATCTCGACCGTATGGACATCGAGCGCGAGCGCGGCATCACCATCAAGAGCCAGGCCGTGCGGATGCCGTGGGAGCTCGACGGTCAGACCTTCGCGCTGAACATGATCGACACCCCGGGGCACGTCGACTTCACCTACGAGGTCTCCCGCTCGCTGGCCGCGTGCGAGGGCGCGATCCTGCTCGTCGACGCCGCGCAGGGCATCGAGGCGCAGACGCTGGCGAACCTCTACCTCGCTCTCGAGAACGACCTGCACATCATCCCCGTGCTGAACAAGATCGACCTGCCGGCCGCCGACCCCGAGAAGTACGCCAAGGAGCTCGCGGCGTTGATCGGCGGCAAGCCCGAGGACGTGCTGCGCGTCTCCGGCAAGACCGGCGTGGGCGTCGAGGAGCTGCTCGATCGTCTTGTCCAGGAGATCCCCGCGCCCGTGGGCGACGCCGAGGCCCCGGCGCGGGCGATGATCTTCGACTCGGTCTACGACGCCTACCGCGGCGTCGTCACCTACGTGCGCATGGTCGACGGCAGCCTCTCGCCGCGCGAGCGCATCCAGATGATGTCGACCGGCGCCAACCACGAGGCGCTCGAGGTCGGCGTGTCGAGCCCGGAGCCCACGCCCACCAAGGGGCTGGGCGTCGGCGAGGTGGGCTACCTCATCACGGGCGTGAAGGATGTGCGCCAGTCGAAGGTCGGCGACACGATCACGAACGCCAGGAAGCCCGCATCCGAACCGCTCTCGGGGTACACCGACCCGAAGCCGATGGTGTTCTCTGGTATCTACCCGATCGACGGCAGCGACTACGCGGAACTCCGTGAGGCGCTCGACAAGCTGAAGCTGTCCGACGCGTCGCTGCAGTACGAGCCGGAGACGTCGGTCGCGCTCGGCTTCGGGTTCCGCTGCGGCTTCCTCGGCCTCCTCCACCTCGAGATCATCACCGAGCGTCTCGCCCGCGAGTTCGGGCTCGACCTCATCACGACCGCGCCGAGCGTGATCTACGAGGTCGTGACCTCGGACACGGGGGAGACCGTCACGGTCACGAACCCCAGCGAGTATCCCGATGGCCGTATCGGCTCTGTGTCCGAGCCCATGGTCAACACGGCGATCCTGCTCCCGAAGGACTACGTCGGCACCGTCATGGAGCTGTGTCAGTCGCGCCGAGGCACGCTCCTCGGAATGGAGTACTTCTCGGAGGAGCGCGTCGAGCTGCGGTACACCATGCCCCTCGGCGAGATCGTCTTCGACTTCTTCGACCAGCTGAAGTCGAAGACCCAGGGCTACGCGTCGCTCGACTACGAGCCGGCGGGCCAGCAGGAGGCCGACCTCGTGAAGGTCGACATCCTCCTGCAGGGCGACAAGGTCGACGCGTTCAGCTCGATCGTGCACCGCGACAAGGCCTATGCCTACGGCACTCTCATGACCGAGCGACTGCGCAAGCTCATCCCTCGCCAGAACTTCGAGGTGCCGATCCAGGCCGCGATCGGTGCGCGGATCATCGCCCGCGAGACCATCCGCGCGCTCCGGAAGGACGTGCTCGCGAAGTGCTACGGCGGTGACATCAGTCGCAAGCGCAAGCTCCTCGAGAAGCAGAAGGAGGGCAAGAAGCGCATGAAGATGGTGGGCCGCGTCGAGGTTCCGCAGGAGGCGTTCATCGCCGCGCTCTCCGGCGACGTCGAAGGCAAGGACAAGAAGTAGATCGGGTCTCCCGGTGCTCGTCCAGGACACCCGGGTAGGCTGGTCGGCATGCGGCGCGGGACTTTCCGAGACGACACGGTCGACTATGCGGCGGTGGGTGCGACCCATGCGCCCGATCTGATGCAGTATCCGCCGGAGCGCAGCATCCCCGCCGAGAACTCCTGGCGCATCGGCAGCGGTGAGGAGCGTTTCCGGACAGCCGGCGAAGCGCTTCTGTCGTGGACGGCGCAGCGCGCGTCCGGACTCCGCGTCGAAGACGTGCGCCCGGCCCCGGGGCCCGCGTACGCGGGCGTCAGCTTCGACGCCGAGGGCACCCCGATCGCCCCCAGCAAGAACGAGATCGAGCAGCGGTTCGACGCGGAGGGCACGCCTTTCGTCGGTCCTGGCATGACCCTGCGCCTGCGCGGACGCGTCGCCAACATGCACGCCGACGCCGAACTCCGTGTCATCTCGGTGACCGAGGAGAAGCGCCGCATCGGCTTCGTGCTCGGCACCGTCGGCGGATCGGTCGTCCGCGGCGAGGAGTCGTTCGACATCGAGTGGCGCGACGACGACGAGGTGTGGTTCACCGTCCGAGCGTTCGACGCCCCGAGCTCGCTGCTCTACCGGCTCGTCCCGGCGCTCGTGAAGCGGCGCCGCCGCGAGCTGTTCGCCCGCTACCTGCGGGCCATCTCGCCGCTGTACGCGACCCCCGTCTGATGGCCGGCCCCCTTCCCCTCGGAAATCCCGCCCCCGCTGACGGACGCCTTCCGGCCGACCTGCCTATCGACGCGGCCGTGCCCTTCTCGGCCTACCTCCACATCCCGTTCTGCACCGTGCGATGCGGGTACTGCGACTTCAACACCTACACGTCGACCGAATTGCGCGGTGCCAAGCAGGAGGACTACGCCTCGACGCTGATCGGCGAGATCGGGCTCGCCCAGCGTGTGCTGTCCGAAGCCGGCGCGTTGCGCCCGATGGACACGGTCTTCTTCGGCGGAGGGACGCCGACCCTCCTTCCCGCAGGAGACCTGGCGCGGATGCTGGGAGCAGCGACCTCGGCCTTCGGCCTCGCCGACGGCGCCGAGGTGACCGTCGAAGCCAACCCCGACACCGTCACCCCCGAGGTCGCCCGCACGCTCGCGGAGGCGGGCGTGACGAGACTCTCGATCGGGATGCAGTCGGCGGTGCCGCACGTGCTCGCCGCTCTCGACCGCACCCACCGACCCGAGAACGTGCGCACCGCGGTGGCGGCAGCCAAGGATGCCGGGCTCGCTGTGAGCGTCGACCTGATCTACGGCGCCCCGGGTGAATCTCTCGGAGACTGGGAGGCCTCTCTCGACGCGGCTCTGGAGCTCGAGTCCGATCACGTCTCGGCCTACGCGCTGATCATCGAGGACGGCACCAAGCTCGCTCGGCAGATCCGCCGCGGCGAGGTCCCGATGCCCGACGACGACCTGCAGGCCGACATGTACGAGCTTGCCGACCGACGCCTCGCCGAGGCCGGCTTCGACTGGTACGAGGTCAGCAACTGGGCGCGCACGCCCGAGCAGCGCTCGCGCCACAACCTCGCCTACTGGCGCGGAAGCGACTGGTGGGGATTCGGGCCGGGAGCCCACAGCCACGTCGCGGGGCTGCGCTGGTGGAACGTGAAGCACCCCGCGGCGTACGCGCAGCGGCTCGCGGCATCCGAATCGCCGGCGGCGGGCACGGAGCGGCCCGACGAGAAGTCGCGGATGCTGGAGCGCGTCCTGCTGCTCAGTCGGATCCGCGAGGGCATCGCGGTCGACGAACTGCAGGCGGACAAGCGAGTGCGGGTCGCCGGACTCATCGCCGACGGGCTCGTCGACCCTGCAGCCGCCTTGCGCGGGCGCGTGCAGCTCACCCTCCGCGGACGTCTGCTCGCCGACGCGGTGGTGCGAGAACTCACGGACTGAGCCGCGACGCGGCAGCCGCCGCGTCCTTCGCGGGCGCGTTCAGCGCGGAGGCGCGCGCGGCGAGTAGAATTGGCACTCGTAACCGGTGAGTGCCAGACGAGGGGAGTCGTGATGGTCAGCGAAAGAGGCCTCCAGGTGCTCCGTGCCATCGTGCAGGACTACGTCGAGACGCATGAGCCGGTCGGCAGCCGGTCGATCGTCGACCGCTACTCGTTCGGCGTCTCGGCCGCCACGATCCGCAACGACATGGCTCTGCTCGAAGACGAGGAGCTCATCGCGGCGCCGCACACCTCCTCCGGTCGCGTTCCGACCGACAAGGGCTACCGCGTCTTCGTCGACCACCTCGCCCAGCTGCGTCCTCTCTCGGGAGCGCAGCGCACCGCGATCGAGTCCTTCCTGACCGACCCGGCCGACCTCGACGACCTCATGGCGCGCACGGTGCGGGTGCTCACGCAGCTCACCGGCCAGGTCGCCCTCGCGCAGTACCCGTCGTTCGCGCGGGCGCAGCTCACCCACATCGAGCTGGTCGCCCTCGCTCCCAACCGTCTCCTCGTGGTGCTCGTGACGGATGCGGGCGGCGTCTCCCAGCGCATCGCGCCGCTCCCCGCCGACGTCGACGAGTCCGACATGGCGCTCCTGCGGGCTCGCCTGTCGGCGCTCCTGACCGGGCGCGCGGTCAGCGACGCCGCCGAACGCCTTCAGGGTCTGCTCGACGCCGAGGAGCACGCGAAGGACGCCGTGCTCCGCGCGCTCGCGACCGTGATCGTCGAGGAGCTGGGCACCTTCCGGCAGGAACGGCTCGTCATGGCGGGTGCCGCCACGCTCGCGCGACGGGAACAGGACTTCCGCGGCAGCATCCACCCTCTTCTCGAGGCGATCGAGGAGCAGGTGACCCTCATCCGGCTGATGAGCGAGATGGAGGCGGATGCTCAGGGGCTCGCCGCGAGCATCGGCACCGAGAACGCGTCGTTCGGCCTCGATGAGGCGTCGATCGTCGCGAGCAACTACGCGGCGCGCTCCGGCACCGCACGCGTCGGCGTGATGGGACCGACGCGCATGGACTATCCGAGCAACCTCGCGGCAGCACGGGCGGTCGCCCGCTACCTGTCGCGACTGCTCGACGAAGACGAGGCCGCCCGCTGACGCGGACGACCAGGACTACACGCAGAAGGGCCATTGTGGCGGACCACTACGAGGTACTCGGCGTCTCGCGCGACGCATCGACGGACGAGATCAAGAAGGCGTACCGGCGTCTCGCACGCCAGCTGCACCCGGACGTGAATCCGGGCGAGGAGGCGGCGGAGAAGTTCAAGCTCGTCACGCACGCGTACGACGTGCTGAGCGACGACGAGTCCCGTCGTCGATACGACATGGGCGGGGGAGACGGAGCCGCAGGCAACTTCGGAGGTTTCGGCGGCTTCGGCGACATCTTCGAGACGTTCTTCGGAGCTGCTCAGGGCGGCGGACGCGGTGCCCGGCCCCGGTCCCGCCGCGAGCGGGGTCAGGACGCGCTCGTGCGCGTCTCACTCGACCTCGGCGACGTCGTGTTCGGCGCTCACCGCGACATCGAGGTCGATACCGCAGTGCTCTGCGAGACCTGCAAGGGTTCGTGCTGCCAGGAGGGCACATCGCCCGTCACGTGCGATATCTGCGGCGGCACCGGGCACGTGCAGCGCCAGGTGCGCAGCCTGCTCGGCAACGTCGTCACGTCGCAGCCGTGCGGGACGTGCGAGGGGTACGGCACGACCATCCCGTACCCGTGCGGCACGTGCGGCGGTCAGGGGCGCGTGCGCTCCCGTCGGACCGTTTCTCTCGACATCCCCGCCGGCGTCGAGACGGGCCTGCGCCTGCAGCTGCCCGGCTCGGGCGAGGTCGGCAAGGCGGGCGGCCCGAACGGCGACCTGTACGTCGAGGTGACGGTGAACCCGCACCCCGCGTTCAGCCGCGACGGCGACGATCTGCTCGCCACTCTCGAGGTCGCGATGACCGACGCCATCCTCGGCACCGAGACGACGATCCAGGGCTTGGACGGAGAGGTCGACCTCGAGATCCGGCCGGGCGTGCAGTCGGGCGATGTCCTGACGATCAAGGGGCGCGGGATCACGCCGCTGCGCGGCAGCCAGCGCGGAGACCTCCGCGTCGGAGTCCAGGTGCTCACCCCGACCAAGATCGACTCGGCCCAGCGCGCGCTCATCGAGGACTTCGCGAAGAAGACGAAGGCGCCTGCCCCGCAGCTCGCGCAGTTCCAGCAGGGTCTGTTCTCGAAGCTGCGCGACCGCTTCCGCTCGCACTGATCCGGGGAACGAGATGGCACTCCATTTCCTCGTCGAATCGTCGTCGGATGCCGCGGTCGGCGATCTCGTGGCGCTCACCGGCGCGGAGGCCAAGCACGCCGCGGTGGTGCGGCGGCTGCGTGTCGGCGAGCGGGTGACGGTCGGCGACGGTCGCGGGGTGTGGCTCACGGGGGAGGCCGAGCAGGTGTCGCCGTCCCTGGTCGAGGTGCGCGTGAGCGCGCGTCGGATGAGCGAAGCCCCGAGCCCGAGGCTCGTGCTCGTGCAGGCCCTCGCGAAGGGCGACCGAGACGAGCTCGCCGTGCAGGCGGCGTGCGAGCTCGGAGTCGACGAGATCGTGCCGTGGCAGGCGAGTCGCAGCGTATCGCGCTGGGAGGGACCGAAGGCGGCGAAGGGGCGAGAACGCTGGGCGACGATCGTGCGCGAGGCAGCCAAGCAGGCGCATCGCGCCTGGGTGCCCGAGGTCACGTCGCCCGTGACGACCAGAGATCTCGTCGCCCGCGCCGCCACCCAGCGGGTGGTGCTGCTCGACCCCACTGCTCCGACGCGTCTGTCCGCTCTGGAGCCCGATGGGCGCGACCTCGTGCTCGTCGTGGGACCCGAGGGCGGCATCTCCGACGATGAGATCTCGGCACTCGAGGCCGCGGGTGCCGAGCGGGCGCTGCTCGGCGACACGGTGCTTCGCACCTCGACCGCCGGACCCGCGGCGATCGCGGTCCTGTCGGTCGCCCTCGGTCGCTGGTGATCCTCGTCCGGCCGCACGTCGGCCCCGGTCAGTAGACTGGCAGCATGTCCGAACCGTCGATCTTCACGCGCATCCTCAACGGCGACATCCCGGGTGAGATCCTGCTGGACACCGAGCGGGTCTTCGCGATCCGCGACATCGACCCGCAGGCGCCGCTGCACGTCCTCGTCATCCCCAAGACCGAGGAGTACCGCGACGTCACCGAGCTCGCCGCCGGCGATCCGACGCTCCTCGCTGAGATGGTCGCGGCCGCGAAGCAGCTCGCCGACGAGCACGCCAACGGCGAGTACCGTCTGATCTTCAACAACGGCGCGAGCGCCGCCCAGTCCGTCTTCCACGTGCACGCCCATGTGCTCGGCAACATCGAGGAGAACAAGCTCGTTGGCTTCTGACGACGACAACACCACCGACCGCAGCGTCACCGAGCGCGTCTACGCCGACGGCGTCGCCATGGTGCAGCTGCTCGGTCCCCAGGACCGTCTGCTCCGGATGCTCGAGAAAGAGCACCGCGACGTGCAGGTGCTCGTACGAGGCAACGAGATCACCCTGACGGGCGCTCCGGATGCCGTGGCGAGCGCCAAGAGCCTCGTCGACGAACTGCTGACCATGACGAAGGCGGGGCACGACCTCGCGCCGAGCGACGTCTCCAGCTCGGCGCGCATGCTGCGATGCGACGGCGGGCCCCGCCCGAGCGAGGTGCTGGGAGAGGCGATCCTCTCCACGCGCGGCAAGGTCATCCGGCCCAAGACCCTCGGACAGAAGGAGTACGTCGACGCGATCGACGAGAACACCATCGTGTTCGGCATCGGTCCCGCGGGAACGGGCAAGACCTACCTCGCGATGGCGAAGGCCGTGCAGGCGCTGCAGCGCAAGGAGGTCACGCGCATCATCCTGACGCGTCCCGCCGTCGAGGCGGGGGAGCGGCTCGGGTTCCTTCCCGGCACGCTCACCGACAAGATCGATCCGTACCTGCGCCCGCTGTACGACGCGCTCAACGAGATGATGGACCCGGAGATCGTCCCCCGCCTCATGGCGACGGGCACGATCGAGGTCGCGCCGCTCGCCTACATGCGCGGCCGGACGCTCAACGACTCGTTCGTCGTGCTCGACGAGGCGCAGAACACGACGCCCGAGCAGATGAAGATGTTCCTCACCCGGCTGGGTTTCGGCACGCGGATGGTCGTCACCGGCGACATCACCCAGGTCGACCTGCCGCAGGGCGCCTCGGGTCTCCGGCTGGTCACGCGTGTGCTCGACGGGATCGACGACATCCACTTCGCCCGCCTCACCAGCGATGACGTCGTGCGCCACTCCCTCGTCGGCCGCATCGTCGACGCGTACAGCGAGTACGACGAGCGCCGCACGGCGCAGAGGCACGAGCGCGAGCAGGCGGCGGAGTTCGCCAACCGCGCGGAGCGCCGCGGCGCCCAGCGCCCCGGGCCCCGTGATCGGATGCCGAAACGAGGCCTCTCCTGATGAGACGAACACTGGTCCTGATGAAACGAGCACGGGCATGATCGAGATCAACAACGAGTCGGCGATCGACGTCGACGAGACGGTGCTGCAGCGCCTCACCGACCACAACCTCGCGCAGCTGCACGTCAGCCCGGACGCGGAGGTCGCCATCGTCCTCGTCGACGAGGGCGCCATGGAGGCCCTGCACGTGCAGTGGATGGACGAGCCCGGCCCGACCGACGTGCTCAGCTTTCCGATGGACGAGCTGCGCCCGGGAACCGAGGACCGACCGACGGCCCCCGGTCTGCTCGGCGACATCGTGCTGTGCCCGCAGGTCGCCGAGACCCAGGCTCAGGCCGCCGGCCACTCGCTGATGGACGAGCTCATCCTGCTCACCACGCACGGCCTGCTGCACCTGCTCGGCTTCGATCACGCCGAGCCCGACGAGGAGCGTGAGATGTTCGGCCTGCAGAAGGAGCTCATCCAGAGCTTCGCCGCCGCCGAACGCCGACGATGACCGCAGCTCTCCTGCTCGCCGGCGCGGTCCTGCTCGTCGCCTTCGGCGGTCTGATGGCCGCGATCGACGCCGCCTTCGGGGTCACGTCGCGAACGGACCTCGAGGAGATGGCCGCCGAGGGGCGGAACACGAAGCAGCTCGCGCGCATCGCCGCCGACCCCGACGCGCACGTCAACTCCGTCGCGTTCATCCGCGTGCTCGCGGAGGTGACGGCCGCCGTGCTCGTCACGGTCGCGTTCACGATCCTCATCGAGAACAACTGGCTCGCGATGCTCGCCGCCGCCGTGCTGATGACCGGCATCACCTTCGTGCTCGTCGGCGCCAGTCCGCGCTCCTTCGGTCGCCAGCACGCGGAGGGGATGCTGCGTGCCAACGCTCCGATCGTGCGCGGTCTGCGCATCATCCTCGGACCGCTGGCGCACGGACTCGTGGTTCTCGGCAACCGCGTGACGCCGGGCCGTGGGCGCAGCTCGTTCACCTCGGAGGAGCAGCTGCTCAGCATGGTCGACGAGGCCGCCTCGAACGACCTCATCGAGGCGGACGACCGCGACCTCATCCACTCCGTCTTCGACTTCACCGACCAGTTCGTGCGCGCGGTCATGGTCCCGCGTACCGAGATGGTCACCGTCGACGCCACCGCCACCACCGACGAGGCGATGACGCTCTTCCTGCAGCGCGGGGTGTCGCGGATGCCGGTGGTCGACGATGAGGCCGACGACGTCGTCGGAGTGCTGTACCTCAAGGACCTCGTCCAGTTCGCCTACCGCGACGAGAACGCCTGGCGCGCGGCATCCATCCGTCCCATCTCACGCCCGGCGACCTTCGTCCCCGAGTCGATGCGCGCCGAGACCCTCCTGCAGCAGATGAAGCGGGATGCCGTGCATGTCTGCCTCGTGATCGACGAGCACGGCGGGATCTCGGGACTCATCACCCTCGAGGACCTGATCGAGGAGCTCGTCGGCGAGATCTCCGACGAGTACGATCAGGTGTCGACGGAGGTCGTCGAACTCGGCGAGGGACGGTATCGCGTCAGCTCCCGGCTCTCGCTGGAAGACGTCGGCGACCTGTTCGGTCTCGAGCTCGAGGACGAGGATGTAGATTCCATCGGCGGACTGCTCGGCAAGGTGCTCGGACAGGTGCCCCAGCCAGGGGCGACCGCCACGGTCGACGGGCTCGTGCTGACCGGCGGCGCCTCTCGTGGGCGCGGGCGCGGGATCGCGACGGTGTTCGTCGAGAGGGCCGCTCCGACGACGGAGACATCAGATCCTGAGGGAGACCGAAACGATGAGTGACAAGACGCGGAGCGGGTTCGTGACGTTCGTCGGGCGTCCGAACGTCGGCAAGTCGACGCTCACCAACGCCCTAGTCGGCGAGAAGATCGCCATCACGAGCGAGAAGCCACAGACCACGCGGCGGGCGATCCGCGGCATCGTCAACCGGCCGGACGGGCAGCTGGTGATCGTCGACACCCCCGGCATCCACAAGCCGCGCACGCTGCTGGGCGAGCGGCTGAACGACCTCGTCGAGCAGGTGCTGGGCGACGTCGACGTGATCGGCTTCTGCGTCCCCGCCACCGAGAAGGTCGGCCCCGGCGATCGCCGCATCGCCGCGTCGCTCGACGGCTATCCGCGGGCGAAGAAGATCGCGATCGTCACCAAGACCGATGCGGCGTCCCGCGACGAGATCACCGAGCGGCTCATGGAAGCCGACGCCCTCCGCGAGGACTGGCACGCCGTGATCCCGCTCTCGGCGCTCACGCGCGACCAGCTCGGCGTGCTCTCCGACGAGATCCTCTCGCTCATGCCGAAGGGGCCCGCCCTCTATCCCGACGACATCACCACCGACGAGTCCGACGAGGATCGCATCGCGGAGATCATCCGCGAGGCGGCGCTCGAGGGCGTGCGCGATGAGTTGCCGCACTCCATCGCGGTCGTGATCGACGACGTGGCGCCCCGCGAGGACTCCGACCTCACCGACGTCCATGCGTCGATCGTGGTCGAGCGCGACAGTCAGAAGGCCATCATCATCGGTCGCAAGGGGGCGCGTCTGCGCGACGTCGGAGCCCGCGCCCGCGCCGGCATCGAGGAGCTCCTCGGCCGGCGGGTCTTCCTCGGCCTCCACGTCAAGGTCGCCAAGGAATGGCAGCGGGACCCGAAGCAGCTCGGTCGCCTCGGATTCTGAGACACGTCGATCGTCGGAGGGACCATGTCGGAGGCTGCATCGTGACTCGCGCACACCACTGGATGGCGACCGCACCGGGTGAGCCGGATGAGTGGCAGTTCGTCGAATACGAGGTGCCCGACCCCCGCGAAGGCGAGATCACGGTGCGCGTGCGCGCGGCCGGTGTCAACCCCGCCGACGCCAAGCACGTCGCCTCGCCGCGGTCGGGCGTGGAGTTCCCGGTGGCGATCGGCTACGAGATATCCGGCGACATCGTCGCGATGGGTCCGAACACGCGTATCGGTTCGGGAGAGGCACGCGTCGGCGACGAGATCGTGGCATTCCGTGTGCGCGGCGGTTACGCCGAGGCCGTCACGATCCCGGCCGAGAAGGCCTTCCGCAAGCCCACGACGCTGACCCATGCGGAGGCCGCGAATCTGCTGCTCGCAGGCACGACCGCCGCGGAGATGCTCTGGGTGACGGGCGTCGCACCCGGTGAGACCATCGTGCTGCACGGTGCATCCGGCGCGGTCGGCGTGAGCGTGCTGCAGCAGGCCGCGCTGCGCGGCGTCCGAGTGATCGGCACGGCGAGTGCGGCGCGGGCCGACGTGGTGCGGGCGTTCGGGGGAGTGCCGGTGGAGTACGGCCCCGGGCTCGCCGACCGCGTCCGGGATCTCGCGGGCGGCGCCGTCGCCGCAGCCCTCGACGCCGTCGGCACGGACGAGGCCGTCGACGTCTCGCTCCAGCTCGTCGACGATCGCCGACGCATCGTGACGATCGCGGCGTTCGGACGCGCGGAGAGCGAGGGCATCATCGCGATCGCCGGCTCGATGCCCGAGAGCGCTCGGTTCCGCGACGAGGTGCGTCCGGACCTCATCGCCCTCGCTCAGAGCGGCGACCTCGTCGTGCCCGTGGCGAACACCTTCCCCCTGGCCGAGGCGCTGGCAGCGCTGGACTTCCTCGCGGGCGGACACCCGGGAGGGAAGCTCGCGCTCATCCCCTGAGCGGGAGCGGATGCGGCATCCCGGCGCAGCACCCGGTCGAACCGGCGCCGGTGCCCTGCTAGCATGGCCGCATGCCTTTCGGCGGTCTGCTTCTTCTTAGCTGCCGCGACGAGTCCTGAGAGCTAGGGCCTTCCTCGTCGCGGCGCTCGTGTTGGCCCGAACACATTCCTGACGAGAGAAGAAGCCCCTCATGAAGAACACTCAGCGCCCGTCGTCGATGCCGATCCACAAGTACCGGCCCTTCCACGAGCAGATCTCGGTGCACCTGCCCGACCGCACGTGGCCGGACGCTCGCATCACCGAAGCGCCCCGCTGGTGCGCCGTCGACCTCCGGGACGGCAACCAGGCGCTCATCGATCCGATGTCGCCCGAGCGCAAGCGGGTGATGTTCGAGCTGCTGGTCAGCATGGGCTACAAGGAGATCGAGGTCGGGTTCCCCTCGGCGAGCCAGACCGATTTCGACTTCGTCCGCCAGTTGATCGAAGAGAACCTGATCCCCGACGACGTCACCATCCAGGTGCTGACCCAGGCGCGCGAGCACCTGATCGAGCGCACGTACGAGGCGATCTCCGGCGCCAAGCAGGCGATCGTGCACCTGTACAACTCCACCAGCGTGCTGCAGCGCGAGGTCGTGTTCCGCACCGACAAGCAGGGCATCATCGACATCGCGCTCGAGGGCGCGCGGCTGTGCCGGAAGTTCGAGAAGACGATCCCCGACACGAAGGTCTACTACGAGTACTCGCCCGAGAGCTACACCGGCACCGAGCTCGAGTTCGCGGTCGACGTCTGCAACCAGGTGATCGAGATCTTCGAGCCGACACCCGACCGCAAGGTCATCATCAACCTGCCCGCGACCGTCGAGATGGCGACGCCGAACGTCTACGCCGACTCGATCGAGTGGATGAGCCGTCACCTGAACCACCGCGAGAACGTCATCCTCTCGCTGCACCCGCACAACGACCGCGGCACGGCGATCGCGGCCGCGGAGCTCGGCTACATGGCCGGCGCCGACCGCATCGAGGGATGCCTGTTCGGCAACGGCGAGCGCACCGGGAACGTCGATCTCGTCGCGCTGGGCATCAACATGTTCACGCAGGGCATCGACCCGCAGATCGACTTCAGTGACATCGACCAGGTCAAGCGCACGGTGGAGTACTGCAACCAGCTGCCCGTCCCGGAGCGCAGCCCCTGGGCCGGCGACCTCGTGTTCACCGCGTTCAGCGGATCGCACCAGGATGCGATCAAGAAGGGCTTCGAGGCCATGGCCGCCGAAGCGGAGGCGAAGGGCGTCTCGGTCGACGAGATCGAGTGGGCGGTGCCGTATCTGCCCGTCGACCCGAAGGATCTGGGCCGCTCGTACGAAGCGGTCATCCGCGTGAACTCCCAGTCCGGAAAGGGTGGCGTCGCCTACCTGCTCAAGGCGGATCACGCGATCGACCTGCCCCGCAAGCTGCAGATCGAGTTCTCGGGCGTCGTGCAGGCGAAGACGGATGCCGAGGGCGGCGAGGTCACGAGCGAGCAGATCTGGTCGGTCTTCACCGACGAGTACCTGCCGGCCGACGACGAGGCCGCCAAGTGGGGGCGCTTCGAGCTGCTGGCGACGCAGACCCGCAGCGACATGTCCGGCGAGGTCGTCCTCGATGTGGAGCTGCGCGACGACGACGAGCGCATCTCGGTCACCGGCTCGGGCAACGGTCCGGTCGCCGCGTTCGTCGAGGTGCTGCGCGCCCAGGGCTTCGACATCACCGTCTACGACTACGTGGAGCACGCTCTCAGCGCCGGCGGTGACGCCCAGGCGGCCGCCTACGTCGAGCTGCAGGTCGGCGATCAGCGCCTGTGGGGCGTCGGTATCGACGGCGACATCTCGACGGCATCCCTCAAGGCGATCGTGTCGGGCGTGAACCGCTCGATCCGCAGCCGCCAGCACGAGCTCGCCGCGGTCTGATCCGTCGTTCGGTCGGCACCTGCTGCGGGAATCCACGCAGGATTCCCGCAGCGGGTGCCACATCACCGCGCCGTCATCGGGTCAGGTCCACTGCACGAGCTGCCAGATGATGCCGTTCGCGTCGGCGAACTGACAGTAGCGCTCACCCCACGGCTCGGTTTCGGGTGGCGTCACCACCCGAGCCCCGGAATCGGCGATCCTCGTGTACTCGGTGTCGAGGTCATCGACCACGAAGGCGAGGAGCAGGCCCTCGCGCGCGGATCCGGCGATCTCCGCCGGACGGAACGTCGGCAGTCCCGTCTGAAGGAAGATCAGGTTCGTGGACGAATCGGGATGCTGCAACGACGCGAAGCCGTCTGCAGCCATCGCCTCTTCGTATCCGAAGTGCGTCTTCGCGAAGTCGGCGGACGCCCCGACGTCGGGGACGTTGAGCGACACGGCGGTTCGGCTGATCTTCATGAGCTCTCCTGTCTAAACTATGTACAACGTACGATGTTAACGAGGTAGAGGCGAGGATATTCCCGATGTCGCGAGACCTTCTGGCACTGCTCTGGAGACACAGCGATGCGGTCGAGCCGCCGCGGCGCGGACCTCGGTCTCGCCATTCCACCGACGACGTCGTGGCGTCAGCGATGGCCCTCGCCGACGCGGGCGGTCTGGAGGCCGTGACGATGCGAGCCATCGCGCAGTCCATCGGCATGCCCACCATGTCGACATACACCTACGCGAACAGCCGCGACGATCTCCTCGTACTCATGGCCGACGAGGCCAACGCCGAACTCGGCACAGCCCCGGAATTCGCCGGGGAGTGGCGCTCCCGCGTGCGGACGCTCGCCGAGGAGAACCTGCGGATGTTCCGCAGGCACGGCTGGATGCTGGACATCGACGACCCGCGAACGGTGCTCGGTCCCGGGACGATCGCGAAGTACGACCGCGAACTCCACGCGTTCGACGGGATGGACCTCGATCCGGTGCGTCGAGACGCCGCGCTCACGTTCGTGCTCGGATTCGTGCGATCCACAGCATCTCGAGCGGCCGAACATCGCCGGAGTGCCGAGTTCGGGGAGGGGTGGATGCTCATCGCCGACCGTCTCGCGTCGCGCCTCGGTGCCGCGCACCCGCTCGCCCAGGAGGTGGGCAGCGCCGTCGGTGCCGCCGCGAACGCGCCGTACGACGGAGATGCGGCCTGGGATTTCGGTCTCGATCGGGTGATCGACGGGCTCGCTGCGGTCAGTCGCCGGGCTTGACGATCGGGATGACGCCGGTCTCCGCTGCCACCTTGCGGCGGTAGAGGCGGCGCTGCTCGGGAAGCGACACGTCGAAGCTCACCGCGAGCACTCGGATCACGGCGGTGACGGCGATGCCGATGACGGCGGCGAGGGGGATCGACATGCCGAGGGCGTGCGCTATCACGATGAACGCCGAGCCTCCTCCGGCCGCGACCGCGTAGAGCGAGCCGACGTGCATGATCGCGGTCGGCAGCCCCATGAGCATGTCGCGCAGCACGCTGCCGCCGACTGCCGCGCACACGCCGATGAACACGGCGGGCACCTCGGGGATGCCGAGGGCGAGGGCCTTGCTCGTGCCGAACGCTCCGAACATCCCGATCACGACGGCATCCAGGCCGACGATGACCTTGTTGAGGCGCGTGAAGAGACCGGCGAGCAGCATCCCGAAGAGCGCGGCGCCCGTCGCCGTGACGAGGTACCACTGGTTCTGCAGTGTCGCGGGGGTCTGGCCCAGCAGGATGTCGCGGATGAGACCGCCGCCCATGCCGATCATGATGCCGATGATCGCTACCCCGAGCCAGTCGAGCCGCCGCTGCCCCTGGAAGCCGGAGGCGAAGAGCGCTCCCTGCACCCCGCCGAGCCCGACGCCGAGCAGATCCGCCCAGAACGGAATGATGAAGAGCGGTTCGGTCACCCGTCCATTGTCGCGCACGGAGGATAATCGAGGGGTGCCCACCTACCGAGACGAAGCAGTGATCCTGCGCACCCACAAGCTGGGTGAGGCGGACCGCATCGTCACCATGCTGTCGCGGCGCCACGGGAAGGTGCGCGCCGTGGCGAAGGGCGTGCGGCGGACATCGTCGAAGTTCGGATCCCGGCTCGAGCCGTTCATGGTCGCCGACGTGCAGCTGTACGAAGGCCGCTCGCTCGACATCGTGCAGCAGGCCGAGTCGCTGGGCTCCTACGGAGCGGACATCGCCGCGCACTACGACCGGTTCACCTCGGCGAACGCCATGGTCGAGACCGCCGACCGTCTGAGCGAGTCCGAGGCGACCCCTGAGCAGTATCTGCTGCTCGTCGGCGGACTGCGGGCCCTCTCCCGCGGAGAGCACTCGCCCCGCAGCATCCTGGATTCCTATCTGCTCCGCGTCATGGCTCTGTCTGGCTGGGCCCCGTCGCTGACCGACTGCGCCCGCTGCGGCATGCCCGGTCCGCACACGACGTTCGTCGCACAGCTCGGCGGAGTGGTGTGCCGCAACGACGCGCCCGCGGGCAGTCCTCGCGTCGCCGAGAGCACACTGAGCTTGCTCCGGTCGCTCATGGCGGGGGAGTGGGACGTCATCGACGCTGCGTCCGGGCAGGAGACGTCGGCCGCCTCCGGGCTCATCGCCGCCTACGCCCAGTGGCATCTCGAGCGCGGCATCCGCTCGCTCGCCCACGTGACCGACGATTCCCGAGAAGGAGCCCGGTGAGCCCCAAGCCCTACACGCACAAGGATGCCGTGGCCTACCGTCCGCTCGATTGGACGGGGCTCTACCCGCCGCAGTTCCCCGCGGTGCCGGAGCACGTCGCGATCGTCATGGACGGCAACGGCCGCTGGGCGAACCGCCGAGGCCTCAACCGCATCGAGGGGCACAAGGCGGGCGAGGAGGTGCTGCTCGACGTGGTCGCCGGCGCCATCCAGGCGGGGGTGAAGCACCTGTCGGTGTACGCCTTCTCGACCGAGAACTGGGCGCGCTCGCCCGAGGAGGTGCGCTTCCTCATGGGGTACAACCGCGACGTGCTGCACCGCCGGCGCGACCAGCTCAACGAGTGGAACGTGCGCATCCGCTGGGCCGGACGCAAGCCGCGCCTGTGGGGCAGCGTCATCACGGAGCTGCAGCGCGCGGAGGAGCTCACGAAGACGAACACGGGGCTGACGCTCACGATGTGCGTGAACTACGGCGGACGGGTCGAGCTCGTCGACGCCATGCGGTCGATCGCCGCCGACGTCGCCGCCGGTCGGGTCAAGCCGAACGCGATCAGCGAGAAGATGATCCGCCGGCACCTCTACGTGCCGCACATGCCCGACGTCGATCTGTTCCTACGCAGTTCGGGGGAGCAGCGGACGTCGAACTTCCTCCTGTGGGAGTCGGCCTACGCCGAGATGGTGTTCCTCGACACGCTCTGGCCGGACTTCTCCCGCGAGGAGCTGTGGCGCGCGATCGGCATCTACCTGTCGCGCGACCGACGTTTCGGCGGGGCCGTCGACACGCCGGACGCTCCGGCCTGAGTCCGTAGCCAGCGCTCAGCCTCGCGCGGATGGCGCAGGCGCACGATGGTCAGGTGCGGGAACGCGACCTCGGCCTCCGGCATCCGCTCGGTCCATTTGTGCAGGGTCATGGTCTGCCAGGCGACGATGTTCTCTTCGGGATCCCCGCTGAACATGCGCCAGATCGGCTTCTCGACGTTGCCGTTCCACATCTTCGTGCGAAGGATGCTGCGGCTCAGCGTGCGCCGCAGCAGTCGCGCCCGAACGACGCGGAACGGGTAGTCGAGCCAGACCACGAGGTCGGCGCGCGGAGCGAGGATCTCGTCGGTGCCCTTGCTCGTGTACTGCCACTCGGTCACCCAGAGCTCTTCGGAGGCGAACGCGCGGACGTCATCGAGGAACGACGGCCGCGGCGTCCAGTTCTCGCCGTGGAACAGGCCGTCGATCTCGGTGTGCCGGAGGTTCCAGAGCGCGGCGATGCGCCGGGAGAGAGTCGTCTTCCCCGATCCGGTGACGCCGGCGACCAGCACGCGACGCGGCGTTCGGGGGAGCGGATCGTCGGCGGAGAGCATCCGAGAATCCTACCGATCGGAATAGCGCCGCCGACGATGCGGTTGGATGACAGTGTGACTGAACCCATCTCGATCGACATCTGGTCCGACATCGCCTGCCCGTGGTGCTACATCGGCAAGCGCAATCTCGAGAAGGGGCTCGAAGCCGTCGCAGGCGATGACGACGTGCCCCAGGTGAACATCACCTTCCACTCGTTCGAGCTCTCGCCCGACACCCCCGTCGACTTCGACGGCGACGAGATCGACTTCCTCTCCGGACACAAGGGCATGCCTCGGGAGCAGGTCGAGCAGATGCTCTCGCACGTCACCGGTGTCGCGGAGAACGCAGGTCTGCAGTATCGCTTCGATCTGCTGCAGCACACCAACACGGTCAAGGCCCACGAGCTCCTCCACTTCGCGAAGGCGAACGACCTGCAGCACGAGATGGAGGAGCGGCTCATGTCCGCGTACTTCACCGAGGGCAAGCACGTCGGCCGTGTCGACGACCTCGTCGAGCTCGCGGTCGAGGTCGGCCTCGATGCCGATCAGGCGCGCGAGGCGCTGGAGAGTTCCCGCCACCTGCAGGACGTGCGCCAGGACCAGGCGCAGGCGCAGGCCTACGGCATCCAGGGCGTCCCGTTCTTCGTCATCGACGGCCAGTACGGCATCAGCGGGGCGCAACCGCCCGCTGCCTTCGAGAACGTGCTACGCGATCTCTGGGCCAAGCGCGGTGAGACCGAGGAAGACGCGGCAGCCGTCCAGGCCTGAACCGGTCAGCCTCCGGTCGTGGGGGGGGGGGGGGGGGCCGGCGCCCCCCCCCCCC
>NZ_JAVAYF010000013.1:0-5517 GCF_041954755.1 Microbacterium sp. CR_7
GGTAAGATTGAGAAGTTGCCCTTCGGGCCTGACTGTGATGGTTGGGTCGGGGGAGCGTCCGATCCTTGAGAACTCAACAGCGTGCACTTGTCAAATGCCAAATAACCTCGACTCCACTTCGGTGGGGTGAGATTCCTTTGGATCAAAGACCACTCTTTCGGGAGTGGCGATGGATAGTCAGCAATGATTTATCTCTTTGGTCAGCATCAAACTCGCTGCGTTCATCGTTTTCCCGGTGTTCGTATGCATTTCTTTTTTACGGAGAGTTTGATCCTGGCTCAGGATGAACGCTGGCGGCGTGCTTAACACATGCAAGTCGAACGGTGAACACGGAGCTTGCTCTGTGGGATCAGTGGCGAACGGGTGAGTAACACGTGAGCAACCTGCCCCTGACTCTGGGATAAGCGCTGGAAACGGCGTCTAATACTGGATACGAGTAGCGGCCGCATGGTCAGTTACTGGAAAGATTTTTTGGTTGGGGATGGGCTCGCGGCCTATCAGCTTGTTGGTGAGGTAATGGCTCACCAAGGCGTCGACGGGTAGCCGGCCTGAGAGGGTGACCGGCCACACTGGGACTGAGACACGGCCCAGACTCCTACGGGAGGCAGCAGTGGGGAATATTGCACAATGGGCGGAAGCCTGATGCAGCAACGCCGCGTGAGGGATGACGGCCTTCGGGTTGTAAACCTCTTTTAGCAGGGAAGAAGCGAAAGTGACGGTACCTGCAGAAAAAGCGCCGGCTAACTACGTGCCAGCAGCCGCGGTAATACGTAGGGCGCAAGCGTTATCCGGAATTATTGGGCGTAAAGAGCTCGTAGGCGGTTTGTCGCGTCTGCTGTGAAATCCCGAGGCTCAACCTCGGGCCTGCAGTGGGTACGGGCAGACTAGAGTGCGGTAGGGGAGATTGGAATTCCTGGTGTAGCGGTGGAATGCGCAGATATCAGGAGGAACACCGATGGCGAAGGCAGATCTCTGGGCCGTAACTGACGCTGAGGAGCGAAAGGGTGGGGAGCAAACAGGCTTAGATACCCTGGTAGTCCACCCCGTAAACGTTGGGAACTAGTTGTGGGGTCCATTCCACGGATTCCGTGACGCAGCTAACGCATTAAGTTCCCCGCCTGGGGAGTACGGCCGCAAGGCTAAAACTCAAAGGAATTGACGGGGACCCGCACAAGCGGCGGAGCATGCGGATTAATTCGATGCAACGCGAAGAACCTTACCAAGGCTTGACATATACGAGAACGGGCCAGAAATGGTCAACTCTTTGGACACTCGTAAACAGGTGGTGCATGGTTGTCGTCAGCTCGTGTCGTGAGATGTTGGGTTAAGTCCCGCAACGAGCGCAACCCTCGTTCTATGTTGCCAGCACGTAATGGTGGGAACTCATGGGATACTGCCGGGGTCAACTCGGAGGAAGGTGGGGATGACGTCAAATCATCATGCCCCTTATGTCTTGGGCTTCACGCATGCTACAATGGCCGGTACAAAGGGCTGCAATACCGCGAGGTGGAGCGAATCCCAAAAAGCCGGTCCCAGTTCGGATTGAGGTCTGCAACTCGACCTCATGAAGTCGGAGTCGCTAGTAATCGCAGATCAGCAACGCTGCGGTGAATACGTTCCCGGGTCTTGTACACACCGCCCGTCAAGTCATGAAAGTCGGTAACACCTGAAGCCGGTGGCCTAACCCTTGTGGAGGGAGCCGTCGAAGGTGGGATCGGTAATTAGGACTAAGTCGTAACAAGGTAGCCGTACCGGAAGGTGCGGCTGGATCACCTCCTTTCTAAGGAGCATCTGACGCTTCGGCGTCCAGAACCCAGATCGAAGGCATACGTTCTTCGCTGGGAGCTCATGGGTGGAACATTTGACATGCCGTCAGCGCAGCTGACTCCAGTTAGTACGGTCTTCGGATTGGGAACGGTGGGGGATGCAAGCAGGCGGCTGCACGCTGTTGGGTCCTGAGGGACCGGGCCGGCCTTCGGGCCTGACTGGACCTCTGGGCCTCTTGTTGTTTGTCCTGTGGGGCAAGTGGTGAGGGGTACCGCCCGTACTTTGAGAACTACACAGTGGACGCGAGCATCTTGCAACTGATCTTTGATCGGTTGCGCAAGATGATCTTAAAGATCATTAGTCAATCTCCATGCCTTTCGGGGTGTGGCGATCGATTCGAACTCATGTGATTTCAAGTCTTTAAGAGCAAACGGTGGATGCCTTGGCATCTGGAGCCGAAGAAGGACGTAGCAATCTGCGATAAGCCTCGGGGAACTGATAAGCAAGTTTTGATCCGAGGGTGTCCGAATGGGGAAACCCCGCTGGGCGGCGTGCCGACCTAGTGACTCCCGCCTGAATATATAGGGCGGGTAGAGGGAACGTGGGGAAGTGAAACATCTCAGTACCCACAGGAAGAGAAAGCAACCGCGATTCCGTTAGTAGTGGCGAGCGAAACCGGATCAGGCTAAACCGAGCGTGTGTGATATCCGGCAGGAGTTGCACGTTCGGGGTTGTGGGACTTTTCAGTCATTTCTGCCGAGATGGCGGCGTTACAAGAAGGTATAGACGAACGGTCTTGAAAGGCCGGTCATAGAGGGTGCCAACCCCGTAGTCGAAATGCCTTGCTTGGCGCGAAGAGTATCCCAAGTAGCACGGGGCCCGTGAAATCCCGTGTGAATCTGTCAGGACCACCTGATAAGCCTAAATACTCCCAGATGACCGATAGCGGACAAGTACCGTGAGGGAAAGGTGAAAAGTACCCCGGGAGGGGAGTGAAATAGTACCTGAAACCGTTTGCTTACAAACCGTTGGAGCACCCCTGGTAGGTGTGACAGCGTGCCTTTTGAAGAATGAGCCTGCGAGTTAGCGATATGTGGCGAGGTTAACCCGTGTGGGGTAGCCGTAGCGAAAGCGAGTCTGAATAGGGCGATTCAGTCGCATGTCCTAGACCCGAAGCGAAGTGATCTATCCATGGCCAGGCTGAAGCGACGGTAAGACGTCGTGGAGGGCCGAACCCACTTAGGTTGAAAACTGAGGGGATGAGCTGTGGATAGGGGTGAAAGGCCAATCAAACTTCGTGATAGCTGGTTCTCTCCGAAATGCATTTAGGTGCAGCGTTGCGTGTTTCTTGCCGGAGGTAGAGCTACTGGATGGCCGATGGGCCCTACAAGGTTACTGACGTCAGCCAAACTCCGAATGCCGGTAAGTGAGAGCGCAGCAGTGAGACTGTGGGGGATAAGCTTCATAGTCGAGAGGGAAACAACCCAGACCACCAACTAAGGTCCCAAAGCGCGTGCTAAGTGGGAAAGGATGTGGAGTTGCTCTGACAACCAGGAGGTTGGCTTAGAAGCAGCCACCCTTGAAAGAGTGCGTAATAGCTCACTGGTCAAGTGATTCCGCGCCGACAATGTAACGGGGCTCAAGCACGCCACCGAAGTTGTGGCATTGACATTATTGGTAGGCCTTCGTGGTCCAGCCGTGTTGATGGGTAGGAGAGCGTCGTGTGGCCAGCGAAGCGGCGGGGTAACCCAGCCGTGGAGGCTACACGAGTGAGAATGCAGGCATGAGTAGCGAAAGACGTGTGAGAAACACGTCCTCCGAAAGACCAAGGGTTCCAGGGTCAAGCTAATCTTCCCTGGGTAAGTCGGGACCTAAGGCGAGGCCGACAGGCGTAGTCGATGGACAACGGGTTGATATTCCCGTACCGGCGAAGAACCGCCCAAACTAATCCAGTAGTGCTAAGTGTCTGAATCCCACTGACTGATCCCTTCGGGGTGACGCTGTGGGCCTAGCGCACGACCCCATGCTGGTGCGGTTAGCGTATTAACAGGTGTGACGCAGGAAGGTAGTCCAAGCCAGGCGATGGTTGTCCTGGTGCAAGTGCGTAGGCCGAGTCATAGGCAAATCCGTGACTCATACAGGCTGAGACACGATGCGGATAAAAAGTGGATGATCCTATGCTGCCAAGAAAAGCATCGACGCGAGGTTCTAGCTGCCCGTACCCCAAACCGACTCAGGTGGTCAGGTAGAGAATACCAAGGAGATCGAGAGAATCGTGGTTAAGGAACTCGGCAAAATGCCCCCGTAACTTCGGGAGAAGGGGGGCCATCCACTTATACCCACTTGCTGGGAAAAGGGTGTGGTGGCCGCAGAGACTAGTGGGTAGCGACTGTTTACTAAAAACACAGGTCCGTGCCAAGTCGCAAGACGATGTATACGGACTGACGCCTGCCCGGTGCTGGAAGGTTAAGAGGACCGGTTAGCCGCAAGGCGAAGCTGAGAATTTAAGCCCCAGTAAACGGCGGTGGTAACTATAACCATCCTAAGGTAGCGAAATTCCTTGTCGGGTAAGTTCCGACCTGCACGAATGGCGTAACGACTTCCCAACTGTCTCAACCGCGAACTCGGCGAAATTGCATTACGAGTAAAGATGCTCGTTACGCGCAGCAGGACGGAAAGACCCCGTGACCTTTACTACAGCTTGGTATTGGTGTTCGGTGTGGCTTGTGTAGGATAGGTGGGAGACTGTGAAGCATGGACGCCAGTTCATGTGGAGTCATTGTTGAAATACCACTCTGGTCACTCTGGATATCTAACTTCGAACCGTAATCCGGTTCAGGGACAGTGCCTGGTGGGTAGTTTAACTGGGGCGGTTGCCTCCCAAAAAGTAACGGAGGCGCCCAAAGGTTCCCTCAACCTGGTTGGCAATCAGGTGTCGAGTGTAAGTGCACAAGGGAGCTTGACTGTGAGACTGACAGGTCGAGCAGGGACGAAAGTCGGGACTAGTGATCCGGCAGTGGCTTGTGGAAGCGCTGTCGCTCAACGGATAAAAGGTACCTCGGGGATAACAGGCTGATCTTGCCCAAGAGTCCATATCGACGGCATGGTTTGGCACCTCGATGTCGGCTCGTCGCATCCTGGGGCTGGAGTAGGTCCCAAGGGTTGGGCTGTTCGCCCATTAAAGCGGTACGCGAGCTGGGTTTAGAACGTCGTGAGACAGTTCGGTCCCTATCCGCTGCGCGCGTAGGAAGTTTGAGAGGATCTGACCCTAGTACGAGAGGACCGGGTTGGACGAACCTCTGGTGTGTCAGTTGTTCCGCCAGGAGCACCGCTGATTAGCTACGTTCGGGATGGATAACCGCTGAAAGCATCTAAGCGGGAAGCCGGCCTCAAGATGAGACTTCCATACCTTCGGGTGAGAGGCTCCCAGCCAGACTACTGGGTTGATAGGCCAGATGTGGAAGCACGGTAACGTGTGCAGCTGACTGGTACTAATAAGCCGATGACTTGATAACACACCGTTCGTTGGTGCTTGCGTCCACTGAGTGGTTCTCGATGTACGGTCGAGAACCGCATAACTAAGACTTATGTCGTTATGCAACGATTGAAACATCAATAGTGTTTCGGCGGCCATAGCGTGAGGGAAACGCCCGGTTACATTCCGAACCCGGAAGCTAAGCCTCACAGCGCCGATGGTACTGCAGGGGGGACCCTGTGGGAGAGTAGGACACCGCCGGACTCCTTTTAGAC
>NZ_JAVAYF010000014.1:0-4346 GCF_041954755.1 Microbacterium sp. CR_7
CGCGACGACGACGCGCGCACGGTAGTCGTCGCCTCCGATGCGGCGCACGATCGCCTGAGCGAACACACTCCCCCCGGTCGGGACCGCGTCGAAGGTCGCATCCACCGACAGCTCGGTCGAAGCCGAGGACACACCCGTCAGATACGCCGTCCGCAGCGCCCCGCCGGCGGAGAGCCGGAACACGCCCGACCCGTCGACCGCGTAGCTCGAGGCGGTGTTCGCCAGCGTCCAGGAACCACCCTGATCGGCGGCTCCGAGCCCACTCGCGAGCGTCCTGCCGAATGCATCCGTCGCGAGGATGCCGGATGCCGGCGCCTCGACGGTCACCTGATGGGCGACCGTCCCGGTCGCTCCGGAGTTGTCGGTCACCGTCAGCGTGACGGTGTAGGTGCCCGCCGCCGCGTACGGGTGGCTCGCGTTCGCACCCGAGCCGTGCGTACCGCCGTCGCCCCAGTTCCAGTCGTACGACGCGATCGACCCATCGGGGTCTGTCGAGCCGCTGCCATCCACCGAGAGGGTGAGACCTGCGGCAGTCGCGGTGAACGCGGCCGACGGTGCGACGTTCGCGGGAACGGGCGGGACGACGATCGACTCGCTCTTCGTCTTGGTGGCGCCGTCGTCGTCGGTCACCGTGAGAGTGACCGAGTACGTGCCGGCCTCGCCGTACGTGTGGCTCGCTGTCGCGCCGGACCCGTGCGCACTGCCGTCGCCCCAGTTCCAATCGTAGGAGACGATCGTCCCGTCCGCGTCCGTGGACCCGGACCCATCCACCGCCACCTTCAGCGGCGACGGTGTCGAGGTGAATGCCGCCGTGGGCGCCACGTTCGCGACTGCCACCACGGATGCCGTCTTCACAGCGGTGCCGGAGCGGTCGTCCGTGACCGTCAAGGTCACGGTGTACTCGCCGGCCTCGGCGTAGGTGTGGGTCGCCGAAGCGCCGACACCGTGAGCGCTGCCGTCGCCCCAGTTCCAGTCGTACGACGCGATGGTTCCATCGGCGTCCGACGACGCCGATGCGTCGACCGTCACAGCCAACTTCGACACCTGCGACGAGAACTCCGCGACAGGCAGCTGGTTGGCAGGAGCGCCCTCGCGTCCGAGGCTGAAGTGATCCGCCACGGTCGCCGGGGACAGAACCGATGAGTACACGGCGACCTCGTCGATCGAGCCGCGGAACTCGTTCGCTCCCGGACCCCACGAGACATCGCCGCCGACGTGCCAGTACCCGGTGTAGTTCTCGGCGGCGGTGTTGCCGTTCGAGCCCACCAGAACCCCGTCGACGTAGAGGCGCATACCCGACGGCCCCTGCGTCGCCACGACGTGGTGCCACTGCCCGTTGTTGTAGGACGCGTCGGACGTCACGGTGACCGTCTGTCCGGTGTACGCACCGAAGACGAGTCGACCCGCATCGGTCATGTAGACGTGGCGGTCGTAGCTCGACGAGTTGCCCGTCGCACCGTTGCCGAACCCGATGATCTTGCCGCCGGACGTGGAGGTGGTCTTGAACCATGCCTCGGTCGAGTACACCAGCGGGTTCACGAAGGACGACTGGCTGATGAGCTGGCCACCGTCGAAGGTGGTGGCCCCGTTGTTCACACCGGTCAGCGCGCCCTCGGCGCCCTTGCTGTGCGTGCCGTAGTACGTGCCTCGCTGCGAGGAACCGGACGCGTCGCCGGCGATCGATCCGGTCGTCTCGTTGAGGCGCCAGTAGAGCATCGGCTCGGCGCCGAACACGGCCGCGCCGTAGGCGTCGGTCGGTGCCGTCGCGCCCTCCAGCGTGCGTCCGGATGCCACGTAGTGCGTCTGCACCTGCGTACGGGACAGCGCTCCCCCGTAGATCGCCACCTCATCGATGTCGCCGTTGAAGAACTGCGATCCCGACCAGGTCGAGTCGCCGCCGATACGCCAGTAGCCGTTGTAGCTCTGCGCCGACGTCGTGTCCGCGCGCTGGGCCACCTTGATGCCGTCGACGTACAGCTCCATGCCCTTGACCGGATCGAGAGAGGCCACCACCTGGTGCCACGCGCCGTCGTTGTACGACGCGGACGACGTCACGACGCGCTCCGCATTCGGGTAGACGCCGAAGTTCACGCGGCCGCTGTTGTCCATGTAGATGTGCCGGTCGTACGACGATGACGTGCCGGTGGGGCTGTTGCCGAAGCCCACGATCTTGCCACCCTGCGTCGTGGTGGTCTTGAACCACGCCTCGATCGCGAAGGTCTGCGGGCCCTCGACGGCCGATTCGGTCGTCGCGAATCCCGATCCGGTTCCGTTGAACCGGGATGCCGGGATGGACGACGGGGTCAGGGCGCCGTCGACGCTTCGGGTCACTCCGTCGCGCACGGCCAGGTTGCTCGGTCCCGCCCAGTCGACCGAGGACGAGCCGGAGTCGTTGAGCGGCCAGTAGTTGATGGGCGCGTCGGCGAGCACGGCGTTGGAGTACTCGGGCATCGCCCCGACGCCGTTCACCGTCGCGGTGATGGTGTTGCTCCAGGCGACGTTGCCGTGCGCATCCTCGGCGCGGATGCGGTAGGTGTGCGTACTGCCCTGCACGAGTCCCTTGTCGATGAACGACATGCCGGGGAGGCCCCAGTCCGCGGACTTGGAGCGGGCCGTCTTGGTGTAGATGGGCGTCGCGTTGGCGCCGTCGCGGATCAGCTTGTACTCGAGGTACTCGTTGTCGCGGTCCCAGTTCAGAGGCCAACTGATGCGCATGGTGCCCTCGGCGATCGCGTTGGCCGTGGGGACCCAGTTGCTGCCGCTCAGCCGCGGTCCATCGGTGTTGGGAGCCTTCGCGGTGGTCGCGAATCGCACGAGTCCCTGCTGGACCTGGTTGTTCACCCGCGTGAACTCACCGGCCATGACGACGTAGTCGCCGTTTCCTGTCACGTTCCACGGACCCTGGTTCGCGCCGCTCACCGATCCGGTGTTGAAGGTCGGGTACCAGTGCAGCAGACGCGGAGCGGGGTTGCCACCCCAGTCGTAGTAGCCGTAGCCGAGGCCGTACGGCGTGGTCCGCTCGACGGAGTTGGAGAACGCCACACCGCGGTAGAAGGTCCACGGGTCGCTCTGCGGGAAGCCGTCGACGAGGCTGCCGCAGTAGTGCGCGTGGCCGGCTCCGTAGACGACGTCGGGAGTCGCGTACGCGCTGTACGTGTCTCCGTGGCAGTCCTCCACCCAGGTCAGACCACCGGTCGCGAAGTCGCTCCGGAAGATGCCCTCGAGGTTCCCGCCGCCGCCGAAGTGGTAGCCGGTGCCGTACAGGTTGTCGCCATCGGTGCTCAGCGACCAGATGGCGGCGTCAGGGCCTCCGTTGCGGACGATGCTGTTGGCGCCGAACGGCAGGAGGGCGCCGCTGGTCGCATCGACGAGAGCCATGCCGTAGCCCGGGTTCGACGACCCGTCGACGGTCGTGAAGTGACCGGCGAGGGCCACCTTGGTTCCGTCGCCCGAGACCACGACGTCGTTGCCCCGGTTGTCGAGCTGCGGCGCCCAGGGCAGCAGCGCCCCGGAAGCACTCACCGCCGCCGCGCGGACACGGTCGTTGCTCGCGACGCGACCGAAGATCCCGGTGAAGTAGACGGCCGTGTTCGAGGCTGCGATGCCGCGCACGGATGCGTTCACGCTCGGGGCCCACGACGCGACGAGGGTCCCCGCAGGCAGGTCGAAGGCGGCCACACGGTTGCGCGTCGAGCCGTTGACCGCGGTGAAGTCACCTGCGATGTAGAGGCGCTTGCCATCGGGCGACGCGGCGATCGAACGCACCTGGCCGTTCACGTTGGGGGCGAACGACGTCATCACGCCCGTCCGCACGTCGTACGCGATGACGTTGTTGCGCGCGACCTCGTTCGTGCCCGCAGCAGCGCCCGCCGGCCGCGCCGTGGAGAACTGGCCAGCCGCGTAGACCGTGTTGCCGACGATGACCTGGTCCCAGACGATGCCGTTGACCTGTGCGGTCGGCAGAGCGTCGGTCGTGACCGTCGATGGCACGCCCGCGTCGGTCGGCGCCGTATCGGCGCTGGCGACCGACGGCGCCAGCACGAGTCCGCTAGCGATCAGCGCGCCGACCGCGAGCGTCGTGCCGAACCTCAGTCCGGACGCCTTCTTGTTCCCCAAAAAAACACGCAGAACACCCATGTGCTCGCTCCCCAAAAATACGCACTCTCGAAGAGTGCTCCCCAGTACCCCATGAGCTGTCATCGGTCAGGACTCGCGAACCCCTTCACGCGAGCCGACTGCATGTACAGCAGGGAAAGAGTACCGAAGTATCAGCGAGACGTCCAGAGCCAATATCGACTCGCCTTCCACCCGGTTCGACCGGCCTGTCCGGATGCCGGACAGGCCGT
>NZ_JAVAYF010000015.1:0-3505 GCF_041954755.1 Microbacterium sp. CR_7
CGCCTCTCGGTCGTCAACGGCGGACGTCTCGCCGACGGTGCGACCGGGCGAGCCGGTGACGTCGTGACCTGGACGTACGTGCTGACCAACGACGGCAATGTCACCCTGAGCGGCGTCGCCCTCGCAGACGCCCTCGCCGGGGTCGGTGCGCCGAGCTACACCTGGACGACCCCGGTCGGAGTCCTCGGCCCGCGCGAGTCCGTCACGGCGACTGCGACGTACACCCTCACCCAGGCCGACGTCGACGCGGGCAGCGTGACCAGCCTCGTCACCGGCACCGGTACGCCGCCCAACGGCGGCGCCCCCGTCACGGTATCCGCGCCGGCCACGGTTCCGCTCACTGCCGCCCCCGCGCTCGTCGTCACGAAGGACGACCTCCCGTCCCGCGGCGCTGCCGGCGACACGATCGACTACTCCTTCACGATCGAGAACCGTGGGAACGTGACGCTCTCGGGCGTCGTGCTCGCCGACTCGCTCCCGGGTCTCAGCACCCCCGTCATCACCTGGCCGACCGTCGACCGCGTGCTGGCACCCGGCGAGGTCGCCACGGCGACGGCGACCTACGTCATCAAGCAGGCCGATGTCGACGCCGGTTCGGTGGCGAACACGGCGACGGCGAGTGCGACCGACCCCGGTGGGGACTCCGTGACGGCGACCTCGGCCGAGGTCGTGACCGCACTCGACGACGCGGCGCCCGCCGTGGAGACCACCAAGTCGGCGGCTCTGGCGACAGGCGGGACCGGAGCGGTCGGCGATGTGATCGAGTACACCGTCACCGTTCGCAACGCCGGCAACGTGACGCTCGACGACGTAGGGATCGTCGACGAGCTCGAGGACCTCTCCGACATCGCGGTGGTCTGGCCGGGCGCCGAGGGTGTGCTCGCTCCGGGCGAGACACTCGTCGGGACGGCGCGCTACGTCATCACGCAGGCCGATGTCGACCGCGGCGGGGTCGCCAACATCGCCACCGGTTCCGGCACCGATCCCTCGGGTTCCGTGGTGTCGGACGATTCCGACCGCGTGTTCGTGTCGGCCGTGACAGCCGCGCCCGATGCGACCGTGACCAAGTCCGGCGTCCTGGAGCCCGGCGCGACCGGTCGTGCCGGCGACACCGTCCGCTACACGTTCCAGGTCGTCAACACCGGCAACGTGACGCTGCGCGATGCGGGGCTCACGGACCCGCTCGTCGGGCTCTCCGCGATCGAGGTCGTGTGGCCGGCCGACGCCGGGGTGCTCGCTCCCGGAGCATCGGCGAGTGCGACGGCCGAGTACGAGCTGACCCAGGCCGACGTCGATCGGGGACGCGTCGACAACACCGTCACGCTGACCGCGACGGCGCCCGACGAATCGACCGTCCAGCGCACGGCATCCGCCACCGTCCCGATCATCGAGGACGCCGAGCTCACCACGGTCAAGAGCGGCCGTATCCTCGAGCCTGGTATCGGGGCGGTCGGAGACGTCATCGAGTACCAGCTCGTCGTCACCAACACCGGCAACGTGACCGTGCAGGAGGGGCGCCTGATCGACCGGCTCGCCGGGCTCTCTCTGCCGGAGATCGACTGGCCGGGCGCAGAGGGCGAACTCCTCGTGGGTGACACCGTCGTCGGCACGGCGAGGTACACCCTCACACAGGCCGACATCGACCGCGGATTCGTCCGCAACGTCGCGGGCGTCGAAGCGGTGACCGAGCAGGGGACGATCGTCGTCGCCGACTCCAACCCCGTGGTGATCAACACCGTGCAGCCCGCGGCTGCGCTGACCGTCGAGAAGGACGGCCTGATCGACGGCGACGGGGGCGTCGGAGGAACCGTCGACTACACGTTCCGCATCACGAACTCGGGCAACGTCACGGTGAGCGCCATCACGCTCGCCGACCCGATGCCCGGCCTCAGCACGCCGGAGATCGACTGGCCGGGCACGCCCGGCGTGCTCGCTCCCGGGCAGTCGGCCACGGCCGCGGCCGACTACACGATCACGCAGACCGACGTCGATGCGGGTTCTATCGCGAACGCAGCCACGGCGAGCGGCAGCTCCCGCGGCGGACCCGTCACGAGTCCCGCAGGGATCGAGACCGTCGACACCCAGGGCATCCGGACATCGATCGTCGTGACGAAGGATGCCGATCTCGACCCCGCGGCGGAGGGAGTGGCCGGCGACGTCGTCACCTGGACCTACTCGCTGCAGAACACCGGCAACGTGACGCTCACCGGCGTCTCGCTCACGGATCGTCTCACGGGATCGACGGCTCCTCAGTACGTCTGGCCCGACGCGGCCCGCCCCGGCGTCCTGCTCCCCGGCCAGACGGTGACCGCCACGTCGACCTACGAGCTGACCCAGGCCGACGTCGACCGGGGAACGGTTGCGAGCGCGGTCGACGGCACGGGTCGCCCTCCTCGCGGTGCTGACGTCGCGGGCTCCGCCACGGCATCCGTCGAGATCGCGGCGCGCCCCGGCCTTGCCGCGACCAAGGCGGGCACCGTGGACGGCGCCGGCGACGTGGGAGACACGATCGACTACGCGTTCGGCATCACGAACACGGGAAACGTCACGCTCACGCTCGTCGACCTGGTCGACGCACTCGCGGGCGTCAGCTCTCCGACCTTCGACTGGCCGGGGGAGCCGGGAGTACTGCTCCCCGGCGAGACCGTCGACGCGACCGCCGACTACACGATCACCCAGGCCGACGTCGATCGCGGCTCGGTCACGAACATCGCCACGGCGAGCGGCAAGCCCCCGGTCGGCGACACCATCACGGCAAGCACGCCCGCGACGGAGACCACCGTCGCGAGTGCCGTCCCGGCCCTGCTGACGGGCAAGACGGCCACGCTGCGCGGCGACGGATCCGTCGGAGACATCGTCGACTACGCCTTCACGATCGAGAACACCGGCAACGTCACCGTCTCGGGCATCACTCTCACCGACCCGCTGCCCGGCCTCTCCGTCCCGACGCTGCGCTGGCCCGACGCCCCGGGAATCCTCGCTCCGGGCGAGGTCGCAACGGCGACCGCGAGCTACGCCATCGTCCAGGCCGACGTGGATGCCGGAGAGATCGTGAACCAGGCGGCCGCCGCCGGGACCTCGCCCGCTGGGGCGGCGGTCACCGACTCGTCGGACGTGGTGCGCACGCCGACGATCGCGGGCGATGCGGAGATCGTCGTGGAGAAGACCGGCGCGCTCACCGCCGGATCGACCGGTCAGGTCGGCGAGCTGGTGCAGTTCGGTTTCCGCATCGTCAACACAGGGAACCAGACCCTCAGCGACGTCGTGCTCTCCGACGCTCTCCCCGGGATGAGCGCGATCGACGTCACCTGGCCGAGCGACGCCCCCGGCGCCGAGGGTGTGCTGCCCGTCGGCTCCGAGGCTCGCGGAACCGCGACCTACGCGCTCACCCAGACCGACATCGACGCCGGAGCCGTGTCGAACTCGGTGGACGTCGCCGCCTCGACCCCCGTGGGCGACACCGTCGACGCCCTCGACGGCGCGACCGTCGTCATCCCGCGCACCC
>NZ_JAVAYF010000016.1:0-616 GCF_041954755.1 Microbacterium sp. CR_7
ATGACAGCCGGGGATGAGGCACTCGGTGTCGCGGGCGATGATCGCCCGCCGCTGATGCACGGTGAACACCCGGTCGGTGACCGTGATCCCCACAATCCTGCCCTGATCGACCAGCACCCGCTGGATCGCCCCGGAACACGCCGTGTGCACCGCCGCCGTGGTCGGGATCGTCGCATCCGACCCGGGCAGGCGCGCCCGCCCGGTGTTCGCGGCCAAGTCGTTCGCGTCGACCGTGACGACCAGGGTCGGTGCCGCGCCGCCCAGAGACGGCATGTCCTGGTGTCGGGCCGCGATCCCCACCGCTGCCGCGAACGCGTCATGACGTTTCTGGGTGTGGGTGCGCGGATCGATCACCGCCCGCGGATCCGCATTCCACCGATCCGACTCGACACCATCGGGCGCTCCCGGCTCGTTCAGACTTGACCGGATTCCGCCCGCACGGCCCTGGCCGACCGCACGCGCGTCGGGCGCGAACGCCTCTGCCGAGGAGGGGCCTCCGCCATCGCCCGCCGAGGAGGTGTCACCATCCTCACCCCGGGAGGGTTCGAATCGAACGCCGGTCGGGTGGGGTGGGCCGTCGACTTTCGGGTTGAGCATCGCATCCAGGACCGCCTGC
>NZ_JAVAYF010000017.1:0-615 GCF_041954755.1 Microbacterium sp. CR_7
CTGCACAACGGGTTGCATCGGATCACCGGGCACCTGCTCCCGGATGCCGCGGCGCAGCTGCAGGCGGTCCTGGATGCGATGCTCAACCCGAAAGTCGACGGCCCACCCCACCCGACCGGCGTCCGCTTCGAACCCTCCCCAGACGAGGACGGGAACCCCTCTTCCGGTGTCGGACGTGACATCGCGGTCGATCCCGCCGTGGTCGATCCGGTCAGGGACGATCCTGCTGGACTCGATCACGGTGCCGTCGGGTCGGATCGGTGGAATGCGGATCCGCGGGCGGTGATCGATCCGCGCACCCACACCCAGAAACGTCATGATGCGTTCGCGGCAGCGGTGGGGATCGCGGCCCGACATGCGGACATGCCGTCCCTGGGTGGCGCGGCACCGACCCTGGTCGTCACGGTCGACGCGAACGACTTGGCCGCGAACACCGGACGGGCGCGCCTGCCCGGGTCGGACGCGACGATCCCCACCACCGCGGCGGTGCACACGGCCTGTTCCGGGGCGATCCAACGGGTGCTGGTCGATCAGGGCAGGATCGTGGGGATCACGGTCACCGACCGGGTGTTCACCGTGCATCAACGGCGGGCGATCATCGCCCGCGACACCGAG
>NZ_JAVAYF010000018.1:0-549 GCF_041954755.1 Microbacterium sp. CR_7
CGGGTGGACGCAGTGGTCGTGGAGACTCTCGGGTCGACGAACCCGGTCGATCTCGCCCATGGGGCGGGGTGTCGCAGCGCGCAGGAGCTTCTGCAGCGCACGCTGCTGGTCGACGGGCCGGGTGCGGGGCGGGTGGTGAAGGCGGCGGGGCTGGTGCGGCGGGAGTCGAGTCTGGTGTCGGGGGAGTGGTTGCCGGCCCGGTGGCCGGCGGTGCGGGATGCGCTGTTGGACGGGGTGGTCGGGGCGGCGGGGGTGTTGGCGGCGACGGGCCCGGTGGAGCGGATTCATGACCGGATCGGAGCGGAGGAGCGGTTGGCGGCGGACGCGTTCCTCGCCGACACCGCCCGCGGCACGCACGGCGACGGCGACGATCTCGAGGAGGACGACCCCGTAGAAGGAGCCGCCCGCGAGGGAGCGGGTGATGGTCCGGGGGTGATGCCGGAGGATCTGGGGCGGGTGGCGCAGCAGATCGCGCTGGTGTTGGACCCCGACGGGCCCGAACTGGACGACCAGTACGCGTTGCAGCGTCGCGGCCTGACGATCGGACGC
>NZ_JAVAYF010000019.1:0-540 GCF_041954755.1 Microbacterium sp. CR_7
GTCGGTGACGGTCAACGTCACCGTGTACGTCCCAGCAGCCCCGTACGTGTGCGACGCGGTCGCCCCAGAGCCATGGCCACTGCCATCACCCCAGTTCCAGTCATACGACGCGATCGACCCGTCCGAATCGGTCGAGCCCGACCCGTCCACCGACACACCCAGACCCGACACCGCCGACGTGAACGCCGCCACCGGATTCACATTCGGAGCCGGAACCGTCGTCCCCGGGATCTTCGCGACCAGGTTGTCGAACCGCACCAGGTACGGCACATTCGACAGACCCGACCCCGCATACGCGGCCAGACCCACCTGACCCGGCGCCTGCAACGCCGCCGTCGAATCCGACGCGCTCACCTGCCACGAACCCGGCTCCGCCGCGCCCGCCTTCCAGACCTTCGCACGCACCGTCGTCGGCGACGTCCCCGACGCCTCCACCCGCACCGTCAACGTCGTACCCGCCGTCACCGTCAGACCCGACACGTTCTGCGACGCGATCGTCACACCACTGCGCTGCACCTGCAACTGCACCGACCCGTTCGT
>NZ_JAVAYF010000002.1:0-614534 GCF_041954755.1 Microbacterium sp. CR_7
GACCGTCAGCGGGTCTGGAAGGTGCGCTCGACCGATCCCGTGTACAGCTGCTGCGGACGGCCGATCTTGGTCTGCGGGTCGAGCTGCAGCTCCCGCCACTGGGCGAGCCAGCCGGGCAGGCGGCCGATCGCGAAGAGCACGGTGAACATGCGGGTCGGGAATCCCATGGCCTTGTAGATCACGCCGGTGTAGAAGTCGACGTTCGGGTAGAGACGACGCTCCTTGAAGTAGTCGTCGGCCAGCGCGATCTCCTCGAGCTCCTGCGCGAGGTCGAGCAGCGGGTCGGTCACGCCGAGTTCGGCGAGGACCTCACCGGCGGCCTCCTTCACGAGCTTGGCGCGCGGGTCGTAGTTCTTGTAGACCCGGTGGCCGAAGCCCATGAGCTTGACGCCCTCCTCCTTGTTCTTGACCCGCTCCACGAAGCGCGAGACGCTCTGACCGGAATCGCGGATCTGGCCGAGCATCGTGAGCACGGCTTCGTTCGCGCCGCCGTGGAGGGGGCCGGAGAGGGCCTGGATACCGGCGGAGATCGACGCGAACTGGTTGGCCCCCGTGGAGCCGACGAGGCGCACGGTCGAGGTCGAGGCGTTCTGCTCGTGGTCCTCGTGCAGGATGAGGAGGAGCTCGAGCGCCTTCGACATGACCGGGTTGATCTCGTACGGCTCGGAGTTGACGCCGAAGTTCAGCTTGAGGAAGTTCTCCACGAAGCCGAGCGAGTTGTCGGGGTAGAGGAACGCCTGACCGACGCTCTTCTTGTGCGCGTAGGCGGCGATCACCGGCAGCTTCGCGAGCATGCGCACCATGTTGAGCTCGACGTGCTCGGGGTTGTGCGGGTCGGTCTGGCCCTCGTAGTAGGTCGAGAGCGCGGCGACGGCAGACGACAGCACCGACATGGGGTGCGCCGTGTGCGGCAGCGCGGAGAAGAAGCGCTTGAGGTCTTCGTGCAGCAGCGTGTGGCGGCGGATCTTCTCGTCGAACTCGGCGAGCTCGGCCGCCGAGGGCAGCTCACCGTAGATGAGGAGCCAGGCCACCTCGAGGTAGCTCGTCTTCCCGGCGAGCTGCTCGATCGGATATCCGCGATACCGCAGGATGCCCTTGTCGCCGTCGATGAACGTGATCTCCGACTTCGTCGACGCCGTGTTCACGAATCCGTAGTCCAGGCCGGTGTAGCCGGTCTGCCTGGTCAGCGTCGAGAAGTCGATGCTGTCGTGTCCGGCCGTGCCGCGCACGACGGGGAACTCCGCCGTGGTCTCGCCGATCGTCAGCTTCGCCGTCGCCTGCTGGTCTGCCGCTGCGCTCACGCGGGGGCCTCCTCATGGGTCTTCATCAAGCCTGGTGTGGCGATGTCACGACGCTGTGCGTCGGGGTCGGGCCGAGATCGTCGATACGCGACCGAATCGCTCCTACAGCCTAGTAGGCGCATAGGCCTACTGTGACATCGCACAAAACAACGGGGGTGTCGGGGAGGACTTCTACAGCGCCGAGTCGCGCAGGCGCCGCGCCGCCTCGTGCACCCGCGCCGTGGGCGCGGTGAGTGCGAGCCGCACGTGCTGCCCCGAGGAGGCGCCGTAGAACGAGCCGGGACCGGCGAGGATGCCGAGGTCTGCCAGGCGCGTCATGCTCGCCCAGGCGTCCTCCCCCGCTGTCGCCCACAGGTACAGACCGGCCTCGGAGCCGTCGATGCGGAACCCCGCCGCCTCGAGGGCCGGGCGCAGGGCGTCGCGGCGCTCGCGGTAGAGCTCCTTCTGCGCTGCCACGTGCTCGTCGTCGCCGAGCGCGACGGCCATGGCGTGCTGCACGGGAGCCGGAGGCATCAGCCCCAGGTGCTTGCGAGCCGCCAGGAGGTCGCCCACGATGCGTGCGCAGCCAGCGAGGAACGCGGCTCGATAGCCGGCGAGGTTCGACTGCTTGCTCAACGAGTAGACGCTCAGGAGGTTCGCCCTGCTGCCCGCGGTGACCCGCGGGTCGAGGATCGACGGAATCGTCTCGGATGCCCAGGCGCCGTCCCAGCCGAGCTCCGCGTAGCACTCGTCGCTCGCGAGCACGGCGTCGAGCTCCCGTGCGCGGCGCACCGCTGCGGCGAGTTCATCGACGGTCCACGTACGACCGTCGGGGTTGCCCGGCGTGTTGATCCAGATGAGCTTGGCGCCCTCCGGCCATTCGGCGGGATCGTCGGCGGCGACCGGGGTCGCTCCGGCGACGCGCGCGCCCACCTCGTAGGTCGGATAGGCCACCCGCGGATGCACGACGATGTCACCCTCGCCGAGCCCCAGAAGCGTCGGGAGGAGCGCCACGAGCTCCTTCGAGCCGATGGTGGGGAGCACGTTGTCGACCGTGAGGTCGGGCACTCCCCTGCGGCGCGCGTACCAGTCGACGATCGCCTCGCGGAGGATCGGCGTGCCGACGGTCTGCGGGTAGCCGTGCGCATCGGTCGCGTCGGCGAGCGCCCGGCGGATCAGCTCGGGTGTCGGGTCGACCGGAGAGCCCACGGAGAGATCGACGAGACCGTCAGGATGCTGCGCCGCCCGCTCGCGGTATGGGACCACCGCGTCCCAGGGGAAGTCGGCGAGGTCGTGGACGCTCACGGGCTACTCGCCCTGCGGCGGCAGCGCGGCGATGATCGGGTGGTCGTGGGCGATGACGCCGACCTTGGCCGCCCCACCGGGCGAACCGACCTCGTCGAAGAACTCGACGTTGGCCTTGTAGTAGTCCTGCCACTCCTCGGGCAGGTCGTCCTCGTAGTAGATCGCCTCGACGGGGCAGACCGGCTCGCAGGCACCGCAGTCGACGCATTCGTCGGGGTGGATGTACAGCGACCGTTCGCCCTCGTAGATGCAGTCAACGGGGCACTCGTCGATGCAGGCGCGATCCTTGACATCGACGCACGGGAGGGCGATCACATACGTCACGCCACCAGTCTACGTGCCGAGACCCGTGCGATCTCCCCGCTCGGGCTCGATGCCGTCGGCTGGGCGCCGATCGATGCCGGGGACCTCGGTGATGGGGGCGGGAGATGCGCCCGCCTGAGCCGCTGCCGCAGACGCCTCCGTGCGCGACGGCACGCGCGCGATCCGCGGCCACGCGACGACGAGGAGTACGAGCCCGGCGACCAGGTAGATCCAGATCCTGCCGCTCAGGGACTCCTGCACGACGATCGATCCGCCGGGTCCGACGCCCGAGATCAGCACCAGCATGCCGAGCATGCCGAGGCCGGAGGCCAGGGCGGCTCCGCGGTCGTGGGTCAGGGCACGGATGGCGATGAGGATGGCGCCGCACGCGATCGTGCCGACGATGAGCCCGACGGGCACCGGCCCCCACGTCACGCTGTGGGCGATGGTGCCGGCCACGCCGAAGACGCCGCCGACGAGAGCCGCGGCGACCCAGGACAGCACCCGGGAGATCCATCCGATACGCACGGATCGATCCTACGCGCGCTCGACACCCGCCACGGTCGATGCCGACGCCGCCGCGACGACCGGCCTCACGCCGCGAGCCCCGTCAGTCTCAGCAGCGCGGCGACCGCCGCCGCGGCGACGACGACCACGAGGAACGACTGCCGCATCCACAGGAGTCCGCCGGCGACGAGGAGCGCCGGTACCCGCGCGTCCACGACGACGGCCTGCCCGGCACCGAGGGTCTGCACCGCCACGAGGGCCGCCAGCAGCGCCACCGTCAGCAGGTCGGAGATGCGCGCCGGACGCGGCGCCTCGAGCACCTTCGGCGGCACCAGGTACCCGACGGCCTTGAGCGCGAGACAGATCACGGCGGCGAGCAGGACCGCGCTCCAGACGCTCATCGCCCCTCCTCCGGCGCAGACGCCCCTCGCACATCATCGCGGCCCAGCCAGTCGAACCATCCGACGAGGATCGCGACCAGTGCTGCGACCAACACGGGGAGGCCGGGCATGAGGGCGGGCGTCAGAGCCGCGGCGACGACAGCCGCCGCCACACCGACCGCGATCGCCTGGCGCTGCTTCAGACGCGGCCACAGCAGGGCGAGGAAGGCGGCGGCGGCCGCGGCATCCAGCCCCCAGGCCTTCGGGTCGCCGAGCACGTCGCCGACGAGCGCGCCCACGAGGGTGGTGAGGTTCCACCCGAGGAAGATGCCGATGCCGGTGACCCAGAAGCCGACCTGTCGCAGACGAGGGTCGCTCTGCGAGACCGCGACGGCCGTGGACTCGTCGATCGTGAAGTGCGCAGCCGCTGCGCGGCGTGCGGATGTCGTGCCGACGAGGGGAGACATGCGCATGCCGTAGGCGATGTTGCGCACGCCGAGCAGCGCCGCGGAGGCGATCGCGGACGGCAGAGCGGCCACACCACCGGCGGCGAAGACCCCGACGAACGCGAACTGCGATCCCCCGGTGAACATGAGCAGGCTCAGCACGCAGGTCTGCCAGACGTCGAGACCCGAGGCGACCGCGAGGGCACCGAACGAGACGCCGTACGCGCTGGTCGCGATCACGACGCCGGCGGCCTCGCGCCAGACCTCGCGCTCGGCCGTCATTCGCCGACCGTTCGATCGAGTGAACACATGACCATCATTCTGAACACCCCAGAGAGGATAGTCAAGCGAACGATCGTTTGACATGATGAACGGATGGACGACCTCCGCACTCGCATCGCCCGCACCCTCCGTCGAGAGCGCGAGGCGGCAGGCATCTCGGTCTCGGAGCTCGCCCGTCGCGCCGGCATCTCCAAGGCGACGGTCTCGCAGCTGGAGGCGGGCGCCGGCAACCCCAGCGTCGAGACCCTGTGGGCACTCGGCGTCGCGCTCGGCGTGCCGTTCGCCGTCCTCGTCGATCAGCAGTCGAACGCCCCGACGCTCATCCGGGCGGACGAGCACGCCGGCGTCCCGTCGTCGGCATCCGCTTACAGCGCCACCCTGCTGTCCGCGAGCCCACCAGGGGCACGTCGCGACGTGTATATGATCCAGGCCGAGCCGGGCGACCCGCGTCGGTCGGATCCGCACCACGGCGGAACGACCGAGCACGTCATCCTGGTCTCGGGCCAGGCGCGCATCGGTCCGGTCGGCGACGCGGTGCTGCTGAATCCCGGCGACTACCTCTCGTATGCCGGAGACGTGCCGCATGTCTTCGAGGCCGTCGTACCGGGCACGAGCGCGGTGCTCATCTCGGAGCTGCGCTGATCATTCCCCTGCCGGCACGGGCGACGGGTCGGGGATCTCGTCGGGCTTGTAGCGCGGCAGACGTGACGCAGGCAGGATCGCGATCGCGCTGACGCCGGCGAGGAGCAGGAGCCCCAGCCGGAGCGTCCCCAGCCGCGCCTGCTCGTTCACGGCCACCGCGGCGTCGACCTGAGCCGGGGTCGCATCGGTTCCCTCGAGCACCGCTCGCAGATCGTCGTTGCTGATGAAGTTCACGTCGTCGAGGTCGACCTGCGCGACGAGCTCGGGCGGCAGTTCCGGATGCTCGACCACAGCACGCCCGACGCTCAGACCGAGCAGCGACACAAGCAGCGCACCGGCGAGCGCCGTGCCCACCGCCGAGGCCAGGTTCTGCGTCGTGCCGCGCAGGGAGCCGACATCGCCGGCGAGCTCCGACGGCGCGGCCGTGACGAGCACGTTGAACACGAGCGTGACGAGCGCACCCTGCCCGATGCCGAAGACGATGAGTCCGAGGATCGTCGCGAGGGTCTCCCAGTTGTTGTTCACGACGATCGACAACCACACCAGCGCCACCGTGGTGAGCACGAAGCCGAACATCCCGATGATCCGGGGCGGATAGCGGCGGTAGAAGCGCACCACGAGAGTGGCCGTGATGAAGACGGTGAGGTTGAACGGCATCATCGCGAGCGAGGTGTCGAACGGAGTGCGGCCCTGCACGATCTGGATGTACAGCGGAATGGTGAAGTTCACGCAGGCTTCCAGAGCGACGACGATGAACATCGCGTACACGGCGGCCCGCTCGCGCGACGACTGGAGCACGCGCAGGTCGATCAGTGGAACCCCGCCGCGGGCGATGCGCCGGCGGGTCCACACGAAGAACCCCTGCCCCAGCACGATCCCCGCCACGACGAAGACGGGGGCGGGCGAGAGCCCGAGGATGCTGAACGGCGCCGCGTCCGTCGCCGCCAGCGCACCCCAGCCGTTGAGGTTGTTGAAGCCGAGGGTGAGCAGCACGATCGCGGTGCCGATGAGGAGCGACGCCACGAGGTCGATGCGGATGGAGGAATCACCGCGGTCGCCGCGCAGGGTGAAGCTCAGTGCGAAGACGATCACCGCGATGGCGAGCACGATCACGAACAGGGGGCGCCACCCGACGAGGGTTCCGAGCGTGCCGCCGATGAGGAATGCGGTGACGCCGGAGATCGCCCGCGCCGACCCGATCGCTCCGATGGCCGTGGCCTGCTGACCGCCGCGGTAGTTCTCGGCGATCAGCGCGACGATCGAGGGGACGATGATCGCGGCTGCGGCACCGGCGACCGCCTGCCCGGCGATCGCCCACCCGACGCTCGGCGACACGATCATGAGCACGGCGGAGCCGGCGAACAGGACGATGACGATCCGGAAGATGAGCACCCAGCCGACCCGCTGGCCGAGCTTGGCGCCGGTCATCACGAGCGCGGCCACCGCCAGGCCGTACATCACGATGGTCGTGCTCGCTACGGTGGGCGGCACGCCGAACTCGGCGACGATGCCCCCGAGCGAGATCGGCAGCGCGGCGACGTTGAACGACATGAGCACCTGCGCGAGGAAGAGGCTGACGAGAGGCAGCCAGGAGGTCCGGGTCTCGGGCGATGCGGTGGAGGTCATGGCGTCTCCTTTGTGGTGGGTGACCAGGCGTCGGCGATGGTCTTCATCCCCGCGCGAGCTCGTCGGCCGAGTGGTCGCGTGCGGGCGCCGAGGCGAAGAGGTCGAGCCCGAGCGATCGGGAGAGATGGGCGATCGCTCGCTGCGATCGGATCGAGTTGCCCGCGCGGTCGAGCAACGGCGAGAAGCCCGCCACGGCGCACTTGCCGGGCGAAACGGCGACGATCCCTCCGGCGACCCCCGACTTCGCGGGCAGGCCGATCTCGAACAGCCACTCCCCCGACCGCTCGTAGAGGCCGGTCGCGGCGACCACGGCGAGCGTGTCCCGGCAGACGTCCGCGGAGACGACGCGATCCCCCGTGACCGGGTTCACCCCGCCGTCCGCGAGCGTCGCCCCCATGACGGCGAGGTCGTGGGCGGTGACCAGGAGCGCGCACTGTCGCGTGTACACGTCGACCGCCTCGTCGGGGTCGCCGTCCAGCCTGCCGTAGCTGCGCAGCAGACGCCCCAGTGCGCGGTTGCGGTCGTTGGTCTCGGCCTCCGAGGCGTAGACCCGCCCGTCGAGTCGGAGCTGCCGCCCCGCGAACGCCGACAGCCCCTCCCTGAGGAGCTCCCAGCGCTCGACCGACGTCTCGCCGGGCAGCAGCGCCGTGGTCGCGATCGCACCTGCGTTCACCATGGGGTTCATCGGATGGCCGTCGTTGAGCTCGAGCGCCATCACCGAGTTGAACGCGAGTCCTGTGTTGTTCACCCCGACGATCTCGCGCACCTTCTCGTGGTCGTGCTCCTGGATCGCGAGCGCGTAGACGAACATCTTCGAGATGGACTGGATCGAGAACGGATGCTGCGCGTCACCGGCATCATGCAGGCCGCCGTCCACCTCGACCAGAGCGAGTCCGAACAACGACGGATCCGCGTGCGCGAGCTCGGGGATGTAGTCGGCGACCGTGCCGTCGTCGATGCCGATGCTCTCGGCGTGCGCCTCGCGGACGAGGTCCTCGACGCTCGCCCATCCGGGCAGCGAGCCCGTCGAGACGCGAGCGGGGATGTCGTGCCGTGCCGCGGACTCCACGCGCCCTCCTCGGATCGGTGACGCCCCAGCCGCCTTCGCTCACGCTAGCGCGACGACGGCCCCCTGCCTAGAGGCAGAGGGCCGTCGGGTGAGCGCAGGGCTGGCTCAGTACCAGTTGGTGGCCTGCGAATGACCCCAGGCGCTGCACGGGGTGCCGTACACCGAATCGATGTAGCCGAGTCCCCAGGCGATCTGTGTCGCGGCGTTGTCCCGCCAGTCGGAGCCTGCGGAGGCCATCTTGCTGCCGGGAAGAGCCTGCGGGATGCCCGTGGCGCCACCGGAGGAGTTGTAGGCCTTGTAGTTCCAGCCGGACTCCTTGGTCCACAGCGAGTTCAGGCACGAGAACTGGTCGTCACCCCAGCCGTACTGACTCGCCATCATCTGCCGCGCCGTGGCCTTCGCGCCTTCGGGGGTGTTCGCCTGCGCCAGCGCCGCTGCGGCCGCTGCCGCCTGCTCCTGCTCGACCTTGCGCTGCTGGGCGGCCGCGTAATCGTTCTGCAGGGTGGCTGTCTCGGCCGTCACGGCCTCGGTCTCGGAGGCGACGTAGGCCTCGAGGCTCGTGACCTCACGCGACGACAGCCCGTCGCGGTCGCCGAGCCTGTCGATCCAGGTGGTCAGGTCCGAGGTGTCGACCGCAGCGGGTGCACCGGCGAGATCGAGGCCGGAGGCGGCGACCTCGGCGGTGACAGCGTCCGCGGCGGCCGCCGCGTCCTGAGCGAGCGACATGTGGATCGCGGCGTCGTCGGCCTTCTTGGTGAGCGGCGCCACGCCGCCGGTCACGAACGAGGTGACGTCGGCGACGGCGTCGGGCGTCTCGGCGCCCGCCGCCGGCGCCGACACGATGCCGACGGTGAGGGCGGCGCCGATGACGCCCCCTGCGATGGTTCCGAAGATCCACTTCGGGCGACGGGCGGTTACCGCGTTGCGGGCCTCCGCCACGGACGAGGCGCGCCGAAGCGCACGGGTGTTCTGCAGCATGGGTTTCGACTTTCGGGTCGTCGTACGCCCCTTGGAGGAGCCCTCATCGGGAGTCGGCTCCGGGCGCAAGGTAACGATTCTGCAACATCGCACCTGAGCGCTTCATGAGAGAGGGCCCTGCCCCGTCGTCGGACGGTGCAGGGCCCTCTCAAGCGACCCGGTCAGGCGTTGGCGTCCTGACGCTTCAGACGGGCGGTCTCGCGGGCGCGGGTCGTCGCGTCCAGGTTGACCTTGCGGATGCGCACGGCCTCGGGCGTGACCTCGACGCATTCGTCGTCGCGGGCGAACTCCAGGCTCTCCTCGAGCGTGAGCACGCGAGGCGGCGTCATCGACTCGAAGTTGTCGGCCGTGGCCGACCGCATGTTCGTGAGCTTCTTCTCTTTGGTGATGTTCACGTCCATGTCGTCGGCGCGCGAGTTCTCGCCGATGACCATGCCCTCGTAGACCTCCGCCGTGGGCTGCACGAAGAACGACATGCGCTCCTGCAGGGCGATGATCGCGAACGGAGTGACGACACCCGCGCGGTCGGCGACGATGGAGCCGTTCTGACGGGTCGTGATCTGACCGGCCCACGGCTCGTAGCCGTGCGAGATGGCGTTCGCGATGCCGGTGCCGCGCGTGGTGGTGAGGAACTCGCTCCGAAAGCCGATGAGACCGCGCGACGGAACGATGAACTCCATGCGCACCCAGCCCGTGCCGTGGTTCGTCATGTTCTCCATGCGTCCCTTGCGGTTCGCCAGGAGCTGCGTGATCGCGCCGAGGTGCTCCTCCGGCGTGTCGATCGTCAGGTGCTCGAACGGCTCGTACGTCTTGCCGTCGATCTTCTTCGTGACCACCTGCGGCTTGCCGACCGTGAGCTCGAAGCCCTCACGGCGCATGTTCTCGACGAGGATGGCCAGCGCGAGCTCTCCGCGGCCCTGGACCTCCCACGCGTCAGGACGGCCGATGTCGACCACCTTGAGCGAGACATTGCCGATGAGCTCGCGGTCGAGACGGTCCTTCACCATGCGCGCGGTGAGCTTGTGCCCCTTGACCTTGCCCATGAGCGGCGACGTGTTGGTGCCGATCGTCATGGAGATGGCGGGGTCGTCGACCGTGATGGCGGGGAGCGGACGCACGTCCTCGGGGTCGGCGATGGTCTCGCCGATGGTGATGTTCTCGAAGCCGGCGATCGCGACGATGTCACCGGGGCCGGCGGACTCGGCCGGGTACCGCTCGAGCGCACGGGTCTTGAGGAGCTCCGTGACGCGAGCGTTGCTCGTGGTGCCGTCCGAGCGCACCCAGGCGACCGTCTGACCCTTCTTGAGCGTGCCGTTGAAGATGCGCAGGAGCGCGAGGCGACCCAGGAACGGGCTCGAGTCGAGGTTGGTGACCCAGGCCTGCAGAGGCGCCTCGTCGTCGTACGACGGAGCCGGGACGTGCTCGAGGATCGCACCGAAGAGCGGCTCGAGGTCGTCGTTGTCGGGCAGCGAGCCGTCGGCGGGGCGGTTCAGCGACGCGGCGCCCGCGCGACCGGAGGCGTAGACCACGGGCACGTCGAGCAGCGCGTCGACGTCGAGGTCGGGCACGTCGTCGACGAGGTCGGAGGCGAGGCCGAGCAGCAGATCGTGCGCCTCCTCCTCGACCTCCGCGATGCGGGCGTCGGGGCGGTCGGTCTTGTTGACCAGGAGAATGACGGGCAGCTTCGCCTCGAGCGCCTTGCGCAGCACGAAGCGGGTCTGCGGCAGCGGACCCTCGCTCGCGTCGACGAGCAGCACGACGCCGTCGACCATCGAGAGACCGCGCTCGACCTCGCCGCCGAAGTCGGCGTGGCCGGGGGTGTCGATCACGTTGATCGTGATCTCCTGGCCGTCGGCGTGGGCGCCCTTGTAGGTGATCGCCGTGTTCTTGGCGAGGATCGTGATGCCCTTCTCGCGCTCCAGGTCGTTGGAGTCCATGGCGCGCTCGTCGACGTGGGCGTGTTCACCGAACGAGCCCGTCTGGCGGAGCATCGCGTCGACGAGGGTGGTCTTCCCGTGGTCGACGTGCGCGACGATTGCGACGTTGCGGAGGTCAGAGCGGAGGGCGTGCGCCATGCAGGAGTCCTAAAGAGTGTGGGTTTTCGCCGGGAAGCCGACATTCCAGGTTACCGTATGCGCACGGCTCGTTCTTGAGCGGGATGAGTACGATCAGCACGTGACCGCCGCCGACCTCTCCCCCGCCCCGTCGCGCTCCCGACTGTGGTGGGAGGTCGCGATCGTGCTGGCCCTGGGACTCGGCCAGTCAGCGGTGTACGCGATCGTGCAGCTCGCCTACCGTCTGAGCGATTCGACGCCGCTCGCCGATCAGACCGCGACGTTGAATCCCTCTCGCAGCGACCGCGAGGTGTTCGACCTCATCTACCAGGTGCTGTCGATCGGATTCTCGATCGTTCCCGTGCTCCTCGTCTGCTTCCTGCTCTGGCAGTCGCGCACGCCTCACCTGGGCGCACTCGGACTGGACGGGCGGAAGGTCGGATCGGATGCCGGGCGCGGCATCCTCCTGGTCCTGGCGATCGGCATCCCCGGCCTGGCGCTCTACCTCGTCGGGCGAGCGCTCGGCCTGTTCGTGGCGGTGAACCCGGCAGGACTCGACGCGCACTGGTGGACCGTGCCGGTGCTGCTCCTGGCCGCGGCTCGCGCCTCCATCCAGGAGGAGTTCGTGGTGCTCGGGTACCTGTTCGCCCGGCTGAGGCAGCTGGGTTGGGGGCCGTGGCCGATCGTCCTCGCGACGTCGGTCTTGCGAGCGAGCTACCACCTCTACCAGGGCCCCGGTGCCTTCATCGGGAATCTCGCGATGGGGCTGCTGTTCGGCTGGCTGTTCCAGCGCTCCGGACGGCTGCTGCCGTTCCTCGTCGCGCACTTCCTCATCGACGCGACCGTGTTCGTCGGCTACCCCTGGGCGGCGGCCACGTGGCCGGAGCTGTTCGGGCTTCCTGGCTGATGACCCGTGCCGTCGCCGCTGTCAGTTCGCGGTGATCACGATCGAGACGATCGCCCACGCCACGACGAGTCCGAGTGCGAGGAGCGCGCGCCCATCCCACTCGCGGCGGATCGGCGCATCCGTCGCGCCGGACGCGGCCTGCCAGCGATCGCGGATCTCTGTGAGATCGCGCAGCCCCGCCGGGGCTTTTGTCTCCGCGTCGTGGTCGGACGGACGCCGCGTCGGCCGCGCTCTGGCCGGCCCGCCGTAGCAGGTGACATCGGCGCCGTCTTCGAGCGAGAACACGAGCTGCCAGCGCAGGTCGATGTCGCGGACGCGATTCCAGCCGAATGAGGTGCGACGGAGCATGTTCTGCACCACCGCCCCGCTCTCGTCCACGCGCACTGCGGAGACGAAGGCCACTTCGTAGACGACCCAGATGGCCAGCAGCACCCAGGGAGCGAGCAGAAGCATCTGACCCCATCCCGCGCGGAAGACGGCGTCGCCCAGCAGGAAGAGTGCGAGCAGCGAGCACAGCACGAACGTCACCGGCCCGGAGGCCGCGCGGAACGTCCGCGCGGCCCCCGGCCGAGAGTCTGCCGACACGCTCAGTGACCGCCGAGGGTGATCGACGCACCCGGGATCGCCTGCAGCAGCCGATCCGTGTACTCCTGCTGGGGGTTGGCGAAGATCTCGTCGACAGTGCCCTGTTCGACGACCTTGCCCTTCTCCATCACGCACACCAGGTCGCTCGACACACGAACGACCGCGAGGTCGTGCGTGATGAACAGATACGTCAGCCCCAGCTCCGACTGCAGGTCGGCGAGGAGCTTGAGGATCTGGTCCTGCACGAGCACGTCGAGCGCCGAGACGGCCTCGTCGAGCACGACGATGTCGGGCTTGAGCGCGAGCGCGCGGGCGATCGCCACGCGCTGACGCTGACCGCCCGAGAGCTCGTTCGGGTAGCGCGTCGCGAGGGCACGCGGCAGCGCGACCTGGTCCAGCAGCTCCTCCACGCGCTCACGGTGCGACGCACGATCCCCGACCCCGTGGATCTGCAGCGGCTCGGCGATCGTGTTGCCGATGTTGCGCAGCGGGTCCAGTGAGCCGTACGGGTCCTGGAAGACCGGCTGCATCCGCCGACGCAGGCCGAACGCCTGCGCGTTGGAGAGGTTCGAGACGTCCTGACCGTCGATCTCGATCGTGCCGGCGGTCGGGTCCTCGAGCTTGAGGACCATCTTCGCCACTGTCGACTTACCCGAGCCCGACTCCCCGACGAGCGCGAGCGTCTTGCCACGGGGGATCTCGAACGACACGTCGTCCACTGCGCGGAAGGCCTCACTGCGGAAGCCGCCCTGGCGGATCTTGTAGTCCTTCGTGAGTCCGGCGACTCGGACCGTGGGCGGGATGTCGGCCAGGTCGTCGATGGTCTCGATGCCCCGGTCCTCCACGACCGCCTGGATGCGCTGCGACGCCACGCTCGGCGCCGCCGCGACCAGTCGCTTCGTGTAGGGATGCTGAGGATCCTCGAGGATCTGACGGCTCGGCCCCGCCTCGACGATGTTGCCGCCGTTCATCACGATGATCTTCTCGGCGCGCTCGGCCGCGAGGCCGAGGTCGTGCGTGATCAGCAGCACCGAGGTACCGCGATCGCGCGTCAACGACGCCATGTGGTCGAGGATCACACGCTGCACCGTCACGTCGAGTGCCGAGGTCGGCTCGTCGGCGATCAGGAGCTTCGGGTCGGCCGCGAGGCCGATGCCGATCAGGGCCCGCTGGCGCATGCCGCCGGAGAACTGATGCGGGAACTGGTGCAGACGGCGCTCCGCGTCCGCCAGCCCCGCCTGCTTCAGCACCTCGATCGTGCGTGCATTGACGGCGTCCCGGCCCTGGGCGAGGCCGTTCGCGCGGATCGCCTCCTTGACCTGGAAGCCGATGCTCCACACCGGGTTCAGGTTCGACATGGGATCCTGCGGCACGAAGCCGATGTCCCGGCCGCGCACCGCCTCGATCTCTCGGCGGTTGAGCGTGGTGAGCTCCCGCCCCTCGAGGGTGACGGACCCGCCGGTGACCTGACCCGTCCCGGGGAGCAGGTTCACGATGGCCGTGGCCGTCGTGGACTTGCCCGATCCGGACTCGCCCACGATCGCGACGGTCTCTCCAGGGAAGATGTCGAAGCTGGCCCCGTGCAGGACCTCTCGCATGCCCTCCTGCGTGCGGAACGCGACCGTGAGGTCGCGCACGCTCAGCAGCGGCACCTGTGCGGCAGTGCGATCGCTCATCGGCGTGCCCTCGCCTTCGGGTCGAGGGCGTCTCGGATGAGCTCGCCCAGGGTCACGAACGCGAGCACCGCGAGGGTCAGCGCGATCGACGGATAGATGAGCGCCATGGGGGCGACCCGCAGCGCGGCCTGAGCCTGCCCGATGTCGTTGCCCCAGGACATGACGCTGCTGCCGAGTCCGACGCCGAGGAACGACAGGGTCGCCTCGGCGACGATCGCCGCAGCGAAGCCGAGCGTCGACACCACGAGCAGCGGTGCGATCGCGTTCGGGATCACGTGACGCAGCAGCGTTCCGAACTTCGACTGTCCGAGCGAGCGCGACGCCATCACGAAGTCCGCCTGGCGGACCCGCAGGATCTCGGCTCGCACCACACGGGCGGTCGAGGCCCACGCGAACCCGCCGATGGCGAGAGCCAGCGTCCAGACCGATCGCGCGTCCGAGAAAACGGTCATGACGACCACGGCGGCGAGGATGTACGGGATGGCGAAGAAGATGTCGCCGATGCGCGAGAGCAGCGCGTCGAGCCAGCCGCCGTAGAAGCCGGCCAGCGCGCCCATCAGCAGACCCAGGAACGACGAGATGATCGTCGCGATCAGACCGACCGAGAGGGATGTCTGAGACCCCCACACGATGCGCGAGTAGATGTCGCAGCCCTGGAAGGTGTAGCCGAGCGGGTGTCCGGCCGCGGGACCCTCGTTGCTGTACATGAGGTCGCAGCTGCGCGGGTCGACGTTCGTGAAGAGCGACGGCCACGCGGCGACGAGGATGAACAGACCGGCGAGCACGACCGAGAACCAGAACAGCGGACGACGACGCAGGTCACGCCAGGCGTCGCGCCACAGGTTGCTGGGCTTCTCGGAGATGCGGACGGCGTCGACGGCGATGGACTCCGTCTCGACCGGAGCGACGTAGTGCTTCTGGGTCGTGGGGTCAGACATAGCGGATCCTCGGGTCGAGCAGACCGTAGAGCAGGTCGATGAGCAGGTTGACGAGGACGTACAGGATCACGAACACCGTCACGAAGGAGACAACGGTCGGCCCTTCACCGCGCTGCACGGCCTGGAACAGCGTGTTCCCGACTCCCGGCACGTTGAAGATGCCCTCCGTGACGGTCGCGCCGACGAGCAGGACGCCGAAGTTCGTCGCGGAGTTCGTGATCACCGGGATCAGCGAGTTGCGCAGCACGTGCACCGGGATGACCCGGCTGCGCGACAGGCCCTTGCTGTACGCCGTGCGCACCCAGTCCTGGTTGAGGGTGTCGATGACCGAGCTGCGCATGAGGCGCATGCTCACCGCGAAGAGGCTGAATCCGAGCACGATCGCGGGCAACCAGAGTCCGCCCCAGTCGTTGTCGGCGCCGACCGTGGGTTTGAACCAGCCCCATTGGATCGCGAGGAAGTACTGGGCGAGGAAGCACATCACGAAGATCGGGATGGCGATCGCGACCAGTGCCACGACGAGTGCGGTGTTGTCGAAGATCTTGCCCTTGCGGAGGCCCGAGATGGTGCCGATGATGATCGCGAGCGTGAACTCGATGCCGATCGCCATGAGAGCGAGACGGCCCGTCACGGGGAGGGTCTCGGCGAGCACAGTGGAGACGGGGCGTCCGGAGAACGTGTCGCCCAGGTCTCCCTGGAGCACGCCGGTGATGTAGTACCAGTACTGGACGATGAAGGGGTCGTTCAGGTGATACTGCTCGCGCAGCGACTCGACGAGTGCCGGGTTCGGGGTCCGGTCGCCGAAGAGCGCGAGGATCGGGTCGCCGGGCATGGCGAACACCAGGAAGTAGATGAGCAGGGTGGCCCCGAAGAACACGGGGATCACCTGCAGAAGACGTCTGAGGATGTAGCTGAGCATCCGCTGTCCCTTTCTAGGAACGCGAGCAGGGTAACCACAACAGCCTACGAGGCGGTGACGCTTCCGTCACCGCCTCGCGGGCTTGTTCGTGATCAGGCCTACTCGGCGGCCTTGGTGATCTGGTAGTACAGCGGGACGGAGTTCCAGCCGAACTCGACGTTCTGGACGCTCTCGCTGTAACCGCCGGTCACGTTGGAGTACCAGAGCGGAATGGCGGGAAGGTCGTTGAACAGGATCTCCTGCGCCTTCGTGAAGTCCTCGAGCTGAGCATCAGCGTCGGGGTTGCTGATGCCGGCGGCGATCAGCTCGTCGAACTCGGGGTTCGAGTAATCGCCGTCGTTCGAGCCGGCGTTGCTCGCGTAGAGCGGGCCGAGGAAGTTGTACAGACCCGGGTAGTCCGCCTGCCAGCCGGAGCGCGCAGCGGTCTTGATCGTACGGTTGTTGATCTCCTCGCGGACGACCGCGAACGTCGGGTACGGAGCGCCGGAGGCGTCGATGCCGAGCGTGTTCTTGATCTGGTTCGTCACCGCGTCGACCCACTCCTGGTGGCCGCCGTCGGAGTTGTACGCGATCTGGAACGTGCCTTCCCACGGCGAGATGGCGTCGGCCTCGGCCCACAGCTCCTTCGCCTTCTCGGGATCGTACTTCAGCACCTCGTTGCCGGGGACCGAGTCCGACCAGCCGTCGATCACCGGTGAGGTGAAGTCGGCGGCCGGGGTACGGGTGTCGGAGAAGATCTTCTCCGTGATCTGCGCGCGGTCGATGGACATCGAGATCGCCTGGCGACGGAGGATGCCCTCCTCACCGGAGAAGTGCGGCAGGAACTGTCCGATCGTGAACGACTGGAAGACGGCGGACGGCTGGTTCACCGCGCGGTCGCCGAGGTCGTCCTGGAAGGTGGGCAGCGAGACCGCGGGGATCTGGTCGATCACGTCGACCTGACCGGCCTGCAGGTCGGCGTACGACGCCTCCTGCGTGGCGTAGAAGTTGATCGTCAGACCACCGTTCTGCGCCTTGCGGCCTCCCTCGTAGTCGTCGTTGCGGACGAGGTCGATCTGGACGTCGTGCTGCCACGCGCCCTCGCCGTCGAGCATGTAGGGACCGTTGCCGACGGGGTTCTCGCCGAAGGCAGCCATGTCCTCGAACGCGACGTCGGGGAGCGGGTAGAACGCCGAGTAGCCGAGGCGCAGCGCGAAGTCCGACGCCGGCTTGTTCAGCTTGATCGTGAACGTGTAGTCGTCGACCTGCTGCAGACCGGTGAGCTCGGAGTCCTCGTCGTAGCTGAAGCCCTCGATGTCCTCGAAGAAGTAGCTGGAGAGGTGAGCGTTCGATGCCTTGGCACCCTCGTTCCACGCCTTGATGAAGTTGTCGGCGGTGACCTCTTCACCATCGGTGAAGGTCTGGCCCTCCTTGAGCTTCACGGTGAGGTTCTGCGGGTCCTCCGTCGTGATCTCCTCGGCCATGTCGTTGACCGGCTTGCCCTCGGCGTCGTAGTAGATGAGTCCTGCGAAGATCTCGTCGAGGATCTTGCCGCCACCCACCTCGTTGGTGTTGGTGGGGATCAGCGGGTTCTCGGGCTCGGAGCCGTTCGTCGTGATGATGGCATCCGGGTCGGCCTCGCCGCCGGCGCTGCCGCCGTCGTTGTTGCCGCCGCCGCCGCTCGCGCAGCCCGCGAGCGCCAGGGCGCCGATCGCGAACAGCGCGGTGCCCGCAAGGGCGATCTTGTTGCGCTTCACTGTGTGTCCTCCTGTGGACGGGTATTCATCAGACTGCGCGCTCATCGTCGAACGCGTAGGGATAGTTGAGCGTAACCCGGGGTTCGCACAACCCCGCGCTCGGCTAATGAACCGTTACTGAGTGGTGACCATCCGTAATATTGCTGAAACACGCGGTCGACGCGAGTACGGTTGTTGGCCGCTCCGCGCGAGCGCCCGCTCGACGTTCGCGAAAAGGGGGTCGGATGCCGCGGCATCCGACCCCCTTCTGCACGTGCGATCAGGCGAAGGCCTCGATCGGCGGGCAGGCGCACACGAGGTTGCGGTCGCCGTATGCCTGGTCGATGCGGCGCACCGGCGGCCAGTACTTGCCCGCGACGAGGGCGTGCACCGGGTAAGCGGCGTCCTCGCGCGTGTAGGCGTGCTCCCACTCCCCTGCGATGAGCGACACCGCGGTGTGCGGAGCGTTCACCAGGGGGTTGTCGTCGGCGGGCCAGCGCCCGGCGGCGACGGCATCCGCCTCCGCCTTGATCATCACCATGGCCTCGACGAAGCGCTCGATCTCGTCGATGTCCTCCGACTCGGTCGGCTCGACCATGAGGGTGCCGGCGACCGGGAACGACATGGTCGGGGCGTGGAATCCGTAGTCGATGAGCCGCTTCGCGACGTCGTCGACCGTGACGCCCGTGGCCTCCCTGAGGGGACGCAGGTCGAGGATGCACTCGTGCGCCACGCGTCCGTTCTCGCCGCTGTAGAGCACCGGGTAGTGCTCGCCGAGGCGTGCGGCGATGTAGTTCGCCGACAGGACGGCGGATGCCGTGGCGCGGCGCAGTCCGTCGGTGCCCATCATGCGGACGTACGCCCACGAGATCGGCAGGATGCCCGCGGAGCCGTACGGCGCCGCCGAGATCGGACCGCCGTCGAACACGAAGCCGCCCGCGTGCTCGGCGCGCTGCGCGAGCGGGTGCGAGGGCAGGAACGGCGCGAGGTGGGCCTTCGCGGCGACCGGACCGACGCCTGGTCCGCCACCGCCGTGCGGGATCGCGAACGTCTTGTGCAGGTTGAGGTGCGAGACGTCGCCGCCGAGGTCGCCGAAGCGCGCGTAGCCGAGCAGGGCGTTGAGGTTCGCCCCGTCGACGTACACCTGACCGCCGGCGTCGTGCACGGCCGCTGTGATCTCCACGACGTCCTGCTCGTACACGCCGTGCGTGGACGGGTAGGTGATCATCAGCGCCGCGAGCTCGTCGGCGTGCTGGGCGATCTTCGCGCGCAGATCCGCGAGGTCGACGTTGCCGAGGTCGTCGGTCGCGACCACGACCACCTTCATGCCCGCGAGCACGGCCGAGGCGGCGTTCGTGCCGTGGGCCGACGACGGGATCAGGCAGATCGTGCGATGCGTGTCGCCGTTGGCGTGGTGGTACCCCCGGATCGCCAGGAGCCCGGCCAGCTCGCCCTGCGAGCCCGCGTTCGGCTGCAGCGAGACGGCGTCGTATCCGGTGACCTCGGCGAGCCACGACTCGAGCTGGTCGATGAGGTCGAGGTAGCCCTGCACATCGGATGCCGGGGCGAACGGGTGGATGCCGGCGAACTCCGGCCACGTGATCGCGGCCATCTCGGTGGCGGCGTTGAGCTTCATGGTGCAGGAGCCCAGCGGGATCATGCCCCGGTCGAGCGCATAGTCTCGATCGGCGAGCGACTTCAGGTAACGCATCATGGCGGTCTCGCTGCGGTGCGCGTGGAAGACCGGGTGCGTCAGGTACTCGTCCTGGCGGAGCAGCGCCTCGGGGAGCGCCGAGAGCGGGCCGGTCAGGCCGAACACGCGCTGCTGGGGCCCGCCGAACACCCGGGCCACCTCGTGGAGGTCCGCGGTCGTGGTGGTCTCGTCCACCGAGATGCCCACGGTGTCGGTATCCACCGCGCGCAGGAGGATGCTCTTCTCGTGCGCGGCCGCGATGCGCTCGGCTGCGGCGCCGGGAACCCGCACCTGCAGGGTGTCGAAGAAGGCGTCGTGCACGACCTCCGCGCCCGCCTCGATCAGCCAGTCGCGCAGCAGGGCAGCCTTCGCGGCCGTCTCACGGGCGATGGCGCTGAGCCCGTCCGGGCCGTGGTAGACCGCGTACATGGAAGCCATGACGGCGAGCAGCACCTGAGCGGTGCAGATGTTCGACGTGGCCTTCTCCCGGCGGATGTGCTGCTCGCGGGTCTGCAGCGACAGTCGATAGGCGGGCCGGCCGTCGGCGTCGACCGAGACGCCGACGAGGCGTCCGGGCAGCTGACGCTCGAGACCGGCGCGCACGGCCATGTAACCGGCGTGCGGTCCGCCGAAGCCCATCGGCACACCGAATCGCTGGGTCGTGCCGACCGCGACGTCGGCGCCCATGCTCCCCGGTGACGCGACGAGCGTCAGGGCGAGCAGGTCGGCCGCGACGACCGCGAGGCCGCCGGCGAGGTGGGCGGCGTCGATCACGGCGGTCGGGTCCCACACGCGACCCGAGGCGCCGGGGTACTGCACGAAGACGCCGAACAGCTCGGCGGGCAGCTGCTCCCCCGCGGCGAGGTCGACCGTCACGAGCTCGATGCCCACGGCCTCGGCACGCGCGGCGAGGAGGGCCCTGGTCTGCGGGAACGCGTCGGCGTCGACGGCGAACACGTTCGACGTCGTCTTCGAGGCGCGGCGCGCGAGCAGCATCCCCTCGACCACGGCGGTCGACTCGTCGAGCATCGAGGCGTTGGCGGTGGTCAGACCCGTCAGCTCCGAGACCATGGTCTGGAAGTTGATGAGCGCCTCGAGGCGGCCCTGCGAGATCTCCGGCTGGTACGGCGTGTAGGCGGTGTACCACGAGGGGTTCTCGAGAACGTTCCGCTGGATGACGCTCGGGGTGATGGTGCCGTAGTAGCCGAGACCGATCATCGGCCGGTTCACCGTGTTGCGGCGGGCGAGCGAACGGAGTTCGGCCAGCGCCTCCGTCTCGCTCGCGGCGGGCGGGATGACGCTGTCCTCGCGCTCCGGCGTGAAGATCGAGGCGGGCACCGCCTCGCGCATCAGGGCCTCGATCGGGCTCTGTTCGGGGGATTCGGCGGAGAGCCCGAGCGCGTCGAGCATCCGGCTCTGGGCGGACGAGGTGAGTCCGATATGACGATCGGCGAAAGAGACCACGAGGTGATCAGCCCTCCGTGTGCGCGACGTACGCGTCGCGGTCGAGGAGTCCGTCGAGCGCGTCGTCCGCGACCTCGACCTTGATGAGCCACGCGTCCTCGAACGGCGAGGAGTTCAGCAGCGCAGGGTCGTCGACGACGGCCTGGTTCACCTCGGTCACCGTGCCCGCGACGGGCGCGTAGAGCTCGGAGACCGACTTCGTCGACTCGGCCTCGCCGAACACGTCGCCGCGGGAGACCGCCGTGCCGACGGCCGGCAGCTCCACGAAGACGATGTCGCCGAGGGCGTCAGCCGCGAAGTCGGTGATGCCGACGGTCGCCACGGCGCCGTCGACGGAGACCCATTCGTGCTCTTCGCTGTACTTGAGGGTGGTCAGATCGGTCATTTCGTCCTCCGGTAGAAAGGCAGAGCGGTCACGGTCGCGGGGATGCGGGTTCCCCGCACGTCAAGGAATACTGCGGATCCCTCCGCAGCGGAAGAAGGATCGACGTACGCCATCGCGATGGGATGGCCCAGCGTCGGGCTCAGGGCACCGCTCGTGATCTCGCCGATCGGCGTGCCGTCCTCGGTCACGACCGCGTAGCCGGCGCGACCGGCGCGCTTACCGTCGGCCGCGAGACCCACGAGGACGCGGGCGTCGGATGCCGGCTCGACGGCGTCCTTCCCCACGAAGCTCTCCTTCGCGGTGACCACGACACGGCCGAGGCCGGCCTGCGCGGGCTTGGTGTCGAGCGTGAGCTCGTGGCCGTAGAGCGGCATGCCGGCCTCCAGGCGCAGCGTGTCGCGGGCGGCGAGACCGGCGGGGATCAACCCGTGCGGCTCGCCCGCAGCGACCACGGCATCCCACAGCTGTCCGGCGAGCGCGGCAGGGACGAGCAGCTCGAAGCCGTCCTCGCCCGTGTAGCCGGTGCGGGCGAGCAGCAGCGGCTCGCCTCCGAACGTCGCGGTCGCCCACGCGTAGTAGCGCTGCTCCGACCACGGGATGCTGACGTCGGCGACGCCCTCGGTGTCGGCGAGGATCGCCTCGGCGTTCGGACCCTGCACGGCGATGAGGGCGTAGTCGTCGGAGACGTCGTCGACCTCGACCGTGAAGCCGTCGGTCCGGGCGGAGAGCGCCTCGCGCACGGCATCCCGGTTCCCGGCGTTCGAGATGACGAGGTAGTCGTCGTCGTCGAGCCGGTACACGATGACGTCGTCGATGATGCCGCCGGTCTCGGCGAGCAGCAGGGAGTACTTGGCCTTGCCCACGGCGAGCGCCGACAGTCGCCCGGCCAGGGCGTGGTCGAGGTAGGCGTCCGCCTCGGCGCCGCGCACCGTGAACTCGGCCATGTGCGAGATGTCGAAGATCCCGGCGGCCTGGCGCACCGCGTGGTGCTCGGCGAGGTCGGAGGTGTAGCGGACCGGCATCTGCCAGCCGCCGAAGTCGGTGAACGACGCGCCGAGAGACTCGTGGCGGTCTCGCAGCGGTGTGTAGCGGGGGTCGGACATGGAGTTCTCCCGGGCTGGGTCGGGCGGAACGGCGGCGACGTCGTTCCTCGGAACTCCCCCTCTGTCATGGGCCTGAGAGTTTCACCCCGGAGGGGCTTTCACCGTCGGCGGACGTGGGGCTCTGCGCTCCACGTCGCTTTCCAGAGTGGCCGGGACCCCGCGGTACGCGTACCTGAGAGATTGGCGGGGAGGCTTGCTCCTTCGGTGCCCGGCTGCGTTCGCCGGGGCTCTCCCGCGTGGCCCGTTCGGCCTGTGTTCGATTGTGGTTTCAGTGTAGCGGGCACGATCCGCCGTTCCGATCGCGATTCGTGCCGCGTCGGTCGGGCCGGAGCGGCACGGAGTGCGACCGGAGTGCGACCGGAGCGCGAAGAGCAGGATGCCGCCCCTCAGCGCCCGGCGAGCTCCGCCCTCACCTCGTCGCGGAGACGACCCAGGTTCTCGGGCTCGGGTGCAGCGCCGAGGAGAGTCTTGGTGTACTCGTGCTGCGGGTTCAGGATGACGTCGTCGGCGGGCCCTCGTTCGACGACGTCGCCCTTGTAGAGGACCATGATCTCGTCGCTGAAGTGCCGCGCGGTGGCGAGGTCGTGAGTGATGTACAGCACCCCGAGGTCGTCTTCGCGCTGCAGGTCGGCGAGCAGGTTCAGCACCCCGAGCCGGATCGACACGTCGAGCATCGACACGGGCTCGTCGGCGACGATGAACCGTGCACCGGGTGCCAGCGCGCGCGCGATCGCCACGCGCTGGCGCTGCCCGCCGGAGAGCTCGTGCGGACGACGCTCGGCGAAGCTCTCGGCCGGTGTGAGACGCACGCGCTCCAGCAGCTCGAGGGCGCGCTCGCGCACCTCTGTGCGCGACAGCTGCGGGTGATGCAGCCGGATCGGCCGCTCCAGGTGGTGGAAGATCGTGTGGTACGGGTTCAGCGACGCGAACGGGTCCTGGAACACCATCTGCACCTGCGAGCGGTAGCCCTCCACCGCGCGACCGCTCGTGCCGGTCTCCTTCCCGTCGAGCAGGATCTGCCCGCTCGTCGGGGTCTCGAGCTTCATCAGCATCCGAGCGATCGTCGACTTGCCCGATCCGGACTCCCCGACGAGCGCTATCGTCCTGCCCGCCTCGATCGTGAACGAGACGTCCTTGACGGCATGCAGCGTCGATGTCTTGAATCCGGACCGCAGGTGGAAGTCCTTGACGAGGTTCCTCGCCTCGAGAGTGGGCGCGCTCATCGGATCTCCTCCTGGCTGACGCGGCTGCCGGAGCGGACGAAGTCGCCGCGCTCCCCCGTCAGGCTCGGGAAGCTCGACAGCAGGCGCTTGGTGTACTCGTGCTGCGGTGTGCGGTAGATCTCCTCCGCCGTGCCCTGCTCGACGATCTCGCCCTGCAGCATCACCGCGATGCGGTCGCTGATCTCGATGAGCATCGGCAGGTCGTGGGTGATGAAGATGACCGCGAAGCCGAGGCGCTCGCGCAAGCGCATGATCTCGCGGATGATGCCCCGCTGCACGACGACGTCGAGAGCGGTGGTCGGCTCGTCCATGACCATGACCTGCGGGTCGAGGGCGAGGGCCATCGCGATCATCATGCGCTGCCGCATGCCGCCCGACAGTTCGTGCGGGAAGCTGCGGAGGCGAGAGGGATCGACGCCCACGAGCGTGAGCAGCTCCTCGGCCCTCGCCTGCTTGTCGCGCTTCGACATGCCGGGTCGGTGCGTGTCGAAGATGTCGAAGATCTGCGCCCGCACGTCGATCACCGGGTTGAGCGAGTTCATCGCGCCCTGGAACACCATCGAGATCTTGTCCCAGCGGAAGGCCCGCAGCCCGTCGCCGTCGAGCGCGACCACGTCGATGTCGGCTCCGTTCCGATCGTGGAAGACGATCTCGCCGCCTGTCATGAGCGCCGGCGCTTTGAGCAGCCGGTTCATGCCGTACGCGAGGGTGGTCTTGCCGCATCCCGACTCGCCGGCGAGACCGAGGATCTCCCCGCGGTTGAGAGTCAGCGAGACGTTGCGGACCGCCTTGACCGGCGGGTCGACCTCGTACTCGATGGACACGTTGCGTGCGGTCAGCACGGCTTCCGGGGCGCTCACGCGGCGACTCCCTTCGTCTTGGCGGCCTTGCGCACGCGGCGGGCGGCGTCGGGCGCGTTGCGCAGCTTGGGGTTGATGACCTCGTCGATCGCGAAGTTGATGAGGGCGAGACCCGCGCCGAGGAGCGCGATCATCACACCCGGCGGCACGAACCACCACCAGGCGCCTCGACCGAGCGCCTGGCCCGACTGCGCGTCGTTGAGGATGCTGCCCCACGTGATCGACGAGTTGGGGCCGAGACCGAGATACGACAGCCCGGCCTCGCCGAGGATCGCGAAGATGATCGCGAAGAGGAACTGCGCGGTCAGCAGCGGCAGCAGGTTCGGCATGATCTCGACGAGGATGACGCGGAACGAGCGCTCCCCCGCGACCTTCGACGCGTACACGTAGTCGCGCGTGCGCAGCGAGCGGGTCTGCAGCCGCAGCACGTACGCGGCACCGGCCCAGGAGGTGATGCCGAGCACGAACGCCACGAGCTGCCAGCTGCGCTGCGGCACGAACGACGCGATCACCATAACGAGCGGAAGCCCGGGGATGACGATCATCACGTTGGTCAGGAGCGCGAGGGCGTCTTCGCGCCAGCCGCCGAGGTAGCCGGCCAGCACGCCGAAGACCAGCGACAGGACGATCGCGATGCCGCCGGCCACGACACCCACGAGCAGTGATCCCTGCGCGCCGATCGCGAGTTGCGCCAGCATGTCGTTGCCGAGCTTGGTCGTGCCGAGCCAGTGCTCCGCGGACGGAGGCTGAAGGGCGGCGTTGTCGGTGCTGCGCGGGTTCTGGGTGAAGAACGGGGCGATGATCGCGAAGAGCACGATCGACAGCACGAGGATGAGGCCGACGACGAACTTCGCCGAGCGGGTCGGCAGCAGACCGCGGCCCTTCTTCGGCTTCTGCGTCGCGAGCGTGACGGTGGTCGCCGGCTCCGAGGTCGGCTGCTCCTTGACGATCTGCATCGGGGTGAGCTTGGTGTCAGACATTCTGGCGCGCCCTCGGGTCGATGAATCCGTAGATCAGGTCCATGAAGAAGTTGGCGGCGAGCACCGTGATCGTGATGACGAGGAACAGCCCCTGCATGAGGGCGTAGTCGTTGTTGGTCACGGCCTGGAACATGAGCTTGCCGATGCCGGGGTAGGTGAACACCTGCTCCATCACGATCGAGCCCGCGACGACGAAGCCGAGGGTGATCGAGAAGCCGGCGATCGACGGGATGGCGGCGTTGCGCGCGGCGTAGGTCGTCATGATGCGGCGGGGACGAAGGCCCTTGGCCTCGGCGGTGAGCACGTAGTCCTCCGACATCGTCTGCACCATCATGTTGCGCATGCCGAACAGCCATCCGCCGACAGAGCTGACCACGATGGTGAGCGCGGGCAGGATCGCGTGCGACAGCGCATTGGAGAAGAACGCCCACGTCGGCTCGGGGCCATCGGGGAAGTCGAACACGTCGTAGCCGCCGAAGATCGGGAACCATCCGAGCCCCACGGCGAAGACGGCGACGAGGATGAGCGCCATCCAGAAGTACGGGATGGACTGCAGCACGGTCGTCGCGGGGATGATGTGGTCGACCCAGGTGCCGCGCTTCCAGCCGGCCCAGGCGCCGAGCACGACGCCGAGGATGAAGGAGATGACGGTCGCGGTCCCGACGAGGATCAGCGTCCACGGCAGCGCCTGGCCGATCAGCTCGGTCACCGGGGTCGGGAACTTGGTGACGGACACCCCTAGGTCGCCCTGGAACATCCGCCCCCAGTAGGAGAGGTACTGCTCCCAGAGGGAGGAGTCGTCGCCACCGAGCAGCAGCTTGATGTTGCGGATGGTGGTCTCGGAGACCTCGCCGCCCGCACGCTGCATCTTGGCGATCATGATGTCGGCTGGATTGCCCGGCATCATGCGGGGAAGCAGGAAGTTGATGGAGATGGCGGCCCACAGCGTGAACGCGTAGAACCCTATTCGTCGTGCGTAGAACTTCATGACGGTCTTCTTCGACTCCCTGCTTCCCCGGTGACGCGGACTACTCGGCGGGCTGCAGGTGCGTCAGGACGTAGCCTGCCGCGATCGAGCCCCAGGACGGCGGGAAGGCGTAGAGGTCGTCCTCCGTCGGCCAGCCCGTGTAGTCCTTCGTGTTGTAGAAGGTCTGGGTCGCGTTGATCACCAGCGGGATGTACGGCAGGTCGCGCACGATCTCGGTCTGGATCGTCCCGTACAGCTCCTTCTTCGTCGCCTCGTCGTTCGTGCTGATGGCGGACTGCACAGCCTGATCGACGACCGGGTTGTTGTAGCGGCTGAAGTTCCAGCGGCCGGTCGGGACCTCTTCGCCGACAGGGCCGGTGGAGCCGACGGTCGTGCCGCCGAACCAGTCGCGGTAGATCTGGAACGGGTCGGCCACGGAGGTGCCGATCATGCCGCCGACGATGAGCTGGAAGTCACCGCTCTGACGCGAGTCGGAGAACTCCTGCCACTGCACGGTCGACGCGTTGATCTTGATGCCCGCGGCCTCGGCCTGCTCGGCGATGAGCTTCGCGGCGTCGTTGTAGTCGGTCCAGCCGTCGACCGAGGTCAGGGTGAGCTCGACCTTCTGGCCGTCCTTCTCGTAGATGCCGTCCGAGCCCTTGGTGTAGCCGGCCGCTTCGAGGATCGACCCCGCCTCGGCGGCATCCGGCTCCTGCGGGCTGACCTCGTTCGCGGAGTCGGCGACCCACTTCTCGTCGCGGGGAAGCAGCGCGTATGTGGGCGAGATGTCGCCGGTCAGGCCGACGAACGCCTTGTCCTTGATGGTGCTGCGGTCGATCGCGGCGTTCAGCGCCTGACGCACCGCGACGTCGGTCTGCGGACCGGAGCAGCCGAGCTCGGCGTTGGAGCAGGTGTAGAGGACGGTCGGATCCTGCGGGGTGTTGATCCACGAGATCGCGCCGTTCGCGGTGACGTCGTCGGGGTTCGGGATGAACATGCCGGTCCAGTCCAGTTTGCCGGCGGCGAGGAGGTCCTGCGCGGTCTGGTTGTTGTCGACCGCGATGTACTGCACCTTCTTCACGCCGAGGTCGTCGGCGCCGCGGAAGTTCTCGTTCGCGACGAGGGTGTAGGACTCGCTCGTGGTCTTGTCGACGACGTAGGGGCCGGAGCCGACGGGCTCCTCGTTCGCGAAGTTCGCGTAGTCGTCGACGTCGGCCCAGATGTGCTCGGGAAGGATGTACGTCGAGCCGAGACGCTGGAACTCGGTCGTGAACTGCGCGGTCGAGTAGGTGAGCACGACGGTGGTGTCGTCGGTCGCCTCGGCTGAGACGAGGCCGTTGCCCTCGGGGTTGTTGGCCTCGTAGTTGAACGAGAACGCGACGTCGGCGGCGGTGAGCGGCTCGCCGTCGCTCCACTTCAGGTCGGGCTTGATGGTGATCGTGATCACCGTGCCGTCCTCGTTGTACTCGTACGTGTCGCCGATCATGCCCTCCGGCTCGGAGTCGGAGGTCTTGTTGAAGAAGAACAGCGGCTCGTAGATGGGGCCGAGCGCACCGTGGAGCACGGTGGGCGCGAAGGGGTTGTAGTTCGCCGTGATCGGGGTCTGGCTTCCGGCCCAGACGCGGAGCGCGCGGTCGCCGTCTGCGCCGCTCCCGTCGTTGCCGCCCGCGCCACAGGCCGTCAGGCCCAGGGCGAGGACGGAAGCCCCCGCCACGGCGGTGAGCGCGATCTTGCGCTTTCCGGTACGGATCATTCTGTCGTTTCCTCTCGGTGCTGCACTGCAGGAGGGATTCTCCGGATGGAGACGGACCCCTGGGCGGGGCTCGGGCAAACCCCGGAAGGGGGTTTGTTAGGACAGTAACCTAACAAACCCGCCCACCCTCGACAAGACCTCGCGACGCTCCTGCATAACGTTTCGGACTCGACCGACGGATGCCGTCACATTGCTGCACTAAGGGTCGCGATGACACTAAGATCGATCGCGGGAGGTTAAGGTGCCGAAGACCCGAAGTGACGAGATCGACATCGCGGTGTCGACCGTGATTCTCACGCTGCGACGTGCCGAGAGCGGCGAGCCTGTGCTCGCCCTCCCTCTCGTGCGTCGCACCCGTGCGCCCTTCGACGGCGAGTGGGCGCTGCCCGGCGGATGGCTCACTGCAGCCGAGTCGCCCGTCGACGCGGCAGCGCGCACGCTGGCCGAGACCACCGGCCTCACCCCGAGCTACCTCGAGCAGCTGTACGCGTTCGGAGCAGTCGACCGCTCCCCCACCCGGGTCGTGTCGATCGTGTACTGGGCGCTGCTGCGGCAGGACGACGTCGACGCGCAGAGCGCCGCGCACCGTGCATCCGGTCTCGCGCCGGAGAACGTGCGCTGGTTCGATCTCTCCGAGCGCCCTCCTCTCGCCTTCGACCACGACAAGATCGTCGACTACGCACTGTGGCGTCTCCGCAACAAGGTGGGCTACAGCCGCGTCGCGCAGGGGTTCCTCCCCGCCGAGTTCACCCTCTCCGATCTCCGCGAGGCGTACCAGTCGATCCTCGGCCGCCAGCTGGACCCGGCGAACTTCCGCCGTCAGGTCGAGGGCACGGGGAACCTGATCCCCACCGACCGCTTCCGCACCGGGAGCCATCGGCCCGCCCGCCTGTACCGATACGACACCGATGTGGAGCTGGCCGATCGCGGCCCGCTCGGTCCCGAGGAAACGAGCATCCGATGAGCATCACCTTCGTCCCCACCCCGTCCGTGCCGACCTCGGACGCCTCCGTGGATCACGCGATCCAGGCGATCGTCGCCGGCGCCTCGACCGACGCGACCTGTACGACCGATCTCGCCGCGGGCCCGTGGGACTTCGACATCCGTCCGGGATACGGACCGGGGTCGTCGATGGGCGACGTGATCCCCACCGGCGCACCGCGGCAGGGCGAACTCCCCGCCGAGTATCGCGAGGCGACGGAAGAGGAGCTCGACCGGCGGATCCGTGCCGCGAAGGAGGTGCTCGGCGATCGCGTCGTGATCCTCGGCCACTTCTACCAGCGGGAGGAGGTCGTGCGGCACGCCGACTACGTCGGCGACTCGTTCCAGCTCGCGACCGCCGCCAAGGACCGACCGGATGCCGAGGCCATCGTGTTCTGCGGAGTGCACTTCATGGCCGAGACGGCGGACCTGCTCTCCGGCCCTGACCAGGCCGTCGTGCTGCCGAACCTCGCCGCCGGCTGCTCCATGGCGGACATGGCCGACATCGATCAGGTCGAGGATTGCTGGGAGCAGCTGGCCGATGTGCTCGGCGACCTCGACGAGCGGGACGAGGACGGGCGCGTCCCGGTGATCCCCGTGACCTACATGAACTCCTCCGCGGCGATCAAGGGCTTCGTCGGACGCCACGGTGGGATCGTCTGCACCTCCTCGAACGCGCAGACGGTGCTGGAGTGGGCGTTCGAGCGCGGTCGCCGCGTGCTCTTCTTCCCCGACCAGCACCTCGGCCGCAACACGGCGAAGGCCATGGGCGTTCCGCTCTCGCAGATGCCGATGTGGAACCCGCGCAAGCCGCTCGGCGGATCCACCGAGGCGGAGCTCGCCGATTCCCGCGTCATCCTCTGGCACGGGTTCTGCTCCGTGCATCGCCGATTCACGGTCGGCCAGATCGACCAGGCGCGTGCCGAGCACCCCGGGGTCCGCGTCATCGTGCATCCCGAGTGCCCGATGGAGGTCGTCGACGCCGCCGACGAGGCGGGGTCGACCGACTACATCCGCCGCGCCATCGCCGCCGCGACCGAGCCCACGACCTTCGCGATCGGCACCGAGATCAACCTGGTGCGGCGCCTCGCCGCCCAGTTCCCGCAGCACGAGATCTTCTGCCTCGACCCGGTCGTGTGCCCGTGCTCGACGATGTACCGCATCCACCCCGGTTATCTCGCGTGGGTGCTGGAGGAGCTCGTGGCCGGGCGCACCCCGAACCGGATCCGGGTGACCTCAGACGTGGCCGACCCCGCACGCGTCGCCCTCGAGCGGATGCTGGCCGCGAAGCCCCCGGTGGCGGCGAGCGCTCGATGAACGTCGTCGTGGTCGGATCCGGCATCGCCGGACTCACCGCCGCGCTGCACGCCGCGGAGGCCGGTCACCGGGTGACGCTGGTGACGAAGGGCGCCGTCGGAGACGGCTGCACGGGCTACGCGCAGGGCGGCGTCGCCGGCGTCTACGGGCCCGACGACTCCGCGGAGCTCCACGCGGCCGACACGATCACCGCCGGTGCGGGGCTGTCCGATGCCGACGCCGTCGACGTGCTCGTGCAGGGCGCGGCGGCGCGGATCGCCGAGCTGATCGCCCGCGGCGTCGCCTTCGACCGGGATGCCGACGGTCGGCTGCTGCTGGGACGGGAAGCGGCGCACAGCCACGCGCGCATCGTCCACGCGGGCGGGGATGCGACGGGCGCGGCGATCTCGCGGGCGCTGGTGGCGGCGGTGCGCGGCGACGTGCGGGTCGCGGTCGTCGAGCGCGCCATGCTGCTCGACCTCATCCTCGCGGACGGCGCGGTGCGCGGCATCCGCCTTCTCCGCGACGGAGCAGCCGCCGATCTGGAAGCCGATGCCGTGATCCTCGCGACCGGCGGCGCCGGGTGCCTGTACGCGCACACGACGAACCCGGAGGGGACGACGGGCGACGGCATCGCGGCGGCGATCCGCGCCGGTGCGGCAGTGGCCGACCTCGAGTTCGTGCAGTTCCACCCGACCGTGCTCGCGGTCGGCTCCCCGTTCCTCATCTCGGAGGCCGTGCGCGGCGAAGGCGCGACGCTCGTGGACGACGCAGGACGACGCTTCGTCTTCGACGCGCACCCCGACGGCGAACTGGCTCCCCGTGACGTCGTGTCGCGGGCGATCGCGCGACAGGCCGCGGCCCAGGGCTCGCCCGTCCACCTCGACGCGACGATGCTCGGGGCGGCCAGGCTGGCCCGACGGTTCCCGACGATCGATCGGGTCACCCGCGAGCGCGGGCTCGACTGGTCGGCGCATCCCCTCCCGGTCACACCTGCGGCGCACTATCTGATGGGCGGGGTGCAGACCGACCTCGACGGCCGCACCACTCTCCGGAACCTCTTCGCGGTCGGCGAGGTCGCCCGCACCGGCGTGCACGGCGCGAACAGACTCGCCTCGAACTCCCTCCTCGAGGGGGCGGTGTTCGGCGCCCGCGCGGCAGCCGCGCTCACGGCTCCGTGGACCGAGCTGCAGGTCGCCGCTCGCCCGAAGCCGGCGGCCACACGCGACACTGCCGCCGTCCCGTTCGGCCGCACCGCGCTGCAGCGGCTGATGTGGGATCACGTCGGGCTGCTCCGTGACACCCCCGGTCTCGAGGCGGCCCTCGCGACCGTGCGGGCCTGGGCTGCGGCTGCGACGCCGCCCGTGACGGCCAGGGCGCACGAGGACGCGAATCTGCTCCTGCTGGCCGAGGCCACGGCATCCGCCGCCCTCTCCCGCGTCGACCCGGTCGGCGCGCACTATCGCGAACCCACTCCCGCACCCCTTCTGGAGACCGTCTGATGCTCACTCCCGCCGCCATCTCCCGCGTTGTCGGCGCCGCCCTCGACGAGGACGCGCCCTGGGGCGACATCACGAGCAGCGTGCTGCTGCCGCCCGACGCGACGGCCACCGCCGATCTCGTCGCCCGGGAGGCGGGCGTCTTCAGCGGCGGCCAGGTCTTCACCGCAGCCTTCACGCTCACCGACCCCGCGATCCAGGTCGACGTGCACGTCGGCGACGGAGACGATTTCTCCGCCGGCGACGTGCTGGCGACGGTGTCGGGAAGCGCCCGAGGCATCCTCACGGCCGAGCGGATAGCGCTGAACTTCACGCAGCGCATGAGCGGAATCGCCACGCTCACCGCCGCCTACGTCCGCGCGACCGAGGGCACCGCGGCCCGCATCGCGGACACCCGCAAGACCACGCCGGGGCTGCGGGCGTTCGAGCGGCACGCGGTCGTCTCCGGCGGCGGCCACAATCACCGTCACTCGCTCTCCGACGCGGTCATGGCAAAGGACAATCACCTCGCGGTGCTGCAGCGCTCGGGGCGCGACCTGGGCGCAGCCCTGCGAGAAGCGCTCGCGCAGCTCCCCCACACGACCCACGTCGTCGTCGAGGTCGACCGCCTCGACCAGATCGAGGCGGTCATCGCGGGCGGCGCCCACACCGTGCTGCTCGACAACTTCGCACCGGACGAGCTGCGAGCCGGAGTCGCCCTCATCGACGGACGCGCTCAGGTCGAGGCCTCGGGTGGCGTGAACCTCGACACGGTCGCCGCGATCGCGGCGACCGGGGTCGACGTGATCTCGGTCGGCGCGCTCACGCACTCCGCCCGCGCGCTGGATCTGGGCCTGGACGTCCGGATCGACTGAGCGGATGCTGTACCTCGACCACGCCGCGACCTCGCCCCTGCGACCCGAGGTGCGCGACGCCATGCTCCCCTACCTGACCGGGGCGTTCGGCAACCCCTCCAGCCACCACACCGTCGGAGAGGCCGCGGCCCGCGCGCTCGACGACGCCAGGGCGCGGGTGGCGACGGTGCTCGGGTTCCGCAGCGGAGACGTGATCTTCACGGGCGGCGGCACGGAGGCGAACAACCTCGCCGTCAAGGGCATCGTGCTGGCGGCGCTCGACCGCGGCCGGCGCCACGTGATCGTGTCGTCGATCGAGCACGAGTCGGTGCTCGCTCCCGCCGACTACCTGCACCGTTTCCACGGCGTCGAGGTGACCCGCCTGCCGGTCGACCGCGCGGGACGGGTCGCGGTCGACGACCTGCGAGCGGCGCTGCGCGACGACACAGCGCTCGTCTCGGTCGACCACGCGAATAACGAGATCGGCACGGTGCAGGACATCGCGGCGCTCCATGCCGTGACCTCGGCGACCGGCGTGCCGCTGCACGTCGACGCCGTGCAGTCGGCGGGTTGGCTTCCTCTGCGGGACCTCGGGGCGGACGCCGTCACGGTCGCCGGGCACAAGATCGGCGCACCCCAGGGCATCGGCGTGCTGGCCGTTCGGGGGCGTGTGCCCGTCGAGCCGCTGCTGCACGGCGGCGGACAGGAACGCGGACGCCGTTCCGGCACCGAGAACGTCGCCGGCGCCATCGCGCTCGCCACCGCGCTCGAGCTCGCCGCGTCGGAACAGCAGGAGGTGCACGCGAGGGTCGGTGAAGCCACCGCGCGGTTCATCGCCGGCGTGCTCTCCTCGGTGCCCGGAGCCGCGCTCACGGGCGATCCGCACTCGCGTCTTCCGGGTTGCGCGAGCTTCACGTTCGCCGGGGTCAACGGTGAGACGGTACTGCTGGAACTCGAGCGCCGCGGCGTCGTGTCGTCGAGCGGATCGGCCTGCGCGGCCGACAGCGGCGAGCCCTCGCACGTGCTGCTCGCCTGCGGCGTCGACCCCGATCTGGCTCAGACCGCAGTGCGGTTCACGTTCGGGCGCGAGCCGCTGCCGACGGAGGTCCCCGGCCGACTCGCCGCTGCGGTCGCCGAGGCGGTGCGCGCAGCCGCCGGCGTCTGAGCTCGACGACGTGATGCGCCGCCTCGCGGACGCCAGAGTCGCGATGCCACAAGCGTGCGCCGTCGTGCGGCCGACGACCGACGGAGGCCGACCCCGCCCGCTCCGCCCTAGACTCGGCTGGTGACCGCCTCCGACCCGATCGTGACCGTGATCGTCCCCGGGCGCGACATCGCCGCCTACGCCCCCGCAGCTCTCGACTCCCTGCGCGCCCAGACGGAGAACCGGTGGCAGGCCGTCCTCGTCGACGACGGATCGCGCGACGCGACGGCGAGCGTCTTCGCTGCGGCCGTCGACGCCGACCCCCGCTTCCGCCTGATCTCGAACGACGAGTCTCATGGTCTGGGAGCCGCGCGCAACGCGGCACTCGATACCGTCGACACCCCGTACGTGGGTTTCCTCGACGGCGACGACGAGCTCGCACCCACGGCCCTCGAACGTCTCACCGGCACCCTCTCCTCGACCGGAAGCGACCTCGTCGCCGGTGCCTACGTGCGATCCCGATTCGACGGCGAACGCTACGTCTCGGGACGCGTGCAGCCCTGGGTCGCCGCGGCCACCGATCCCGAGCGCCTCGGCACGACGATCGTCGAGCATCCTGCGGCGAGCGCGAACATCGTCGCCTGGTCCAAGGTGAGCCGCACTGAGATGTGGCAGGACCTGCGCTTCCCCGAGGGCGTCGCGTACGAGGATCAGATCGTCGCCCAGCTGCTGTACACGCGGGCCCGCCGCTTCGACGTGATCCCCGATGCCCTCGTACGCTGGCGTGTGCGCGCCGACGGAACCTCGATCACGCAGGGGAAGGCGCAGCTGCCGGTGCTGCGCGACTACCTCGCGGCGCTGCTCGGCGGCATCCGCGTGCTGCAGGAGGCGGATGCCGGAGCCGCCGTGACAGCGCGGCTCGATCTCATCCTCGCGATGGACCTTCCTCCTCTGCGCGACATCGCCGCTCAGCATCCGGACCCGGAATACGGCAGAACGCTCGACGACTTCGTCTCGGAGCTGCAGACGCTCCCCCAGTTCGCCGACGCCCGGCCCGACCCCACGCTCACCGCCGGTCTCAGCTGGTGACCGCCGACATCGCCACGGAGAAACCTGTGAACGACTACCTCGCCGACCTGTTCTCGCTGCACGGCCGCACGGCCGTCGTCACCGGCGGCAGCTCCGGCATCGGGCGCGGCATCGCGACCGCACTCGCCCGTGCCGGTGCAGCCATCGTGATCGTCGCCCGCGGTGAGCAGCGGATCGACAGCACCGTGCGGGAGCTGAAGGATGCGGGATGCCGCGCGGCCGGCGTCGTGGGCGATCTCGGCTCCCGCGACGGCATCCAAACGCTCGCAGAGGCCGCCGTCGAGCCGTTCGGCGAACCGGACATCCTCGTGAACTCCGCCGGCATCAACATCCGTCCGCCTTTCGCCGAGATCACCGAGGAGGACTGGGATGCCACGATGACCGTCAACGCCCTCGCGCCCTTCCTGCTCGGACAGCGCTATGCCACCGGGATGGCCGAGCGTGGGTACGGCAGGCTCATCCACATCAGTTCTCAGCAGGCGCACCGCGCGTTCGTCTCGAGCGGCGTCTATGGCGCGTCCAAGGGCGCGGTGGAGTCGCTCATGCGATCGGAGGCGGAGGCGTGGGGCGGCTCCGGTGTGACGAGCAACACGCTCGTGCCCGGCTTCGTGCTCACTCCGCTGAACGCGCGTCTGCAGGAGGATCCGGAGCAGATCGCCGCCCTCGCAGCGCGCACCATGATCGGTCGCAACGGACTCCCCGAGGACTTCGCCGCCGCGGCCGTGTTCCTCGCGGGCGCAGGGTCGGCCTACGTCACGGGTCACTCGCTGTTCGTGGACGGCGGACTGTCGGTCCATTGAGACTGCCCCGGGGACCGGCGGGTCAGTGCTGCTCCGGATACACCCGGTCATCGGCAGGCGGCGCATCGAGCAGCGGCACGGACGCCGTGAGGGTTGCCACGGCGTCCTCACCCGCCGAATCGTCGGGCGCGCGATCGGCGCGCCGTTCCGCGAGCGCGGCGCCGATCCCTCCGGTGACGGCCTGTTCGACCTCGGCCTCGGTGTCGAGCACACGCGACGCGGCCACCTGCTGGGCGGCCAGCTCGGCGTAGAGGCCGCCGTGGGCCAGGAGCTCCGCGTGGGTGCCCGACTCGACGATCTGCCCCGCTTCGAGCACGTGGATGACGTCGGCCGACATGACCGTCGACAGACGGTGCGCGATCGTGAGCGTCGTGCGTCCCTTCGCTGCCTCGTCGAGCGCCTCCTGGACGACACGCTCTGACACGGTGTCGAGGGCGGAGGTCGCCTCGTCGAGCAGCAGCACCGGCGGATCCTTCAGCAGCACGCGCGCGATCGCGATGCGCTGCTTCTCGCCACCGGAGAGGCGGTAGCCGCGCTCCCCCACGACGGTGTCGTACCCCTGCTCGAAGCCCGCGATGATGTGGTGGATGTTGGCCGCCGTGCACGCGGCGATCATCTCCTCCTCGGTCGCCCCGGGCTTCGCGTAGAGCAGGTTGTCGCGAATCGTCGCGTGGAAGAGATAGGTCTCCTGCGAGACGATGCCGACCTGGTCGATGATCGACTCCTGTGTGAGCGAGCGCACGTCGGCGCCCGCGAAGAGCACCGCACCGCCGTGTGCCTCGTAGAGCCGCGGCGCCAGGTAGAGGACGGTCGTCTTGCCCGCGCCCGACGGCCCGACGAAGGCGACGTGCTGCCCCGGCTCCGCCACGAAGGAGACTCCCTGCAGCGTGGGGCGCGCGTCCGGCGCCGCGTCGGGGTAGCGGAAGACGACCTCGTCGAACTCGATCCGACCGCGCGGACCGGGGGCCCGGGCGACGTCGATCGCGTCGGGTGCGTCCTGGATCTCCGGCACGAGGTCGAGGTACTCGAAGATGCGCGCGAACAGCGCCGACGAGGTCTGCAGGTCGAGCGACACCCGCATGAGCCCCATCAGGGGCTGCAGCAGCCGCGCCTGTACGGTCGTGAAGGCGACGATCGTACCGGCCGTGATCGCGCCGGTGCCCCCGGCGATCAGGTATCCGGAGACGAGGTAGATGATCGCGGGCACACTGGCCATGAGCACCTGCACCACGGCGAAGAAGCCCTGGCCGCTCATCGCCCGCCGCACCTGCAGGACGACTTGGTTGCGGTTCTCCGCCTGATACCGCGCCGACTCCGTGCGCTGCCGGTTGAACGCCTTGGAGAGCAGCATGCCCGACACGCTCAGCGTCTCCTGCGTGATCGACGTCAGCTCGGAGAGCGACTCCTGCGTCTCGCCCGCGATGCGCGCCCGCACCTGGCCGACGCGCCGCTGCACGATGATCAGGAACGGCATGAGCACGACGGCGATCAGCGTGAGGCGCCAGTCGATGAGGATCATGGCGACGAGCGATGCGATGACGGTCACCACGTTGCCGAGGATGCTGGTGACCGTGTTCGTGAGCACGCCGGAGACGCCGCCCACGTCGTTCTGCAGACGGGATTGGATCACACCGGTCTTCGTGCGGGTGAAGAACCCGAGCTCCATGGCCTGCAGGTGCTCGAAGAGTCGCACGCGCAGGTCGCCGGTCACGCTGTTGCCCACCGTGGAGGTCAACCAGGTCTGCGCCACGCCGAGTGCGGCCGAGAGAAGGAACAGGCCGATCATGCCGCCCACGAGCCACCCGAGCAGCGACAGCTGCGGACCGCCGCCGTCGATCGGGAACAGCGCGTCGTCGAAGATGCGCTGGACGAGAAGGGGCGGGATGACGGCGATCCCCGCTCCGAGCACCACGAGGATGCCGGTCACCGCGATGCGCCAGCGGTACGGACGGAACAGGGCCACCACCCTCGCGCCGAGTCCGGTGATGCGCGGAGCCTCGGCGTTCATGCGGCGCTGCGCCGCCTCGTCGACGCCGCGGAAACCTCCGCCGCGCCCTGCCATACCGCCGCCCATGCTCATCTCGCCAGCGTAGTCAGCGCCGACGACACCGGGCCCGGAACCGCGCTGTCCGATCTCCGCCGAGAGCGGATTCGCTCGGATCCGGAATGGAATGTCCGAACCTGACGTTACGCTGAGTGGTCCCCGCGCACTCGCGCACCCTCCCTCTTCCGCGCCTAGGAGGCCGCCGCATGTCTGCCGTCGACACCGGTTCCATCACCACGCCCCCTCCCGCAGCGAGGGGCGAGATCGCGCGCAGTGACATGCGCGTCATCTGGCTGCTCCTCGTGGCCGCGTTCGTCGCCATCCTCAACGAGACGACGATGGGTATCGCGATCCCGCATCTCAACGCCGACCTCGGCATCCCGCCGGAGCTCGGCCAGTGGCTCACCAGCGCCTTCATGCTGACCATGGCCGTCGTGATCCCGACCACCGGATTCATCCTGCAGCGCTTCACCACCCGGCAGGTCTTCATCGCCGCGATGACGGCGTTCTCACTGGGAACGCTCGTGGCGCTCGTCGCGCCGGGTTTCGCGGTGCTGCTGGCCGGCCGCGTGATCCAGGCCGCGGGCACCGGCATCATGATGCCGCTGCTGATGACCACGATCATGAACGTCGTGCCGCCGCAGTCGCGCGGCCGCATGATGGGTCGCGTCGGTCTCGTCATCTCGCTCGCGCCGGCCATCGGCCCGACTCTCGCCGGCGCCGTGCTGGAGACGCTGAACTGGCGCGCCCTGTTCGCGATCGTCCTCCCGATCGCGATCGTGTCGCTCCTGATGGGCGCCAAGTGGATGACGAACCTCGGCGAGACCCGCGCCGTTCCGCTCGACGTGATCTCGATCCCGCTCGCCGCCCTCGGCTTCGGCGGCATCGTGTTCGGCCTGAGCCAGTTCGGCGGCGAGGGCGGTTCCGGCGAGGCAGCGGGCATCATCGCACTCGTGGTGGGCGCGGTCGCCCTCGGTCTGTTCGTCTGGCGGCAGCTGGTCCTGCAGCGCATCGACGACGCCCTGCTCGACCTGCGGGTCTTCCGCTCCGTGAACTTCACGTTCTCGGTCATCATCATGACGATCCTCGCCCTGTCGATGTTCGGCACCCTCACCCTGCTCCCGCAGTACCTGCAGAACGTCGCGGGTCTGAACGCGCTCGAGTCCGGCCTCATCCTGCTGCCGGGGTCGGTGCTGATGGGTCTGCTCGGTCCGGTCATGGGCCGCATCTACGACGCGAAGGGCACCCGCCCGCTGCTCATCCCCGGCACGATCCTGGTCTCGGCGTCGCTGTTCTTCTACTCGACGGTCGGCGAGCACACGGTCTTCTGGGTCCTCGTCCTGGTGCAGGCGGCGATGTCGGTCGGCCTCGCGATGTCGTTCACGCCGCTGTTCTCCGCCTCGCTCGGCTCGCTCGACCGGTCGCTGTACTCGCACGGCTCTGCGGTGCTCAACACACTGCAGCAGGTGGGTGGTGCGGCCGGCGTCGCCCTGCTCACGGTGACGTACTCGTCGATCCTGCATGCCGGAGAGAGCGAGGGTCTGTCCGTGGCCGTCGCCGGAGCGCCCGGCGCGCGCATGGCGTTCCTCATCGCGGCGATCATCTCGCTCGCGGCGGTCGTGCTCAGCGCGTTCGTGCGCAAGCCCGCCGAGGAGCCGTCGGGCTTCCACGGCGGTCACTGATCGCTGACTCGACGTTCCGGCGTCGAGACCCCCGTGATCGACGAGACCCCCGCCTGCTGACGTCAGCGGGCAGGGGTCTCGGCGATGAAGCGGGGCCTCTGCGGCTGGCGGAGTCAGGCCTGGACTCGCTACTGCGTCTTCGGCGCGGGGAAATGGCAGACGCCCCCGCTGCAGTAGCCGATGCTGTCGTCGGCGTCGTCCAGCAGATTCAGGGCGCCGGGCAGCGGCGACAGCGCCGGGCGCTGCTCGTGCTCTGCGGGTTCCTGTGTGGTGGCCATCCCTCGATGGTACGCCTGCTGCGAGGCTTCGGCGCCGTCCTCACCCACGCCACCGACCGCATGCCCGCATACCGAGCGGGAGCGTGTCAACCGCCAGGGAATCGACAGTCCGCTCCCCTAGCGTTGAAAGCATGGTGACCCGACTCCTCGCCCGCCTCTATTGGGCGCTCAGCCGCTGGACCCTGACCGTCGAGGCGGTGCCCACCCGCCCTACCGTGCTGATCGGCGCCCCGCACACCTCCAACTGGGACTTCGTGCTCATGCTCGCGATCGCATGGCGCCTCGGCATCGATGTGCGCTGGCTGGGCAAGAGCAGCCTGTTCCGAGGGTGGCGGGGTCCGATCATGCGTCGCCTCGGCGGCATTCCCGTGGATCGCTCCGACCCCGCACGCGTGGTCGGCGACGTGGTCGCGCGCGTGCATCAGGGCGAGGTCTTCGGTCTCGTCGTCACTCCCGACGGCACGCGCAGCGCGACAGGCTACTGGAAGTCGGGCTTCTACCGGATCGCCCGTGAGACGGGCATGCCGGTGACGCTGGGGTTCGTCGACCGCACGACGATGACCACCGGGCTCGGGCCGACCATCGAGCTGACCGGCCGCGTCGGCGCCGACATGGACCGCATCCGCGCCTTCTACTCCGACAAGGCGGGGCTGCGCCCCGAGCGCCGGCGCGAGCCGAGGCTCCGCGAAGAGACGGATCAGACCTCTTTCGACGTCTCGGACCGCGCGTAATCGAGGTCGTCGTCGGTGAGGGTCTCGGCCATCCCGACGACCGCACCGGTGATCTCGCGGATCTCCTCCCTGGCGATCTCTCCCACGTGCGGCGCGTGCTCGAAGACACCGAGCCTCGCCTCGTCTGAGAGCTCGTTCCACCACTCCCTGATCGGCGGCAGAGTCATCTGGGGTCTCCCTCCACGGGCGGGTTTGCGGCGGACAGGTCAAGAGTCTGGACAGCAGTGAGCGGCGACCGGGAAACTGTCGACATGGATTCGGAAGACCGCTCGCTGCACCCGATCGAACGCGACGACCGCGCAGACGGTCGGGATGAGACGGTCAACGAGCGCGCCGATCGCAACTGGGACGAGCTGCTGCAAGAACTCCGCGTGATGCAGACCGGCACGCAGATCCTCACGGGCTTCCTCCTCGCGGTCGCATTCCAGCCTCGCTTCGAGGACATGGACGCCTTCCAGCGCGACGTCTACGTCGTGCTCGTCGGCCTGGCAGCTCTCGCGACCATCCTCGCACTCGCACCGGTCGGGATGCACAGGGCGCTGTTCGGTCGGCAACGCAAGCCGCAGCTCGTGCGGGTGGCGGCTCGGATCGTGCGGATCGATCTGATCGTCATCGCCGCGCTCACGGTGGGAGTGACGACCCTCATCATCGACTTCACCGTCAACCGCTCGGCCGGTCTCATCGCGCTCATCGCCTCGGTCGTGGTGATTGTCGGGCTGTGGGTCGCGATGCCGACCCTCGTTCGACGGGCTCGGAGCGACATCCGCGACAGATGAGTCCGAGCCCGTCTCGCGATTCTCAGTTGCCCGCGGGCGTGCGGTTCTCCGCGCTGACCATCCACGCGAACTGCTCGAGGCTCTCCAGCACGGCGTGCAGGATGTCGGCCGAGGTGGGGTCCTCCTCGTCGACCGCGTCGTGCACATCGCGCATCGTGGCGATCGCCGCCTCCAGACGCGCGGTGATGAGGTCGATCGTGTCCTCGGTCGACACCTCGCCCATCGGGAAGGCGGGAAGGGAGGTCGTCTCCGCGATCGTGTCGGTGCGGCCGTCGGGAACGGCATGCAGCGCGCGCATCCGCTCGGCGACCGTGTCGCTGAACGTGCGGGCCGCGTCGATGATCTCGTCGAGTTGACGGTGCGTGTCGCGGAAATTGCGTCCGACCACGTTCCAGTGCGCCTGCTTGCCCTGCAGGGACAGCTCGATCAGGTCGACCAGCACGGTCTGCAGGTTCGCCGCGAGCGTGGGCGACGCGGTGAATCCCTTCTCCGCGTTCTGACGGCGGGTGGTCTTCGCACCGCGCTTGTTCGCCGCGGTGCCGGTGCTCTTCTTCTCAGCCATGTGTGTCCTCCTGCCGGCGACGATAGCCGGGATGATCCCTCGCGATCGAGGGGGTTGACACTCGCTCCCCGCACCGCCGAGGGTGGCGTGCGGAGGTCACGAATGACAGAAACGAACGAGCAGATCGAGATCGCGCCGCTGAGCGCAGCGGATGCCGGCGAGGTGATGACGCTGCAGCGCGCCGCCTTCGTCTCGGAGGCTCAGATCTACGGCAGCGCCGACATGCCCCCGCTGACGCAGACGCTGGCCGAGGTCGAGGCGGAGCTGCGGTCGGGTTCGGGCCTCGGCGCGCGCATCGGCGGTCGACTGGTCGGGGCCATCCGGTTCGCGGAGGACGCGCGGATGCTGTTGATCGGCCGTATCGCGATCGCCCCCGACATGCAGGGAGAGGGCATCGGCCGGACGCTCTTGGCTGCCGCCGAGGAAGCGTCGTCCGCGGAGACCGCCGAGCTGTTCACGGGGAGCCTCAGCGAGGCGAACATCCGCCTGTACGAGGCGTGCGGGTACGCGGAGAGCGCCCGCATCCCGCAGGGCGACGGCACCGACCAGGTGTTCCTGCGCAAACCTCTGCATCCGGTGGGAGAACCCTCTGAACCGGGCGCGTCGGGTTGAGACCTCCGGCGAGGTTCGGAATCGTGGCCCGGACACGTCGCGACCGCCTCGTGTCCGCAACCGGAAGGAGAGTCTCGTGCTCACCCTCACCGACAACGCAACCGCCATCGTGAACACCCTCGTCAGCCGTCAGACCGACGCCGCAGATGCCGGTCTTCGCATCCACTCGACGCCTGACCCCGGACCCGACGGCGGCGCCCGTCTCGCGGTGCTCGTCGCACCCGATCCGGAGCCGGCCGACCAGGTCGTCGAGGTCTCCGGCACCCGCCTGTTCCTCGACGAGACCGCGGCCGCCGCGCTCGACGACAAGGTGCTCGACGCCGGCGTAGACGACGAGGGCGCGGTGTCCTTCGCCGTTCTCAGCCAGGTCGCCTGACCTCACCAGTGTCATCCCGGATGCCGCGGCTCGTCGAGCCGCGGCATCCGTGTGTCCGGGGCGCGGCGCACCCGACGGGCGCGTCGCGTAGGTTGGGAGGAGACCGAGCACCGCCGAGGAGGCGAACCCGAATGAAGATCGCGCTGCTGCGCCGTTACGTGGTGCTCGCCGAGACGCTGCACTTCCCCCGGGCGGCCGAGCAACTCGGCATCCCCCTGGCCTCGCTGTATACGTCGCTCGACAAGCTCGAGGCCGAGGTGGGCCACACCCTCATCAACCGCGAGGGCACCCCGCGGCTGACGAACGTCGGCACCCTGTTCCTCGCGGAGGCGCAGGCCGCTGTCGCGGCCGCTCCCCCGCCCGCGCCGAAGACCGTGGCCCCGGCCGGCGGCAAGGCGAAGGCGTCGAAGGGCAAGGGACGCGCGCCGATCGTCAAGGGTCAGCCCAAGCCCTACAAGAAGCGTCAGGGGCGCTGAGCCGTCACAGCCGGACGGCGTCGTGCGTCTCGAGCTCGAAGCTCTGCCCCGGGTATCGGAGCCCCGAGAAGTACATGTTCGTGTGCGCGACGATCTGCTCGCCCGAGATCGCAACACCATCCCATTGCGTCCCGACCGTGGTGTGCGCGTCACTCACCAGAGCGACGTCATAGCCGTCGGCGGCCGCGCGCTGCATGGTCGTGCGGACGCAGAAGTCCGACTGGGCGCCGGCGATCACCAGACGCGTCGCTCCGAGTCCGTCGAGCACCTCGCGCAGTGCGGTCTCGGCGAAGGAGTCGCGGTAGTCCTTCTGGATCAATGACTCGCCCTCGACGCGGCGCAGCGGTGCGGCGAGCTCCCAGTCCGGGGTCCCGACGCCGACCGGATCGTGGAGCACCCACACTACGGGCGTCCCCAGGTCGCGTGCGCGACGGACCAGGGCATCCGCACGCGCGAGAACGCCGTGCTCGTCGGCGCAGCCGGTCATCACGCCGACCTGCATGTCGATCACGAGCACGACGGTCCGCTCGCTGTGTCGTCCTGACGCGGCCACGATGTCAGTCCCAGTCGAGGTACTCCTCGATGATCACTCCGGTCTCGATCGGGTGATGCACCGGGAAGAGGTGGTCGCCGGCGATGGTCTTGATGGTGGAGCGGTCCGGAACGCTCGCCTGCAGCGCTTCGGCGTTCGCGGGCGGGGTGTCGGTGTCTTCCGTGCCCTGCACGATCAGCACGGGGATCGCCGGTGCGACCGGGATGTCGACGTCCTCCACGCCGAGCAGCAGCAGGCCGTTCGCGCGGTCGGTGTGAGCGGCGACGAGGGCGCGGGCGATCGTGCCGCCGAACCCGTGACCGCCGACCCAGGTGTCGTCGATGCCGACGTGGTCGATCACGGCGACGGCATCCTCGACGCGTTCCTCGAGAGTCGCGTCGCCCGCACGGTGTCCGATGCGCAGCACGTGGAAGCCAGCCTCCTCGGCGAGGTAGTGCGCGGCGACACCCAGCACGTCGGCGGCAAGCCCCTGCTCCTGGATCAGGACCAGCTTGACCGGACCGTCGCCCTCGTCGGCGAACGGGATCGCGCGGCCGTCGGGCTCGAAGATCTGGGTGTCGGTCATGGGCGTGGTTCTCCTCGTGCCGTCTCAGTGGGTGACGAGGGGCTCGCGGCGACGCGCTCGTCCGTCGCCGTCATCCCTCGTCCTCCAGCGTATCCCGCTCACTCGCGCAGAGCGGATCTCCCTCGGCGCGCGATCTCCCGCCAGAGGTGAGCGATCGTGGCTGCGCCCTGCAGCAGCATCCGTACGTCCACGCTCTCGTCGCTGGCGTGCCAATGGTCTTCGGGCAGCCCCGTTCCGAGGAACGTGACCGACGCTCCCAGTTCCTGCGACAGCAGGTCCGCAGGCCCTCCCCCGGCGTTGCCCATGCGTCCGCGCACCTCGGTTCCGTAGCCGCGGGCGAGAGCGAGCTCGAGGGCATCCAGCATCACGCCTCGCGGTGACGCGTACGGTTCCTGCGCGATGCGCTCGTCGACCGTCAGCTCGTACGCGGCTCCGACGGGCATCGCCGCGGCGACGTACTCTCGGAGGCGATCCGCGACGTCGTGGTTGCTTTGATCGGGAACGGTGCGGATGCTGAGTGAGGCCGTCGCCTCACGCGGGATGACCGACCGTTCGATCCCGGTCGGATCCCCCGCGAGCAGGGAGATCACCTCGATGGCCGGCCGCACCCACAGTCGCTCGGGAACGGTGTACCCCGCCTCGCCCGTGATCACTCGCGTCTCCGTGCGTTCGAGCCAGACGTCTTCATCGAACGGGAGCTCACCCAGCTCCCGGCGTCTCTCCGGAGACACGGCGGCGACCCCGTCGTAGAAGCCGGGGATGGCGATTCGGTCCGCGTCGTCGTGCATTCCCGCGAGGATGCGCGCCAGGGTCAGCGACGGATTCAGGGTCACGCCTGACGCGACCCCGCTGTGCACGTCGCGCTCCGGTCCCATGACGGTCAGCGTGGCGGTGAGGGTGCCGCGCATCGAGGTGACCGGAGCCGGCGCGTCATCGCGCCACTGGATCGTGTCGGAGAAGACGATCGCGTCGCAGGCGAGCCGATCGCGGTGCTCCCGGAGCAGCGCCTCGAGGTTCGGTGAGCCGATCTCCTCCTCGCCGTCGATGAGCAGTTTCACGTTCAGAGGCAGACCGCCGCAGGCGTCGAACGCTCGCAACCCCCAGACGTGCGCGAGCACCTGCCCCTTCGCGTCCGACGCCCCGCGCCCGTAGAGACGCCCGTCACGGAGCGCAGGTGTGAACGGCGCCGTCTCGCTCCATTCCTCGGGCTTCGCGTGCCGCACGTCGTGATGACTGTAGACCAGGATCGTGGGCGCCTCGGGGTCGACCAGTCTCTCGCCGAGCACCGCGAAGGAATCCCCCGTCGGCAGCAACGTCGTCTCGAGCCCGGCGTCACGCATCTCGCCGGCGATCCAGTGCGCCGATCGCGTCATGTCCATCCGACGGTCGGGATCCGCCGACACGGAGGGGATCATCACCCAGGCGGAGAGCCGATCGAGGATGTCGCCCGCGACATCCTCCAGGTACGAAGCGATCCCGTCGCTGGCCTGGTCGTCTGCCGCGCGCGGTTCCGTGTCGTCCATGCGGCCACCCTGGCCCTCTGCCGTTCCCCGCGCTTCGGGCTTGACGCGGGCCGGCGGACCCCGCTACACGACCACGGAGAAGCAGTCGACGGGCGGGCGCGCGATTGTCGCAGGGATGAGCCGATCTGAAAACCCCCCTCGTGATCCGGGGTCACGAGCGTTGCATGGCCAGTCCACCGACAGACGATCAGAAAGGCGCACCATGTTCTTCCATCGACAGGAGCTCCAGTTCTCCGCGACACCCGAGGCCCCGGATGCCGTCTATGCGCGAAAGCTGCAGGAGGTGCTCGGCGGACAGTACGGCGAGATCACCGTCGCACTGCAGTACCAGTTCCAGGCCTGGAACATGCACATCCCCGGAAAGTACCGCGATCTGGTGTTCGGCATCGGCGCGGAGGAGATGGGCCATGTCGAGATGCTCGCGGTGATGATCGCGCAGCTGCTCGAGAAGGCACCGCTCGGCATCACGGAGGATGCCGTGCAGGACGACCCGACCGTCGCCGCCGTCGTCGGCGGCACCGACGTGCAGCAGGGCATCGTCGCCGGCGCAGGCGCCCGCCCGGTCGACAGCAACGGCAACCCCTGGCAGGGCTCGTACATCACGTCGAGCGGCAACCTGCTCGCCGATTTCATGGCCAACGCCAACGCCGAGATGCAGGGGCGCGTGCAGGTCGCGCGGCTGTACCACATGACCGACGACCACGGTATCCGGGACATGCTGGGCTTCCTGCTCGCCCGCGACACGATGCACCAGAACCAGTGGCTCGCGGCGGTCGAGGAGCTCAAGGCCGAGGGAGCCGAGGAGCTGCCGGTGCCGAGCAACTTCCCGCTGGGCAAGGAGCACCGCGAGGTCTCGTACCAGTACCTCAACTTCAGCGACGGGGCGGCAGCCGCCGAAGGATCCTGGGCGAGCGGGCCGACGCCGGACGGCAAGGGCGAGTTCAGCTACCACGACGGCCCGACGACGACGGCGGTCATGCCGCCGCCCACCCGCCCCGACGCGCGGTTCTACGGCACGACAGACATGCCGAACGTCGTGGAGAAGGTCGCGGGAGCCGCCCAGGACGCCATGAACAAGGAGTGACGCGAGGACGTCGGACGCTCCTGCACCCTCTCGACCGGATGCGGATCCGGTCGAGGGGGCGACCCCCGGGCGCGGCGCTGTGGGGCGCCGGGTCAGGCGACCCGCAGGGGGGTGATGGCGGCGATCTGGTCCGCGACGCGATCCTCGGCGAGGTCGAGCTCGTACTGCGTCTGCAGATTCAGCCAGAACTGCGCAGACACCCCGAAGTACCTCCCCAGGCGCAGCGCCGTGTCGGCCGTGATGGCGCGTTTTCCGTGCACGATCTCGTTGATGCGTCGGGGCGGCACGCCGATCGAGACGGCGAGCTTGTTCTGCGTGATGCCGAACCCCTGGATGAAGTCCTCCATCAGTACCTCACCAGGGTGGATGGGTGCCAGCTTCTCAGTGGTACTCGATGACTCAGTGGTAGTCAACGATCTCCACCTCCTCCGGTCCGGCGTCCGTCCATTCGAAACAGATTCGCCACTGGTCATTGATCCTGATGCTGTGTTGTCCTGCTCGATTGCCTTTCAGCGCCTCGAGGCGATTTCCTGGCGGGGTGCGGAGGTCGTCGAGGACCTCCGCCGCTCCGAGTTGCCGAAGCTTGCGCAAGGCGACGCGCTGTATCCGAGGATCGAGCGAAGCGACGCGCTCCCGCCGCCAGAGCCGCTCGGTGTCCTTGCTGCCGAACGACCTGATCACTCATGAAGGCTATAACGTAACCCGTTATTAACGCAACGCGTTATATCGGAATCCTCCAGGTCGCGGGATGCGCGTCCATCGAACGACCGGCGCCTCAGTTGTTGAAGCGGAACTCCACGACGTCGCCGTCCTGCATAACGTAGTCCTTACCCTCGAGGCGGGCCTTGCCCTTGGCGCGGGCCTCGACGACGGATCCGGTCTCGACGAGGTCGTCGAACGAGACGATCTCCGCCTTGATGAAGCCCTTCTCGAAATCGGTGTGGATGACGCCGGCGGCCTGCGGCGCCTTCGACCCCTTGGGGATCGTCCAGGCCCGCGCCTCTTTCGGCCCCGCGGTCAGGTAGGTCTGCAAGCCCAGCGTGTCGAACCCGATGCGGGCGAGCTGGTCGAGACCGGACTCGTCCTGGCCGGTCGAGGCGAGCAGCTCCGCGGCATCCTCAGGGTCGAGGTCCTTGAGCTCCGACTCGATCTTCGCGTCGAGGAAGATCGCCTTCGCGGGAGCGACGAGCGCGGCCAGCTCCTCCTTGCGGGCGGTGTCGGTGAGCACGCCCTCGTCGACGTTGAAGACGAAGATGACGGGCTTCGACGTGAGGAGTCCGAGCTCGCGGATCGGGGTGAGGTCGAGTCCGCTGGTGGAGAGCAGGATGCCGCGCTCCAGCGCATCCTTCGCTGCCTTCGCCGTCTCGAGCACGACCGGCTCGATCTTCTTGCCCCGCACTTCCTTCTCGTACCGGGTGATGGCCCGGTCGACGGTCTCGAGGTCAGCGAGCATCAGCTCGGCGTTGATCGTCTCCATGTCGGATGCCGGGTTCACGGCCCCGTCGACGTGCACGACGTCGTCGTCGGCGAATCCCCGGACGACCTGAGCGATCGCGTCGGCCTCGCGGATGTTCGCGAGGAACTTGTTGCCGAGCCCCTCCCCCTCACTCGCACCGCGCACGATGCCGGCGATGTCGACGAACGACACGGCGGCGGGCAGGATGCGCTCGCTGTGGAAGATCTCGGCGAGCTTGTCGAGCCGCGGATCGGGCAGGTTCACCACGCCGACGTTCGGCTCGATCGTCGCGAACGGGTAGTTCGCCGCGAGCACGTCGTTCTTGGTCAGAGCGTTGAAGAGGGTGGACTTGCCGACGTTGGGCAGGCCGACGATGCCGATAGTGAGAGCCACGGGGTACGAGTCTACCCGCCGCCCGGACTCGTCCCGTCAGCCCTTGAGGCTGCGGAACGCCCTGGTCACGTACGGCAGGTCGATCGTCGCGTCGCCCTCGAGTCCGAGCTCGTCGAACAGCGCGTCCAAGTCGCGGCGGATGCGCTGCTTCTCGTCGTCCGGCGCGGTGATGATGTAGCTGCGTGAAGACGCCATGCGGTGCAGAAGGTCGCGCGTGATCGGACGCACCCATTCCCATGTCTGCTCTTCGAGCGGACCCAGCGGCGGCGCCACCTCGGGGCCGCCGTCAGCGAGCATGACCTCGGCGTGGCTGCCGTGCATGATCGCGGTGAGGCGGCGCACCCAGTCGACGCGTTCGTCGCGGATGTTCCAGATCAGTCCGAGCACGCCCCCGTCGCGCAGCACACGCCCGATCTCCGCCGAGCCGCGCACCGGATCGACCCAGTGCCAGGCCTGGCCGAGCACGACGGCGTCGAGACTGACGTCCGGGAGGGGCAGCTTCTCGGCGGTTCCGACGAACGTCGGCACCCCGGGGATCGCTCGGCGCAGAGCGGCGAGCATTTCGGCATCCGGATCGACCGCGACGATCTCGGCATCCGGCGCCTTCGCGAGAACACGTGTGAGCTTGCCTGTTCCGGCACCGATGTCGGCGATGCGGTGCGAGTCGGCGGGCAGCGTCTCCAGCATCCAGGCGACCGCCTCGAACGGATAGTCGGGTCGCCCCAGCTCGTAGTTGTGCGCCTCGGCGCCGAAGGATGTCGACAGTCCATCGCTCATGTCGTCAGCCTACGGCGCGTCCTCCTCGCGGCCCGAGCGCCGAGGGAGAGAGTGGAGTCGTGCCCCTGGACTTCACCGCGATCGACTTCGAGACGGCGAACTCCAGCCCCGCCTCCGCCTGCTCCGTCGGACTCGTCCGAGTCCGCGACGGTCGCGTCGTCGCCACAGCGGGGTGGCTGATCCGCCCGCCTGCGGGACACGACGAGTTCCAGGAATGGAACGTGAGGATCCACGGGATCCGTGCGCAGGACGTCGTTTCGGCCGCGTCCTGGATCGATCAGTTCGCCGCCCTGTGCGAGTTCGCCGGCTCCGACGTGCTCGTGGCGCACAACGCCGGCTTCGACCTCAACGTCCTCCGGCGAGCGTCGGAGGCCACGGGCCTCGACTGCCCTCCGTATCGATCGCTCTGCAGCCTGCAGGTGGCGAGGAAGGTCTACGACCTCGAGTCGTATCGGCTGCCGAAGGCCGCCGAGGCGGCCGGGTTCACCGGTTTCTCCCACCACGACGCCCTCGCGGATGCACTGGCCTGCGCGCACATCGTGATGGATGCCGCGCAGCGCCTGGCCGCGCCCGACGTGTTCTCCCTCGCGGAGGCTCTCAGCCTGCGGGTGACGACTCCTCGTGCACCGCAGCCGCGCCCGGCCGAGGCGCTCGTCGCCGCGCAGGACCTCGCGGTCGCCTGACGCCTACTCCTCCCTCGCCCGATCGCCGGGTCGTGCCGGGGAATGTCGGAGGCCGCGGGCACCATGGAGCCATGGATGCTCTCACGATCGTTCTCCTGCTGGTGGCGCTGCTGCTCGGCGCCGCAGGAGGATGGGTGCTGCGCGCCGCTCGCGGCGGCGTCGACCTCGCGCGCGCCGAGGCCGAGCTCGCCGCCCTGCGTGACGACCGCGACCGACAGTACGACCTGTACCGGGATGCCGTCGATCACTCGCGCTCGGCGCAGCGGGCCGAGGCCGAGCGCGTGCAGCAGCAGAACGCCGTTCTCACGGCCCTCGCACCGGTGCGCGAGAGTCTGCGACAGATGCAGACGAAGGTGTCGGCCATGGAGCAGGAGCGCCATGAGCAGTTCGGCTCGCTGGCCGAGCAGCTGCGGCGGGCGCAGGAGTCCGATGAGGCGCTGCGTGCGACGACCGAGTCTCTTGCCGGAGCGCTCCGCTCGACCGCGACGCGCGGCGTCTGGGGCGAGACCCAGCTGCGGCGTGTCGTCGAGGCGGCCGGACTCACCCGGCACGTCGACTTCGACCTGCAGACGACCATCGCCTCCGACCGCGGTCAGGGGCGCCCCGACATGGTGATCCGTCTGGCGGGCGGCGCGTCGATCCCGGTCGACGCGAAGGTCCCGCTCGACGCGTTCCTCGAAGCGTCGGCACTCCCGGTGGGCGATGCGCACGAGGCGCAGCGACGAGCGCACATGCAGAAGCACGTCAAGGCGGTGCGCGCGCACATCGACGCTCTCGCAAGGAAGGCGTACTGGTCGGGGCTCGAGTCGGGCCCCGAGTTCGTGATCTGCTTCCTGCCGAGCGAATCCCTGCTGTCCGCAGCCATCGACGAGGACCCCACCCTGCTCGACTACGCCTTCGGCCGTCGCGTCGCGCTGGCCTCGCCGGTCAACCTCTGGGCGGTGCTCAAGACGGTCGCCTACACCTGGACTCAGCAAGAGGTCTCGACCGAGGCACGCGCCCTGCTCGCACTGGGCACGCAGCTGTACGACCGCCTCGGCGTCGTGGCGGGGCACGCCGACGATCTGCGTCGCGCTCTGGAGCGCACGGTCGAGAGCTACAACCGCTTCGCCGGTTCGCTCGAGAGCCGGGTGCTCGTGACGGCGCGGCAGTTCCCCGGCATCGACACGACCGGGCTGGCCGAGTCACCGAAGGGTGTGACCACGCAGACGCGACGATTCACCGCACCCGAGCTGGTCGGCGACGGCGAGCCCGTCGACGATTCGCTGTTCGCGGACGTGGGCGAGGTCCGTTCGCGCCTGGAAGGGGGAGGCGACCGGGGCAGGGACTGAATCCCGGGTCCGGGGTGTCCGGGTCAGGCGACGCCGGGCACGCCGCTCATCAGCAGGATCACGAGACCGCTCGTGACCACGAACGCACCGATCATCCACCACGAGCTGAGCTCGTGACCTTCGTCGCGGCGCTTGCGGAAGAGCACGTCGGCCCGGCGCGCGGGATCGGTGACGACCGGCGACGGCGCTCTGGGAGGCGTTGCCGCAGGGGCCGCGGCTCCCGGTGCCGACATCTCGTCGACGTTCACGCGCAGGATGCGACCTGTGTTGGTGGTGACGATCTTCGTCCGCGCGGCCTGAGAACCACTCGTCTGCTGCGTTGCCATCTGTTCGCCCTCCTGTGCCTGCGGTGCCTGGCGGCTCCGTCGACGGCGACAAACCCAGGGTCAATTGTGACACGACCCCGCAGGAAAGCTCGGCGCCGGGTCGCCGTCAGGGCATACCGGCTCGGTAACGATGCCCCGACGACGCAGCGGCGATCAGGTCACAGCCACTTCGAGACGAGGTGCTCAGAAGCGATGCGACGCAGTGTTCCCGAGGCCCCGCGCAGCACGACGCTCTCGGTGTAGATGTACCCGTGCTCGCGGCGGACGCCAGCGACGAGCTGACCGTCGGTGACGCCCGTCGCCACGAAGATCGTGTTGTCCCCGCGCACGAGGTCGTCGGCCTCGTACACCTTGTCCATGTCCAGCCCGGCGTCGATGCCGCGCTGGCGCTCGTCGTCGTCGCGGGGCCACAGACGCCCCTGGATGTGCCCACCCAGAGCCTTGATAGCGCACGCGGTGACGATCCCCTCCGGGCTGCCGCCGACACCGACGCACATGTCAGTCCGCGCGGCGTGTCGCGCGGCGTTGATGCCGCCGGCCACATCGCCGTCGCTCATCAGGCGGGTACCGGCGCCGGCATCCCTGATCTCCTGGATGAGCTTCTCGTGCCGCGGCCGGTTCAGCACCGACACGACGATCTCGTCGACCGGCTTTCCCAGCGCACCGGCGAGCTTGCGGATGTTCTCGCCGATCGGCAGGCGGATGTCGACGACGCCGACGCCGGCGGGGCCGGTGACGAGCTTGTCCATGTAGAAGACGCTCGAGGCGTCGAGCATCGATCCTCGGTCGGACACCGCGATCACCGAGAGCGCGTTCTGACGTCCGGCGGCGGTCAGCGAGGTGCCGTCGATCGGATCCACGGCGATATCGCACTCGGGACCCGTGCCGGTTCCGACGACCTCGCCGTTGAACAGCATCGGGGCGTTGTCCTTCTCCCCCTCGCCGATCACGACCCGACCCTGGAACGCCACCGTGCCGAGGAACGCGCGCATCGCGTCGACCGCCGCACCGTCAGCCGCCTCCTTGGCGCCGCGACCGATGAAGGGAACAGCTCGGATCGCCGCCGCCTCGGTGGCGCGCACCAGTTCCATTGCGAGATTTCGGTCGGGACGCAGGGGGCTCAGATCGGCCGTCAGACTCACCATGCGGTCAGCCTAGCTACGGAGCGATGACAGCGAGCCGGTTTTCGGTGCCTCGCGCCAGAAGGAATCGCGATTCTTAACGCCAGGGCAGGGAGCGACCGTCGGCATGACGCCCTCGACAGCATCCGAACATCGACCCCGATAGAGTGACAGCTGTCCCGGCTTCACCTATCGCAGGAGTTCTCATGCCCGTCGCCACCCCGGATCAGTACGCCGAAATGCTCGACCGCGCGAAGGCCGGCGGCTTCGCGTACCCCGCATTCAACGTCTCCAGCTCGCAGACGATCAACTCTGTCCTGCAGGGACTGACCGAGGCCGGCTCCGACGGCATCATCCAGGTCACCACGGGCGGTGCCGACTACTTCGCCGGCCACACCGTCAAGGCCCGCGCCACCGGCGCTCTCGCTTTCGCGCGCTACGCGACCGAGGTCGCCAAGAACTACCCCGTCACCGTGGCGCTGCACACCGACCACTGCCCGAAGGACGCCCTCGCCGGCTTCGTCGAGCCGCTCATCGCGGCATCCGAGGAAGAGGTGAAGGCCGGCCGCAACCCGATCTTCCAGTCGCACATGTGGGACGGCTCGGCCGTGCCGCTCGCCGAGAACATCGAGATCGCGAAAGACCTCCTTCCCCGCATGAAGGCCATCAACGCGATCCTTGAGATCGAGATCGGCGTCGTCGGCGGCGAGGAGGACGGCGTCGCACACGAGGGCTCCAACGAGGCGCTCTACACGACCTTCGCCGACGTCGACCAGGCCGTGCAGGCGCTGGGCCTCGGCGAGCAGGGCCGCTACATCGCCGCCCTCACCTTCGGAAACGTCCACGGCGTCTACAAGCCGGGTGGCGTGAAGCTGCGTCCGGAGCTCCTGGGCGAGATCCAGGAGCAGGTGGCAGCGAAGTACAACACGGGCCCCAAGCCGCTCGACCTCGTCTTCCACGGCGGGTCCGGGTCGACCGACGAGGAGATCGCGCTCGCGGTCGCCAACGGCGTCATCAAGATGAACATCGACACCGACACGCAGTACGCCTACACGCGTGCGATCGCCGACTACATGTTCAAGAACTACGACGGCGTACTCAAGGTCGACGGCGAGGTCGGCAACAAGAAGCAGTACGACCCCCGCGCGTGGGGCAAGATCGCCGAGACCGCGATGGCGGCCCGTGTGGTCGAGTCGACGCGTCAGCTCGGCTCGTACGGGCAGTCGCAGAGCTGACTCCCCGCTGACAGACGGATGCCCCGGCCGACTCGGCCGGGGCATCCGTGCATCCGGGGCTGGGTCAGCGTCCGGTGGTGCTCATGATGTAGTCGACGAAGGCGGGGTCGCCCATCATCGGGATCGCCGCGCAGATCGACGTGAGCAGCAGCGTGATCGCCGCGCCGACGAGGGGAACCCACCAGCTGAGGCGCCTGCTGCGCAGCCGCCGGAGCGAGACGGCCGCGGTCAGAGACCATCCGACCACCAGCACGATCGCGGCGATGGTGCCCCAGACGCGCCCCTGCGCGATGTTGGTGAACTCTCCGTCGACGCCGACGATCTTCATCACCTCGTTCATCGCGGTCGGGAAATCGAGGTACGAGATCGCGGTCAGGACCACGTTGATGAGGCCGTACGCGAGCAGCGCGACCGTGACGAATCGGTCGACCGGGTTCGCTCGCGTACTGGGGTATTCCGGCTGGGCGGCGGTCGGCGGGGCGGCGACGACGGCATCCGGCATCTGATCCAGCGGGGGCAGGCCCGCCGCCTTGCGCTGTTCCTCCGGAGTGGCGAGTTCTCCGTACTGCGGCCGCTGATCGGTCATCCCGTCATGCTATCCGGGCCGCCTCTGAGCGACTCCCAGCAGAGTCGCCCGGAAACGATGACGGCCCCGGAGGCTTGGGGAATCCTCGGGGCCGCGGACGGCGGTGCTGGGGACACGTGCCGTCCTGGTGGTAGATGGAACGCTGGGGACGTTCTCACACCAGTAGCCTCGTTCGCACAGAGGACTACACCTTGATGATAGGAGCTGCCGTCTGCGCCCACCAGGCCGATTTCTTCAGATAGTGAAACAACCCTCAGATGGAGAAATCGAGAACGCTCTCGCTGTCGGACAGCACCTCGGCCCCCAGCTGGAGGGACAGCCGCCGCGCGATCTGCTGCATCCTCATCACGAGCCCGCGGTCGACGACGTACTCGGAGGGCAGCGAGACGGCCAGAGACGCCATCACGTTGGGGGCGACGACCGGCACCGCCACGCAGGTGTTGCCGATCGCGTACTCCTCCTGATCGACGGCGAAGCCCGGGGAGTGCTCGAGCTGAGTGAGCAGGGTGCGACGATCGCTGATCGTGCGCGGGGTCAGCTCCTCGAGACGGTGCCGGGAGAGATAATCGAGCCGCTCCTCGTCGGAGAGGTCGGCGAGGATCTGCTTTCCGAGCGCCGTCGCGTGAGCGCTGGCGTCGAGGCCGACCCAGAGCTCGATGCGCGGGTTGCGTACGGCATCCACGATGTCGACGAGGTGCATCTCGCCGTCGTGATATCGCGACAGATAGGCGGTCGCCCCCACCTCGTCGGTGACCGTGCGGAGAGCCGCCCGCACCCGTGCGAGGAAGACCCCGCGCGCGTCGGTCTCCGACTGGAAGGCCGGGAAGCGGGTGCCGAGGACCAACCCGTCGGGTTCGCTCGCGAGGTATCCCTCGTGGATCAGGGTGCGCACGAGGTTGTAGGTCGTGCCGGTGGTGAGTCCGGTGAGGGCGGAGAGCGTCTTCACCGGCATCGGACGAGGCGAGTTGGCGACGATGTCGACGAGGCGCAGCGCGCGCTGCACCGACCCGATGAGGGTCGGCTCCGCCTCGGCGGCGTTCACCGCTATGCGCCTCCGCCGGACGTGCGACCTCCCAGTGCCCGCGAGTCGCGCTGACCCGAGGCATCCTGTCGCAACTCCTTCGGCAGGGAGAACATCAGGTCCTCCTCGGCCGTCTTCACTTCTTCGACGTCCCGGTAACCCGCGCCGTCGAGGGCGTCGAGCACCTCGCGCACGAGCACCTCGGGTACCGAGGCCCCGCTGGTCACGCCGACGGTGGCGACGCCGTCGAGCCACTCCTGCTTGACCTCTTCCGCGTAGTCCACGCGGTAGGCGGCCTTCGCGCCGTACTCGAGAGCGACCTCGACGAGCCGCACGCTGTTCGAGGAGTTCGCCGATCCGACCACGATCACGAGATCCGCGTCCTTCGCGACCTTCTTGATCGCGACCTGACGGTTCTGGGTCGCGTAGCAGATGTCGTCGGACGGCGGATTGTGCAGCTCGGGGAAGCGCGTGCGCAGTCGGTTGACCGTCTCCATGGTCTCGTCGACCGACAGCGTGGTCTGCGAGAGCCAGACGACCTTCGACGGGTCCTTCACCTCGACCGTGTCGGCCTCCTCCGGGGAATTCACGACGGTGACGTGCTCCGGGGCTTCTCCCGCGGTGCCCTCGACCTCCTCGTGGCCGTCGTGGCCGATGAGCAGGATCTCGAAGTCGTCACGCGCGAAGCGCACGGCCTCGCGGTGCACCTTCGTGACGAGGGGGCATGTGGCGTCGATCGCGTGGAGTCCTCGATCGGATGCCGCGTTCACGACCGCGGGCGACACTCCGTGTGCGCTGAAGACGACGTGTGCGCCCTCGGGGACCTCGTCGACCTCCTCGACGAAGATCGCGCCCTTCTCCTCGAGCTCGGTGACGACGTGGATGTTGTGCACGATCTGCTTGCGCACGTAGACGGGCGAACCGTAGCGCTCCAGGGCCTTCTCGACCGCGACCACGGCGCGGTCGACGCCGGCGCAGTATCCGCGCGGAGCGGCGAGCAGAACACGCTTCTGTCCGACCACCGGGTTATCCTGAAGCCGACCTGCCGCCGCACGTACTCGTGGGATGCGGGGAGTCGGGAGATGAACGGCAGTCGAAGTCACCCTTAGATTCTACCGTCGGCTACCTGAGCAGGACCGGGAAGGTGCACTGAGCGGATGACAGTCTTCGAAGCGTCGACGCGCCCCGGCGAGACGCCTCCCGCCGACGCCGTCGCGCCGCGCGATTCATCGGCCTCCGCCCCGACCTCGGTGGCGCGGCTGAACGCCACGATCCGCGACTTCGTCGCCCGCTGGAACACCGTCTGGGTCGAGGGCGAGATCACCTCGTGGAACGTCCGCGCCGGCAACATCTTCGCCCGGTTGAAGGACACCCGCTCCGACGCCCAGATCTCGATCCGCATCTGGTCGAGCGTGCGGCCACGGATCCCGAACGATCTGGGCGTGGGCGATCACGTCGTCGCGGCGGTCAAGGCCGACTACTTCGTGAAGTCCGGCGACTTCAGCTTCGCGGTGTCGGCCATGAAGCACGTCGGGCTGGGTGACCAGCTCGAACGCCTCGAGCGCCTGCGCGTGCAGCTGCGGCAGGAGGGCCTGTTCGATCCGTCACGCAAGAAGCGTCTGCCCTTCCTCCCGCACGTGATCGGCCTCATCACCGGCGAGCGGTCGGATGCCGAGAAGGACGTGCACCGCAACGCCGAGCTGCGCTGGCCGCAGGTGCGGTTCCGCACCGAGTACGCGGCGGTGCAGGGCGATCGCTGCGTGCCTGACACGCTGGCGGCCCTCGCGAGGCTCGACGCCGATCCCGACGTCGACGTCATCGTCATCGCCCGCGGTGGCGGCGATCCGCAGACCCTGCTCGGCTTCAGCGACGAGCGCCTGGTGCGCGCCGTCGCGGCGGCATCCACCCCCGTGGTGAGCGCCATCGGTCATGAGAACGACCATCCCCTGCTCGACGACGTCGCCGATCTGCGTGCGTCGACCCCGACCGACGCCGCGAAGCGGGTCGTGCCGGACGTGAGCGAGCAGCGGGCGCTGATCGCCCAGCTGCGCTCACGCGCGACGTCACGTCTCACCCAACGGATCACGCACGACATCGCGCAGCTCGAGCAGCTGCGCTCGCGGCCGGCCCTGCGCTCCCCCGACCCGATCATCGACTCGCGCTCCCAGGAGGTGTGGCTCATGCTCTCCCGCGGACGTGACAGCATCGCTCGACAGCTCGATGCAGCGTCACGGGAGACGAGCGAGCTGCGCGCGTCGCTGCGCGCGCTCTCCCCCGCCGCGACGCTCGCCCGCGGCTACGCGATCGCCCACCTCGACGGCGGGGTGATCCTTCGCGACGCCGCCGACGCGCCGGCGGGCAGCGCTCTCACCATCACGGTCGACCGGGGCTCGATCGCCGCGCGCTCCGAGGGCGAGATCGCGGAGAGCGACGGCTGACGTCGGACGGATCCTGAAGCGGTCATCGCGCCCGGACCACCACCTGCGGAGCCCCTGCGATACCGCGCTCTCCGGATGAGCGCGACGTGTGCACCGCGTAGGATGGAGGCGTGAGTGCGCTGAACGACACCCCTGTGGACACGCTGTCGTTCGAGGCCGCGCGCGACGAGCTCGTCAAGGTGGTGGCGGAGCTCGAACAGGGCGCGCCGACCCTCGAGCAGTCGCTCGCCCTGTGGGAGCGCGGCGAGGCCCTAGCCGCCCGCTGCGAGGAGTGGCTCCTCGGCGCGAAGCGCCGTCTGGACGCCGCCAGGGCCGCGGCATCCGACTCCCCCGACGGAGCGGAATCATGAGCAAGCGCGCCCCGATCGTGGCCGAGCTCGGCCGTCCTGAGACGCCGGAGGAGACCGCGGCTCGCAAGGCCGAGTTCAGCAAGGCGTACCGCTCGAGCCAGACGGTCCGCGGACTCGTCGCCGCTCTGCTCGCCACCCTGGCGATCGTCGTCGTCATCGTTCTGGCCGTCCCCCGAGGGGAGCCGGCGACCGAACGGACCATCGACGTGACCGGCGTCGCCGCCGACGTGGAGTCGTCGCTCGGCAGCCCGGTGATCGTCCCCGAGCTCGGTGACTTCTGGCGCGTGAACGCCGCCGGCCTCACGAGCGGTGCGACCCCTGTGTGGGATGTCACGCTCGCCCCCGCATCGCAGAACGAGCGAGGCTTCATCAAGCTCGCCCAGGCCTTCGGCGTCGACTCCTCCTGGGCCCCGCAGCGGCTGAACGGCATCGCCCCGACCGACACCACCGACATCGGCGGACTGGAGTGGGATGTCTACTCGCTCGGTGATGCGGGTGCCAAGCAGAACGTGACCTACGCCATCGGCACGCAGGCCGGCGACGACTACGTGCTCCTGTACGGCTCGCGCTCGGCGGAATCGACCGCCGATCTCGCCGAAACCCTCGTCCCCCAGATCCGCGATCTCTCGGAGTAGCCCATGACGCACCCGCTCACGCCCGCCGCCGCCTGGACGCAGATGCAGGAGGGGAACCGGCGCTTCGTGAACGACGAGCCCCGTCACCCCAATCAGGATGTGGCGAGGCGCCGCGACCTCGAGGCCGCCCAGCATCCTGTGGCGACGCTGTTCGGGTGCTCCGACTCCCGCCTGGCTGCCGAGATCATCTTCGACCTCGGCCTCGGCGACCTCTTCGTCGTCCGCAACGCCGGCCAGGTGATCGGCGAGTCGATCGTCGCGAGCCTCGAGTACGCCGTAGCCGTGCTCGAGGTGCCGCTGATCGTGGTGCTCGCGCACGACTCGTGCGGCGCTGTGCGCGCCGCGATCGACGGGACGGCCATCGACGCCGCGCCACTGCCTCCGCACATCTGGAAGCTCGTCGCCCCGATCGTCCCTGCGGCCCGGAAGGTGCTCGCCGAGAGCGGCGGGTCGACCGTCGACGAGATCGACGCCGAACTCGTCGGTCGCGAACACCTGCGCAACACGGTGGGCGACCTGCTGCAGTCGTCCGAGATCATCTCGAACGCCGTGGCGGAGGGCCGCCTGGGCATCGTCGGCGCGAACTACCGACTCGCAGAGGGCACCGCCGTGCCCGTCGTCACCGTCGGCATCGAGACCGACGGTATCGAGACCGAGGGGCAGAGCCCCGTGACCAAGGAAGGTTCGGAATGACCGACACCCAGCAGGAGTACCGCATCGAGCACGACACCATGGGCGAGGTGCGGGTGCCCGTGAACGCGCTCTACGGGGCGCAGACCCAGCGCGCGGTGGAGAACTTCCCGATCTCGGGCAAGGGCCTGGAGTCGGCGCAGATCGCCGCGCTCGCCCGCATCAAGAAGGCGGCGGCACTCGCCAACAAGGAGCTCGGTACGCTCGACGGTGCGATCGCCGACGCCATCGCACGGGCCGCCGACCAGGTCGCCGCCGGCACGCACGACGGAGAGTTCCCCGTCGACACGTATCAGACGGGCTCCGGTACGTCGTCGAACATGAACATGAACGAGGTCCTGGCCACGCTGGCGACCCGCATCCTCGGCGCGAACGTGCACCCTAACGACCACGTCAACGCCTCGCAGTCGTCCAACGACGTGTTCCCGACCTCCGTGCACATCGCGGTCACGCAGGCGCTCATCGACACGCTCATCCCGGCTCTCGACCACCTCGCGGTCGCCCTCGAGGCGAAGGCGGAGCTCTGGAAGGACGCCGTCAAGTCCGGCCGAACGCACCTCATGGACGCCACGCCGGTCACCCTCGGTCAGGAGTTCGGCGGGTACGCGCGTCAGATCCGTCTCGGCATCGAGCGCGTGCAGTCGGCTCTCCCCCGCGTCGCCGAGGTGCCGCTCGGCGGCACCGCCACCGGAACCGGCATCAACACCCCGCTCGGCTTCCCGCAGAAGGTCATCGAGCTGCTCGCAGCCGAGACCGAGCTGCCGATCACCGAGGCGAAGGACCACTTCGAGGCGCAGGGCGCCCGTGACGGTCTCGTCGAGGCGTCCGGCGCACTGCGCACCATCGCGGTGTCGCTCACCAAGATCAACAACGACCTGCGCTGGATGGGCTCCGGCCCCAACACCGGTCTCGGCGAGCTGCACATCCCCGACCTTCAGCCGGGATCGTCGATCATGCCGGGCAAGGTCAACCCCGTCGTGCCGGAGGCCGTGCTCATGGTGTGCGCGCGCGTGATCGGCAATGACGCGACGGTCGTTTGGGCCGGGGCATCCGGTTCCTTCGAGCTGAACGTCGCGATCCCCGTCATGGGTACGGCGCTGCTCGAGTCGATCCGTCTGCTCGCGAACGCCTCGCGCGTGCTCGCCGACAAGACCGTCGACGGCCTGCAGGCGAACCTCGACCGTGCAGCCGCCTTCGCCGGCATGAGCCCGTCGATCGTGACCCCGCTCAACAAGCTGATCGGCTACGAGGCTGCGGCGAAGATCGCCAAGCACTCGGTCGCCAAGGGCATCACGGTGCGCGACGCCGTGATCGACCTCGGCTACGTCGAGCGCGGCGACCTCACCCTCGAGCAACTCGACGAGAAGCTCGACCTGCTCTCGATGACCCACCCGGGCTGACCCGGACCGCGCCCCGATCTGCCTGCCCTGTCCCGATCCGCCGAACTCTCCGGAGATTTCGTCAGCAGATCGGGACGCGGTCCGCAGATCGGGGCGTTTCGTCGTCTCCTGCACAATCGTCCGACGAACAGCGTGACGGCAATGTCCTGGGGAGAGGAGTCCACGGACTGTCGGCAGCACGCGCAGTGGAGGCATGCTCTCCCCCGCCGACACCGTCCGCCGAATGGGCGGCCTCGCGAGAGGAGTCGACCTGCAGCGGGTCGGCTTCAGCCGTCGGAGCCTTTCACGAGCCGTGCAGCGCGGCGACATCGAGCGCATTCGCGACGGCGTCTTCGCCGTGGGAACGCTGGACCCGTTCGTCCGGGCGGCGACGGCCCACGGCGGAGCACTGACGTGCGCGAGCGTCCTCCAGCTGCTGCACGTCTGGGTGCTCGCTCCAGTGATCGTGCCCCACGTCTGGCTCGGTCCTGACAGGCACGCCCACCCGCATGACGGTTGCATGTGCGTATCGCACTTCTACCGAGGGGAGCGCCCGCCTCTCGGTCGTGTGACGGCCGAGGTGGCGCTCGCGCACTTCCTCAGGTGCGCCGGAGACGAGGCGTTCTTCGCCGCATACGAATCCGCTCTGCGTCTGCGGCTGCTGACGAACGCGGCACGCGTCCGCCTCGCGGCGATGATCCCGGCATCCGCCCGGTGGCTCATGGATCTGGCACGCACGGATGCTGACAGCGGTCTGGAGTCGATCTTGCGTCTCAGGCTTCATCTGCTCGGCATCCGACTCGACTGCCAGGTGCAGATCGACGGAGTGGGTCGGGTCGACTTCGTGATCGGCGGGCGCCTCATCCTCGAAGTCGACGGCAAGGTGAATCATGACGGAGCCACGATGCGCCACCGGGATCTGGTTCGGGATGCCGCGGCATCCGCGCGCGGGTTCGAAACTCTGCGATTCGATTACGCCCAGGTCGTTCACGAGTGGCCGACAGTACAGGCCGGGGTTCTCGGTGCCTTGACCCGCCTTCGGGATCACGCGTGACCCGATCTGCGGACGGTGTCCCGGTCCACTGACCGTTCTTGACGATCGGTCAGCGGACCGGGACACGCTCAGCGGATCGGGACGTCCGACCTAGCTGAGCTCGCCGCCCTCCAGCAGTTCGGTGACGAGCGCGGCGATCGCCGAGCGCTCCGACCGCATAAGCGTCACGTGGGCGAAGAGGTCGTGCCCCTTCAGGGTCTCGATCACGCTGGCGATGCCGTCGTGGCGTCCGACCCGCAGGTTGTCGCGCTGGCCCACGTCGTGCGTGAGGATGACCCGGGAGTTCTGCCCCATCCGGCTCAGGACCGTGAGAAGCACGTTGCGTTCGAGCGACTGCGCCTCGTCGACGATCACGAACGCGTCGTGCAGCGAGCGCCCGCGGATGTGTGTGAGCGGCAGCACCTCCAGCAGCCCGCGCTCGACGACCTCCTCCATGACGTTGCCCGAGACGACCGATCCGAGCGTGTCGAACACGGCCTGCCCCCACGGCCCCATCTTCTCGCCCTGGTCTCCGGGAAGGTATCCGAGCTCCTGACCTCCGACGGCGAACAGCGGCCGGAAGACGATGATCTTCTTCTGCTGCTGGCGCTCGAGCACGGCCTCCAGGCCGGCGCACAGTGCCAGCGCCGACTTGCCGGTTCCCGCCCGCCCGCCCAGGGAGACGATCCCCACTTCGGGGTCGAGCAGCAGGTCGATCGCGATGCGCTGCTCGGCGGAGCGGCCGTGCATGCCGAAGATGTCGCGGTCACCGCGGACGAGGCGGTACTCGCCGTCTCCCGTGACGCGCCCCAGCGCCGAGCCCCGCTCGGAGTGGATGATGAGCCCGGTGTTCACGGGCAGGCCGCGAGCCTCCTCGCTGATCCCGACCTCGCTCTCGTACAGGTCGCTGATCTCGTCGCCCGACAGGTCGAGTGTGGTGATGCCCGTCCAGCCGGAGTCGACGGCCTGCTCGGCGAGGTACTCCTCGGCGCGCAGGCCCAGCGATGCGGCCTTCACGCGCATCGGGAGGTCCTTCGACACGATCGTGACGTCCTGACCGTCCTGGGCGAGGTGCATCGCGACCGAGAGGATGCGGCTGTCGTTGTCGCTCAGTCGGATGCCGGCGGGGAGCACCGACGTGTCGGCGTTGGCGAGCTCGACGCGGAGCGTGCCGCCTTCGCCGACCTCGACAGGGAAGTCCAGCCTGCCGTGTTCGATGCGCAGGTCGTCGAGGTGGCGGAGCGCCTGGCGCGCGAAGTAGCCGATCTCCGGGTCATGGCGCTTGCCCTCGAGTTCGGTGATGACGACGACCGGGAGGACGACGGAGTGCTCGGCGAAGCGGAACAGCGCCTGCGGATCGCTCAGCAGCACTGAGGTGTCGAGCACATAGGTGCGCAGATCCTGATCAGGAACTGCGGACGTGGCCCGACTCGTCGTCTTACGGGTGGACTGCTGCGCGGTGCTGGAGGACTGCTGCGCTGTACGTGAGGTCACGACCCACTCCCGACCCGGGGAATCCCGGCTATTCGAACGAGTCGACCAGGGGGTCACGAGTCGCGAACCTGAGGCCGACTCGACGGGCGCCTTGCCCGATGCCTAGAAGCTACGACCAGGCGCCGACATTTCGTCGGCTCGACACGCCAGCAATTCGTTACGTGTTGATGAACGGATCAGCGACGCCCGCGCGGCGGCTCAGCGACCGAATCGGCGGTCGCGGTCGGCGTAGTCGCGGATCGCGCGGAGGAAGTCGACCTGACGGAGATCCGGACCGAGCGCCTCGACGAAGTAGAACTCGCTGTGGGCGCTCTGCCACAGCAGGAAGTCGCTGAGCCGCTGCTCGCCGCTCGTCCGGATGACGAGATCCGGATCGGGCTGCCCACCCGTGTAGAGGTGCTCCCCGATCATCTCCGGCGTGAGGTGGGCAGCGAGATCTTCGATCGTCCCACCGGACGCCTGATGCGCCGTGACGATGCTGCGCACCGCGTCGACGATCTCGTTGCGTCCGCCATATCCGACCGCGAGATTCACGTGCAGACCCGAGTGGTCCTTGGTGCGCTCCTGCGCGTCGTCGAGCACTCGGGCGAGCTCCGGCGGCAGGATGTCGGAGCGACCGACGTGCTTGACCCGCCAGTTGCCCTCCCGTGACAGCTCGTCGGCGAGCTCGGCGATGATCTCGATGAGGTCGGCCAGCTCCGCGGAATCGCGCTTGCGGAGGTTGTCACTGGACAGCAGGTAGAGCGAGACGACCCGGATGCCGAGCTCGTCGCACCAGCCGAGGAACTCGATCATCTTCGCCGCGCCGGCGCGATGCCCTTCCGCAGGGGTGGCGTAGCCGAGCTGTCGCGCCCACCGACGGTTGCCGTCGATCATCATGGCGACGTGATGCGGAACGGACGCCGGATCGAGGTGGCGGCGCAGCCGGCTGGTGTAGAGGCGGTACAGCGGCCCCCGCCCCTGACCATCGCGTGACATCACCTCCCTACGCTATCGTGCGGGGCTCGGTAAAGCCCGGGAGCGAGCCTCGACCCGACCCTGCGAGTGCTCTCAGGTTATGTACGCCCGGCGGAATGGCACCCCGCCTAAAGTGAGCACGTGAGCACTCCCGACGCCTCCGCCCCCGATCTTCCCCAGCTCCCGCTGCTCGAAGAAGCGGCCGACGACGCGCACGTCGAGCTCAAGCCCACGTGGCGCGGCTGGATCCATGCCGGGACCTTCCCGGTCGCGATCGCCGCCGGCGTGGTGCTCATCGTCTTCGCGCAGGGCGGCGCCGCCAAGTGGGCCGCCGCCGTGTTCATGGCCTCGTCGCTGCTCCTGTTCGGCAACTCCGCCGTCTACCACCGGTTCAACTGGAGGCCCACGGTCAAGGTCGTCCTGAAGCGCATCGACCACGCGAACATCCTGCTGCTCATCGCCGGCACGTACACGCCGCTCGCCGTGCTCGCGCTTCCTCCGGAAAAGGGGATGCTGCTGCTCATCCTCGTGTGGAGCGGCGCGCTGCTCGGCATCCTGTTCCGGGTGTTCTGGATCAACGCGCCTCGCTGGTTGTATGTCGCCCTCTATCTGCTGCTCGGCTGGGCCGCGGTGATGTACATCGTCGACCTGCTGAACGCCAACGTCGCGATGATGGTGCTGGTGATCATCGGCGGGCTGCTCTACACGGGCGGCGCGGTGGTCTACGCGCTGAAGAAGCCGAACCCGTGGCCGGGGCACTTCGGGTTCCACGAGATCTTCCACGTGTGCACGGTGCTGGCTTTCCTGTGCCACTGGACGGCGTGCCTGCTCATCGCTCTCGAGCCGCTGTCACCGTCGCTCGGCGCCTAGCGGCCGAGAATCAGCGCCTCTCGGGGCCGTCGTCGCCCTCGCGCACGATCGGCTCGTCGGCATCCGAGCGCCGTCTGCTCTCGCCGGTTCCCTGGTGGGTCGCCTCGTCCGCCGCGCGTGCGGCCTCCTCGGCATCCAGCTCCTCGCGGACCTCTTCGCGGTAGCGCACGCGACGGATCCGGCGGTTCATGTCGAGGATCAGCAGGATCACGGCGACGAGCAGGATCACCACGGCGGCGAAGCCGACGAATCCGGGGGTGACCGACTCGGGCGCCACCGTCATCGACGGTGTCGGCATCGGGGTCTCGGTCAGAGCGAGCATGGAGTCTGCCTTTCCTGCGCAGGTCGCATAACCTGGAGTTACCAGCCTAACGACCGGAAGACCCGCCCCGTGACGACCGCACAGCAGCTCGACGACCGCTATGGACGTACCCGCCGGCGTAAGGCACCCTGGATCGTGCTGATCGCGGTGGCCGTGATCCTCGTCGGGGCTTTCGGCTGGTCGATCGTGACGGAGCAGATGAACAACGTCGACTCCGACGACCTGGGTTTCGACCTCGTCGACGAGCACACGGTCGACGTGCGCTTCCAGATCACCGGCGCGCAGGGCAAGGACGTCGTGTGCGTCGTCGAGGCGCTCGACGAGGAGTTCGGCGTGGTCGGCTGGAAGGTCGTCGAGATCGCGGCATCCGACTCCCACTCCCAGGCGCTGTCGACCACCGTGCCCACCGTCGCGGAGGCGACGACGGGTTTGGTGAACAGCTGCTGGGTCGCCTAGACTCAGGGCAGACAGACGACGCCCTGGCACCGTGCCGGGGCGTCTTGGCATATCCCCCGCAGGATGTCGGCGGATACCGAATGAAGGAGCTTCGTCATGTCTACTGACGCTCAGGTTCCCTTCCTCACGCAGGAAGCCTACGACCGGCTCGTCGCCGAGCTGGAGCACCTGTCGACGACGGGTCGCGAGGAGATCGCCAAGCGCATCGAGGCCGCCCGAGAAGAGGGCGACCTCAAGGAGAACGGCGGCTACCACGCCGCGAAGGACGAGCAGGGCAAGCAGGAGGCCCGCATCCGCACCCTCGAAGGTCTGCTCAAGACCGCGAAGGTCGGCGAGGCTCCGCCCAGCCGCGGCATCGTCGAGCCGGGCACGGTCGTCACGGCCGTCGTCGCAGGCGGCGAAGAGGTCTTCCTGCTCGGCAGCCGCGAGATCGCGGCCGGCAGCGACCTCGACGTCTACAGCGAGGCGAGTCCGCTCGGCCAGGCCATCCTCGGACTCAAGGTCGGCGACAAGTCGTCGTACGAGGCCCCGAACGGCCGCTCGATCTCGGTCGAGATCGTCAACGTCGAGACCTACACCGGCTGACCGGTGACACGAAGAAGGCCCCGTCCGAGCGGACGGGGCCTTCTTCGTGTGCGGCGTTATCGCTCGGCACGTTCAGTCGGCACCTGCTGCGGCAATCCTGCGTGAATTGCGGCATCAGGTGCCAAGTCAAGGATCAGTCGGGCACGACCATCGGCAGGAAGCCCTCGCGCCGCAGCGTCTCGAGCGTGAAGTCGGAGTGCTCGGGTCCGCGCGTCTCGACGCTGAGCTCGAGGATGACGTCGTTGATCTGCAGTCCGTGACCGTGGCGCGTGTGCATGGCCTCGATGACGTTGGCGCCTGCCTCGGCGATGAGCTCCGAGACCCGGGCGAGCTGACCGGGACGGTCGGGAAGCGGGATGCGGATCGTGAGATAGCGGCCGGAGGCCGCGAGTCCGTGCGAGACCACGCGCTGCAGCAGCAGCGGGTCGATGTTGCCGCCCGACAGCACCGCCATGGTCGTGCCGGACGACCGCACCTTGCCGGCGAGGATCGCGGCGACGCCGGCCGCGCCCGCGGGCTCCGCGACGACCCTGGTCTGCTCGAGCAGGATGAGGATCGCCCGGGCCAGATCGTCGTCGGAGACGGTGATGACCTCGTCGACGAGATCCTTGATGATGCCGAAGGGGATCGCGCCGGGGCGCGCGACGAGGATGCCGTCGGCGATCGTCGGCCGGGTCTCGATGTCGACGGGTTCACCCGCTTCGAGAGACGGAAGCATGGCAGCGGCGTTCTCCGCCTGCACGCCGATGATCCGCACACTCCTCCCGCGCTCTGCGGCTCGCGCCCTGGCCGCAGCGGCGACCCCGGCGATGAGACCACCGCCGCCGATGCTCAGCACGATCGTGTCGACGTCGGGGGCGTCGTCGAGCAGCTCGAGTCCCAGCGTCCCCTGGCCGATCACGATGTCGCGGTGGTCGAACGGGTGGATGAGCACGGCGCCGGTGCGCTCGGCGAATTCCGCGGCCAGCCGCAGCGAGGTCGCGACCGTCTCCCCCTCGAGCACCACCTCGGCACCGTAGTTGCGGGTCGCGAGAAGCTTCGGCACCGGGACGCCGATCGGCATGAAGATCGTCGCGGGGATGCCGAGCGCCTGCGCGGCGAGGGCGACGCCCTGCGCGTGGTTGCCGGCCGACGCCGCCACGACGCCGCGGGCTCGCTCCTCTGCGCTGAGCCTGGAGAGACGGTAGGCGGCCCCGCGGATCTTGAAGGAACCGGTGCGCTGCAGGTTCTCCATCTTGAGCAGGACGGGCGAGCCGAGCACGTCGGTCAGAGCACGCGACGGCAGGGTCGGCGTGTGCATGATCACCTCAGCCAGACTCTGAGCGGCGTGCTCGAACTCGGTCAGGCTGGGGACTGCGCTCATCGATTCCTCCGTGTCCGCTCGCGCGGGACTGTGCTCCAGATCAGGTCGGCGTCCGGCTGATCGCCGGTGCGCCACGACCCCGTGCTGATGGTGACCGCGGCGACGTTGACGAACGCCGCGAGGGGCACCGCGAAGAGCGCCCCGGGGATGCCGCCGACCATCGAGCCGCCGGCCACGACGAGCACCACGGCGAGCGGGTGCACCTTGACCGCCGACCCCATCATGATCGGCTGCAGGATGTGTCCCTCGAGCTGCTGCACCGCGAGCACGACGCCGAGCATCGCGAGGGCGATCCAGGGGCCGTTGTAGACGAGGGCGAGCAGCACGGCGATCGCGCCGGTGACGACCGCACCGACGATCGGCACGAACGAGCCGAGGAAGACGAGGACGGCGACGGGGATCGCGAGCGGGACGCCGAGGAGAGCGGCGCCGACCCCGATGCCGACGGCGTCGATCGCGGCGACGAAGAGCTGCGTGCGCGCGTAGTTGACGAGGGTCGCGAACCCGTTCGTCGCGGCCGCGTCCGCCGCCGGACGCGCAGCGCGCGGGAACAGGCGGAGCGTCCATCGCCAGATGCGGCCGCCGTCGGCGAGCAGGCAGATGAGGATGAAGAGCGCCAGCACCGCTCCGGTGACGACGTGCGCGGCGGTGGTTCCGACAGCCAGCGCGCCGTTGAGGAGGGTCTGGGCCTGCTCGTTGATGATCTGCAGGCCCTGATCGATGTACCCCTGGATCTGGGCTTCGCTCAGGTGGAGCGGACCGTTCAGGAGGAACTGACGGAAGTCCGCGATCGCCTGCGTGCTGCGCTGCTGCACGTCCGGCAGCTGCTGGCGGATCTGCCACACGACGAGCCACATGAGCACCGTCACGATCGCGATGGTGCCGATGATGGAGATCGCCACCGCCGCCCACCGCGGGAAGTGGTGTCGCAGCATCCACTGGAACGCCGGCCACAGCAGGGCGGTGATGAGGATGCCGATCATGAGCGGGATCACGAGCAGCTTGAGTTCGATGACGAGCCAGATGAACCCCGCGGCGACGGCCGCGATGAGAAGCAGTCGCCAGGCGTAGGCGGCAGTGATGCGCAGGCCGCGCGGGACCGCCTCATCGGCTTCCGTCGTGACCGTGCGCTCGGTCGAGATCGGGCGCGGACGGAAGAGGTCTCTCAGCCGCGGACGCTGCTCTTCGCTCATCGCCCAAGTCTACGGCGCTCGACCGGGCTGCCCCGACGCGGAGCGGGAACATGACGAGGCCCTGCGGCTCGTCGCCGGAGCCTCGATGTCGGCGCACCTGGATACGCTGGCCGGGTGACCGACACTCTCAGCTCAGCGCAGGCGCGCCGTATGGCCCTGGCGGCTCAGGGCTTCTCCCGCGCCCGTCCGGCGGCGCCCTCGACGCGTCACATCCACCGCGTCATGGACCGCCTCGGCGTGCTGCAGATCGACTCGGTCAACGTGTTCGCCCGGTCGCACTATCTTCCGCTCTTCTCTCGTCTCGGTCGCTACGATCCCGCGCTGCTCGACCGGATGTTCCTGTCTCGTACGACGCACTACGTGGAGTACCTCGCCCACGAGGCGACGTTCATCCCGATCGAGGACTGGCCGCTGTGGCGTTTCCGCATGGAGAGGTTCCGGCGGCGCGGGGCCGACCCGGAGTCGTGGGCGAGTCAGAACGCCCAGACCGTCTCCTGGGTCCTCGACGAGCTCCGGGCGCAAGGCCCCCTGCGGCCGGCCGACCTGCGAGCGGACGCGCCGCGCGAACGCGGCACCTGGTGGGACTGGGACGACGTGAAGCTGGCGCTGGAGCATCTCTGGCGCACGGGCGACGTGGCGATCAGCGGGAGGAAGGGGTTCGAGCGGAGCTACGCATTGGCGGAGCACGTCATCCCCGATGACATCCGATCGCGCGAGCTGTCGTACGACGACTCCGTCCGCGAGCTGATCCGGCGTGCGGCTCGCTCGTCGGGGGTCGCCACGATGGCCGACCTCGCCGACTACTACCGGATCCGCGACCGCGCGACGATCTCGCGCGCCGTGGCCGACCTCGTCGACGAGGGCGAGCTCGTGCCCGTTCGGGTACGGGGGTGGGAACGCGCCGGTCGCCCTCTCGCCGCGTGGCGGCACCGCGATGCTGTGCTGCCCCGCCGGATCGACGCGGCCGCGCTGCTCACCCCGTTCGATCCTGTGGTGTGGTTCCGCGACCGGGCGCTCCGCGCCTTCGAGCTCGACTACCGCATCGAGATCTACGTCCCCGCGGCGAAGCGACGTTACGGCTACTACTCGCTTCCCGTGCTGGTCGGCGACCGGATCGTCGCCCGCGTCGACCTGAAGGCCGAACGGGCGACCTCGACGCTGCAGGTGCAGTCGGCATGGTGGGAGCCGCAGGCGGATGCTGCGGCGGACGCCGAGCGCATCGCGAGCGAGCTCGTGCTCGCTGCGTCGTGGCAGGGCCTCGAGCACGTCTCGGTCTCGGGCTGGGGCAGCGCCGCGGAAGCCCTCCATAGCGCCCTCGACGCTCTGTCCGCCACTCCCGGGTCCGCTGTCTCGGTGCGCCGACACGTCCACACCAGGGAGGCGACGCCGTGACTCGGCGCACCAAGTCGCTTCTCGGCGGCGCGGTGCTGCTCGTCGTGATCGTCGCGATCGCGGCGATCAGCTGGGCGACGGCACGCCCCGGACCGGAGGCATCAGCCATTCCTACTCCGTCGCCGAGCCGCACGATCGACCTGCTCGTCTCCGCACAGGCTGAACTCGACGAGCACCTCGAGCAGTGCGTGGCGGCGGGCGCGCCGAACGGCGTGCTGCCCGAGGCGTGCGGAATCCGCATCCCGTGGGGAACCGAGTTCGCGGCCGTGTCCGACGCGCGGTTCCGCATTGAGCGGATGCCCGAGGTCACCCTCACCGATGACGGTTTCGTCGCCCAGGGCGGTGAGCTGATCGCCACGGTCACGGGCACCGGTCAGGACGGCGCCCCGCGCACCGAGACCTATCGCACGCAGAACTGGTCGGTGCGCGGCGATGCCGAGCGCACGAGAACGGGCGTCGACATCACGGTGTGGTGAGGTCGACGCCCGCTGTCGTCAGGTGAGAGCCCGTGAGGGTCAGAACTGGACGCGCGGCGGCTCGGAGATCGCACCGCTGTCGGCGACCTCGAAGAACTCGCGCTCGGTGAATCCGAGCCCCTTGGCGAAGAGGTTGTTGGGGAAGACCTTGATCTTCGTGTTCAGCTCGCGCACGCCGCCGTTGTAGAACCGACGGGCAGCCTGGATCTTGTCTTCGGTGTCGACGAGGGCCTGCTGCACCTGCAGGAAGTTCTGGCTCGCCTGCAGCTGCGGGTACGCCTCGGCCACCGCGAACAGGCTGCGCAGCGCCTGCTGAAGGTGCCCCTCGGCGATGCCCGCCTCGCCCGGCCCGCTCGCCGACAGCGTCTCGGCGCGAGCACGCGTGACGTTCTCGAACACCGCCTTCTCGTGCGAGGCGTAGCCCTTGACCGTCTCGATGAGGTTCGGAATGAGATCGGCTCGGCGCTTGAGCTGCACGGTGATGCCGCTCCACGCCTCGTCGACGCGGACGTTGAGCTGCACCAGCGAGTTGTACGTCGCCCACAGGTAGATGCCGACGAGCAGGATCACTCCGACGACGATCAGTACCGGCACGAGCCATTCCATCAGAGGCCCACCCTTCCTCGTGTTTCTCTCATCCTATCGGCGCAGTCTGCGCGTCGACTGGGCGCATGACGGTGCGCTCCAGGTCAGGCGCCGAGGACGCGATCGAGGTAGCGGTTGGCGAAGCGTCGCTCCGGATCGAGTCGGTCTCGAAGAGCGAGGAAGTCGTCGAACCGCGGGTAGCGCTCACGCAGCTGCTCGGCGGTCAGCGTGTGCAGCTTGCCCCAGTGCGGCCTGCCGTCGTGTTCGAGCATGATCCGCTCGACCGCCTCGAAGTACTCGGTGGGGTCGGCCCGCCAGTAGCGGTGCACGGCGATGTATCCGCTCGCGCGCCCATGTGCCGTCGAGAGCCACCGGTCATCGGCCGCGGCGAAGCGCACCTCGATGGGGAACTCGATGCGCCATCCGCGCTTCGCGATCAGGGCCTGCACCTCTCGGAACGCCGGCACGACGTTCTCGGCGGGGACGGCGTACTCCATCTCGCGGAAGCGCACGGTGCGGCTCTGCGTCAGCACGCGGTGCGACAGATCGGTGTACTCGCGGTCGCCGGTGACCTTCACGGCGAGGCGGCTGAACGGCGGCGTGATCGCCGGGACCGCCTGTCCCGCGGCACAGGCCACACGGTAGACACCGTTCGACAGCAGGGTCTCGTCGACCCACTTGCCCACTCGGGGCAGGGGCTGTCGTCGCGTCGACTCGGCGAGCCGGGTCTGCTGCTTCGTCAGGGCGACCTCGGTGTGCGGGAACCAGTAGAACTCGAAGTGGTCGGATGCCTCGGCCCGCTGATCCAGCGACTCCAGCACCTCGTCGAGCGGCTCCGGCCGATCGACGGCCCGCAGGACGAACGCGGGGACGCACTGCAGCGTGACCTCGACGATAATGCCGAGCGCCCCGAGACCGAGTGCCACGGCAGCAAGCAGCTCCGGCTGATGATCCTCGTCGATGCGCAGGAAATCCCCTTCCGCGGTGACGAGGGTCACGCCGACCACCTGGGTCGCGAGGCCACCGAACCCGGCACCGGTGCCGTGGGTGCCGGTCGAGATCGCGCCGGCGATCGACTGACGATCGATGTCTCCGAGGTTCTGCATCGCGAGGCCGTGCGCCGCCAGCAGCCGCGGGATGCGGTGCAGCCGCGTGCCGGCGAGAAGCGTGGCGCGGCCGGTGGCGGCATCCGCCGAGACGAGTCCCTGCATGTCGTCGAGCTCCAGCAGCACCCCGGGGGCGATCGCGATTCCCGTGAAGCTGTGCCCGGCGCCGACGGCCTTGATGCTCAACCGCTGGGCGATGGCGGCCTTCACCGCGCACTGAACGCCCTCCGGACTGCGCGGACGCTCGACGCGCAGCGGCTTGATCTGCGCCGACCGTCCCCAGTTCTGCCAGGTGCCGCCGATCCGCGTCATAGGAACGCCTTCCCCTCGCCGCGGTAGGTGGGCAGCTCGTCGACGACCTCGTCCCCCGACACCAGGTGGTAGCTGTCGATGCGCTCGGCCGGTTCGCCGCTCTTCGCGTGACGGAACCACACCCGGTCGCCCACCCCGAGCGTGGCGGCCTTGGGCCCCTGCAGCGGCGTCTGGACCTCGCCTGCCGCCTCTCTCGACAGCGTGCGGAGACCATCGGGCCAGACCGGTCTCGGCTGCCGCGAAGTCACGGCCGGGCCGGAGGCGATCCATCCGCCGCCGAGCACGGTCGCGATGTCGGCGGCCGGGCGACGGACGACGTCGAACGCGAAGGCGGCCGCGGGGGCGGGGCGGAACGACCGGTATCCGTCGAAGAGGTGACCGCCGAGCAGTCCGCTCCCTGCGCTCGCCTCCGTGAGCGACTCGTCGCTGCCCGTGAACTCGAGCGATCCGGTGCCGCCGCCGTTGAGGAACTCCAGGTGTGCGATGCCGGTGAGCGCTCCCACGATCTCGGCCCGCCGCTCACGCAGCTCAGCCCGCGAACGCGCCTGCACGAGGCGGATGACCGGAGCGTCGGGGCCGGCGTCGTCACCCTGGCCGGCGATCTGCGCCTCGTACATCTGGAGGCCGACGAGGCGGAACCCGGGACGTCGCACGATCGTCCGTGCGAACGCCGCGACCTCCCCTGCCGTGAACAGCGCGGATCGTCGGACGCCGATGTGACCGAGCGCCGCGGATCGGAGCGAGGCGTCGGCGTCGATCGCGACGCGGATCTCCGGTCTGCGGCCCGGTGGGGCGACGCTGTCGATCAGATCGAGGTGCGCGGGGTCGTCGACCATGAGGGTGATGCGCCGTGCCGCCTGCTCGGATGCGAAGAGCTCCGAGAGAGCGGCGCGATCGACGGTCGGGTACCCGATCACGATGTCGTCGTGCGTCTCGGCGAGCCAGAGCGCCTCCGGCAGGGTGAAGGCGAGGATGCCGCGGTAGCCGGGCAACTGCAGCACGGCGTCGAGCACGGCGCGCACCCGCACGGACTTCGACGCCACGCGGATCGGGAGCCCTCCCGCCCGCACCAGCATGTCGAGGGCATTGTGGCGGAGCGCCTCGCGATGGATGACGGCGACCGGGGCCGGCAGGTGCCCCGTCGCCGCGGACAGGCGCGGCCAGTACCGAGCGGGGTCGTGCCATTCGGGGGCGACCGGGGACTGCTCCGATGCGGGGCTCAGGTCGGCGGTGAGGTCGAGCACTCCCCCACCATACGACCTGGGTGCACTCGGATTCACCCTTTGCGGGACCGGGTCGCAGACGATCCCGGCGGTAGGCTGGCGATCGTGCCCCCGTAGCCCAATGGCAGAGGCAGGCGACTTAAAATCGCTTCAGTCTGGGTTCGAGTCCCAGCGGGGGCACCACCGCGTCCGACTCAGCGCCCGAAGAGGTCGCCGATGCCGGGGATGCCGAGATCGCCGAGCTTTTGTCCCCACTCGCTCGCCGTGTCACCGAAACCCGAAACCGTTTCGCCCGCGGATCCCATGAGACCCTCGGCCGCTCCCGTGAGTTCTTCGGCGCCGAGGCCGCTCGCGATCGCGTCGAGATCGACGCCCTGCGCCAGCGCGTCGAAGTCGACGCCGAGGCCCGCCGCCTGCTCGAGCAGCGGTGCGGCGACCGCGCTGCCGATCGCTCCGACCGCCACGACGCCCAGTGCTCCGACCGCGGCGCCGCCCACCACCCCGGCTGCTCCGAAGCCGCCGACGCGCGACAGGAGTCCGCGCATGCGTCCTGGGCGCGCCGCCTCAGCGCGTCCCGCGGCGCGGGCCAGGTCGTCGGGCGATGACGACACCGGACGCTCGCCGAGTGCGAGCTCGGCCGTCATCCGCTGCTGGACCTGGTCGCGCTGATCCGGCGTCAGCCGCGCGAACGCTTCGCGGTGAATCTGCTCGACGCGGTGCGGATCGGCGGTCTGCAGCAGGTAGTCGTAGCGCGCGATGGCCGCACGGTCGGCATCCGTCCCGTGCCGCGCCTCGACGGGAGGCGGTGCGTACCGGCCCTGCGGCGCGGGCGGTGCGTACCGGTCACGGGCAGCGGCTGGCCTGTAGGACTGCGACGACGGTGGCTGGTGCGGAGCGCGCGACGTCGATTCCCGGTTGCCGGTGCCGTCGAGGTCGAGCGCCTTCGCGGCCATTCCGAGCAGGCGGTTCAGCTTTCCCATGGTGGCGGTTCCTTCGTGTGACGAGCGGACCGCCCGGAACCGGTGAGGAGGATCCGTGGCCGTCCGCGCTGATACGGACGCCCGGTCTCCTCCACCCTTGCGGGCCGATGGGCCGGGACACGATCTCATGTCCGTAATGACGACGCCATCGCAGATGGGAGTACTCCCCTTGCAGTCCCCACCGTAGCCACTTCGCCTATGAGTGCGGTGCGAGCCGAAGCTCCCGGGAAACGGCGAACGCCCCGACTCCGCGAGGGGTCGGGGCGTTCGGCGAGCGCTTACTTGGCGGCGGCCGTCTCGGCCGGCTTGTCGGCAGCGGCCTTCTTCGCGGCCGGCTTCTTCGCCGCGGGCTTCTTGGCCGGAGCCTTGGATCCAGCGGCCTCGGAAGCGGGCTTCTCTGCGGGGGCGTCGTCGGTCACTGGCTCGTCGGCAGCCGGCGTCGACTCGGCGGCGGCGATGGTGGTCGCCGGCTCCGAGGAGTGCGATCCGGGCAGTGCCGGAGCGGCCGGGGCGGCGGGCGCCGGAGCGTCGGCGGCCGGACGCGGGCGAGCGGCGAACTCCTCGAACACGTACCGCGGGTTCTGCACCGTCTGCAGGTTGACCAGGTCGCGGCCCAGCCACAGGTTGTTCCACCAGCCCCACAGCACCCGCCACTTGCGCTCCCACGTCGGCATCGCCAGACCGTGGTAGCCGCGGTGCGCGAGCCAGGCGATGAATCCCTTGAGCGCGATCTTGCCGGACTGGAAGACACCGTTGTAGAGGCCGAGGCCCGCGACGGCGCCGAGGTTCTTGTGGAAGTACTCCTTGGGAGCCTCACCGCGGAGCACCGCGACGAGGTTCTTCGCGAGCAGCTTCGCCTGACGCACGGCGTGCTGCGCGTTCGGCACGCAGAAGCCGCCGACACCGCCACCCGAGAGGTCGGGGACGGCCGAGACGTCACCGGCAGCCCAGGCGCCCTCGACGAAGGCCTCGGGAGTGCCGACACGCAGGTCGGCGCGGGTCTGGATACGACCACGCTCCTCGACGGGCAGGTCGCCGCCGCGCACGACGGTCGGGTTCGCCATGACGCCGGCCGTCCACACGATGAGGTCGGTCGGGATGACCTCGCCGGTCGACAGCTCGACGTTGCCGTCGACGGCGCTCGTGAGCTGCGTGTCGAGGTGGATGAACGCGCCTCGCTTGCCCAGATCCTTCATGACCCACTTGCTCGTCTCGAGCGAGACCTCGGGCATGATGCGGCCCATCGCCTCGATCAGGTGGAAGTGCGTGTCGTCGAACGTGAGCTGCGGGTACTTGCTCACCAGCGACGAGGCGAGCGAACGCAGCTCGGCGAACACCTCGATGCCCGCGAAGCCGCCGCCGACGACGACGACGGTCAGCAGACGGTCGCGCTCGGGGCCGGCCGGCAGCGTGGCGGCCTTATCGAAGTTCGACATCAGACGGTCACGGATCGCGACGGCCTCTTCGATGGTCTTGAGACCGATCGCGTTGTCGGCGATGCCCGGGATCGGGAACGTGCGCGAGACGGCACCGGCGGTGACGACGATCTGGTCGTACGCGAACTCGTACGGCTCGCCGAGCGGCGGCGTGATGGTCGCCGTCTTCGCGGCGTGGTTGATGTTCGTCACCTTGGCGGTCAGCACGTGCGTGCGCTTGAGGTGACGACGGTGGGCGACCACCGAGTGGCGGGCCTCGATCGAGCCGGCGGCCACCTCGGGGAGGAAGGGCTGGTACGTCATGTACGGCAGCGGGTCGACCATGGTGACGTCTGCTTCACCCTTGCGAAGGTGCTTCTCGAGCTTCCACGCGGTGTAGAAGCCTGCGTAGCCTCCACCGACGATCAGAATCTTGGGCACAGTGCTGTTCTGAGGCACGGGGGAAAAACTCCTCGGGAGTCAGGAATGTGGCGTGCGAGCGCGCGCCGATCGGATGCGCCGGGCAGCAGCGGTGACGCCAAGCGCTATCAGGATACCAGGGACTGTGAGCGCGATGAGCGGCAGGGTACCGTAGCGCAGTGAATCGGCGCTGGGAAGCAGCGGTGAACCGGGCTCCGACGGCGCGTCGGCCGCGGGCAGCGGCGGCACCGCGATGGGCGTCGCCGTGGGCTCGGGCTGAGGCACCGTCTCCGCCCTGCGGTACAGGCGCACCCACTCGGCGAGATCGCCCATCGGGTTCTCGCTGACCTTCGGGAGATCGGCGGTCACCGCCGCCTGCGCGTCGATCAGCCCGTACCCGTAGAACGGGTCGGGCACCCTGGCCATCCCCTCGACGGGGATGGCCGTCTTGATGATGCGGTTGATGACGTTCGCGGCGTCGAGCTCGGGGTGCGCCGACCGGATCAGCGCCGCGATGCCCGCGACGATCGGCGCCGCGCCACTGGTGCCGCTCCACGAGACGAGCTTGCCGTCGGCCGAGACGCCGAGCAGCCCCTCGCTCGGTGCGGCGACGCCGATCGTGATGCCCTGCGTCGACGCCTCGATGCTCGCGGTGCCCGTCTGGTCCACTCCCCCGACCGTGAGCACGCCGGGGATCGTCGCCGGCGCCCCGATGATGTCGGTGCCGCTGCCGCGGTTGCCCGCCGCGACGACCACGACGACATCGTGCTCGAACGCGTAGAGGAAGGCCTCGTCCCAACTGCGGTCCCAGTCGAGCGTGTTGGTCGTGAAGGAGAGGTTGATGATGTCGGCGCCGTTGTCGACCGCCCACTTCATGGCCTTCGCGACCTGCTCGGTGAACGGCACGGCCGCGGCGGCGCCGAAGCCCACCGAGATCGAGAGCAGGTTCGCCTCGGGAGCGACGCCGATCATGCCGGTGCCGTCGGCCGCCCCGCGACCTGCGGCCAGCGAGGCCACCCAGGATCCGTGGTTGCCGTCGACCGCTCCCAGCGGCGTGCGTCCGTCCGGCGAGCCGGCGCCGGAGACGTCGGTCCCGCCCAGCACGGCGCCGTCGAACGTACCGGGCACCTTGCCGATGCCCGTGTCGATCACCGCGATCGTCACACCCTCGCCCCGCGTGGTCTGCCAGGCCTCGCGAATCCGCGCGCCGTCGAGCCAGTACTCCGCCGCGCGCGTCGGGTCCTGCGGGTCGTCGGCGACCGGCGGCGGCGTCGCCGCGCCGAGCAGCAGCACGGATGCCACCACCGCCGCAGCCGCGACGGCACTGCGCAGCATCCGCCCCCGGCTCATGCCGATGACGCCTCGGGGTCGCGGAGCGCCGCGCCGGGGTCGTCGCAGCGGCAGACGTCGGGAGACCAGCTGGAGCGTGCGAGCGCCTCGTCGCCGATCGGGTTGACTCCGGGCCCCGCGGCCAGCGCGTGTCCGGCGAGGGCGTGCAGGCACTTCACGCGGGTCGGCATGCCGCCGGCGGAGACACCGTCGATCTCGGGCACGTCGCCGAATCCCGCGCGATCGGCGAGATACGCCTCGTGCGCGGCCAGATAGCTCGCGGCCATGTCGGCGTCATCGGCGAGCAGAGCCGCCAGCTCGGGCATCACCTGTGTGGCCTCGAGGGTCGACATGGCGGCCGTCGCGGCCGGGTGTGTCAGGTAGTAGAACGTCGGGAAGGGCGTGCCGTCGGGCAGCCGCGGCGTGGTCGCGACCACGGTCGGGTTCCCGCAGGCACAGCGTGCGGCGATGCCGACGACCCCGCGGGCCTGGCGCCCCAGCTGGGCCGAGACCACGGCTATCTCAGCGGGCGTGGGGGCAGGGAAAGGCGGGGTGGTCACCTGACAAGCGTACGGGAGCAGTCGGGGAGGATGCTCGGAGCCGCGCGGGCCGCGACCGCGGTCAGCGCGCGACGACGGCGGTGTCGCTGAGACCGGCCGAGGTGAGCGTGCGCAGCAGCTGCGGCATCCAGTCCGAGGGCTTCTCCTCGAGCGTGTCGCTGACCGGCCCCTGTTCCTGGGGCAGCGCCGCGGGGTCGAGGTCGTTGTCGATGAGGTAGACGACCTCGCCGGGCTTCACGTAGTAGAGGCGCTCTCGGGCCTGGGTCGTGATGTACGCCGGGTCGTTCCAGCGCTCGCGCTCCTTCTGGAGGGCCGTGATCTCGTCCTCCGACACCTGGATCGAGTGCTCGAGCGCGCCGATCTTCTGGCGCTGGTCGATGTAGGTGCCGAGCGTCGGCACGAGCACCCACGCGCCCAGCACGACGAGCGAGAGCATGATGACGGAGAAGGCCGAGAGTCGGATGCCGGAAGCCCACTCGCGCACGTCGACGCGCCGCTCGCCGGCACCGCGCGTCTGCGCGGTTCCTCGGGGTGTCGAGGTGCGACCGCTCCGCGGAGCGGTCGGCGCCGTGGCCCGCGACGTGCCCGCAGACGCCGAAGGAGGAGCCGGTCGTCGTGCCACGGCTCCTCCTCCGGGTTCAGACCGCAGGGGTCTGGTGGATCGTCTTCAGCTGCGCTCAGCCCTGGTAGCGGGGGAAGGCGGAGCGGCCGGCGAACACCGCGGCGTCGCCCAGCTCCTCCTCGATGCGCAGAAGCTGATTGTACTTCGCGACGCGCTCGCTGCGAGCAGGCGCACCCGCCTTGATCTGACCCGCGTTCGTCGCGACGACGAGGTCGGCGATGGTGGTGTCCTCGGTCTCGCCCGAGCGGTGCGACAGCATCGCGGTGTAGCCGGAGCGCTGTGCGAGGCTGACCGCGTCGAACGTCTCGGTCAGGGTGCCGATCTGGTTCACCTTGACGAGCAGCGAGTTCGCGACGCCGCGCTTGATGCCGTCGGCGAGGCGGCTCGGGTTGGTGACGAACAGGTCGTCGCCGACGAGCTGGACCTTCGAGCCGAGTGCGTCGGTGAGGAGCTTCCAGTTGTCCCAGTCGTCCTCGGCGAGGGCGTCCTCGATCGTGACGATCGGGAAGTCGTTCACCAGGCCCTGGTAGTACTCGATCAGCTCGGGGCCGGTCCAGTCCTTGTTGTCGAGGCGGTACACGCCGTCGGAGAAGAACTCGGTCGCGGCGACGTCGAGGCCGAGCGCGATGTCGGTGCCGGGCGTGAAGCCGGCCTTCTCGATCGCCTTGACGAGGAAGTCGAGGCCTTCGCGGTTGCTGGGCAGGTCGGGGGCGAAGCCGCCCTCGTCACCGAGGCCGGTCGCGTAGCCGGCGGCCTTCAGCTCGCTGCGCAGCACGTGGTAGGTCTCGACGCCCCAGCGCAGCGACTCGGAGTAGGTCTCGGCGCCGATCGGCGCGAGGAAGAACTCCTGCATGTCGATGCCGTTGTCGGCGTGCTCGCCACCGTTGATGACGTTGAACAGCGGCACGGGCAGGACGTGCGCGTTGGGTCCGCCGAGGTAGCGGAACAGCGGCAGGTCGGCCGAGTCGGCGGCGGCCTTCGCCACGGCGAGGCTCACGCCGAGGATCGCGTTGGCACCGGTGCGCTGCTTGTTGTCGGTGCCGTCGGTCTCGATGAGGATCTCGTCGACGATGCGCTGCTCGCTCGCCTCGACGCCCTCGAGGGCCGGGCCGAGCTCGTCGATGACGGCCTCGACGGCCTTGAGGACGCCCTTGCCGCCGTAGCGGCTCTTGTCGCCGTCACGCAGTTCGTACGCCTCGAACGCACCCGTGGATGCACCGGAGGGGACGGCGGCCCGCTGGACGACGCCGTCGTCGAGGAGCACCTCCACCTCGACGGTCGGGTTTCCGCGCGAGTCGAGAATCTCGCGTGCGCCTACAGCCTCGATCAGTGCCACTGATGTGCTCCTTGTTCAGAGAGGAAGATGTGTGGAGCGTCGTCGATCCGCGCCCAGTCTAGCTCGCCGTCCGCTCCGGCCCGGGGGTCGTGTCCGGCGTCAGACGACCACGGCGAGAGCTATGCCGTCCCACCCTTTGACCCCCACGGTCTGCAGGGCGGTGGCGTCGAAGCGGGGGTCCTCCCCCAGCATCTGCAGGCCCTCGCGCGTGCCGATCACCTTGGGGTCGGTGGTGTCGTCACGCACGATCTCACCCTCTCGGCCGATATTGTCGAGCACCACAGCCGTGCCGGGATGCCCGAGTCTCGCGGCCCAGTCGAGATACAGCGTGTTCGACTCCTTGTCGGCGTCGATGAACACGAGGTCGAAGGCTCCTTCCAGCGTGGGCAGGACGTCCTCCCCTCGTCCGACCCGGATCTCGACGCGGTCGCCGACACCGGCCGCGTCGATGCTCGCCCGCGCGACGGAGGCGTTGTCTGCCTCCGCCTCCACCGTGACGACCCGACCCTCCGGCCCGACGGCCCTGGCCATCCAGATCGTGGAGTACCCGCCGAGCGTGCCGATCTCGAGCACCCACCGGGCACCGCTGATGCGCACGAGCAGGTTGAGCAGCTTGCCGCCCACCGGTGCGACCTCGATCTCGGGCAACCCGGCCTCACGCTGCGCGTCGAGCGCCGCCTCCAGCTGCGGATCGTGTCCGACCAGGAGGTCGGCGAGGTAGGCGTCGGCGGTCGACCAGGCGGAGGGTGTGGATTCCATGCTCCTCAGCCAACCGCGACGCGGACGAGGGCGTCAAGGGGCGACGAACGGGGATGCCGGAGCAGCCGTCTCCACTGCATGTTTCGCCCGGGCGGGTGCATCGCCGAGCTCGGGCTGGCGCCGGAACTGACCGGTGGCGAGGAGCACCGCGATGGCGACGGCCGCCGCCACCCACCCCGCGACTCCGAGGGGTCCGGCGAGCGCGAGGTCGGGTCGCCCGGCGGCGACGATCAGGATGAGCCCTGCCGAGGCATTCAGCGATCCGTGCGCGACGACTGCCGGCCAGATCGAGGCGGATCGCAGACGCAACCACCCCAGCAGCACGCCCCAGCCCACACATCCCACGGTCATGAACAGCACGCCGGAGAGGTCGGTTCGCCCGAAGTTGTAGCCGAGCAGGATCACCGGGCTGTGCCAGAGCCCCCAGATCGCGCCGCTGAGAGCCAGCGCGGGCCACGTGCCGAGCGGTCGGAGGGCGGGCATGAGCCATCCGCGCCACCCCAGCTCCTCCCCGAGCGCGGGAACGCTGTTGATGATCGCGGCGATCGGCACGAAGGCGAGCTGGGAGATGACGACGAGACCGACTGGGGGCATCGGCGCCCCGGCCGGGAGCGCCTGTTCGATCTGCGCGGAGAGGCCCGCGAACGTGAAGTCGAGCTGCACGAAGCCGACCGCGACGGCGATCAGGATGCCGAGAGCGACCACGATCGGCGGACCGAGCCAGCCGATCAGCAGCAGCCAGACGACACGCTTCGCCGGTCGCAGCGGCCAGAGTCCGAGGAACCACAGCCGGGCGCCGCGCGCGGGCGCCCCGAGCGCGAACGTGACGATCAGCGCGGCGACGGCGGGGGTGAGCATCATGACGACGAGCAGCACGGGGGCGAGCGGCTCCGCGAGGCCGTCGCCGAGCCACAGCGGCAGCGCGACGAGCCAGGCGAGCCCGCACGCGAGGAGCACGAAGGCGAGCACGGGCGTCCAGCGCACCCTCTGCGCCGCGTTCATCGCTCGTCCTCACTCGGCGAGGCGGCCGGTCGTCCCGCTTCCCGGTCGACGTACGTCTGCAGCAGGGCCGCACCTTCCTCAGCTCCGTCGACCGTGACGAGGAAGGGCTTGCGCCCTCGTCGCGACACCTCGATCGCCGGACCGCGACGCATCACGACGCCCGTGCGACCGTCGACGGAGATCCGCCAGCCCCAGCCGCCGAACTCTCCGAACGGCGACACGTCGATCGCGCGCACATCGGCGATCTCGTCGAGCGGGATGACGATGTGCGGCCGCCCCAGGAGGGCGCGGGCGGTGAACCCCTCGGGCGTCGCGCTCACCCGGTACGACGCTGTGGCGGCCAGCGCGAGTGCGACGACCACGGCGACGAGCGCGACGATCCATCCGCCGGGCACTCGTGCGGCGAGCATGAACACGGCGAGCACGACGAGACCGGCGAGGACGAGGCCGAGGAGCACGAGCACGCCACGAGGCATGGTGGCCGTCGCCACCCAGACGACCCGCTCGCCCGTGCCGACCCGGACGTCCTGCCGCGGCGCGAGAACCCGTCCGTCGGGGGTGCGGTAGCGAGGCTGAATCACCCACGCGAGACCGCCGACCAGGAGGAGGCCCGCCAGTGCGAGTCCCATCACTCCCCCGATACCCGGGATCTCGGCACCGGACGCGAGGTCGCGCTGGATCCACAGAGACCCCAGGCTCATGACGGCGGCGAACGCCGACATCCCCGCGGCGAGCGCACCCATCAGCCGGGCGGCGGGGCCCCACTGGTCGCGCGAAGCGACCAGGGTCGTCACGACCATGAGCAGCGGCACTCCGAGACCGACCCCCAGAAGCAGCCACAGGAAGGTGGATGCCGGTCCGAAGCCGTCGGCGCCGCCGATGCCCCAGTGCGTGGCGACCGGGTCGGGGAACGCCGGCAGCCAGCGGACCAGCACGATGACCCCGACCGCGGTGACGACGACGGGGATGGCGACCGCGACGAGCAGGAAGAGCAGCTTCGCTCGTCTCCTCGGGGCGGTGGAGTCGGGCCGGGTGCCGGTGGGTGTCATGGTGCCTCCTCGGACTCGCGTGGCATCGGGGTCTCTCGCGGTCGCGCCGCGTCGTGTGGTCGGGCGTCGGAGCCGGTCTGCGGGTGCGCTCGGATGATGCCGGCGAGGATCTCAGCGGAGACCCCCATGTGCGCGGCACGGGCCACGAGGTCGTCGATCTCGTGCGCGAGCTCCGCGAGTGGCGCGGCAGCCGCCGAGATGACGGCTCCACGCCCGCGGCGAAGATCGATCAGGCCCTCGTCGCGGAGCCGCTGATACGCGTGCAGCACCGTGTGCTGGTTGATGCGCAGCGCCGTCGCGACGTCGCGCGCGGCAGGGAGTCGATCACCGGGCGCGAGGACGCCGGCGAGCAGATCGGCGCGGATGGATGCCGCCACCTGGTCGTACAGCGGCCGGGGGCTCTCGGGGTTGACCCTGATCAGCATCCTCGCACCTCCACTGTATTCACCAATAATTCTATGAGAAGTATAACAACTGTGGCAACCTCCAGAAGAGTTCGGATGGCGCGCTCCCCTGCCGCACAATGACGACATGCGCATCACCCCTCGCCGTCTCGCGATCGGCATGAGCCTCTGGGTCCCGAACCTGTTCAGCGGCATCCGCGTCCGTCGGTTCTCGGACGACTGGACCCACGCGACCGTCGACCTGCACGTCAACGTCATCACCCGCAACTACGTCAAGACCGCGTTCGGCGGATCCATGTCGGCGATGACCGACCCGTACTTCTTCATGCTCGTGATGCATCAGCTCGGCCGCGACTACGTCGTCTGGGACACGCGCGGCGAGATCGAGTTCGTCAAGCCGGGCCGAGGTGTGCTCACGGCGGAGTTCGAGGTCTCACGCGAGAAAGCTGCAGAACTGCGGGAGCGTGCTGCCGGCGGTGCCAAGGTGCTCGAGTGGTTCGAGACCGTGATCACCGACCGCGAGGGCGACGTCGTCGCGCGGGTTCGGCGCGAGGTGTACGTCCGCGAGAAGAAACGGGTCACCGCCTCCCGCGGCTGACACGCTCCGGCGCCGCGATACCGCCCGTTCATCCGCCCGTGACACGATGAACGCGTGCCCCTCGCCCGCCGCCTGAGCCTCGCTGACGCCGTCGTCATCGGCCTGGGCTCCATGATCGGCGCCGGCGTCTTCTCGGTCTGGGGCCCGGCGATCGGGGTCGCCGGCAACGGCATCCTCATCGCGCTCGGAGTCGCCGCGGTCGTCGCGTACTGCAACGCCACCGCCTCGGCCCAGTTGGCCGCCTCGTATCCCGTCGCCGGCGGCACCTACGCGTACGCGCGGGCGGAGATCGGCCCGTGGTGGGGTTTCCTGGCCGGGTGGAGCTTCGTGATCGGCAAGATCGCGAGCTGCGCGGCGATGGCTCTGACCTTCGCCGCCTATGCGGCCCCTGCGGGTTGGCAGGTGCCGGTGGCAGTGGTCGCCGTCGCCGCGCTCGTCGCGGTGAACTGCTTCGGTGTGACGCGCACGGCGCTGCTCACCCGCATCCTCGTCGTGTGCTCTCTTCTCGGACTCGCGGTCGTCGTGGCGATCGGCGTGGGATCGTTGCCCGGCAGCGACCCCGCGCCCTTGTCCGACCCGACCGCCTACGGCGTGCTGCAGGGTGCGGGGCTGTTGTTCTTCGCATTCGCCGGATATGCGCGCATCGCGACGCTCGGCGAAGAGGTGGTGGACCCCGTTCGCACGATCCCGCGGGCGATCGTGCTCGCCCTGGGCGGTGCCGTCGTTGTGTACGCCGCGGTGGGGATCACGGTCACACTCACCCTCGGCGCGGACGCCGCGGCCACCGGCGCTCCGCTCGCGGAGGTGGTCGCCGCCGGCGGGTGGTCCGCACTCGGTCCCGTAGTGCGGATCGCCGCAGCCGCCGCGTCGCTGGGAGCGCTGCTCGCCCTCCTCACCGGTATCGGTCGCACGACACTGGCGATGGCACGGGAGAGCGACCTGCCGCGCGTCCTCGCCCGCATCGACGACCGATGGCACGTGCCCCGCCGCGCCGAGATCGCCGTCGGCGTCGTCGTGATCGGCATCGTGCTGCTCGGCGACCTGCGGGAGACCATCGGATTCTCCTCGTTCGGCGTGCTGCTGTACTACCTGATCGCGAACGCCGCGGCATTCCGTCAGACGGGGCCGGCACGTCGGTATCCGCGCGCACTGCAGGTGATCGGCGCGCTCGGATGCCTCCTGCTCGTGAACTCGCTGCCCATCGTCGCGTCGCTGATCGGCACCGCCGTGGTTCTCGCCGGGGTGGCCTATCGCCTCATCCGTCTTCGTGTCTCGCGGCGCTGAGGCCGTCGAAGGCTTCCGATCTGTCCGCGGCGGCCCGGTAGGCCCGGGGCACGACACCGAGATTGCGGCGGAAGTCGCGGGTGAGGTGCGCGTGGTCCGCGTATCCCAGGGACGCCGCGAGATCGGCGATATCGAGGTCCGCATCCTGCCGGAGACGCTCTGCGGCTCGCTGCAACCGGCGCCGCCGGAGCATCGCGGCCGGCGACAGCCCGACGTGCCGGTGCGTGATGCGCTGCAGGGTGCGCATCGATACGGACACACGCCTCGCGATCTCCTCGACCGTATCCGGGCCGTCCTCCGCCATGAGCAGGTCCACGACCCGGTTCGACTGGTGCGCGGAGGAATCGAGCGCACCGACCCGCCGCACCAACCAGTCCGAGACGACGGTCGCGGCACGCTCGCGGTGGCCGACGTCGGATGCCATCGCTGCCGCGACATCGCCGGCGAGCCCGGGAGCGGCGATCTCGATCCCGGTGTCGACCAGATCGGCGGGCGCGTCGGTGAGGGCGGCGACCGCGGCGGGCCGCAGCAACGCTCCGACCGCCCAGCCCGTGCCGCTCAGGTCACGGAACGACGCTCGACTGGTCGCGCCCGAGAGCGTCACGGCGGCCGGCTCCCCGGTCGGCTCGACAGCGCTCTCCACGACGAGATTGAGAGCGGGATACCCGACGACGTGCTGCCTGGATGATCGGCCGGGCTCGATGTCCCACTCCGGGATCCAGAACCAGCCGACGAGATCCCTTGCTGCGCTCGACGCGGGCAGGCGGTGGAACTGCGGCAGACGCGCCGGATACAGCACTCCTCGCTCGCCCGTCGCCATCGCTCCAGAGTAGGTCCGGCACCCGACTCGCGCAGCGTGTCGCGAAAGTTCAAGCGGTGCGATGGGCCGCCTTCCTAGCGTTGCCCCATGACTGATGAGAAGACCTCCGGTGCCACCGGCGAGCACACCACCGACGGGCGTCCGCGCAGCGCGACGACGCTGACGCCCTTTCTCGCGATCCCGCAGGCCCGCGAGGCGATCGCCTTCTACCGGGACGTGTTCGGTGCTCGCGTGATCGACGTCACCGAATTCGACGGACTGGTCGTGCACGCCGACCTCGATCTCGGCTTCGGGCGCCTGCAGCTCGGCGAGCCGAACGCCGACTACCACCTCGTGGCCGCGCCGAGCGGCGAGGACGACTGCTACTCGCTGGGCATCTACGTCTCGGACGCCGATCGAGTGGTCGAGCGAGCCGTATCGGCGGGCGCGACGGTGCGCGAGGCTCCGTCCACCTTCGTCTCGGGCGACCGGTATGCGAGCATCCGCGATCCTTTCGGGGTTCGCTGGTCCGTGATGACGCGGGTGGAAGACCTGTCGGATGAGGAGAGTGCGCGGCGCGTAGCGGAGTGGGCCGCCTCGTTCAGCGGATCGTCGACGGGCGACGTGAACTGAGCGCCGCCTCTGCCGCACGCTGGACGTCGGGAAGTAGCGCCTCGGCCGTGCGGCGGTAGCCGAGCGGGCTCGGGTGGAAGCGATCCATGCTGAACATCGCGTCGGGGTCGTCGAAGAACAGTGCTCCCACCGCCCGCCGGAGGTCGACCGGCCGGGCGCCCGCAGCCCGTGCGGCCTCGGTCTGCGCGGCGGCCAGTCGGCGCGACATGCTGGAGATCAGGCGCCGGAGCGGTTGCGGGACCGGGCGCAGCGCGCCGAGGTCGGGACAGGTGCCGACGACGACCTCCGCACCCCGCTGACGCAGGCGGAGGATCGCATCCCGCAGGTGCTGCGTCGACACCGCGACCGGCACGCGGTGCGTGACGTCGTTGCCGCCGACGATGATGACGGCGACGTGCGGCGCGTAGTCGGCGGACAGGCCGTCGAGCTGAACGGCGAGGTCGGAGGACTCGGCGCCCACCACCGCGCCCGTGCGCAGATCGACAGGTCGCCCCGTGCCGCGCGCGAGTCCCTTCGCCAGCCGCCCACCGAGCGTCTCCTTGCGGCGGAGGGCGCCGAGACCCGCCGCCACCGAGTCGCCCAGCACGAGCAGTTCGAGCGGTCGGCCGTCGAGCCTCCGTCGCCACACCCGGTCGGCATCGAGCGAGTCCTCGCCCAGCGGCTTCCCGATCCGGCGGCGTGCGACGGCCGCCTGACGCGTCAGGACGGCTCGGATGCCGGCGGCGAGCGCCACCGTCGCGACCCCGAGTCCGAGCCCGACGCCCACTCCGGCGACGAGGGACGAACGGCTCACGCTCCGATTCGACCCGACCGCCGTGAACGCGACGTGAACGAGCGTGCCTTCTCAGCCGAGCGGCTTGAGCTGCAGCTCGGACGCCCCGGCGCTCACGGTCGCGAACGCGGTGTAGCCGTCGGCGGCCGAGCGCTCGAGCAGCGCCTTTACGTTCTTGGTGCGCCGTTCGAGACGCACGCGGGCGCCGGACGCGACGAGCGCGGCCTTGTGCCGGACGAGCTCACCGACCGGGACGTCGGCGTCGTGGATCAGCACGACGGCGGGCTCCTCGGCATCCGTCGCGTCCGCGACGAGGTCGACGAGCCGCTCGAAGCCGAGCGAGAACCCGACCGCCGCGACCTGCTGTCCGAGGAAGCGGCCGATCATGCCGTCGTAGCGCCCCCCGCCGCCCAGCGAGTAGCCGACCGAGGGGTGCGCCAGCTCGAAGATCGTGCCGGTGTAGTAGCCCATGCCCCGCACGAGGAACGGGTCGAAGACGAGCGGGATGTCGGCGGGTTCGGAGGAGGGGGCGACCGGAGCCCGACCCGCCGCCACAGCCTCGCCGATGCCGACGAGGTGCGCGACGATGTCGTCGGGCGCTCCGTCGGGCATCGCCTTGCGGATCTGCCTCTCGCCGAACGGGTTGTACTCCATGGTCTGCGGCCGCTGCAGGAACGCCTCGAACGCATCCACAGCGGATGCCGCGGCGCCCCGCTCGCGGAGCTCCGCAGCCACCCCCTCGACGCCGATCTTGTCGAGCTTGTCGATCGTGATGAGCACGCCGGGGCGCTCCTCGGCGGTGAAGCCGAAGCTGTCGAGCATCCAGTCGAGCGCGCGACGGTCGTTGATGCGCACCGTCGCTTTCTCGAGCCCCAGGGCGTCCACGGCGTCGAGCGAGGCCACCATGAGCTCGGCCTCCGCCCGCGATGAGTCGTCGCCGATGATGTCGATGTCGCACTGCACGAACTGGCGGTAGCGCCCCTTCTGCGGACGCTCGGCGCGCCAGACCGGCCCGATCTGGATCGCGCGGAACACACCGGGAAGCTGCCCGCGGTTGCTCGCGTAGAAGCGCGCGAGCGGCACAGTGAGGTCGTAGCGGAGTCCGAGGTCGGCGAGCGCCCCCTGATCGTCGGCGGCCGCCCTGATCGCCTCGGCGTCGAGGCCGCGGCGCAGCACGTTGTACGCGAGCTTCTCGTTGTCGCCGCCGATGCCGGCGTGCAGGCGCGAGTACTCCTCGAGCGCGGGGGTCTCGATCTCGTCGAAGCCGTGCGCGCTGTAGCGGTCGCGGATGACGGAGAGCACGCGCTCGCGGCGGGCCTTGTCGGCGGGGAGGATGTCGCGCATGCCGCGCGGCGGGTTCACAGTAGCCACGTCTCCATCTTCCCAGGTCGCACCGAGTGCCTCCGGTCAACCAGCGGCCTCGGCGGCACGCACCTCGCCCTCGAGGCCGCGCAGACGCTCGCGCAGAGCGCGCTCAGCATCCCATCCCCGCTCGCGTGCGAGCGCGACGAGGGCGAGCATGGCGTCGCCCAGCTCGGATTCGGAGGACGGCGCGGCCGCGGACTCCGCGGCGTCCGGCGCGACGCCGACACCGGCTGCGCGTCCGACCAGCTTCTGGGCGAGGGCGAGCGCCGGCATCCCGCGCGGCACGCCGTCGAGCACGCTGGTCCTCGTGCGCTTCTCGGCCGCCTTCGCCGCGTTCCAGTGCACGAGCACCTCTTCGGGCGTGGTCGCGACCTCACCGGCGAAGACGTGCGGATGCCGCCTGACCATCTTCTCGGTGAGGGTCTCCGCCACATCGTCGATGTCGAACGGGTCGTACGGATCCTGCGCCGCGATGGCGGAGTGGAACAGCACCTGCCACAGCAGGTCGCCGAGCTCTTCGCGCAGGTCGTCGCTCGTGCCGCTCTCGACGGCCTCGATCACCTCGTGCGACTCCTCGATGAGATAGGGCACGAGGTCGCGATGGGTGATGCGCTGCGACCACACGCAGCGCTCCCTGACGGCGCGCATGGTGTCGGCTGCAGCCCGTAGCGGATCGGTCTGGGAGTCTTCGGTCACGGCTGCTCCTCGGTGCTGCTCCTCGGTTCGGATCGACTCTCTCACGTCTCGCGCCGTCATGCGTGCAGGGCACCGGTCCCGACCCGGCTACTCTCGAACCGTGACCCCCGCACAGAGTTTTCCCGAGCCCACCGACACCTCGGCGATCCGCATCATCGGCCGATTCGAAGCGGGCCGCGGCATTCCGGACGCCATGCGCTCCGATGTGAGAATGCTCGGCGGTCTTCTCGGACAGGTGCTGCGCGAAGCAGGAGGCGACGACCTCTTCGCCGACGTGGAGCGTCTGCGACTCGCGACGATCCAGGCGTACGACGAGGAGACCTCCGACGCGTTCGAGCGCGCCGCCGCGATCGCCGAGTCGTTCACGATCGAGCGCGCCGACGAGGTCGCCAGAGCGTTCACGTGCTACTTCCACCTGGTCAACCTCGCCGAGGAGCACCAGCGCGTGCGCGTGCTGCGCGAGCGCGCCGGCCAGCCCGGCCGCGAGGACGCGGCCGACACCGTCGCGACGGCGTACGCGCGACTGAAGTCCGAGGTCGGCGACGACGAGGCCCGCCGGCGCCTGCAGGGACTGCGCTTCCACCCCGTGTTCACCGCGCACCCCACCGAGGCCCGCCGGCGCGCGGTGTCGTCGAGCATCCGCCGCCTCTCCGAGCTGCTCACGCAGCACGACGCCGCGAGCGAGAGCGGTGCGGAGCAGCACCGGGCACGCCGCCGCATGCTCGAGGAGATCGAGACCCTGTGGCGCACGGCGCCGCTGCGCGCCCAGAAGCCCTCGCCCACCGACGAGGTGCGCACGGTCATGAGCGTGTTCGACGAGACGCTGTTCACCACGGTGCCGCACGTCTACCGCCGCATCGACGACGCCCTGCGCGGCGACGACTCCGGCGCGAGCGAGCCCGTCGTGCCGGCCTTCGTGCGCGTCGGATCGTGGGTCGGGGGCGACCGCGACGGCAACCCGTTCGTCACGGCATCCGTCACCAGGGAGGCGTCGCAGATCGCCTCCGACCACGTCCTGCGCGGACTCGAGCGCGCGCTGGAGCGCATCGGCCGCACGCTGACTCTGGATGCCGAGGGCACGCCGCCGAGCGACGAGGTGACCGCCCTGTGGGCGCGCTTCGCGGCCGCCCAGCCCGGACTCGCCGACGAGCTCGCCGCGCGGTCGCCCGAGGAGCCGCACCGCCGGGTCGTCCTCGCCCTCGCGCACCGCGTCGGCGCCACCCGTCGCGGCGACGACGAGCGGTACGGCGCCCCCGAGGAGCTCCTCGCCGATCTCCGCGCGGTGCAGTCGTCGCTCGCGGATGCCGGAGCCCGCCGCCACGCGTTCGGCGGCGTCCAGCACCTGATCTGGCAGGTCGAGACCTACGGCTTCCACCTGACCGAGCTCGAGGTGCGTCAGCACTCGCAGGTGCACGCGAAGGCCCTCGCCGAGCTGTCGGGCGACGAGCCGGTGAGCGCACAGACCGAGGAGGTGCTCGAGGTCTTCCGCGCGATCGCCGACATCCAGCGCGACCGCGGCCTGCGTGCTGCGGGTCGCTACGTCGTGTCTTTCACGCAGGCCGCGTCCGACCTCGCGAACGTGTACACGCTCGCCCGCCACGCGCTCGGCGACGACGCCCCGGTGCTCGATGTGGTGCCGCTGTTCGAGACCTTCGCCGACCTGCAGGCCGCGCCCGCGATCCTCGCCGAGGCCGTCACGTTCCCCGAGTTCCGCGAGCGCATGGCCGCAACCGGCAACCGCCTCGAGGTCATGCTGGGGTACTCCGACTCGTCGAAGGACGTCGGCCCGGTCGCCGCCAACCTCGCGCTGTACGAGGCGCAGGAGAAGATCGCGCTCTGGGCCAAGGAGTCCGGCATCGAGCTGACGCTGTTCCACGGTCGGGGCGGTGCTCTCGGCCGCGGCGGCGGCCCCGCGAACTCCGCGATCCTCGCGCAGCCGCCGCACTCGGTCGACGGCCGTTTCAAGCTCACCGAGCAGGGCGAGGTCATCTTCGCGCGGTACGGCGAGCCCGCGATCGCGATGCGCCACATCGATCAGGTCGCCGCGGCGACGCTGCTCGCCTCCTCCCCTACCGTCGAGCAGCGCACGAGCGACGCGGCCCGACGGTTCGCCGACATCGCCGAGGTCATGGACCGGTCGTCGCGCGAGCGGTTCTTCTCGCTCGTGAAGGCCGACGGCTTCGCCCCGTGGTTCGCGACCGTGACCCCCATGGAGGAGATCGGCCTGCTCGCCCTGGGCTCGCGTCCGGCGCGGCGCGGCCTGTCGGTCGAGTCGCTGGAAGACCTTCGGGCGATCCCGTGGGTCTTCGCGTGGACGCAGGCGCGCATCAACCTCGCCGGCTGGTTCGGACTCGGCACGGCCCTCGCCGCCGTGGGCGACGAGCAGCGTCTGGCAGAGGCGTACCGCGAGTGGCCGCTGCTGCACACCATGATCGACAACGTCGCGATGAGCCTCGCGAAGACCGACGAGCGCATCGCACGGGAGTACCTCGCGCTCGGCGATCGCGACGACCTCGCGCAGCTCGTGCTCGACGAGCTTGCGCTCACCCGCGAATGGGTCATCCGCCTGACGGGCGGCGTCGGTCTGCTCGAGAACAAGCCGATCCTGCAGCGCGCGGTGCAGCTGCGCACCCCGTACGTCGACGCGCTGTCGCTGCTGCAGCTGCGCGCGCTGCGCGCCCTCCGCGACCCGGCCGAGGCCACGGGCTCCGGGTCGGAGGACGAGCAGCGACGCCTCCTGCTGCTCTCCGTGAGCGGCGTGGCAGCCGGACTGCAGAACACCGGATGACCTGATGCCGGAGCGGCGGGCGGGAGGCGGTCGCACCGCGTCCCGCCCGCCTCTCCGTGCGCTCGGCATGCCATATTCCGGCATCCCGATAGAGTGAAAAGCTCGCCCCATCCGGCGTCCCCTTCTTCACGCGACACGATCGCACGCCCCTGAACCCCGTCAGAAAGCTCTCTCGCGCGTGACCCCTTCATCGCCTTCCCCCGCCGCCGACTTCCACCCGCTCGCCCGCTCCGTGCAGCCCGTCTTCGACACGGTGCTGACGCGCAGCCCCCACGAGCCGGAGTTCCAGCAGGCCGTGCACGAGGTGCTGAACTCGATCGCCCCGGTACTGGAACGGCATCCGGAGTACGTCGACGGCGGCATCGTCGAGCGCCTCGTCGAGCCGGAGCGACAGATCCTGTTCCGGGTGCCGTGGGTCGACGACTCCGGGAAGCTGCAGGTCGATCGCGGCTACCGCATTCAGTTCTCGTCGGTGCTGGGGCCGTACAAGGGCGGGCTGCGCTTCCACCCCTCGGTGAACCTGTCGATCATCAAGTTCCTGGGCTTCGAGCAGATCTTCAAGAACGCGCTCACCGGACAGGGCATCGGCGGCGGCAAGGGCGGCTCCGACTTCGACCCGCACGGACGGTCGGATGCCGAGATCATGCGCTTCTGCCAGTCGTTCATGAGCGAGCTCTACCGTCACCTCGGCGAGCACACCGACGTGCCCGCCGGTGACATCGGCGTCGGCGGCCGCGAGATCGGCTACCTGTTCGGCCAGTACCGCAAGATCACCAACCGCCACGAGTCGGGCATGTTCACCGGCAAGGGCACCGGCTGGGGCGGCGCCGAGGTGCGCACCGAGGCGACAGGCTACGGCGCGGTGTTCTTCGCGCAGGAGATGCTCGGCGTGCACGGCGACTCGCTCGAGGGCAAGCGCGTCGCGGTCTCCGGCTCGGGCAACGTCGCGATCTACGCGATCCAGAAGGCCGCCCAGCTCGGAGCGACCGCCGTCACGGCATCCGACTCCTCCGGCTATGTCGTCGACGACGAGGGCATCGACGTCGATCTGCTGCGTCAGATCAAGGAGGTGGAGCGCGCCCGCATCGTCGAGTACGCGCGTCGCCGGCCGAGTGCCCGGTTCGTCGAGGGCGGCAGCGTGTGGGAGGTCCCCGTCGACATCGCGGTGCCATCGGCGACGCAGAACGAACTCGACCTCGACGCCGCGCAGGCGCTGATCTCGAACGGCGTCCGCGCCGTCTCCGAGGGCGCGAACATGCCGTGCGTCCCCTCGGCGATCGACGCCTTCCAGGCTGCCGGCGTGCTGTTCGCCCCCGGCAAGGCTGCGAACGCCGGCGGCGTGGCCACCTCGGCGCTCGAGATGAGCCAGAATGCCTCCCGTCAGCGCTGGAGCTTCGACGCGAGCGAGAACAAGCTGCGCGAGATCATGGCCGACATCCACCGAGCCGCGTTCGACGCCGCCGAGCGCTACGACGTCGCGGGCGACTACGTGGCGGGCGCCAACATCGCCGGCTTCGAGCGCGTGGCTGCCGCGATGCTCGCGCAGGGCGTCATCTGACGCCTTCCGGGTTTCGAATCGCATGAATGGCAACTCCCACCCGGGGGATGCTGCAATTCACGCGATTCGAGACCGGCCGACGCCTCAGCGCTCGTCGACCGGAACCTTCACGACCTTGTTGTAGCCCGTCACCGCCTGGTTCTCGTCGAACGCGACGACCTTCTTGCGGAAGCCCTTCGTGATGACAGCGAGGTAGATGAGGCCGAGCACGGTCCACGTGATGCCGCCGATCAGCGCGTCGGGGTGCAGGTTGACCCACAGCAGACCGGTGAGCAGCGTGCCGATCGCGGGCATCACGATGTACGAGAAGATCTCCCTCGGCGTGCGGCGCATGCCCTTGCGGATCGCGAACCACGCGATCACGGAGATGTTCACGAACGTGAAGGCGATCAGGGCGCCGTAGTTGATCCAGGCGGCGATGAGCTCGAGCGTGAACGGGATCGCGAGCAGCGAGATCGCCCCGACGAGCACGATGTTGAACGTCGGCGTGTGGGTGCGGCGGCTGATGTAGCCGAACGCTCGCTGCGGCAGCACGTTGTTGCGGCCCATCACGAGCAGCATGCGCGACACCGAGGCGTGCGACGCGAGGCCCGACGCGAGCGTGGCGCAGAAGCCGGCTGCCGTGAGCACGGCCATCAGCACGTTGCCGCCCACGAGCTCGCCGATGATCGGCAGCGTGGAGTCCTCGACGAACTGCATGTCGCCGCCCGGGGCGAACTCGTTCCAGTCCGGGAACCGCAGCTGCGACACGTACGAGGCGACGAGGAAGATGCCACCGCCGATGAGGACGGTGAGGAGGATCGCCTTCGGCATGATCTTCGGGTCCTTCGCCTCCTCGGCGTACATCGTGACCGCGTCGAATCCGATGAAGGAGAAGCAGACGATGGTCGCACCGGTCAGCACCGCGCCCAGGGTCACGTCGTCGTGCAGGAAGGCGCCGACCGACAGGATCGTCGCCGCTCCGTCACCGCGCATCAGCTGCGCGACGACGAGCACCACGAACACGACCATGACGACGATCGAGAACACGAGCAGGATCATGTTGAGGTTCGACGTGCCGCGCATGGTCATGTAGATGACGCTCGTGACGGCGATGCAGTACAGCACGACCCAGATCCACGCGGGGACGTCGGGGAACATCGCCTCGAGGTAGCTCTTGATGATGAGGCAGTTCACCATCGGGAGCAAGACGTAGTCGATCAGCGAGGTCCAGCCGACCATGAAGCCGAGGTTCGGATGGATCGACTCGCGCACGTAGGTGTAGGCCGAACCGGCGCTCGGGATGGCGCTCGCTATCTTGCCGTAGCTGATGGCCGTGAACACCATCACGACCAGCGCGACGAGGTAGGCGGCGGGGACGACGTCGTTCGTGTCGCGGGCGACCATTCCGAAGGTGTCGAACACCACGGTCGGCGTCATGTATCCGAGTCCGAGACCGACGATCGCCCAGAGACCGAGATTGCGCCGAAGGGTCCCGCCGCCGTGCGCGAGCGGCTTCGTCTTCTCTGCCATGTGTACTCCTCGGGGACAGCGCAGGGGCCGGACTTCGGGTCGTCCGACGCTGAGCATCAGTATGTACCCGAGATATTCGTCAGCGGAAGAGCGAATCTCGTTCGAAATACGCATTTAACATGGCGTGCGAAGGAGGGATTCGAAGCCGCGACTCACCAGCCTTCCGAGAGCACCCGATCGAGCGATGCGAGCACATGATCGGCGCTCTCCGCCGTCAGGCAGAGGGGCGGCTTCACCTTCAGCACGTTCGATCGCTCCGACGTCGTGAGGACCACGACTCCGAGCTCGCGCATCCGTTCGCAGATCGCAGCGGCCTCGGCATCCGCCGGCTCTATCGTCTCCCTGTCGCGCACGAGTTCCACGCCGAGATAGAGTCCCGCCCCGTGCACGGGTCCGATGAGCGGATGCCGTCGCGAGAGCTCACGGAACCCTGCCGCCAGCCGATCGCCGATCTCGCGTGCGTTGCTCTGGAGACCGTCCGCCTCCATCGCGTCGAGCACTGCGATGCCCACCCGACAGCTGAGCGTGCTGCCGCCGGCGGACGAGAAGAACTGCCCCTGGCTGCTCAGCGCGTCGGCGATGCGCTTCGAGGTGATGACGCCGCCGATCGGGAATCCGTTGCCCATGGGCTTCGCGATCGTGACGATGTCGGGCACGACGCCCGACTGCTCGAATCCCCAGAAGGTCGAGCCCATGCGCCCGAACCCGACCTGCACCTCGTCGGCGATGCAGAGACCGCCGCGGGCGCGCACGCGTTCGTACGCGCCCGCCAAGTATCCGTCGGGGAGCAGGACCCCGCCGGCATTGCCGAGCACGGATTCGCAGAGGAAGGCCGCGACGTCCCGCCCCTCGGCGGCGAGTCGGTCGAGGTCGACGTCGAGGTCCGCGAGGTAGCGGTGGGCCGTGTCGTCGCCGCGATAGGTGCCGCGGTAGCGGTTCGGCACGTCGGCGACGTGCACCCAGTCGGGACGCGTCTCGAGCGCGAACGGGTTGTCGTACGCGCTGGTCGTGACCGCGTCGCTCGCCATGGTCCACCCGTGGTACGCCTCCCGGAGCGCGACGACCGTCCGACGCGCGGTGGCGGCCTGCGCGAGCCGGAGGGCGAGATCGACCGCCTCGGAGCCGCTGTTGACGAGCAGCACCGTGTCGAGCGCGCTGCCCTCCGGCATCAGCGCGATGAGCCGCTCGCTGTACTCGGCGAGGTCGCGGAACAGGAAGCGCGAGTTGGTCGCGAGCGTGCGCAGCTGACGACTCGCCGCCTCCGCCACGAGAGGGTGCGCGTGACCGAGCCCGGCGACGTTGTTCACCGTGTCGACGTACGTGCGACCCGTCGTGTCGATGAGGTGGTGGCGCCATCCGCGCTCGATCTGCGGCGGACGCTCGTAGTACCGCTCCTGCGCCTCGGCGAAGATGCGCTCCCGCCGGCGCAGTTCGTCCTGTGCCTCGTCGCGCTCCGCGTGCGAGGGGATGCCGAGCAGCGCGGCCGGATCCGCCGTGAGCCGCCGCCAGGCGGGCACGCGTTCGGGCGTGACGAGCGCTGCGCCCTCCGCAGAGCGCTCGAGCTGCGGTGCGTCGGCCCGTCGGAGCCCGACGACGAGCAGGGCGGGACGGTCGACCGAGGCGACGGTCGCGATCTCCTCCCCCGCGCTGACCGGCGTCCCGGGGTCCCGGACGCGGAGCCCTGAGCAGCGGAGCTCCAGCACCCAGCCGTCGGCCCCGACGAGGCGGAGCCCTGCATCATCGTGCTGCAGGTCGCCCGGCCACGGCGCGACAACGCGCGACTCCGGTCCAGGAACGAGATGCAGCTCGGTCTCGACCGGCCACGTCGCTGCCGGGTCGGCCGAGTCGACCGCTGCGCGGGTGAGGCGGAACGCTCCGTACGGCAGCACCGCGACGTCCCCACCCCGCGCATGCGCGTCGGCGACGAGCCGGGCCTCGGCATCGGCATCCATCCAGCGCCCGGCGTCGAGCTCGGCCGACTCGATGCCCGCGTCGACCACGACCAGCGCGCCGGCGAGGTCGGGAAGCAGCCCGTGCATCGGCTGCGGCTGGCCTGCGGTCGACGCGATCCCGACCCGGTCGAGTACGTGCTCGACGGCTTCGGCGAGCGGCACTGCCGTCGCGGCGTCGAAGATCGCCTGCTCTCCTGCGACGCGTTCACGCGCGTAGTCGTTCGCGCCATCGATCGCGAGCTGCCGCCATCCGCTCGCGACGAGCAGCGCCGCCCGCAGCACGATGAGCGGCCACACGGCTTCCGCCTCCGCTCGTCGCAGCGGCACGCGCTCGTGGAAGGCCGCGATCGTCTCGAGCACCCGCAGCGGACGCTCCGGCTCGTGGTGCAGCATCGACGAGGCGCACACCGCGAGCTCCGCGACGCGCCATCCGAGTCCGAGGTCGCCGAGGTCGAGCACGACGTGCGGGTGCAGTCGTGAGTCCGGTCCACGGACGCCTGTCACGTTGTCGTCGGTGAGGTCGCCGTGGATCGGTTGCACAGGGAGGTCGGACGCCACCGCGGCGAGCACGACGTGCGCTTCGTCCGCCGCCGACAGCACGCGCCGCCGCAGATCGCCGTCGTCGATCGCGTCGGCGAGCGCGCGGACCTGATCGTAGGCGACGCGCATGTCCCACATCTGCTCCCGGTCGAGTCCCGGATGCCGCAGGTCGACGAGCGCCGAGACGGATGCCGCGGCGAGCGCGCCGAACTCCGCGAGAATCACCGGAGCGAGGTAGCCGGCATCGACGATCGGCTCGCCCTCCGCGTACTCGCTGCGCCGCACGGCGAACCCCCGCCAGCGCTGGGTCAGTCGACCGTCGAGTCCGGGGAGCACCGCAGGCACGCGCACGCCCGCCGCGCGGTACGCCTCGATCGCGGCGTGCTGGGCGTCGCGCGCCTCGTCGCCGAGCACCGGGTTGTCGACCCGCAGCACGCTGCGTCCGCCGTCGGCCTCGTGCAGCACGAAGTTGCGGTCCTGGTTGCTGCCGAGCTCGGTCGCCGCCGCCTCCACGCCGTAGCACGCGCGGGCGATCGCCTCAGCATCCTCCGTCGAGATGTCCGGGCGGACCAGGCCTGCGCCGACGCTCACTCCCCACCCGCCGCCGGGCCGTCGACACGCACGTCGTGGGCGTGCCGAGCCAGCGAGCTGCCGTAGCGCTCGGTGAGCTGCACCATGAGGTCGGGGGTGTCGCGGTCGACGCCGAACACGTGGCCGGGGAAGTCGAGCTCGGGCTGCGCGGCGGCGATCTCGTCCTGCCGGTCCGGCGACAGCAGCTGCACGGGGTCGCCGACGGCCACCCAGCCGATCGGCACCACGGTCCCCGACGGCAGCACCGCGCGCCGGTGCACGATCGCGTTCACGCGCACCTCGCAGCGGTCGCCGACGATCGCGCCGTTGAAGATCCGGGCGCCGGAGGCGAAGAACACCTCTTCGCCCACCGTGGCGCCCGCGATGCTGGCGAGGGTGCCGACGAGCGTGTGCGGCCCGATGTGCACGGCGTTCGCTGCGGTCGCTCTGATGAGGGCGTTCTCCATGACGATCACGTGCTCGCCGAGCGTGATCGGTCCGCCCTCGGCAGTGATGACGGCTCCGTGCAGAACCTGGCAGCCGGGTCCGATCTGCACGTCGCCGGAGATCACGGCGGTCGGGGCGATGACGGCGGTGTCGTGGATCCGGGGCCGAGCCCCGAGGTGCTCGTACAGCATGTCGCCAGCGTAGCGCCGACGAACGCGGGAGCGAGAGACCTACTTCTTGGTGGCGGCGCCTCGGCGCAGCATCCCGATCACGAGCGTCGCGAGGAACAGCACGACTCCCAGGACCGCCAGCCACAGCAGCCCCTTGATGACGAAGCCGAAGACCGCGAGACCGGCCCACAGGACGAGGAGGATGATCAGCAGTGCCCACATGCGTCCAGCATCTCCCGCCCGCGCGGCGCCGGTCACCCCGTTGACGTGCGGCTCGCCTGTCGCTAGTGCCGCTGCTACGCTGGCGCGCATGGCTGGCCTCTGACTCGATCCTCTCCCCCGCCGTTCGGCTGCGTTCCCGCGCGCCTCGGCACCTCCGATCGAAAGGCACCCCCATGCACGCTTCCCCTCTTCCTCTGCGCGGCAAGACCGCCCTCGTGACCGGCGTCTCGCGCGTGCGCGGCATCGGGTTCGCGACCGCCACCCGGCTCGCGACCCTCGGCGCGAACGTCGCGATCCATCACTACCGTCCGCACGACCTCGACCAACCCTGGGGCGCGGACGATCTCGACGCCGTGCGGGCCGGCATCGCCGAGGCGCTCGTCCCGGATGCCGTGATGATCGATCACCACGCCGATCTGCGCGATCCGGCGACCATCGATCCGCTGCTCGATGCGGCGTCCGCGCTGACCGGCCGTCTCGACATCCTCGTCTGCAATCAGGCTCTGACCGGAGGGGACGGCTCGATCTTCGACATGACGCCCGAACGGCTCGACGCGCACTGGCAGACCAACGCCCGCACGTCGCTCCTGCTGACCGCGGGACTCGCTCGGCGGCGGCGGACCGAACTGGGCGGCGCGGAGGTCGAGGTCGCGCGACCGGGAGATCGCGTCGCGGACCTCGGCCCGTTCTCGGAGCCCACCGGTCACGTCATCTGGATGACGTCGGGCCAGGGCCACGGCGCGATGGTCGGAGAGGTCGCCTATGCGACGAGCAAGGCGGCGCTCGCCGGGATCACCCGGTCGGTCGCGAGGGAGCTGCTCGACGTCGGCATCGTGCTGAACACCGTCAACCCCGGTCCGGTGAACACGGGGTACCTCGATCCGGACACCACCGACCGCGATCTCTCTGGCGTCGCCGAGTGGATCAGCGCGCAACCGTTCGGCAGGGTAGGGCGCCCGTCCGATCCCGCGAGCCTGATCGGGTGGCTGTGCACGCCGGACGGGTCATGGGTCGTGGGTCAGGTGCTGACCTCCGACGGAGGGTTCTCCCTCTGAGGACGTCGCCTCCCACCCCGGGCACAACTTCGGATCTCAGGGAAGACACTCCGCGGCGGCCCGTGGCTGACGGGCGTGTCGCCCGCCACCTCCGAAGCTGTGCTGGGGGCCAGGTGCTGCGCACGTCGAACCTCCCTCGTCTGAGTCGCTTCTACGAGGAGGCGGCCGGCGCGGAATCGATCGCGGCACCCGAGGACCTGCCGTGGGGCGAGCGGGTCGCCCAGGTCCGCGACCCCGACGGCAACCTCCTGTACGTCGCGACGCCTACGGTCGACTAGATCCGCTCACTCGGGCGTGACCGGCTCCGGGAAGATCGCGGTGAACAGCTGGCCGACCCACTCGAGCAGCTCGGCGTCGGGCAGGGGCTCGAGGCCCACGCCGACGGCCGCAGGCACGGTAGGCATGGGCACGACGAGCGCCTCTCCCCCGGCCACGAGTTTGGCCTTCGGATACAGCCGCTGCAGGCGCACCTTGATCGAGTCCTCGAGGCGGGCGGGCGCGATGCGCAGGTTCGAGCCCATCACCACCACGTCGGCGAGGCCCGCACGGGCTGCGCGGCGCCGCAGCCGGGCGACGGCGATCAGACCCTCGACCTCCTCCGGAGGCGTGCCGTAGCGGTCGGTGAGCTCGTCGATCACGAGGTCGATCGCGTCGTCCTTGGCGGTCGCGGCAGAGGCGGCGGAGAGCTTCTGGTACGCCTCCAGTCGCAGGCGCTCGCTGTCGATGTAGTACTCGGGGATGCGGGCGTCGAGCGGCAGTTCGAGTCGCAGCTCCTGACCGCTCTCGACCTCGTCGCCGCGGAACGTCGCGACGGCCTCCCCGATCATCCGGAGATAGAGGTCGAAGCCCACGCCGGCGATGTGTCCTGCCTGCTCGGCACCGAGCATGTTTCCCGCTCCGCGCAGTTCGAGGTCCTTCAGGGCGACCTGCATGCCCGAACCGAGGTCGTTGTTCACGGCGATGGTCTGCAGCCGATCGGCCGCCGTCTCCGAGAGCGGCTTCATGTCGTCGTACAGGAAGTACGCGTAGGCGCGCTCGCGTCCGCGGCCGACGCGTCCTCGGAGCTGGTGCAGCTGGCTCAGGCCGTACTTGTCGGCGCGGTCGATGATGATCGTGTTCGCGTTCGAGATGTCGAGACCGGTCTCGATGATCGTCGTCGACACGAGCACGTCGAACTTGCGCTCCCAGAAGTCGTCGACGACCTGCTCGAGCTGGTGCTCGCCCATCTGCCCGTGAGCGACCGCGATCCGAGCCTCCGGTACGAGTTCGGCGAGCTGGGCGGCGACCCGCTGGATCGACTGCACCCGGTTGTGCACGAAGAACACCTGGCCCTCGCGCAGGATCTCGCGGCGGATGGCGGCGGCGATCTGCTTGTCGCTGCGGGGTCCGACGAATGAGAGGATCGGATGCCGATCCTCGGGCGGGGTCGCGAGAGTGGACATCTCGCGGATGCCGGTCACGGCCATCTCGAGCGTGCGCGGGATCGGAGTCGCGCTCATGGCGAGGATGTCGACGTTCGTCTTCATCTTCTTGAGCGCGTCCTTGTGCTCGACGCCGAACCGCTGCTCCTCGTCGATGATCATCAGGCCGAGGTCTTTGAAGATGACCTGGTCGGTGAGGATGCGGTGCGTGCCGATGACCATGTCGACCGTGCCGTCGAGCAGGCCCTCGAGCGTGAGACGGGCCTCCTTGTCGGTCTGGAAGCGCGACAGCGGCCGCACCTTGACCGGGAAGCCGGCGAACCGCTCGGTGAAGGTCTCCAGGTGCTGCTTGACGAGCAGGGTGGTCGGCACGAGCATGGCGACCTGCTTGCCGTCTTGGATCGCCTTGAACGCCGCGCGCACGGCGACCTCGGTCTTGCCGAAGCCGACGTCGCCCGAGAGCAGACGGTCCATGGGGATGGGCCGCTCCATGTCGGCCTTGATCTCGTCGATGGTCTGCAGCTGGTCGTTCGTCTCGGCGAACGGGAACGCCTCTTCGAGCTCCCGCTGCCACGGGGTGTCGGGTCCGAAGGCATGGCCCTTGGCGCTCATGCGCGCCGAGTAGAGCTTAACGAGCTCGACGGCGATGTCGCGCACCGCCTTGCGCGCCTTGCCCTTGGCCTGCGCCCAGTCGCTGCCGCCCATCTTCGACAGTGTCGGCGCCTCGCCACCCACGTACTTCGACAGCAGATCGAGCTGATCCGTCGGCACGAAGAGCTTGTCTCCCGGGTAGCCGCGCTTCGACGGCGCGTATTCGAGCACGAGGTAGTCGCGCGTCGACTTGGTCGCGTTGCGTCCGCCCGTCGACACCTCGCGCTTGGTCATCTCGACGAAGCGTCCGATGCCGTGCGTGTTGTGCACGACGAAGTCGCCCTGCTTGAGCTGCAGCGGATCGACGACGTTCTTGCGTCGCGAGGCGAGCTTCTTCACGACGCGCTGGTCGCCGCCGATCGTGCGGCCGTAGAACTCGTTGTCGGTGAGCACGGCGAGCTTGGCGTCGGCGATCTGGAAGCCCGCCTCGACCGCTCCCGTCACGAGCGTGGCGACCCCGGTGTCGGGAAGGTCGGTCAGCTCCTCGACGACCCGAGCGGCGATTCCCCGGTCGGACAGCACGTCGCGCGCCCGGTCGACGAGACCGGGGCCGGTCGCGATCACCACGACGCGCCAGCCGTCCGACACCTTCGCGTCGACGAACGAGATCGCGCCGTCGACGTTGCCGTGGAACGAGGGGATGACGGCGGCGTCGATCGTCTCGGCATCCTTTCCCCCCATCGCGAAGGGGCTGAGGCGCCACCAGACGCCGCCGCGGTCGCGCACGATCTCGCGAAGTCTGGCGATCGTCAGGAAGTCGCCCGCTCCCAGGTCGATGGGCGCAGAGGCGCCGGAGGTCGCGGCGCTCCACGCGGCGTCGAGGAACTCGCGGTTCGTCTCGCCGAGGGTGATCGCGCGGGCGCTGGAGCGCTCGGGGTCGACCACCGCGGTGGCGCTGCCCTCGGGGAGGTACTCGACCAGCGACTTGAGCGGGCCCGCAACGGCCGGCAGCAGGGACTCCATTCCCTCGACGGGGATGCCCTCGGCCATCTTCTCGAGCATCCCGGCGATCGCGGGGAAGCCGCCGATCAGTGCTCGCGCGCGGTCGCGCACGTCCTGGGTGAGCAGCAGCTCGCGGCTCGGGGGCAGATCGACCAGCGCGACATCGCCGGGGAGCGAACGCTGGTCGGCGACCGAGAACGCACGGATCTGGTCGATCTCATCGCCGAAGAACTCCACGCGGAAGGGGTGCTCGGACGTCGGCGGGAAGACGTCGAGGATGCCGCCGCGCACCGCGAACTCGCCTCGGCGCGACACCATGTCGACGCGGGAGTAGGCGCGCTCGACCAGCTGCTCCGCGACGTGGTCGAGCTCGTGCCCGCGCGCGCCGACCGAGAGCTCGAGCGGCATGATCTCTCCGAGGTTGCCGGCGATCGGCTGGAGAGCGGCGCGGACCGACGCCACGACGACGAGCGGCCGCTCCCCCGACCACTCCGCGATCCGTCGGAGGGTCTGCAACCGCAGGCCGACCGTGTCGGGACTGGGGCTGAGTCGCTCATGCGGCAGGGTCTCCCACGCCGGGAAGGTGACGACCTCGGCCTCGGGCAGGTACGCGGCGAGCGCCTGCGAGAGCGACTCGGCGCGGCGCCCCGTCGGGACGACGGCGAGCAGCGAGGCAGGCTGCCCCGCTGCACGACGCTTCTCGAGAAGGCCGGCGAGCGCGGGCGCGTCGAGTCCGTCGACCAGTCCGAGGTCGGCGTCGGTCTGCGCCCAGCGGAGGGCGTCGCGGTACAGAGACGCCTCTTCCAAGGCGCGCAGAATCCCCGGAACAGTCACCAGACAAGCCTAGCCGCGGCGTCGGACACGGCGGCGCGAACCCTCGCACGCGGACGTGCTCGCGTCCGCCGAGCGCCTTCGCCACGCGCCTTCGCCGAGCCACCGCCGAGCCACCGCCGAGCCACCCCTGTGCGTACGACCCACCCCCTTTGAGCCCGTCCATAAAGGGGCCGCTCGGGAGCAAGGGGGCCGCTCGGCGATCAGTAGGCTTTCCGGATGGAACCGGTCACCCTCACCACCGATCGCCTCGTGCTGCGCGCTCCGGACGCCTCCGACGTCGACGCCATCGCCGAAGCGTGCCAGGATCCGGAGATCCAGAGGTGGACCACGGTTCCCAGCCCCTACGCGCGGACGGACGCCGAGGAGTTCGTACGACTGGTGAGCGGCTGGTGGGCCGAGGGCAGCGAGACGGTGTGGGCTCTACGACTCGACGAGGCGCTGGTCGGCATGATCGGGCTGCACCACATCGCGGCACATCGCGCGGGAGGGCGCGCCGAGCTCGGCTTCTGGGTGACGGCGGCGGCCCGCGGGCGCGGGTACGTCGTCGAGGCGGCGAGCGCCGTGATCGACTGGGGGTTCGCAGAACTCGGCCTCGCGCGCATCGAGTGGCGCGCGGTCGCCGGCAACGTCGCCTCTGCGAAGGCCGCCCGAGCTCTGGGATTCCGATACGAAGGGCTGCTCCGTCAGGCTTTCGCGAGCGGCGACAGGCGCGAGGACAGCTGGATCGCCGGCCTCCTCCGTGACGACGACCGCACCCCGGCGGCCTGGCCCGTGCTGGACTGATCCGCCCGATCCTGGCCCCGTGTCGGACCCGGGTGGCAGGATGGGCGCATGCCGGAGATGCCGGAAGTACAGGGCCTGACGACCTTCCTCGCCGACCGCGTGGTGGGACGAACCATCACGCGAACGAGCGTCGGGGCGATCGCCGCGCTCAAGACCTACGATCCGCCGAACACGGCGCTGCACGGCGCCGAGATCACCGCGGCGGCGCGGCGGGGCAAGTTCGTCGTGCTGTCGGCGGGCGACGACCTGCATCTCGTGTTCCACCTGGCGAAGGCCGGCTGGCTTCGGTGGTACGAGATGCTGCCGACGACCCTCATCAAGCCGGGCAAGTCGCCGATCGCCCTGCGCGTGGCATTCGATGACGACAGCGGGTTCGACCTCACCGAGGCGGGAACGAAGAAGTCGCTGGCCGTCTACGTCGTTCGCGACCCCGAACAGGTTCCGGGCATCGAGAGGCTGGGGCCCGACCCGCTCGATCCCGATTTCACCCGCGAGGCGTTCGGAGATGTGCTCACCGGGCGGCGGATGCAGATCAAGGGCCTCCTCCGCGATCAGGGGGTGATCGCGGGGATCGGGAACGCCTACTCCGACGAGATCCTGCACGCGGCGAAGATGTCGCCGTACGCGATCGCCGACAAGCTGACCGCAGACGAGGTCGACCGGCTCTACGCCGCCATGCACAGCACGCTGACGGACGCCGTGGCGCAGGCGTCGGGCAAGCCTCCGGCCGATCTCAAAGACGCGAAGCGGAGGGGGATGCAGGTGCACGCCCGCCGCGGCGAGGCCTGCCCCGTCTGCGGGGACACCGTGCGGAGCGTGTTCTTCGCGGACCGCTCGATGGAGTACTGCCCGACCTGTCAGACCGGCGGCAAGATCCTCGCGGATCGCCGCCTCTCCCGCCTGCTCAAGTGACGTTCCCTCTCACCTCGTATTACGGGGAATGAAACCTGCTCCCGCGCGACTTGTACACTCAGAACATCAACGTGCTCCGGGGTCGGTGGGAATCCGAACCGGCGGTGACAGTCCGCGAGCGTCTCGATTCGTCGAGGTGCCGATCCGGTGGAAATCCGGAACCGACGGTGATGCGAGGCCCGGCCTCGCTAGTCCGGAAGGGAGGCAGCACGGTGGCCGCCGCATGCGCGTTCCGCCATCTCCTCCCTGCGACCCCTGAGTCCAGAGAGGAACACGGATGGCAGTGAACGAGGCGGAACGCCGGGCGATGACCCGCGCGCTCGAGCTCGCGACCCTCGGCCCGCGCGGGGTGAACCCGCAGGTGGGTGCCGTGATCCTCTCCCCCGACGGCGACGTTCTCGCCGAAGGCTGGCATCGCGGAGCCGGAACGCCCCACGCCGAGGTCGACGCGCTGTCGAAGCTCGCGCCGGGCGACGCCGCAGGTGCCACTGCGGTCGTCACGCTCGAGCCCTGCAATCACACGGGACGCACCGGGCCGTGTGCGGTAGCCCTGATCGAAGCCGGCGTCGCGCGGGTCGTCTACGCACTCGACGACCCGGGTGTCGTCTCGGGCGGCGGAGCCGAACGACTGCGGGCCGCAGGTGTGAGCGTCGACTCGGGCGAGCAGGCCGACGCCGCGCACCGGATCATCGACGGCTGGCTCACCGCCCAGCGGCTCGGACGCCCGCATGTCACCGTGAAGTGGGCGCAGAGCCTCGACGGCCGCGCCGCGGCATCCGATGGGTCCAGCCAGTGGATCACCGGACCGGAGGCGCGTGCCGACGTCCACCGCCGCCGCGCGCAGGCCGACGCGATCGTCGTCGGCACGGGCACGGTGCTCGCCGACGACCCGTCGCTGACGGCTCGCGACGGCGACGGGCTGTACCCGACTCAGCCGATCCCGGTCGTGATCGGGTCGCGTCCTGTTCCGGCCGACGCCGCGATCCGCCGGCATCCGCACGCACCCCTCGCCTACGACACCCACGACCTGCACGCCGTGCTCGCCGACCTGCATGCTCGCGGCATCCAGAGCGTGTTCGTCGAGGGCGGCCCCACCCTGGCCAGCGCGTTCGTGGCCGCGGGGCTCGCCGACCGGGTGCTCGCCTACCTCGCGCCGGTACTGCTCGGCGGCGACCGGCTCGCGCTCACCGACATCGGGGTCGACTCGATCGACGGAGCACGTCGCCTGACGGTCGACGAATGGATGCCGCTCGGCGCCGACCTGCTCGCGATCGCGCACCCCGCGGAGCCCGCATCGCAGGCTGTGAAGACCTCACGAGAAGGAGCACGCTGATGTTCACGGGAATCATCGAGGAGATCGGCGAGATCACTGCGATCACGCCGTCGGGCGACGGGTGGCGGCTCACCGTCCGCGCTCCGAAGGCGGCGGCGGACGCCGTGCACGGTGAATCGATCGCGGTGTCCGGCGTGTGCCTGACCGTCGTCGGGTCGACGCCGGAGTCCTTCGACGCCGATGTCATGAAGCAGACCCTCGACGTCGCGGCGCTGGCCACGGCATCCGTCGGCACGCGCGTCAACATCGAGAAGGCGATGCCGGTCGGCGCCCGCCTCGGCGGCCACATCGTGCAGGGGCATGTCGATGGGGTCGGCACGGTCATCGACGTGCGCCCCGGCGAGCAGTGGAGCGTGCTGCGCATCTCGCTGCCCGACGACCTCGCCCCGCTCGTCGTCGACAAGGGCTCGATCTCGGTCGACGGCACCTCGCTGACCGTGAGTGCGGTGAGCGACCCGAGCACCCCCGACGCCTGGTTCGAGGTGTCGCTCATCCCGGAGACGCTCGCCGCCACAACCCTCGGATCCCGCGCAGTCGGCGATCGCGTCAACCTCGAGACAGACATCCTCGCCCGGCACGTCGAGCGGCTGCTCGCCTTCCGGGCCGCACCGGAAGGAGGCTCGCGATGAGCCTTTCCACCATCCCCGAGGCGCTCGAGGCGCTGCGCGCCGGACGCCCCGTGCTCGTGGCCGACGACGAGAACCGCGAGAACGAGGGCGACGTCGTGCTGTCGGCGCAGCTCGCGACGCCCGAATGGGTCGCGTGGACCGTGCGTTGGTCGTCGGGGTTCATCTGCGCCCCAATGCCCGCGGACCTCGCCGACTCGCTGAACCTGCCGCCCATGGTCGCTGCGAGCGAGGACGCCCGGTCGACCGCCTACACCGTGAGCGTGGACGCTGCGGAGGGCGTCACGACGGGCATCAGCGCGCACGACAGGGCGCACACCCTGAATGTCCTGGCGAATCCCGACTCGACGGCGACGAGCATCATCCGCCCGGGGCACGTGCTCCCGCTGCGCGCCGTCGACGGCGGAGTGCGCGAGCGCAACGGCCACACCGAGGCGGCCGTCGAGCTCATGAAGCTCGCCGGACTGCACCCGGTGGGGGCCATCGCGGAAGTGGTCGCGGAGGACGGCAGCATGATGCGCCTTCCCGGACTGCTCGAGCTGGGCGCCCGCGACGGGGTGCCCGTCATCACGATCGAGCAGCTCATCGCGCATCTCAACGAGATCGACCCGGCGGGGGCCACCCCGGGCGCCGGAAGCCGTCGCGTGAGTCTGCGCGCCGACGCCACCGTGCCGACCGAGCACGGGGCGTTCCGCTTCCTCGCGTACAAGGACCGCGTGACCGGCACCGATCACATCGCGGTCGTCTCGGGCGAGCTGAGCGAGACCGCCCTGGTGCGTGTCCACTCCGAATGCCTGACCGGCGAGGCGTTCGGCTCGCTGAAGTGCGAGTGCGGCCCTCAGCTCGACGCGGCACTCGACGCCATAGAGCAGGACGGCGGCGTGGTGATCTACATGCGCGGCCACGAGGGCCGAGGGATCGGGCTGATCAACAAGCTCCGCGCCTACAGCCTGCAGGAGGAGGGGCTCGACACGGTCGACGCCAACCTCGCGCTCGGCCTCCCGGCGGACGCCCGAGACTACGCGGCGGCGGCCGGCATCCTCTCCGACCTCGGGGTGTCGAGGGTGCGGCTGCTGACGAACAACACCGACAAGGTGAACCAGCTGCGCGGCCTCGGCCTCGACGTCGTGGAGCAGGTGCCGCTGATCGTGGGGGTCGGACCGAACAACCACCAGTACCTCGAGACCAAGCGTGACCGGATGGGTCACATCATCGGAGAGGCGGAGCTGGCACAGGCTCTCGCCGAAGGAAAGAAGGACGACGCATGAGCGGCGCAGGAGCAGCACCCCGCACAGAGAAGATCGACGGATCAGGCCTCGACGTCGTCGTGATCGCCGGCACGTGGCACGAGGTCATCACGAACGGGCTCATCGCCGGCGCGCAGCGCGTGCTCGACGAGTCCGGTGCCTCCTACCGCGTGGTACGGGTCCCCGGCTCGTTCGAGCTGGCCGTGGCGGCGCAGGCCGCGTTCGCCGGCGGAGCGGACGCCGTCGTGGCGCTCGGCGTAATCATCCGCGGCGGCACCCCGCACTTCGAGTACGTGTCGGCGGCGACGACCGATGGGCTGACACGGGTCTCGCTCGACGCGGGCAAGCCGGTCGGATTCGGCGTGCTGACGCTCGACGACGAGAAGCAGGGCCTCGATCGGGCAGGGCTCGAGGGCTCGCACGAGGACAAGGGCGCTGAAGCGGCGGATGCCGCGCTGCGCACCGCGCTGGTGACCAGGGAGCTTCGCGGCTGAGGTGAGGTCGTCCTTGCTGGCGGAGTATCGTCGCGCGTCAGTAGCGTGAGGGCATGGAGACCCTGCGCCACATCGTTCTCTTCGTCCACCTGATCGGCTTCGCCGTCCTGTTCGGAGCGTGGGCGGTGCAGGCGTTCGGTGGCAAGCGCGAGTTCACACGGCTCATGAGCATCGGCATGACCATCGCCGCGGTCGCGGGTCTCGCGCTCGCCGCTCCCTGGGGTCTTCCGGAGGGCGCGGAGCTGAACTACGCCAAGATCAGCACGAAGCTCGTCGTGCTGCTCGCGATCGGCGCTCTGCTCGGGATCGGCACGGCTCGGCAGAAGCGCGGCGACGGCGTTCCCGCAGCGATGTTCTGGCTCGTCGGCATCCTCACGGCGGCGAACGTCGCGATCGCGACGATCTGGCGCTGAGTCCCCGGGTTCTCACCGCGTTTCGTCTCGCTCCGCTCGCTCGACGACCGGATTTCACTCACCGCGTTTCGTCTCGCTTCGCCCGCTCGACGACCGGCGTACCGGTCAGCGACGCGGCGGCGCCGTGCTCTCTCGCACGATCAGCTCCGTACCGACGAGCGGCGTCGGGTGCGGTTCGCTCCCGTCGAGTTCGGCGAGCAGGGCGTCGACCGCCAATGCACCCACCTTCTCCGGGTGCTGCTGCACGGTCGTGAGCGGCGGCCACAGCTGGGCGGCATCCGGCAAGCCGTCGAACCCCACGACGCTCACATCGCCCGGGATGTCCCGCCCGGCCTCGCGGAAGGCGCGCACGACGCCGATCGCCATCTGGTCGTTGGCCGCGAACACGGCAGTGACGGAGTCGTCCTCGCGCAGGCGGAGACCGGCGGCATAGCCCGATTCCGCACTCCAGTCCCCGGGCAGCGGCTCCGGCACCCGGAGGCCGCGGCTCTCGAGGGTCGCTCGCCATGATTCGCGACGACGCTCAGCGGAGTACGACTCGGCGGGGCCCGCCACATGCCACACCGTCTCGTGTCCGAGGTCGAGCAGGTGCTCCGTGGCGAGACGTGCCCCCTGCGCCTGATCGGTGTCGACGTACGGGTGGGCCGACCCGCGGTTCGAGTCGACGAGCACGACGGGCAGCCCGTCGGGGATCTCGACATCGGCTTCATCGAGCTGATGCGCCTCGATCACGATGATGATGCCGTCGAGCGCGTGCTCCTCCAGACGCCGGAAGGCTCCGGCGACGGTCTCCCGCGCGCTGGACTCGACGGGGATGAGCGTCAGGGCGTACCCCCTCTGCGAGGCGCGCACCGCGATCGCGTCGAGCGTGCGCTGATTGCCGTAGGAGCTGAACGAGAACATGACGACGCCGATCGCACGGAAACGTCCGGAGCGCAGCGCGCGAGCCGCGCTGTTGGGTCGGTAGCCGAGCCGCTGCATGGCGGCCTCGACACGCTCGCGGGTGGCAGCTCCCACGTAACCGCGCGCGTTGACGACGCGGGACACCGTCTGACCTGAGACGCCCGCCTCGCGGGCCACGTCTTCCATCGACGGATCGCGGCGACGCTGCGGCGCCTCTCCGAGCTGTTGCGATGTCACGTCACCCATCCGTTCATGTGTTGACGTTGACACACTAGCAGCGCATCGCATATGTTGACGTTGACACACGGCGCAGTGCGCCCCCGTTTCTCTCAGAAGGCCCGTCGATGACGACTCAGAACTCCGCGGTGATCGCCGATCACGGCATCCGCCGGCGCGAGAAGCGCGACTGGAAGGGATGGGCGTTCGTCGGCCCGTTCATGATCGTGTTCGCGCTGGTGTTCCTCGCCCCGCTCGCCTACTCCGTCTACCTGAGCTTCTTCCAGGAGAAGCTGATCGGAGGCACCGCGTTCGTCGGCCTCGACAACTACGTGCGCGCGCTCACGGACTCGCAGTTCTGGGAAGCGTTCCTCCGCGTCCTGCTGTTCCTCGTCGTCCAGGTGCCGATCATGCTCCTGCTCGCCCTCGCGGCGGCGCTCGCCTTGGACAGCGCACGTCTGCGCGGGGCGTCGTTCTTCCGCATCCTGATCTTCCTGCCGTAGGCGGTGCCGGCCGTCGTGGCCGTGCTGATGTGGGGGTACATCTACGGCGATCAGTTCGGACTCACGAGCAACATCAACGATCTCCTCGGCGTCGACGCCATCACGCCCTTCGCGAAGGAGTGGATGCTGGTCTCGATCGGCAACATCGTCACGTGGGAGTTCGTCGGCTACAACATGCTGATCTTCTACTCCTCGTTGAAGACCATCCCGACCGAGATGTACGAGGCCGCGGCACTGGACGGCGCCGGTGCATGGCGGACCATCTTCTCGATCAAGATCCCCTCGGTGCGCGGCGGCCTGGTGATCGCGACGATCTTCTCGATCATCGGCAGCTTCCAGCTGTTCAACGAGCCGAACATCCTGCGACCGCTCGCCCCCAACGTCATCACCACGTACTTCACCCCGAACATGTACGCGTACAACCTGTCCTTCGCCGGGCAGCAGTTCAACTACGCCGCCACCGTCGCCATCATCATGGGCGTCATCACCGCGGCGATCGCCTACGTCGTGCAGCTGCGCGGCTCGAAGTCGGAGGTGCGCTGACATGGCACTCCCCCTCGCCCGCACCAGCGCGAAGCGCCACGACCCGCTGAACCCGCGACGGTCGAAGATCCTCCTCATCGTGATGATCGGGTACGCGCTGTACACCCTGATCCCGCTCATGTGGCTGCTGTTCAGCGCGACCAAGACGCAATCCGGGCTCTTCAGCTCGTTCGGACTCTGGTTCGCCGACGACTTCGCGTTCGTCGACAACCTCGTGGCGACGCTCACCTATCGCGACGGGATCTTCCTGCGCTGGCTCGGCAACACGCTGCTCTACGTCGTCGTCGGCGCGGGCGGAGCGACGCTGCTCGCGACGATGGCCGGGTACGGGCTGGCGAAGTTCCGCTTTCCCGGCCGCCGCGCGGTGTTCGCGATCGTGCTCGGCGCGGTCGCCGTGCCCGGTACCGCGCTCGCGGTGCCCACCTTCCTGCTCTTCAGCGAGCTCGGGCTGACGAACACCCCCTGGGCCGTGATCATCCCCTCGCTGATCAGCCCGTTCGGCCTCTATCTGATCTGGGTGTTCGCCTCGGAGTCCGTTCCCACCGAGCTGCTCGAAGCCGCCCGCATCGACGGCGCGGGCGAGTTCCGCACCTTCTTCACCATCTCGATGCGGCTGCTGGCACCCGGCATCGTCACGGTCGCGCTGTTCACGGTCGTGGCGACGTGGAACAACTACTTCCTGCCGCTGATCATGCTCTCGGATCCCGACTGGTACCCACTGACCGTCGGCCTGAACCAGTGGAGCGCGCAGGCCATCGGCGCCGGCTCCCAACCGATCTACAACCTCGTGATCATGGGCTCGCTGCTCACGATCATCCCGATCGTCATCGCCTTCCTGCTGCTGCAGCGCTTCTGGCAGTCAGGTCTCACCGCCGGAAGCGTCAAGCAATAGCCTCCGGCACCCTCCGCACCCGAAAGCCGGTCCGACGCTGGACCGCACCCTGAAAGGACACAGCAATGAAGCACCTTCCCTCCCCCGCCGCGCGCCGCACCGTCGCGGTGCTCGCGGCCGGCACCGTGGCCGCGCTCGCACTGGCCGGTTGCAGCACGGGTGGCGACGCAGGGTCCGGCGCAGCCGGCGACGGGTCGTTCGACTCCGTGGAGGCGGCGCTCGAGAAGGGCGGCGAGATCACGTACTGGTCGTGGACGCCGTCGGCCGAAGCCCAGGTCGAGGCCTTCGAGAAGGAGTACCCGAACGTGAAGGTGAACGTGGTCAACGCGGGCACCAACAACGAGGAGTACACCAAGCTGCAGAACGCCATCAAGGCGGGTTCGGGCGCGCCCGATGTCGTGCAGGTCGAGTACTACGCCTTCCCCCAGTTCGCACTGACCGACGCCTTCGTCGACCTCTCGCAGTTCGGGTTCTCCGACTTCGAGGACGACTACACGGCCTCGACGTGGAACTCCGTCACCGACGGCGACGCGATCTACGGCCTGCCGCAGGACTCCGGCCCGATGGCGATGTTCTACAACAAGGCGGTCTTCGACGCCGCCGGCGTCGCCGTGCCGACCACGTGGGACGAGTACTACGAGGCGGCCAAGGCGATCCACGCGAGCAACCCCGACGCCTACATCACGAACGACACGGGCGACGCGGGCTTCGCGACGTCGATGATCTGGCAGGCCGGCGGTGAGCCGTTCGCGACCTCCGGGACCGACGTCACGATCGACCTGCAGGACACCGGTACGAAGAAGTGGACCGAGAACTGGAACCGCCTGGTCGAGGAGGGTCTCGTCGCCCCGACCAGCAGCTGGAGCGACGAGTGGTTCCGGGCCCTCGGCGACGGCAGCATCGCCACGCTCGTGATCGGCGCGTGGATGCCGGGCAACCTCATCTCGGGCGCCCCTGACGGCGCCGGCGACTGGCGCGTGGCGCCGATGCCGACGTACGACGGCACTCCGGCGACGGCTGAGAACGGCGGCGGCGGCCAGGCCGTCACCAAGCAGAGCGAGAACCCGGCGCTGGCCGCCGGCTTCCTGTGGTGGCTGAACAACTCGGAGGAGAGCATCTCGATCTTCCTCGAGTCCGGCGGCTTCCCCTCGACGACCGCGGAGCTCTCCAGCGAGGAGTTCCTCGCCGACGCACCCGAGTACTTCGGCGGCCAGAAGATCAACGAGGTGCTGGCGGCCGCGGCCGGCGACGTCGTCGACGGGTGGAGCTACCTGCCCTACCAGGTGTACGCCAACAGCATCTTCGGCGACACGGTCGGCCAGTCCTACCAGAACGGCACCGACCTGAACGACGGTCTCGCGTCCTGGCAGGAGGCGCTCACGCAGTACGGCGACGAGCAGGGCTTCACCGTCAACAAGTAACACCGCCGAGGGCCGGGCGGGGATCCTCTCCGTCCGGCCCTCCGACCGAAAGCACCGCAACGTGACCTCCTTCTCCATCGGCGAGACCGACTTCCTCCGCGGGGGCGAGCCCCACCGCGTGATCTCCGGCGCCATCCACTACTTCCGCGTCCACCCTGATCAGTGGGCGAACCGCATCCACAAGGCTCGTCTGATGGGCCTCAACACCGTCGAGACCTACGTGGCCTGGAACGCGCACGAGCCTCGGCGCGGTGAATGGGATGCCACGGGGTGGAACGACCTCGGCCGATTCCTCGACCTGATCCAGGCGGAGGGGATGGACGCGATCGTGCGCCCCGGCCCGTACATCTGCGCGGAGTGGCACAACGGCGGGCTGCCCACCTGGCTGACGGCGGGCGAGCGAGAGCTCCGCTCGTCGGAGCCGACGTTCCTCGCGGACGTGAGCGAGTACCTCCGCCGCGTGTACGAGATCGTCGCTCCGCGGCAGATCGACCGCGGCGGACCGGTCGTCCTCGTGCAGATCGAGAACGAGTACGGTGCCTATGGAGCGGACTCCGCCTACCTCGAGGCCCTCGTCGCCCTCACCCGAGAGGCGGGCATCACCGTGCCGCTGACGACGGTCGATCAGCCGACCGATCGGATGCTGGCGGACGGCAGCCTCCCGACACTGCACAAGACGGGATCGTTCGGATCCCGCAGCGCCGAGCGACTCGCGACGCTCCGCGCTCACCAGCCGACCGGCCCGCTGATGTGCTCGGAGTTCTGGGACGGCTGGTTCGACTGGTGGGGCGGCGTGCATCACACGACCGATGTGGCCGCGGCCGCAGCGGACCTCGACGCCCTGCTCGCCGCGGGCGCGTCGGTGAACATCTACATGTTCCACGGCGGCACGAACTTCGGTCTCACGAACGGCGCCAACGACAAGGGCCGCTATCTGCCGATCGTGACGTCGTACGACTACGACGCACCACTGGACGAGGCCGGCGAACCGACGGCGAAGTTCCACGCGTTCCGCGAGGTGATCGCCCGATACGCTCCTGTGCCTGACGAGGTGCCCTCGGGCTCGGCTCCGGCCCCCGAGTTCTCCGCACCGCTCCGCGCGGTCGGTCCATGGACGGATGCCGCGGCGACCGCGGCGCCGACCGGTGCCCCCGCGACGTTCGACGCCCTTGAGCACGCCAGCGCTCTCGTCCGCTACGACGTGCCGCTGCCCGAGGGCCGTGGCGGCCTGTTGACGATCGACGAGGTGCGCGACCTCGCCTGGGTGAGCGTCGACGGGCAGCCGGTCGGCACCCTGTCGCGCACCCGCCACGACCGCGCGATCCGCATTCCGGACGGGCAGGTGCTCAGCATCCTCGTCGAAGATCAGGGGCGGGTGAACTACGACCACAGGCTCGGCGAGGAGAAGGGGCTGGTCGGCGCGATCACGCTCGACGGCGTCGCCCTCGGCGGATGGCGGTCGACTCCCCTCGACGTCGCGGCGATCGCCGCACACGTGGGGCACTCCACCGTCGACGGGATGACACCCGTCGAGCCGTCTGCCGGACCGATGGCGTGGGTCGGCGAGTTCGACCTCGCGTCACCGACCGATCTGTTCCTCGACACGGATCGCTGGGGCAAGGGGTACGCCTTCGTCAACGGTCTCTTCCTCGGGCGGTACTGGCGCAACGGTCCGACGCGGACTCTGTACGTTCCCGCACCCGCCACGACGGCCGGAACGAACCGGGTCGTGGTGCTCGAGCTCGAGCAGCTGCTGGATCCCCGGGTGGAGTCCGTCGCTCGCGCCGAACGGGGCGACGTCGAGGAGTAGGTCTGCACGCACGGTCAGCGGCGGCCGGGACTCTCCGCTCGCTCGACGACCCGTAGAGAGGCAGGCGCCCGCTCAACCGCCGGCGACCGCGTCCCAGACCGCCTGCGTCGGTGCGCTGACGCTCGTGGCGCGGATCCGCTGCCAATTGCGACCGCCTCGGCCGAACGCGGCCCGAACATCCGGCGGCACCATCTCGTCGGCGATGGGTTCCGCGAGCCAGTCGCACGCGCGGACGTGCACGAGGTCCACGGCATCGGCTGCGTCGTCGGTGTCATACGCCCAGGGTCCGACGAGGCGGCCGAGATAGGTCAGACCGTCGACGTCTCTCGTCCAGACGAAAGCACCCATCGGCGCCTTCGCGAACCTCTCGATACGCCACGCCAGTCGGATGCCGGACTGCGCGTCAGCCTCCGTCAGCGCATCCTCCAGCGAGCGGGGAGCAGGGTGCAGCCTGCCGCCGATCCCGCAGACTCCGAGCGCGAGCGCCCGCTCCGTCCCCGCCCCCTGCGGAACCGCATCGTCGCGCGATCTCATCGGCGCGCGGTAGACGGGGGTCTCCTCGATGGCTGCCATGCCCCCGACCCTACGGCTCCCTCACGCGATCGGCACCAGCGTCGCCTCGATCCCGGCCCCGTCGATCGCCACCGTCATCATCGTGCAGACGGGCTGACGACGGCGGTCTGTGGGCGAGCCGGGGTTGAGCAGCCGCATCCCGGAGGGAGCGACCGTGTCCCACGGGATGTGCGAGTGGCCGAAGACCAGCAGATCGGTCTCGGGGAACGCCTCGTCCATGCGCTGCTCGCGTCGCGCGGCCTGACCGGTCTCATGGATCATCGCGACGCGCACCTCCTCGACCTCGAACCGTGCGACCTCGGGGAGCCGCTCGCGCAACTCGGGCCCGTCGTTGTTGCCGTGCACGCCGTAGAAGACGCGCGCCCGCTCCTCGATCAGATCGAGGGTCGGCAGATCGACCCAGTCCCCCGCGTGCGCGACGATATCCGCATCGTCGATCGCCCGCAGGACCGCGTCGGGCAATCGGCGAGCGCGCTTCGGCACATGGGTGTCGGCGAGCAGCAGCATCCTGGTGGTCATCGGCATCCTTCCGCGGGGTGTCCCCCGACTCTACGCACGTCGATCTCGGCAGCCGACCGCCGTGCGCGCCCAGGAAACACTCAGGAAGGCGTAGGATCGCCCGGTGCGCGGTATGCCGTCGCACGGATCTAAGGAGCAGCATGAGTACGTCCACAGCGCCCGCGAATCCACGCTCGCGGGTCATCACCGCCAGCCTCGTCGGCACCACGATCGAGTTCTACGACTTCTACGCGTACGCCACCGCCGCCGTGCTCGTCTTCCCCGTCCTCTTCTTCCCGACGGGCAACGACACCACGTCCCTCCTCTCGTCGTTCGCCGTCTTCGGCGCCGCCATGGTCGCGCGCCCGATCGGCGCCGTGGTGTTCGGCCACTTCGGCGATCGGTTCGGTCGCAAGGCCACGCTGGTCGCGTCGCTGCTGACGATGGGGATCGCGACGTTCGTGATCGGTCTGCTCCCCACCTTCCAGCAGATCGGGTGGTGGGCCGCTCTGCTGCTCCTCATCCTGCGCCTGTTCCAGGGCTTCGCTCTGGGCGGCGAGTGGTCGGGCGCCGCGCTCGTGGCCACCGAGAACGCCCCGGCGGGCAAGCGCGCCTGGTACGGCACGTTCCCGCAGCTGGGCGCTCCACTCGGGTTCATCATCGCGAACTTCCTCTTCCTCGCGATCAACTGGCTGCTCCCGCACGCCGAGAACCCGGCGCTGAAGTCCGAGGCGTTCCTGTCGTGGGGCTGGCGGATCCCGTTCCTGTTCTCGGCCGTCATGGTCATCATCGGCCTGTGGGTGCGTCTCAAGCTCGTCGAGTCCGACACGTTCAAGAAGGCCGAGAAGGTCGGGGCGATCCGCAAGCTCCCGCTCGCGACCGTGTTCCGTCACCACTGGAAGGCGCTGATCCTCGGCACCTTCATCATGCTGGCGACGTACGTGCTGTTCTACCTGATGACGAACTTCACGCTCGCATACGGCACCAAGCCCGCGTCGCTGGAGACGGCATCCGCCGCCGCGCAGGCGGCCGCCGAGGCCGCGGGCAAGGACTTCGACGCATCGGCGTTCGCCGCCCAGTTCTACCCCGGCCTGGGCTTCGGTTACACCGACTTCGTGCTCATGCAGATCGTGGGCGTCGTGTTCTTCGGAATCTTCACGCTGCTGTCGGGTCCGATCGCCGACGCGGTCGGCCGCCGCAAGCTGCTGCTGTGGGTCACGGGGCTCATCATCGTGTTCGGCCTCACGTTCAACGCGTTCCTGCTGCCGGCGATGGACCCGAAGTTCACGGGCGCGCTCGCGCAGGCGTTCCTCGTGTTCGGCTTCATGCTCATGGGAGCCACGTTCGGCCCGATGGGCGCGCTGCTGCCGGAGCTGTTCCCGACGAACGTGCGCTACACGGGGTCTGCGATCTCGTACAACGTGTCGTCGATCCTCGGCGCGGCGGTCGCTCCGCTCATCGCCGTGTGGCTGTGGGAGCTCGGCGACGGCGCTCCCTGGCTCGTCGGTCTCTACCTCTCGGTGATGGGCGTGCTGACGTTCATCGCCCTCGTGCTCTCGCCCGAGACGAAGGACACCGACTACGAGTCCGACCTGGGAGTCGCCGCCGCCGTCGAGCTCTGACGGAGGCTCTCTGCGAACGGCCGCATCCCTGATCGGGGTGCGGCCGTTCCGCGTATCCGGCTCAGTCTCCGGCGAGGAAACCCTCGATCGCCGCGATCGTCGCCGCATTGTCACGGTGCAGGATCCCGCGGATGCCGACGGCGGCTGCCCCGTCGATCGCGAACCGGTGGTCGTCGATGAAGAGCACCTCTGCCGGATCGGCGTCGAGCGCCCGCAGTGCGCGGAGGTACGCCTGCGGCTCGGGCTTGGCCACGCCCAGCTCGTGGCTGTAGCAGATCGGGTCGAAGATCGACGCGAAGCCGAAGCGGCGCCCCTCCTCTTCGCGCGCTCCGTCGGCGGAGTTGGAGAGGATCGCGGTCCTCGCTCTCCCGCGAAGCGAACGGGCGTACTCGATCAGCTCGTGATTGCCCGTGCCGCAGTAGGCATCCCAGAAGTCGGCCCGGATGGCGGAGCGCTGCTCGTCGTCGAGGTCGAGGGCTCGGGCCAGCTCGGCCCAGAATGCGCCCTCCGTGCCGACGGTCAGGTCGATCCGCGGGAGGTCCGCCGTGGCGAGCCGCGCGTCGAGATCGTGCCGCATGAGGCCAGAGACCCCGCGCACGCGCTCCCACCATTGCTCCTGCCAGCTGTCATCGTCCACGACCTCCAGCACTCCCCCGATGTCGAACAGGATCCACGGCTTCTTCGGCATCCGCACACCCTATGCGATGCGTCTGCCAGCCCTCATTCGTCAATGAATGTTGACAATTCATCGCGCGTCAACGAAGATTGACGCTGGCGCCATCCCCACATCACTCGTCGGAGGTTCTCATGTCACTCACGACCGCCCACGCGCTCGAAGACCGCGGCGAGCCGATCGCGGAACTGCACCGACTCGCGACACTCCGCACCGAGATCGCCCGCGCCGAAGAGGCCGAGGTCCGCCGCGCGCGCAACCTCGGTTACTCCTGGCAGGCGATCGCCGGCGCACTCGGCGTGAGCAAGCAGGCCGCCCACCGGCGGTTCGGCAGCCGCTGACGCACAGCCCACCCACAGAATCCCGACCGGCACGAAGTACGGTCGGAGTACCCCCTTTCAGAACGAGGTCACGCATGTCCAGCACGGCGACGTCACGCCGACGCGGACGGGGCGCACCGCAGGACGGTCCGCGCGCCACCTTCCGCCAGCTCCTCCCCTTCCTCTTCGAGCACAAGCGCACGCTCATCGTCGTCGCGATCCTCAGCGTGTTCGGCGCCGCGACGTCGCTCGTGCAGCCCCTCCTCGTCGGCCGGGTCATCGAGGCCGTGCAGTCCGACGCGGGGATCGGCATCCTCGTCTGGCTGCTCATCGGGTTCGTGATCGTCTCGTCGATCATCTCCGGCTACCAGCACTACCTGCTGCAGCGCACCGGCACCGCGGTCGTGTACTCGAGCCGCCGCAAGCTCATCGCGCGCATCCTGCATCTGCCGATCAGCGAGTTCGACGCGCGCCGCACCGGCGACCTGGTCTCGCGCGTCGGCACCGACACGACGCTCCTGTACGCCGTGCTCACTCAGGGACTGGCGGATGCCGTCGGCAGCGCCCTGCTCTTCCTCGGCGCTCTCGTCGCGATGCTCGTGATCGATCCCGTGCTGCTCCTGCTGATCGTCGTGGTCATCGGCACGTCGGTCGTGGGCGTCACGCTCCTCAGCGGGCGGATCCGCACGGCATCCACCGCCCAGCAGGAGAAGGTCGGAGAGCTGGCGTCCGGCGTCGAACGGGCCGTGGGGTCGATCCGCACCGTTCGGGCATCCGGTGCGACCGAGCGCGAGACGGAATCCGTGTCGAACCTGGCCTCCGAGGCGTACGGCATCGGCGTGCGGATCGCGAAGATCTCGTCACTGGTCGTCCCCATCGCCGGTGTAGCCCTGCAGCTGTCGCTGCTCGTGGTGCTCGGCGTCGGGGGCTTCCGCGTCGCCGACGGAGCGATCACGATCGCCTCCCTCATCACGTTCATCCTGTTCCTGTTCATGCTCGTGATGCCGCTCGCGACGACATTCGGCGCGATCACGTCCGTCAATCAGGCGCTCGGGGCGCTCGGCCGCATCCAGGAGGTCCTGGATCTGCCGACGGAGACCCAGCAGGATGCCGAGATCGCCGCCGCCGTGACGCGCGACGAGGCCGACCCGAGCGCGCCCGCGATCGAGTTCCGCGACGTGCGCTTCCGATACCCCGAGAACGTCCTGGCTGCACGCGCTGCCGCAGAGAAGGAGGCACGGACGCTGCTCGCTGACGCTCACCTCGACCCGACGTCCGAGGCGCTCGCGGCGCGCTCGGACCACGAGGTGCTCCGAGGTGTCTCGTTCTCGGTCCCGCGTGGCGCACGCGTGGCGCTCGTGGGGCCCAGCGGCGCCGGCAAGAGCACGATCCTCTCGCTCGTCGAGCGGTTCTACGACCCTACGGGCGGGTCCGTCCGCCTGTACGGGCACGACGCACGCACCTATCCGCGCCACGAGCTGAGGGCCCAGTTCGGCTATGTCGAGCAGGATGCGCCGACCCTCGCCGGCACGCTCGCCGACAATCTGCGGCTCGCCTCCCCTGATGCCTCGGATGCCGATTGCGAGCGGGTCCTTCGGGCCGTCAACCTCGGCGACGTGCTCGAGCGCAGCCCGCTCGGTCTGCAGGCCCCGGTGGGCGAGGACGGCGTGATGCTGTCGGGCGGCGAGAGGCAGCGACTCGCGATCGCACGCGCGCTGCTGACGGATGCACCGATCCTGCTGCTCGACGAGTCGACGTCGTCGCTCGACGGCGTGAACGAGCAGCGGATGCGGGAGGCCATCGGCGCCGTGTCGACCGACCGCACTCTCGTCGTGATCGCGCACCGCCTCTCGACCGTGGTCGACAGCGACCTCATCGTGGTGCTGCAGGACGGCGTCGTGGTGGGCCAGGGCACGCACGCCGAGCTCGTGGAGCAGGTGCCGCTGTACCGCGACCTCGCGCGGCATCAGCTGCTGGCGTAGGGACTTCCCCCGCGCCCGAGATCAGGAACATCGCTCCAGATCAGGATGATCCGCCGAGCATCGTCCTGTCCTCAGGCGATCCTCCTGTTCCCAGGCCGGGGCCGCGCGCAAACGCGAGGGCGGGATGCCGGAGACCACTCAGCCATGGGTTCGTCTCTGACTTCCCGCCCTCGCGGGTCCGGGGTCCTCCTGGGTGGAGGAGTGTAGGACGCCGGCTCCCCCGAACCGGCGCCCGGCTCTCACGCCTTGTCGAGGCGGTAGCGCAGGGAGGCGAGCTCGGCGCGCAGCGCTGCGGGCACCCTGTCGCCGAACGTGTCGTAGAACTCCTCGGTGAGGTCGGCCTCGGTCTTCCACGCCTCCGGGTCGACCGTGAAGAGCTCTTCGAGGTCGGCCTCGGGCACGTCGATCCCGTCGAGGTTCAGGTCCTCGATCCGGGGCAGGCGGCCGATGGGGCTGTCGACGGCGGGCACGTCCCCCGAGATGCGGCGGATGATCCAGTCGACGACTCGCGAGTTGTCGCCGAACCCGGGCCACAGGAACCGGCCGTCCGAGCCACGGCGGAACCAGTTCACCTGGAAGATGCGCGGTGCGCGGTCGAAGCGGAGTCCGCGACCGACCTTGAGCCAGTGTCCGAAGTAGTCGGCCATGTTGTAGCCGCAGAACGGGAGCATCGCGAACGGGTCGCGGCGCAGCTCGCCCACCTTTCCTTCGGCGGCGGCGGTGCGCTCCGACGAGATGTTCGATCCGAGGAAGACACCGTGGGTCCAGTCGGTCGCCTCGACGACGAGGGGGACATTGCTCGCGCGGCGTCCGCCGAAAAGGATGACATCGAGCGGCACGGCCTCCTCCCAGTCCTCGGAGATCTGCGGGCACTGCGCCGCCGACACCGTGAAGCGGGAGTTGGGGTGCGCGGCGGGGCGTCCGGAGTCCGGCGTCCACGCATTGCCCTCCCAGTCGATGAGGTCGGCCGGCGCGTTCTCGGTCAGCCCCTCCCACCAGACGTCGCCGTCGGGACGCAGGGCGACGTTCGTGAAGATCGTGTTGCCCCACAGCGTCTCGACCGCGGTGACGTTGGTCGACTCCCCGGTGCCCGGCGCGACGCCGAAGAAGCCGGCCTCGGGGTTGATCGCCCAGAGGCGTCCGTCCTCGCCGGGGCGGATCCACGCGATGTCGTCGCCGAGGGTTTCGACGCGCCAGCCCGGGATCGTCGGACGCAGCATCGCGAGGTTCGTCTTGCCGCACGCCGAGGGGAACGCGGCGGCGACATGGTACGCCTTGCCGGTCGGGTCGATCACGCGGATGAGCAGCATGTGCTCCGCGAGCCACCCCTCGTCACGGGCGATGACCGAGGCGATGCGCAGCGCGAAGCACTTCTTGGCCAGGATCGCGTTGCCGCCGTATCCGGAGCCGAAGGAGTAGACCTCGAGCGTCTCGGGGAAGTGCACGATGTACTTGTCGTCGTTGCACGGCCACTCGACGTCCGGCTCGCCCGCTGCGAGCGGCGCGCCGACGGAGTGGACCGTCTTGACCCACGGGGCGCCCTCGGCGATCTGCCGGGTGACCGCGTCGCCGACGCGGGTCATGATGCCGATGGAGGCTACCGCGTAGGCGCTGTCGGTGATCTGAACCCCGATGTGCGAGAGGGGTCCGCCGACCGGTCCCATCGAGAACGGCACGACGAACATCGTCCGTCCGCGCATCGACCCTTCGAAGATCTCGGTCATCTTCTCGCGCATCTGCGTGGGGTCGGCCCAGTTGTTCGTGGGGCCGGCATCCTCTTCGCGCTCGGAGGCGATGTACGTGCGACCCTCGGTGCGGGCGACGTCGCTCGGGTGCGAGCGGGCGAGGTACGAGCCGGGACGCCACTCGGGATTGAGCTTGATGAGCTTGCCCTCGCTCACGAGGCCGCGCAGCAGCCAGTCGTTCTCGGCGCGCGACCCGTCGACCCAGTGGATCGAGTCGGGCTGCGTCAGCGCGGCGATCTCGTCGACCCAGGCGGACAGCTCCTTCATCGCGGGGGTGTCATAGGTCGGTGCCGTCCCGAACGTGCGCACGGGTGCGACGGATGCTGCACGAGGGGTGAAGACTTCGGCGATCGCCATGACTGCTCTCCTTATGAAGTGGGCGTTGCATCCATCTTCAGGGGGTTGGCGCGCCACTTTTCGACGATTCATCCGATAAGAATCGATCTTCTTTCGCTAGTATCAAGGAATGGCACCCTCCGGCATTCATCTGGCCACTCTCGGTCACCGCATCCGGCACCACCGGCTCGAGAACGGGTTCACGCTCGACGAACTCGGCGCGCTGGTCGGCGTCGCGGGTTCGCAGCTCAGCCTCATCGAGAACGGCAAGCGAGAACCGAAGCTGTCGCTGCTGCAGGCGCTGGCGCAGGCGACCGGCACAGAGGTGACCGACCTGATCTCCGGCGAGCCGCCCAACCGCCGCGCCGCACTGGAGATCGAGTTGGAGCGGGCGCAGGAGAGCCCGGTGTTCCGACAGCTCGGCGTCGCTCCCGTGCGTGTGACGAAGGGCATGAGCGACGAGACCATCGAATCGCTGCTCGGTCTGCACCGCGAACTGCAGCGTCGAGAGCGCGAGGCGATCGCGACCCCGGAGGAGGCGCGCCGCGCCAACACCGAGCTGCGGCTGAGGATGCGGGCCCAGCACAACTACCTCGGCGACATCGAGAAGCTGGCCGAGAAGCAGCTGCGGTCGGCCGGACACGTGCAGGGCGCTCTCACCCACCGCACGGTGAGCATCATGGCCGAGAAGCTCGGCTTCGAGCTCATCTACGTGAACGACCTCCCCCACTCGACCCGGTCGGTGACCGATCTCGAGAACGGTCGGATCTACCTGCCGCCGGCGTCGATCCCCGGCGGCCACGGCCTGCGCTCGATGGCGCTGCAGGCGATGGCTCATCGCCTGCTCGGCCACACCCCGCCGACCGACTACGCCGACTTCCTGCAGCAGCGGCTGGAGATCAACTACTTCGCCGCGTCGTGCCTGATGCCGGAGACCGCGGCGGTGGCGTTCCTGCAGCAGGCGAAGAAGGACCGCAACCTCGCGGTCGAGGACTTCCGGGATGCGTTCGGAGTGACCCACGAGGCGGCGGGGATGCGGATGACGAACCTCATGACGCAGCACCTCGGCATGTCGCTGCACTTCCTTCGGGTGGACGCGACGGGCGCCATCACCCGCGTGTACGAGAACGACGGCCTCCCCCTGCCGATGGACGTCACCGGCTCGGTGGAGGGGCAGCGGGTGTGCCGTAAGTTCCAGGCGCGGAGCGCATTCACCCAGCAGAACCGCACCACGGAGCATCACCAGTACACCGATACGCCGTCCGGCACGTTCTGGTGCTCGACGCAGACCGGGTCGTCGACCGACGGCGAGTTCTCGGTGACGGTCGGCGTGCCGTTCGACGACGCGCGGTGGTGGCGGGGGCGCGAGACCTCCGACCGGGCCACATCGAGCTGCCCCGACGAGGCGTGCTGCCGCCGCCCTCCGGCCGACCTGGCCGAGCGCTGGAACGGCAAGGCGTGGCCCAGCGCCCGCGTGCACACGCACATGTTCTCGCCGCTCCCCCGCGGCGCGTTCCCGGGCGTCGACGACAACGAGGTGTACTCGTTCCTGGGGCGGCACGCAAGCGAGTGACGGTCCCCTCCGGCGAGCAACTCCGGTACTCGTTCCTGGGGCGGCACGCGAGCGAGTAGTCCCGGGCTCCGCTCGCTGCCCGAGCGCGTACTCCGGGTCCTCCCCCTCTACTTCCCGACGAACCTCGCGAACCGCGCGAGCGCGTCGCGCACGGCATCCTCGTCCACCGACTGCCGACCCGGGTCGTCGAAGAGCTCGGGTGGGGTGCCGAGGGATGCGGCGGCGTGCGTCCAGCATCCGATCACCTGCCCGTCGGCGACGAGGGTCGCGCGCACCATGCCGTTCTTGCCGGGTCCCACTGCCGCGAGGTGCTCGGGGGCGCACACCGCTGTGCGGTCGGCGTAGGAGATGTAGTACTCGTCGAAGGCTCCGAGGGCGATGACGGATTCAGCCCGGCCTGCACGGCGCGGGCGGTCCGCCGCGAGGAAGACCCCCTCCTCGACCTCGGTCACCCGCCCGTCGGCGCGGTCGCGGGCCTCTCGTGACAGGCCGAGGGTCAGTCCCGACCACCACGCGAAATCTGCGACCGTCGCCGGTCCGTGCCCGTCGATGTAGCGGACGAACAGTTCGGCCAGCGGGTCGTCGGGGGCGGCGTGCTCGCGGATGTGACCGTCGACGAGCACGAATCGCTGCTCGCGCGTGATGCCGTCTCGTGCGACGACCGGCCCCTGGCACAGCAGACCGATCAGGGTCAGCTCGCTCAGCAGGTGGATGCCGCGCTGCCCGCTGGGGTCGACCCCGACGCCGGCGAACACCTCGAACATCTCGGACCTCGTGAGTCCGCCGTCGCGCAGCCGCGGCACGACCGCCGCTGTGACGACGTCGATCATGGCGTCGTCGATGCCGAGGTCGCGGCGGCGCCCCGCCGCCTGCTGGCGTTGCCGCTGCGCAGTGACCGACAGCACCCAGCCGAGGTCGCGCGCGGGGATGATGTGCAGGGTGCCGCGCATGGTCCACGCGCGCACAAGCTCGCCTCGGTCGAACGCGGCGTCGACCGCGGCGAGGGTCGGCTCGCCACGGGTGCGTGAGGCGAGCGCCCAGCGTCCTGCCGTGAAGTCCTGGCTCTGCACGGCCAGCATGTGCGCGGCCGCGTCGGTCACGGTGCGCGCCGGGGCCGTGAGGCGATGCGAGCGGAGGCGCTCCGTCAACAGGGTCGCGGTCTTCATGTCCCCATCATGGCCGGGACCTCCCCCGCAATGGGAGAACTCGGGAGTCAGCCGTGCAGCGTGACCTCGCGACGCGCGGGGAGCACGACGGGGTGCGATCCGGCCATGACCTCGAGCACGCGGATGACCTGGCAGGAGTAGCCGTACTCGTTGTCGTACCAGACGTACAGCACGACGTCGTGGTCGTTCGCGATGGTCGCGAGTCCGTCGACGATGCCGGCGCGGTGGGATCCGACGAAGTCCGTCGAGACGACCTCGGGGCTCTCGACGTAGTCGATCTGCTGGCGCAGCTTGGAGTGCAGCGAGACGCGGCGCAGGTAGTCGTTGAGTTCGTCCTTCACGGCAGGGCGCTCGAGCGTGAGATGAAGCACGGCGAGCGAGACGTCGGGCGTGGGCACGCGGATCGCCGATCCGGTGAGCTTGCCCTCGAGTTCGGGCAGCGCACGGGCCACGGCCTTGGCCGCCCCGGTCTCGGTGATGACCATGTTGAGCACGGCCGAGCGTCCTCGACGATCGCCGCTGTGGAAGTTGTCGATCAGGTTCTGGTCGTTCGTGAACGAATGCACGGTCTCGACGTGCCCGCGCACGATGCCGTAGGCCTCGTCGACCGCCTTGAGCACCGGCGTGATGGCGTTGGTGGTGCAGGAGGCCGCCGTGACGATGCGGTCGTCGGACGTGATCGTCTGGTCGTTGATGCCGTGCACGATGTTCTTCAGCGCGCCCTTGCCCGGCGCGGTGAGCAGCACCCGAGCGACGCCGGTCGACTCGAGGTGGCGGCTCAGCCCGGCCTCGTCGCGCCAGCGTCCCGTGTTGTCGACCACGATCGCATCGTGGATGCCGTGGGCCGTGTAGTCGATCGATGCGGGGTCGTCGGAGTAGATCACCTGGATGCGGGTGCCGTTCGCGATGATCTGCTCGGCCTCCTCGTCGACGGTGACGGATCCGGCGAATCGTCCGTGCACGGAGTCGCGCAGCAGCAGCGAGGCGCGCTTGACGAGGTCGTCGGCCGAGCCGCGCCGCACGACGATCGCGCGCAGCCGCAAGCCGCTGCCGCCGCCGGTGTGGGCGATGAGGATGCGGGCGAGCAGCCGGCCGATACGGCCGAAGCCGTACAGCACGACGTCGGTGGGCTCGGCGGCCGTCGCGCCGATCGCGGGGGCGAGCGCCTCCGCGAGGTGGTCGGCGAGCGACGCACCGCTGTCGCGGTGACCCTCGACGAGGCGCGCGACGTCGAGGGAGGATGCTCCGGGCGCGAGCGCGTGGATCGCCTCGATGACGGCGAGCGTGTCCTCCAGCGCGAGCTCCTCGTGGCCGAGTTGGGCGACGCGGTCGTGCATCTCGACGATCCCGGTGGCCGAGAGTCCCACGAGGCGGTGGCCGTGCAGCGAGGTGACCACGTCGCGGTCGCGCTTGAGGGCTCCGATGAGCGGGATCATCCGCTCGGCGAGCTCTTCGCGCGCGGTCCAGGCGTCGTGGGATGCGGCGGTGTCGTTCATCTGCGTCCTTGCATGTGTGAGCGCGCCGAGGTCGCCGGCGCGCGGAATTGCCGGGTGAGCTTCGGGGGATGCCACCAGGGTACGGTGCGGGTGCGAAGTCGGAGAAATCGGGATGCCGGCCGCTGCGCGGTTCACCCGGCTCGGCGGAGTACGCCGAGCAGCAGCTCAGCGACGAGCGCGGCGACCGCTCACATCGCGAGGCAGAGCAGGGCGACGCCCGCGGCCATCGACCACGATTCCACGCCGAGCAGCGTGCGGGTGCGGCGGTCGGAGGACGGGCTGACCACCTGCTGCGACACGATCGTCCAGAGCACGACGCCGATGACGCCGACCACCCCGACGAGGGACAGGATGCCGGTGAACTGCGGGCCGTGATCGTGGTACCCGACGGAGGCGGCGACCTCGCCGGCTCCTGCACCCGCACCCACCCCTGCACCTGCCGTGTCCCACAGGCAGATCGCCAGCACGAGCGAGACCACGGCGCGATGGAAGCACATCGGAGCGGCACGGAGTCCTCGCACTCCGATCGTGCCCGCCATCGCCGACAGCAGTAGCAGCACGCCGAGGATCATGTGCGACAGGGCTCCACCGCCGAGCACGGCCAGTGCGATGAGGGCCGACGCCCGCAGCAGCGCCATCTGGCGCACCTGCCAGGGCACCCGCCGCCACGCCGCGAGGCATGCCGCCCCGGACACGAGTCCCGCCAGGGCCAGCAGCCACGGCGCACCGGGGACGAGGGGATCCACGGGATGATCCTACGGGCGCCGAGCCCCGGTCGCCCCCGCCCGCGCTCTCAATCCACGAGACGCGCGCGATCAGTGGGTCAATGCGGCGATCGCCACACGCAGGATGCCGTCGGCGTTGACAAGCGCGGCGCGCGCGGCATCCGGCTCCGCCCCCGTGGTGAGGATGAGGATGGCGAGCTTGACGGAGCCGTCGGCCGCGGCGAGCGCCGACGACGCCTGGGCGACGTCGGCGCCGGTGAGCTCGGTGACCGTACGGATCGACCGCGCGTGCAGCTTCTCGTTCGTGGCGAGGAGGTCGACCATGACGCCGTGGTAGGTCTTGCCGAGGTTGATCATCGACAACGTCGTGAGCATGTTGACGACGAGCTTCTGCGCGGTTCCCGACTTGAGGCGGGTCGAGCCAGAGATGAACTCCGGGCCGGTGACGACCTCGATCGCGATGTCGGCGACCGCACCGATCGCCGACTCCGCGTTCGAGGCGATCGCGACGGTGAGCGCGCCGATGCCGCGCGCGTACTCCAGTCCGCCGATGACGTACGGGGTGCGACCGGAGGCCGAGATGCCGACCACGGTGTCGCGCTCGGTCACGTTCAGCTCACGGAGCGATTCGCCGGCCGCACGGTCGTCGTCCTCCGCGTTCTCGACGGCGGATCGGATCGCGGTCTCGCCGCCGGCGATGAGGCCGACCACCATCGAGGGGTCGGTGCCGAACGTGGGCGGGCACTCGCTCGCGTCGAGCACGCCGATGCGTCCGGCGGTGCCGGCGCCGATGTAGATGAGCCGTCCGCCGCGGCGGAACCGCGCGGTGATGCCGTCGACGGCCGCGGTGATCTCGGCGCTGCGGTCAGCGACCGCAGTCGCCACGCGCTGGTCTTCGGCGTTCATGCGCCGCACGAGCTCGGCGGTGCCGAGCAGGTCGAGGTCTCCGCGTTCGGTCGACGACGCTTCGGTGCCGAGGGCGGAGAGCTCGTCGAGCAGGGCGGACAGTCGCTGGGCTTCAGTGGGCACGGTGTGCGGACCTCTCGGGGATGGGGTGCGGGAGACTTCGTGGGCCTCGGGTTCAGCCGGCACGGTGCACGTACCTCTCGTGCGGGAGCGGGGCGTCGAGGCCCGTGCGCTCGGCGATGAGCACGGCGCCGTCGAGGGCATCGCCTGCGGCATCGACGGGTTCCCGGCCGGCCGCGCGCAGGGTTCCGTCGAGGCGTTCGCGGAACCAGCGGTGCTGCGTGAGCCCGCCGTGCAGGGCGACCCGGGTGGTGTGTGCGGCAGCCGCGACGGCGGAGTCGACGAGCAGGCGCGCGCCTTCCACGGCGATGTCGCGTGCGACGAGATCACCGTCGGCGGCGGCGTCGAGCACGAGAGGCGCGAGCGTGGCGAGCCTGCGGGCGAGCGGGGAGTCCTGTGCGAGCCACCGCTGAGTCTCGTCGAGGGAGCCGATCGCCGCCGCGACGCGATCGGAGAGGACGGTGGGCGCGATGAGTCCGACCGAGGCGCGGAGCGCGGCGCGCAGGGCCTCGCGACCGAACCAGGATCCGCTGCCGAAGTCTCCGACCTCGGGCCCCCAGCCGTCGACGAGACGGATGCCGTCGGCGTCGACGCCGAGGGCTGCAGCTCCCGTGCCGGCGATCAGGAGCACTCCCACTCCCCCGCCGAGCGCACCGACGTGGGCGGAGACGACGTCGGAGGTGACGGCGACCGGGACGTCGAGCCGAGCGTGCAGCCGCTGCGCGAGCTCGGATGCCGCGGTCGGCGCCGCCCACGCGCCGGCGGCGCCGACCGAGACGGCCTCGTAGCCCGTGATGTCGGAGGTCAGCGGGAGGATGGCGGCGACCGCGGCGTCGAGTCCGCCCGCGGCGGCGAGTCCGGGCGCCCCGACGCCCTCGACCGTCACGCGGCGCTCGAGCCCCGCGAGCACGACTCGGCAGCGCGACTTGCCGAGGTCGACGGCGAGCACGGAGAGGTCAGGCATGAAAATAGTGTACGCATAAGCCGTTAGTCATGAAAGAATTGTTCACGAGTTGGTTGGCGGAGAGACATGAGCATTCAGACGCGCATCGCGGGAGCGGCCGAGACGCTGCCCCCTTCCCTCGCGCGCATCGCGCGTGCCGTGAGCGACGATCCGGGCGTCGTCGTCGACAGCACCATCACCGAGCTGGCGGCGATCTGCGAGACCTCGGTCGCATCCGTCGTGAGATTCTGCCGCTCGGTGGGCGTCGACGGGTACGCGGCGCTGCGCATGGCACTGGCCGCCGAACTCGGCCGCGAGTCGGTGCAGTTCAGCGCCTCGACGGGCTTCGGCTCGGAGATCCCGCTCGACGATTCGCTGCGGGAGGCGACGGCGAAGGTCGCCGCGCTCGAGGTGCTGGCGATCGAGGAGACGGTCGCCGGACTCGACGACGAGCAGCTCGACGAGGCGGTGGCCGCGCTCGACGGCGCGCAACGGATCCTCCTCTTCGGCATTGGAGCCAGCGGACTCGTCGCAGCGGATTTCGGACAGAAGCTGCTCCGGATCGGGCGCGCGGCGGTCATCCTCACCGACGCGCACGTGGCGAGCGCCGCGGCCGCGCTCTCCGCCGACGACACGGTCGCGGTGGGGATCTCGCAGTCGGGCACGACGATCGAGACCCAGCGCTTCCTGGAGGCCGCGCGCGCCGCGGGCACCAGGACCATCGCGATCACGGGCGTGGCGGAGTCGGACGTCGCGGCGTCGGGCGACGTCGTGCTGCTCACGCACGCGAGGGAGCCACGCCTCCGCGCCGGGGCGATGGTCAGTCGGATCGCGCAGCTCGCCCTCGTCGACTGCCTGTTCGTGGGGGTCGCGCGTCGGCGTCGAGCGGATGCCGTCGAGGCGCTGCAGCGCACGGCCGAGGCCACGCAGGCGTTGCGCGCGGAGTGAGCCGCGGGACGGGGCGGGACGGCATCCCTTCGTGCGCGGGCGAATCTCGCGTCGGTGGGTCTCAGCCCTGTCACTGAGTGTCGTGCCGATGCGTGCCGACCGAGCCGGCCGTGCGGAGGAACACGATGATCCAGCTGAAGATGAGCACGGCGGCGATCAGCTCGACCGCGGTGAGGTTGTAGTAGCCGACCGCGAAGAAAGCGGCGAGCAGCACGATCACGAGCACGTAGGCCCAGCCGAAGGCCACGAACACCCGAGGGATGCTCCGAAGGAACCAGGGGAGCCCGACGACCACCACGGCGAAGACCACCGCCATCCCGGTCGCGACGGTGTTGTGCAGGAGGAAGAACTCGTCGACGGGGAAGATGCCGACGCAGGCGAGGAAGATCCCGAGGAGGATCAGTCCGGTGCGCACGATGAGGCGTCCTCGCCGGTCGATCGGGTCGTCGACGGGCAGGCCCGCTGTCGCATACCGGGCGATGGTCGTGACCATGACGCCCGCGATGATCAGCGTGACGTTGAAGGCGATCGAGGCGCTGTTCGTGCTCATCCCGAGCGCGGAGAGGTTGTCGCGCCACCAGTGCACGTCGCTGGAGGCGAGCATGCTGGCGAACGCTCCCACCACGAGGAACACGGCGAGGACGAGCGAGAGGACCATCGGAGTCAGAGCGACCGCGCTGAGAAAGGCCACATAGGCCGTGAGCCCGAAGGCGACGGCGACGAGCACCGCACCGGGGAAGGCGAAGACCGGCGCGTCGGTGAAGCTCCGCTCGAGCAGTTCGGCGATCCCCAGCCAGCCGAGATATGCGATGGCGGCGTGCGCGAACGCGATCGCCGCGAGGTCGTACCAGCGGAGCCGGTCGCCCGGCACGCTGAACCCGTCACGGGTGCCGTCGACGCTCGGCTCGTCGGGGCGGACCGCGAGGCGTCCGACGACGAAGGCGAGCGCCGCGGTGATCGCTCCCCCGTACGCCGCGAACACCCCGATCGATCCGGGACCGCTGATCGGAAGCTCCCGGCCCCAGAACATCGGGAAGGCGACGAGGAATCCGACGAGGAGCACGACCGCGCCGACGATGAGCGCGGTCGCCTCGAAGACGGCATCCGACGTCGCCGGCCCTCGCAGCTGACCAAGCACACCGCTGATCCCGTCGCGGATCCGGCCGAGGGCGCTCGTGTCGTTCCCGGCGTCCTCGGTGCTGTCTGGGCTCGTCCGGCCCGCGCCGTCTGCGTTGCCGCCCTCCGCGAATCGCATGCTGCCTCCTGCGCACATCCTAGGTCCGCGCGACGCAGCGTCGAAGGATGGATGTTCCGGGCGGCAGTAGCCTGGAAAGATGACCGAGATCGTCCCCGCCCGCGCCGTCCTGCTCGACATGGACGGCACCCTCGTCGACTCGACCGCGGTCGTGGAGAGGCTCTGGCTCGCGTGGGCGGAACCGCACGGCCTCGACCCGGCGACCGTACTGAGCGTCGTCCACGGGCGTCAGGGTCATCAGAGCATGGCCATCATGCTTCCCGAACGCGATCACGCGGTGAACCTGGTCGAGAACGAACGGATGCTGGCGACCGAGGCGAGCGACGTCGACGGCGTCGTCGAGATCCGCGGGGCGGGCGCTCTGCTGGAGGCGCTCGCCGACGTGCCGCACGCGATCGTGACCTCGGCCAACGTCCCTCTGATGAACGCCCGGATGGGAGAGGCGGGGCTCACGGTCCCGCAGCTCGTCGTGACGGCGGAGAGCGTCTCGGCCTCGAAGCCCGATCCCGAGGGGTTCCTGCTGGGCGCGAAGCTGTTGGGCGTCGACCCGGCGGACTGCGTGGTGTTCGAGGATTCCGGCGCCGGCATCCAGGCCGCGCACGCGGCGGGCATGCGGGTGATCGGGATCGGCGCGCACGCCGCGACCCACTCCCCCGAGTACCACGTCGCCGACCTCACGCAGGTCTCCGTGCGAGCGGGCGCCGACGGGGGTTTCGAACTCGTCGTGGAGTGAGGCTGCGGCTCTTTTGGGCCCGCAGTCCGCGCGCTGAATTCCCCGGCGGGGTTTCGAACTCGTCGTGGAGTGAGGCTGCGGCTCCTTGGGCCCGCAGTCCGCGCGCTGAATTCCGGGGTTCCGGAGTACTAGATCTGATCGTCCGATTTCAGCGCTGATCTGGGCCCCGAATGTCGGTGGTCGCTGATTCAGTGTGGGTATGACAGCACTGGCGGACGCGACGGTCGAGCAGGTGGCAGCCATGGACGCGCTCACCGGAACGCTCGTGGCTGTCGACCGCGCGATCAGCTCCCTGATGGCCTGCCGCGACGGGCTCCTCGCCTCCGGCGCACGGATCGCGCTCGAAACGGTTCAGGATGCCGAAGAGCGCGACGCCCGAGATGGCGACAGCCGCATCCACGATGTCGGCGAGATGGCCCAGCGCGCGGTGGCAGCGGAGTTCGCGGCCGCCCTGCGCCTCAGCGATCGCACCGTGCAGCGCCGCATGGCCGACGCCGAGCTGCTCGTTCTGCAGTTCCCCCTGCTGTGGCAGGCGCAGGGAGACGGTCGGGTGAGCGCCGCTCAGTCGAGGGTCATCATCGACGCAGGGTTGCACCTCGACGACGCCGATGACCGCGACGCCTACGCCGCGGAGATGCTCGAGTGGACGCAGACCGAGTCCCCGAACCGCCTGGCCCGCCGAGCTCGGCGCGTGGCCGACCGGATCCAGCGTCGCACCATCGATGAGCGTCACCAGAGCGCCCGCGAACAGCGCGCGGTCTGGGTGAAGGATCGAGCCGACGGCATGGCCGAACTTGGACTCCTCGGGCCGGCCGCGCTCGTTCACGGCGCCTACGACCGGATCACTGCGATGGCGAAGTCCGTCGCGCACGAGGAAGCGGAGGGAACGACCCTGGAAGAGGAGCGCGCGACCCGGGAGGCGGACGCCTCGACGCAGAAGGCGGACGCCTCGACGCAGAAGGCGGACGCCTCGACGCAGGCGGCGGACGCTCGAGGCGGAGGGCGCGGCGGCGAGGGTGACCTACCCTCGGCCGGCTCGATTCGTGATTCGTTCGGAGTTCCTCGTGAGGGCGGGCCCGAGGCCGATCCCGCCCCCAGGACCCTCGCTCAGATCCGATGCGACCTCACCCTCGACCTCGTTCTCACCGGGGCGCCGGCCGGTCACGGTTCCGCCGACGGGATGCTGGCAGCCATCGCCGGATCGGTGAGTGTCACGGTTCCCGTTCAGACGTTGATGGGGACGAGCACGGTGTCGGCGGAACTCGACGGACGCATTCCGATCGACGCCGCCACGGCGCGACGTCTCGCCGGCGACGCGGGCGGATGGGATCGGATCCTCACCCACCCCATCAGCGGACGGCTCCTCGCCGTCGACCGGTACCGTCCGTCGGCGGAGCTGAAGCGCCATCTCAGAGCGCGCGATCAACGATGTCGGTTCCCGGGATGCGGTCAGCTGCCTCGCGACTGCGACATCGACCACACGCAGGATCATGCGCTCGGCGGCTCCACCGACGTGGGCAACCTCGGCACCCTCTGCCGCCGCCACCACAGCCTCAAACATCACACGCCCTGGCACGTCGAGCACCTGGGCGACGGTGTGTACGCCTGGACCAGCCCCACCGGACGCACCTACGTCGACATGCCTCCCGAGCAGAACACGGACACGAACACCGACACGAACATCGACACGAACACGAACACGAACACGAACACCGACACGAACACCGCTGGCTCGGCGCCGCCTGCGACAGTGCCGCCGTTCTGACGCCTCGCGGCGACGCCACTCAGACCAGCGCGAAGTCCTCGAAGATCAGGGTCGTCCTCGTCGACCGGATCGACGGGATCGCCTGGATGTCCTCGAGCACGATCCGCCGCAGGTCACGGGCATCGTTGGCGCGCACGAGGAGGATCACGTCGAAGTCGCCGCCGACGAGCGCCATGTGCTCGATCTCGGGAATGGCGCGCAGCCGTGCGCTGACGTCCTGCCACGTCGCCTGCTCGATCGCCAGCGTCACGTAGGCGCTGGCGTGGTGCCCGAGCAGAACCGGATCGGTCCGCACGGTGTATCCGGTCACGACTCCGGCATCCGTCAGCCGCTTGATCCTCGCGTGCGCGCCGGCTCGCGAGATGTGCACCGCGTCGGCGATCGCCGTCATCGACACCCGCGCGTCACGGCGCAGCTCCTCGAGGATCGCGTGATCGACGTCGTCCAGCGTTGTCATGGCACCCCTTTGTCCCGTGCTGGAATTCTGACACTTCGATCGCTCAGACGACAACCATCGACCACTCATCCACGAATCACCTCCAACCCTTGGACGAGTGTCGATTGCGATGCATCCTGTCTTCATCGGGTTCGGCAAGGAGGGCGAACGGATGAATCACGCAGAACTGCTCCCGCGCGACGAGGCGGTGCAGCTGATCGACGCGACAGGCACGCTGGTCGCCGCCGACGATGACTACCGTCTGCCCGACAGCACAGCGCTCCTGACCGCCTATCGCGGACTGGTCGAGGGTCGCCGCATCAACGACCAGGCCAGCGCCCTCGTGCGTCAAGGGCGGCTCGCCGTGTACCCGTCGTCGCACGGGCAGGAGGCCTGCCAGGTCGGCGCCGCCCTCGCTCTGCGCGACACCGACTGGCTCTTCCCCACCTACCGCGACTCCGTCGCAGTGATCGCCCGAGGAGTCTCCCCCGCCGAAGCCATGGTCCTGCTCAAGGGCGACTGGCACTCCGGCTACGACGTCCGGGAACACCGCGTCGCCCCTCAAGCGACGCCGCTCGCGACTCAGCTGCTGCACGCGGTCGGCTTCGCGTACGCCGCGAAGCAGCGCGGCGAAGACACCGTCGTGCTCGCTCTCTGCGGCGACGGTGCGACCAGCGAGGGCGACTTCCACGAAGCTCTGAACTTCGCCGCCGTGTTCCACGTGCCGGTCGTCTTCTTCGTGCAGAACAACGAGTTCGCGATCTCCGTGCCCCTCAGCCGACAGACCGCCGCGCCATCGCTCGCGCACAAGGCGATCGGATACGGGATGCCCGGTCAGCGCGTCGACGGCAACGACGCCGCCGCCGTGCTCTCGGTGCTCGGCGAGGCCGTCGAACGCGCTCGGAGCGGCGGCGGCCCCACCCTCGTCGAAGCGCACACCTACCGGATGCAGGCGCACACCAACGCCGACGACGACACCCGCTACCGCGAGCGCGAGGAGGTGCAGGCCTGGGTCGCACGAGACCCGCTCACCCGCCTGCGCACCCACCTGACGACGAGCGGCGCGCTGACCGACGAGCTCGAGAAGGAGATCGCGATGGGAGCGGAGGAGATCGCCGCGGCCATGCGTGCCGCCCTCAACGCCGACGCCGACCTCGACCCCGAAGACCTCTTCCGCTTCGTCACCGCCGAACGCTCGCCCCAGCTGCAGGAGCAGTGGCACCAGCTGCGCGACGAGATAGAACGCGACGCGCTCGGAGGCGACCAGGAAACCCGCTCCGCAGGAGGCGTGCGATGACCATCACCCACGACCGCATCGACGTCGACCGAGCGACAACCCACCTCTCAGGAGGCGTGCGATGACCATCACCTACGACCGCATCGACGTCGACACCCCTGCATCGACCGTCCATACGCTCAGCATGGCGGCCGCCCTCAACCTCGCCCTCGCCGACGCCATCGCCGAAGATCCGGCCGTCGTCGTGTTCGGCGAAGACGTCGGCGCCCTCGGCGGAGTCTTCCGCATCACCGACGGACTCACCGCCCGCTTCGGCGAAGACCGCTGCTTCGACACCCCGCTCGCAGAATCGGGCATCGTCGGCACCGCGGTCGGCATGGCCATGAACGGCCTCCGTCCGGTCGTCGAACTCCAGTTCGACGCGTTCGCCCTGCCCGCCTTCGAGCAGATCGTCAGCCACGTCGCGAAACTCTCCAACCGCACGCGCGGCGGCGTCCGCATGCCGATGGTCATCCGCATCCCCTTCGGCGGAGGCATCGGCGGCGTCGAACACCACTGCGACTCCTCCGAGGCCTACTACGCTCACACGCCGGGCCTCACGGTCGTGAGCCCCGCCACACCGCAGGACGCCTACTCGCTGCTCCGCGCCGCGATCGCCTCACCCGACCCCGTCGTCTTCCTCGAACCGAAGAAGCTGTACTGGTCCAAGGGCGAGGTCGACACCGCCGCCACCGTCGACATCGGCTCCGCCCGCATCGCGCGCGACGGCACCGACGTCACGCTGATCGCCTACGGCGCATCCGTCCCGCTCGCCCTCGACGCCGCCGAAGCCGCGGCCGCGGAAGGACGCAGCGTCCAGGTCGTCGACGTGCGCTCGCTCACGCCCTTCGACGACGAGACCGTCACCGCCGCCGTGCGCTCGACGGGACGCGCCGTCGTGATCGCCGAGGCACCGGGCTTCGCGAGCGTCGCCTCCGAGATCCAGGCCCGCGTGTTCGAGCGCTGCTTCGAGTACCTCGAGGCCCCCGTGCGCCGGGTCTCCGGATTCGACACCCCGTTCGCACCGCCGAAGCTCGAGCACTGGTACCTGCCGGACGTCGACAGGATCCTGGATGCTGTCGACTCGCTGCACTGGGAGGACCGACCATGACCACCGACACCCAGAGCACAGCGACAACGACACCCGCCGGCACCAGGACCTTCCGTCTGCCAGACCTCGGAGAAGGACTCACCGAAGCCGGACTCGTGCAGTGGCTCGTCTCGGTCGGAGACACCATCGCCACCGACCAGCCGATCGCCGAGGTCGAGACGGCGAAGAGCATCGTCGAACTCCCCTCTCCCTACGCCGGAGTCGTGACCGCCCTGCACGGAGCAGCAGGCGACACCATCGACGTCGGCGCACCGGTGCTCGACGTCGCAGAAGAGGGCGCAGCCGAGCAGAGCGAGAAGAAGACGGATGCCGAGGGCGCTCGCCCCGCCCCATCCGTCGAGCACGAGGCGTACCGTGCTGAAGAGCGAGCGGGGTCGGGCAACGTCCTGATCGGCTATGGGACATCGGGACGCGCGATGTCGGGACGCCGACGTCGCCCGGCCACGGCGAGCGATCACCGACAGATCGCTCGCGTCGAGGCGGAGACTCCGTCCGAGCCGCCCGTCCGCAGGCCCATAGCCGTGCGCTCCCCTCTCGTGCGGCGCCTCGCGCGGGACCTCGGACTCGACGTGCACGAGATCGTCCCCACAGGTCCGGATGGCGCCATCACCCGCGCCGACGTCCTCGCCGCCGCGGTCGACAGCGCCGTGGACGGGATCGGGAAGAACCCGGATCGAGCGAGTCTCGACACCACCGGCACACCGGGCGACCGCGAGTACGAGACCGTCGACGGCCTCGCCATCCGCTCTCGGGAACGCCTGTCACCTCTGCGCAAGGCGGTGAGCGCGCGACTCTCGCGCAGCCGCTCCGAGATCCCCGAGGCGACCGTCTGGGTCGACGTCGACGCGACGGACCTCTGGAATCTCCGCCCCGACATGGCTCCGGCCGGCGGCACGGCGCCGTCGATCACCGCGATCCTCGCCCGCTTCGTGCTGCTGGCTCTCGCCGAGCACCCGATCCTGGCCTCGCGCCTCAGCGACGACGGATCGGAGCTCGTCTCGTTCGACGGCGTGAACCTCGGCATCGCGGTCGACACCGACCGCGGCCTCCTCGTACCGGTCGTCCCGCGGGCGCACGCCCTCAGCGTCGATGAGCTCGACTCCGCCCTGCGCGAATTGTCGACCACCGCCCGCGAGGGCCGCATGCCGCCGGAGCGGCTGCGTGGCTCGACCTTCACCCTCAACAACTACGGCGGCCTGGGCGTGGACGGCTCCGCGGCGATCATCAACCATCCCGAGGTCGCGATCCTCGGCATCGGCAGGATCATCGAGCGCCCCTGGGTCGTCGACGGTCAGATCGCGCCTCGACGCATCGCCCAGCTCTCGCTGGTCTTCGACCACCGCGTGTGCGACGGCGGCTACGCCGCGAGCTTCCTCCGCCGCGTCACGGAACTCATCGAGCATCCGCTGCGCGCCTTCGGCAGGGTGTGACCGCGCAGGGGTTTCGCATCGCATCAGGCGTCCGGAGAGGTCTCGATTTCGCTGTCGCCATGCGCTACGCTCGGCAATTACTGACCGAGCGATCAGTTAGGAATGCGCGTCGATGACCGCCGCGCACGCTCGACCAGTACCGAATCACCTCAGTCCCGAATCGCAGAACAACGGAGTTCGCCATGACGTCAGCAGTCTCGGAACCGACCTCGACCGGACGGATGCCCGCCGAAGAACGCCGCGTGCTCGCGAGCACGCTCGTGGGCACCTCGATCGAGTGGTACGACTTCTTCATCTACGCGCAGGCAGCCGGCCTCGTGCTCGCGCCGCTGTTCCTCGCCCCGATCGCCGAGAGCAGCCCCGGCCTCGCGCAGGTGCTCTCCTTCGCCACGATCGGCATCTCATTCCTCTTCCGCCCGCTGGGCGCGATCATCGCCGGCCACCTCGGCGACAAGCTCGGCCGCAAGAGGATGCTGGTCTTCACCCTCATCCTCATGGGGCTCTCGACCTCCCTGATCGGAGTCCTCCCGACCTACGCCGCGATCGGCGTCGCCGCGCCGATCCTCCTCATCATCCTGCGCATCCTGCAGGGCTTCTCCGCGGGCGGCGAGTGGGGCGGAGCCGCGCTCATGGCCGTCGAGCACGCGCCCCGCGGACGCCGCGGACTCTTCGGCGCCTTCCCACAGATCGGTGTCCCCGTCGGCATGATCCTCGCCACCGCGACACTGTGGGTGCTCACGACCTCGATGTCGCCCGAGGCCTTCCTCGAGTGGGGGTGGCGCATCCCGTTCCTGCTGTCGATCGTGCTGATCGGCGTCGGCTACCTCATCCGCCGCGCCGTCGACGAGAGCCCGATCTTCGAGGAGCTGCAGCGCCGCCGCAAGGAGGCGTCCGCACCCCTCGGCATCCTCTTCCGCAAGAACACGAAGCAGGTCGTGCTCACCGCGCTCATCTTCATCGCGAACAACGCCGCCGGCTACCTCCTGATCGCCTTCTTCGCGACGTACGCGGTCACCGCCCTGGGCATGGAACGCCCTCCCGTGCTGCTCGCCACGACCCTCGCCTCGTTCGGCTGGCTGATCTTCACCCTGTGGGGCGGACACCTGTCCGACCGCCTCGGACGCGTGCGCACCTTCCAGATCGGCTACGTCGCGCTCGCGGTCTGGGCGATCCCGATGTGGTTCCTCATCGACACCGGCAACATCGTCTGGTACTTCGTCGCGCTGTTCGTCATGACCTTCGCGCTCGGACTCTCCTACGGCCCGCAGGCCGCGCTCTACGCGGAGATGTTCCCCGCGAACGTGCGCTACTCGGGCGTCTCGATCGGGTACGCGCTCGGCGCCATCCTCGGCGGAGCCTTCGCCCCGATGATCGCCGAAGCGCTGCTGAACACGTTCCAGGCGGCATGGACCATCGGCCTCTACATCGCCATCGCGTCGGTGATCTCGCTCATCGCCGTCTCGCTCGTGAAGGAGACGAAGGGCGTCGACCTGCTCGGCTGAAGCAAGGTCGCCTCGATGAGACGGGCCGACCTGTGCCATAATTACCATACGATCGGTCAGTAATTCGGGCCGGTTCGCACGAGCCTAGACGACGCAGTCAGGAGATCCGCATGACCGAGGCCTATCTGGTCGGTGGAGCCCGTACCCCGGTGGGTCGCTACGGCGGCACCCTCGCCTCGGTACGCCCCGACGATCTGGCCGCGATCGTCGTCGGCGAGGCCGTGCGTCGCGCGGGCATCGACCCGGCCGAGGTCGACATCGACGAGGTCATCCTCGGCGCCGCGAACCAGGCGGGCGAGGACAACCGCAACGTCGCCCGTATGGCCGTGCTGCTGGCCGGGCTTCCCGACTCGGTGCCCGGCATCACCGTGAACCGCCTGTGCGCCTCTGGCATGTCGGCAGTGACCATGGCCGCCCAGGCCATCCGCGCCGGCGACGCCGACCTCATCGTCGCCGGCGGCGTGGAGTCGATGACTCGCGCACCCTGGGTCCAGGCCAAACCCGAGAAGGCGTGGGGCAAGCCGGGAGCCGCCTACGACACCTCGATCGGATGGCGGTTCCCGAACCCCCGTCTCGCCGCGCGCGACAAGGCGACGTTCACGATGCCCGAGACGGCCGAGGAGGTCGCACGCCTCGACGGCATCGGACGGGAGGAGGCGGATGCGTTCGCTGTGCGCTCCCAGCAGCGCGCCGCGGCCGCGATCGCCGCCGGCCGGTTCGAGGACGAGATCGTCGGCGTTCCCATTGGCGACGATCTCGTCGTGGTCGACGAGGGACCACGACCCGACACCACCCTCGAGGTCCTCGCCCGGTTGCGGCCGGTCGTGGCCGGCGGACAGGTCGTCACGGCCGGAAACTCGAGCGCGCTCAACGACGGCGCATCGGCGCTCGTCGTCGCCAGCGGCGACGCCGTCGAACGCTACGGCCTGGTCCCGCGCGCTCGCATCGTCGTCGGCACGAGCGCGGCGCTCGCGCCCGAGATCATGGGACTCGGCCCCGTACCGGCGACCGAGAAGGCGCTGCGGCGCTCCGGACTCCGGATCGACGACATCGGATCCGTCGAACTCAACGAGGCGTTCGCGACACAGTCACTGGCCTGCATCCGCCGCCTGGGGCTGGACGACGCCATCGTGAACGCCGACGGCGGCGCGATCGCGCTCGGACACCCGCTGGGATCATCGGGCTCGCGGCTGCTCGTCACCCTGCTCGGTCGCATGGAGCGCGAGGGATCGCGCTACGGCCTCGCCACGATGTGCGTGGGCGTCGGGCAGGGCGCGGCCATGATCCTGGAGAAGGTCTGATGACGCCCACCGCCGACGGCGACTCTCCTCTGCTCGTCGAACGCTCCGACGACCGGGTCCTCGCCACGCTCAACCGCCCCGACAAACGCAACGCCATCGACCAGGCGACGATCGATGCCCTGCACGAGCTCTGCGCGGAACTGGAGGCGGAGCCGCGCACGCTCATCCTGACCGGCGCCGCGGGCGTCTTCGCCGCGGGAGCCGACATCGCGGAACTCCGCGAACGACGGGCCGCCGATGCGTTGCGCGGCATCAACGCACACGCCTTCATCCGCGTCGCCGAACTGCCCATGCCGGTGATCGCGGCGATCGATGGCTACGCCCTCGGCGGCGGCGCCGAGCTGGCCTACGCCGCGGACATCCGCATCGGCACGCCCTCGCTCGCGATGGGGAACCCTGAGACCGGACTCGGGATCCTCGCAGCAGCGGGCGCGAGCTGGCGACTCAAGGAGATCGTCGGCGATGCCCAGGCGATCGAGCTCCTGCTCACCGGCCGCACCGTGACGGCCGAGGAGGCGCTGCGGATCGGACTCGTGTCAGCGCTGCACGACAGCCATGACCTGCTGACGGCGGCCCACGCGATCGCCGACCGCATCGCCCGCAACGATCGCGCAGCGACGATCGCGACCAAGCGCGTGTTCCGCGCGCCGCGTGACCGGCATCCGTCCGTCGATCTCGAGGCGCAGGCGGAGCTGTTCGAGAGCCCCGAGAAGTTCCGGCGCATGACCGAGTTCCTCGAACGGCGGGGCCGGTCGAAGACAGGAGAACGGGTATGACGGCAGCAGGTAACGCACATGCACCCGCACACGTCGGAGTCCTCGGCGGCGGACGCATGGGCGCAGGCATCACACACGCGCCCGCACACGTCGGAGTCCTCGGCGGCGGACGCATGGGCGCAGGTATCGCGCATGCGTTTCTTCTCGCCGGCTCGCACGTGACCGTCGTCGAACGCGACGAGGAGGCCGCGCGCGCGGCATCCGATCGCGTCGTGAACTCACTCGAGGCGTCGATCACGCGCGGCTCCGCGGGCGAGACCTCCGAGGCGTATCGTGCACGGCTCTCGTCCACGGCCGACATCACCGGATTCGCCTCGTGCGAGCTCGTCGTCGAGGCCGTGCCCGAGGACATCTCGCTCAAGGTCGACGCCCTCACCCGGGTCGAAACGCAGATCGGCCCGGACGCCGCCATCGCCTCGAACACGTCCTCGATCTCGATCGACGAGCTGGCCGCAACGCTCGACCGCCCCGCGCGCTTCCTCGGGATGCACTTCTTCAACCCCGTGCCCGCCTCGACCCTCGTCGAGATCGTGCGGGGCGCGGCCACCGCTCCCCCGCTCGTCGATCAGGCCCGCGAATGGGTCCAGTCCATCGGCAAGACGCCCATCGTCGTCGCAGACGCCCCCGGCTTCGCCTCGTCTCGCCTCGGCGTCGCGCTGGGACTCGAGGCGATCCGCATGGTCGAAGAGGGCGTCGCCTCCCCCGACGACATCGACGCCGCCATGACCCTCGGCTACAAGCATCCCGTCGGGCCGCTGCGCCTCACCGACATCGTCGGACTCGACGTGCGCCTCGGCATCGCCGAATACCTCGCCGCCCACCTCGGCGAGCGCTTCGAACCGCCCGCACTGCTGCGCCGTCTCGTCGCCGAAGGACACCTCGGCCGCAAGACCGGCCGGGGCTTCTACGAGTGGGATGCCTGATGGAGGAGAGCAACAGATGGAAGGACGAGAGATGACCGACATCCTGCCCAGCTACGTGCAGGGCGCGTGGTGGACCCCCACCGACGCGACCGACGCCGCCGAAGTGCGCGACGCGTCGACCGGCGAGGTCGTCGCCCGCGTCTCGACAGACGGACTCGACCTCGGCGCCGCCCTCGCCTACGCCCGGAGCACCGGTCAGGAATCCCTCGGCGAACTCACCTTCCACCAGCGCGCCGTGCGGCTCAAGCAGCTCGCCCTCGCACTCACCGAGCGCAAGTCCGAGCTGTACGAGATCTCCAGCCGCACCGGCGCGACCTCGCAGGACTCCTGGGTGGACATCGACGGCGGCATCGGCGTGCTCTTCGCCTACTCGAGCAAAGGCCGCCGCGAGCTGCCGAACGCGAAGGTGTACGTCGACGGACCTGTCGAGAATCTCTCCCGCGACGGGTCGTTCATCGGCCGCCACATCTACACGCGCCTGCGTGGAGCGGCCGTGCAGATCAACGCCTTCAACTTCCCCGTCTGGGGCTCGCTCGAGAAGTTCGCCCCCGCGTTCCTCGCCGGAGTACCCACGATCGTGAAGCCCGCGACGCCGACCGGGTACCTCACCGAGGCCATGGTGCGGATCATGGTCGAGTCGGGGCTGCTCCCCGAGGGCTCGCTGCAGCTCGTCTCCGGCAGCGTCCCGACCCTGTTCGACGAGCTGCGGCTCGGCGATCTCGTCGCCTTCACCGGTTCCGCGTCCACCGCCGAGCGCCTCCGCGCGCACGACGCCGTGCAGACCGGCGGCGTGCGGTTCACCAGCGAGACCGACTCGATCAACGCCTCGGTCCTCGGAACGGATGCCGTCAGCGGCACCCCCGAGTTCGACGCCTACGTGCGCCAGCTCGTCACCGAGATGACGAGCAAGGCTGGCCAGAAGTGCACCGCGATCCGCCGGGCGATCGTCCCGTCGGCCCTCGTCGACGACGTGATCGGGGCAGTCCGGACGCGTCTGTCGGAGCGGGTGGTTGTCGGTGATCCTCGCGCCGAGGGCGTCACCATGGGGCCGCTCGCCTCGACGGAGCAGCGCGACGAGGTGCTGCGCCAGGTGGAGCGCCTGCGCGCCGGCGGCGGCGAACTCGTCGTGGGATCCACCGAAGCGCCGACCGTGCGCCTCGCTGACGGCAGCGAGGGAACGGCTCGCGACGGAGCATTCGTCGCGCCGATGCTCCTGCGCTTCTCGGATGCCGAGAGCGCGGCCGTGAACGAGATCGAGGCGTTCGGACCGGTGTCGAGCATCATCGGGTACGACTCGCTCGACGAGGCCAGCGCCCTGGTCGCGCGTGGAGGCGGCTCGCTCGTCACCAGCGTCGCCACGCACGACCCGGAGGTGGCCGTCGCGCTGGCATCGGGCATCGCCGCGTACAACGGCCGAGTCCTGTTCCTCGACCGCGACGACGCCCGCAGCTCGACCGGTCACGGATCCCCGCTGCCCAACCTCGTGCACGGCGGCCCGGGGCGCGCGGGCGGTGGCGAGGAACTGGGCGGCATCCGTGCGGTGCTGCACCACATGCAGCGCACGGCAGTGCAGGGGTCGCCGGCGATGATGACCGCGCTCACCGGGGTCTGGCATCAGGGCGCGGCAGCGCGTCCGTACCAGGACAGCGACGGCGTGCATCCGTTCCGCAAGTCGCTCGCCGAACTGCACATCGGCGACCAGGTCGCCAGCGGCTCGCGCACCGTGACGCTCGACGACATCGAGACGTTCGCGGCGTTCACCGGCGACACCTTCTACGCGCACATGGACGAGGCTTCCGCCGCTGCCAACCCCTTCTTCCCCGGACGCGTGGCGCACGGATACCTGCTGGTGTCGTGGGCCGCCGGACTCTTCGTCGACCCCGCGCCCGGCCCCGTGCTGGCGAACTCCGGCCTCGAGAACCTGCGGTTCGTGACGCCCGTGTCGCCGGGCGACGAGATCCGCGTCGAGCTCACCGCCAAGCAGATCACCCCTCGCGAGACCGATGAGTACGGCGAGGTTCGATGGGACGCCGTGCTCAAGAACCAGGACGATGAGATCGTCGCGACATACGACGTGCTGACGCTGGTGGCGAAGGAGCGCGAGGCGGCGTAGCGGGAGCTGGCGCTGGCGCGGGCGCCGGGTCAGCGCTTGCCGGCGCTGTCGACGGTCAGCGCTTGGCAGCGTTGGTTCCCGGTCCGCGCTTGAGGGCGCTGGGTTCCGGTCAGCGCTTGCGCAGCCCGTCGAGCGCGATCGCGACGACGTCGTCGGCCAGGCGGTCGGCGCCCTCCCGCCCGCCGGGGCGGTACCACTCCACGATCGAGTTGATCATGCCGAACGTCAGGCGCGCGGCCACGCTGGCATCGATGTCGTCGCGCAGAGCCCCCTCATCCTGTGCGGCCGACACGAGCGCCGTGATGCGGCGGTCGAAGGTGCGCCGACGCGAGAGCGCCGTGCGCTCGACCTCGGTGTTGCCCCGCACCCGCAGGAGGAGGGTCACAGCGGGCAGCTGATCGACGAGCACGTGCACGGCGCCTCGGAGCACGCGCTCCAGCCGCTCGGCGGCTCCCCCACCGGCATCCCTAGGCTGATCCTCCACGACCGCCTCCAGGCTGCTCAGCGCGGAGTCGAGCGCCCGATCGAGGATCTCGTCCTTCGAGCCGAAGTGGTGGTAGATCGCGGACTTCGACAGGCCCAGGCGTTCGGCGAGCATGCCGATAGAGGTCGCGTCGTACCCGTACTCGTTGAACGCCGCAACCGCGACCGCGAGGATCCCCTGCTGGTCGTAACCCGGGCGACCTCGTCGCGCACTCTGCATCTCAGACATCAGAACACAGTGTGGCAGGTGGAAAGGGCGACAGGTGGAAAGGGCGGCAGGCGGGAGATCACCGGAGGTCGTAGACGCGCTTGTACTTGCCCTCGCTCCGCGGTAGCACTCCCGGCTCCTCGAGTCGCACGTGGACCGTCGACCCGATGAACACCTTGATGCGCTGGGCGAGCACCTCCGCCGCGCTCTGGCAGACCTCGACCGACAGATCAGGATGCCGCTCGATGCGCACCGTGAGAGCATCCATCCGCCCGTCCTTGCTGAGTTCGAGGATGAAGTGCGGCGTGAGCTGCTCGATGCCGAGCACCAGCTCCTCGATCTGGGTCGGGAAGAGGTTGACGCCACGCACGATGATCATGTCGTCGTTGCGCCCGGTGACCTTCTCCATGCGCCGCATGCCGGGGCGCGCGGTGCCGGGAAGGAGCCGCGTGAGGTCGCGCGTGCGGTAGCGGATGACCGGGAACGCCTCCTTGGTGAGCGACGTGAACACGAGCTCGCCGAGCTCGCCGTCGGGCAGCGCGGCGCCCGTCGCGGCGTCGATGACCTCGGGCAGGAAGTGGTCCTCCCACAGGTGCGGGCCGTCCTTACCGTCGAGGCATTCGCTCCCCACGCCCGGACCCATGACCTCGCTTAGACCGTAGATGTCGAGCGCGTCGATGTCGAGCCGCTGCTCGAGCTCGCGTCGCATCTCGTTCGTCCACGGCTCCGCGCCCAGCACCGCCACCTTCAGCGAGGTCGAGCGCGGATCGATTCCCTGAGCCACCATCGCGTCGGCGATCGTCAACAGATAGCTCGGCGTGCAGAGGATCGCATCGGGCTCGAAGTCCCGGATCAGCTGAACCTGCCGCGCCGTCTGACCACCCGAGACGGGGATGACCGTGGCACCGAGTGCCTCGATACCCGCGTGAGCGCCGAGCCCGCCGGTGAACAGTCCGTAGCCGTAGGCGTTGTGCACCTTCATACCGGGGCGGATGCCCGCTGCGCGCAGGGATCGCGCCACCAGGGTGCCCCAGCGCTCGAGGTCGCCCTTCGTGTAACCGACGACCGTCGGGCGCCCCGTCGTCCCGCTGGACGCGTGGATGCGGGCGACCCCGGTCATCGGCACCGCGAACATCCCGAACGGGTAGGTCTCGCGCAGATCGGCCTTCGTCGTGAACGGCAGCCGCTCGACGTCGGCGAGCGTGCGGATGTCGTCGGGATGCACACCGGCCTCGTCGAACTTGCGGGTGTAGAGCGGCACGTTCGCGTACGCGTGGCGGACGGTCTGCTGCAGCCGCACGAGCTGGAGGGCTTCGATCTCCTCGCGACTCATCCGCTCTTCGGGATCGAGGCAGTCGGGAGTAGGCGGCTGAACGCGCGAGGCGCGTACATGTGCGGAGGCGGTGGAGGGTTCGGTCGTCGTCGACATGAGTGCTCCGGAGGGAATCGGAAGGTGTGGTCAGAAGGTCTGCGAGGTGGTGCGCGAGCGTCCGCGGAACTCGGCGACCGTGTCGCCCAACTCGTCGACGACGGTCACGTCGTAGATGCCGGAGCGCCCCGATCGGGAGCGTCGCACGGCGGTCGCGGTCAGGGTCTGACCGGCTGCCGTCGGCTTGAGGAACGAGATGTCGGCACCCGCGGCGACCGTCACCCGATCGTCCTCGTTACAGGCGATCGCGAACGCCGTGTCGGCGAGGGCGAAGACGAAGCCTCCGTGCGTGATGCGGAATCCGTTGGTCATGTCGTCGCGCACGAACATCGACACGACCGCGTGCCCCGGATCGTCTCGTTCGACGACCAGCCCGAGGGATGCCGAGGCGCGATCGCGCTGCATCATCGCACGGTTCGGGGGCAGATCTGGTCCCGGGACGGGCGGTGCCCCTGCCGCGGTCTGCTCAGCGGTGCGCGTCTCTGCCATGTCGACCTCCTCGTCGAGTCGGATGCCGCAGCATCCGACCCGACCATACTAACTGAACGATCGGTTAGTAAAGAGGTTCCCGCGATGTGAAGTGCACGCCTCTGCGGCATTCATCGCGTTCGCAGGCGCAGAGACCGCGATCATCGGCCTCAAGGGGACGAAGATGTCATCTCACCGAACCCCTCGTCGAATAGCGCCACCACGCGATCCAGTGCGTCAGTGGCGCCCGACCCCGTTGCGGTCAACGCGATCTCATCCCCCTCTCTGGCACCGAGAACGAGCACGCGTGTCAGGCTCGCCGCCGAGGCTTCGGGACCGTCGGGCAGCCGTCGCAGGATCACCTGTGCACCGGCCGAGGCCTTGGCGATCAGTGCCGCCGGACGCGCGTGGATGCCGAGCGGGTTGCGCACCCGGACGATGCGAGTCAGGCCGCGCGCAGCGCTTTCGTCCTCCGCAATGGAAGCGCTACCGACGGCGCTCGCACGGTCTTCACCCAACTGCTCCGTCTTGGCGGCGAGCGCTGCCATCGCCTCCGCGGCGACGGTATCCAGCGCCCCGCCGGCCGAGGCCGACACGACGGCGGCGAGCAGCCCCTCGACGAAGGGCGCAGGGGCCAGCCGCACGGGCACGTCGCTCGTGCGCAGCTCGAGCGCGAGCTCGGCGCTCAGCACGGCCGAGCCGAGATCCATGAGCACGAGCACGCCGTCGCAGTCGGCAGCGAGCTCGTCGATCGCCGCCGCCACGGCGACGGCGTCGGTGCCGAGCACCGGCGCACCATCGGCATCCGTCCCCGCGCCCGCCGCGACGCGCACCTGCGCCCCTCCGGATGGGACCATCTGCAGGGCGAGTTCGAGTGCCGCCTCCCCGAGCCGAGAGCTGTGGGAGACGGCGACGACGCCGATCATCAGGACGAGCCGGCGACCGCGTCGGCGAGCGTCTCGAAGAGCAGAGTCACGGAAGCCGCGCCGGGATCGAGGTGCCCGGCGCTCCGTTCCCCCAAGTAGCTCGCGCGCCCCTTCCGGGCGACCAGCGGGGTGGTGGAATCACGGCCGACCGCCGCTGCCTTCGCTGCGGCGCGCGTCGCATCGGCGAGCCCTGCGCCTCGCTCGACGCCGGCCTCCACAGCATCCACCGCTGGCGCCATCGCATCGAACAGCGTCTTGTCCCCCGCCTCGGCCTTGCCCCGCGCGACGATGCCGTCGAGCCCTGCCCGCAGCGCGGCGGCGAGCGCCGCGGCATCCAGCTCGGTGACGGCACCCGCCGTCATACCCATGCGCAGGAACAACGTGCCGTACAGGGGCCCGCTCGCTCCGCCGACCGAGCTGACGAGCGTCATCCCGACGCTCTTGAGCAGTTCGTCCATCGTGGCGGGCGAGGCGGATCCGAGCTTCTCGACGACCGCCGCCATCCCGCGGGTCATGTTCGCCCCATGGTCGGCGTCGCCGATCGCCGAGTCGAGCTCGGTGAGCCAGTCGCGCTTCTCGGTCACGGCGTCGCGGAATCGCGTGATCCAGTCGACGACGGTCGCGGTGCTGATCGTCTCCGCCATCGCGTCACACCCCCCAGCGCAGGCCGGGGGTGTTCACGGGGGCGTCCCACAGCCGGAGGATCTCGTCGTCGGCGGCGAGCACGGTGACCGAGCACCCGGCCATGTCGAGCGAGGTGATGTAGTTGCCGACGAGGTTTCGGGCGATCTGGATCCCGGCCTTCTCCAGCAGCGTCGCGACCTCCCCGTACATGAGGTAGAGCTCGATCTGCGGCGTCGCGCCCATGCCGTTGAGCATGACGATCGCGGGACCGGTGCGATCGAGGTCGGCAAGGATCGGCTCGACGAGCTGCCGCGCGATCTCGGATGCCGGAGCGAGCGGTTCGCGGTGCCTGCCGGGCTCGCCGTGGATGCCGATACCGATCTCCATCTGGTCTTCGGGCAGGTCGAAGGTCGGCTTGCCCGCGGCCGGCACCGTGCAGCTCGTCAGGGCCATGCCCATCGAGCGGCCCTGCCCGTTGATGCGTTGCGCGAGCGCGACGACCGAGGCGAGGTCCTGCCCCTCCTCGGCCGCGGCACCGACCAGCTTCTCGAGCAGCACCGTGAGTCCGCCGCCTCGGCGACCGGCGGTGTAGAGCGAATCCTGCACCGCGACGTCGTCGTCGACGACCACGGTGCCGACCTCGATGCCCTCCATGGACGCGAGCTCGGCAGCCATCTCGAAGTTCAGCACGTCGCCCGTGTAGTTCTTCACGATGTGCAGGACTCCGGCACCTCGGTCGACCGCCTTCGTAGCGGCCTGCACCCGGTCGGGGGTCGGCGACGTGAAGATCTCTCCCGCCACGGCCGCGTCGAGCATCCCCTCGCCGACGAATCCGCCGTGGAGCGGTTCGTGCCCGGAGCCGCCGCCGGACACCACGGCGACCTTGCCCTGCGCCTTCGGCGTCGCGCGCGTGATGACGTGCGTCTCGAGATCGACGGCGAGTTCCGGATACGCGAGGGCCACCCCCCTGAGCGACTCGACGAGCACGTCCTCCGGCGCGTTGATGAGCTTCTTCATGCTGGATCTCCCTTGATCTCGACCGCGTGATTCCTCTGGCGAACCCCCGACGAATGATCCGCGGAATCCGAGAGTCGTCCGTCTCTGTCGAATGTGCTCGGGCCGGGACCCGATGTCAAGAGAGAGCTGCTCACGGCCCGAACGCGGCCGGAAGCGCGCGCCCCTCAGCCGCGCAGTGCCAGCACGAAGGGCAGCACCGCGGTCGCACCGGCACGTCGGAGCTCGCGGGCAGCGACCGTCACGGTCCACCGGCTGTCGACGAGATCGTCGACGAGCAGCACCGGTCCGGACGGCAGGTCGAGCCGCTCGGCGCTGAGCCTGTCCCAGAGGCCGGCGAGGCGGAACACGCTGTTCCCTCCGGACTCGCCACTCGGACCGCCGTCGACCGGCTCCAGAGCGCCGAGATAGGGCAGCCTCCCCACCTCGGCGAGACCGCGGGCGAGGGAGTCGACGAGCAGCGGACGCGACCGTGACGGCATGGCCACGACAGCGACCGGCCGCTCGGCCCACTCCCAGCGCGCGAGCACGCGAATGCAGGCGTCGAGCAGCTGCGGCGTGACGACAGCATCCGGGGCACCCGCAGCGAACACCTGGCGGAGCGTGCCACCCCACCCGAGGTCCGTCAGGCGAGCGAGAGCGCGACCCTCGTCCGCCTGCTCCTCGGCGGCGATCCGACCTCGGACCGGGACGTCGAGCCGGTCGGCGCCGGTCGGCCAAGCGCGCCGTGGTTCGATCGGCACCCCGACCCGGTCGAGCGACTCGGCCGCCTGGGCTCCGGCCTGCATGGTGATCTCCTGCGGGAACCACACCCCCGCACAGTTGTCGCATCGGCCGCAGGGCGCCGCCGTGTCGTCGTCGAGCGCACGCTGCAGGAACTCCATGCGGCATCCGTCGGTCTGCTCGTAGTCGAGCATGTGCTGCTGCTCGGCCACGCGCTCCGCGGCGATCCGTTCATAGCGCGCCGCGTCGTACGTCCACGGTTCGCCGGTCGCGATCCAGCCGCCCTGCACCTTCCGGACCGCCCCGTCGACGTCGAGCACCTTGAGCAGCAGCTCCAGCGGCGTACGCCGGATGTCGACCATCGCCTCGAGTGCCGGTGTCGAAATCGGCGCGTCGCCGAGCGCGGCGATCACGCGCTCGGCACGCTCCCGATCCGGCATCGAGGCCGTCGCGAAGTAGTGCCAGATGTCGCGGTCCTCGACGCCGGGCAGCAGCAGCACGTCGGCGCTGTCACTGGCTCGTCCGGCGCGACCGACCTGCTGGTAGTAGGCCACAGGCGACGAGGGCGCGCCGAGATGCACGACGAACCCGAGATCCGGCTTGTCGAAACCCATCCCCAGAGCGCTCGTCGCGACGAGCGCCTTCACCTCGTTGCGCTTGAGCATCCCCTCGGACTCCTCGCGCTCCTCGGCATCCGTCTGTCCCGTGTACGCGCGCACGTCGTGCCCGTGCTCACGCAGGAGCCTCGCGGTGTCGACCGCGGCTGACACCGTGAGGGTGTAGATGATGCCCGAGCCCGGCAGGTCGTCGAGATGGCTGAGCAGCCACGCCAGCCGACTCGCGGAGTCGCGCAGCCGCAGCACGCCGAGGCGCAGCGAGGTGCGGGCGAGCGGCCCGCGGATCGTCAGGACCGGTTCCGACGCGGGAGACTCCTGCGTCAGACTGCCAAGCTGCTCGGCCACGTCGGCCACGACACGGCTGTTCGCCGTGGCCGTGGTCGCCAGCACCGGCACCCCGGGCGGCATCTGCGCGATGAGGTCGCGCAGGCGCCGATAGTCGGGACGGAAGTCATGCCCCCAATCGCTGATGCAGTGCGCCTCGTCGACCACCAGCATGCCGATGCGCCGCACGAGGGCCGGCAGCTGCTGCTCGCGGAAGGACGGATTGTTCAGCCGTTCGGGCGACACCAGCAGCACATCGACCTCGTCGCGGTCGAGCTGCGCGAGCACATCGCTCCACTCGTGGGCGTTGGTCGAGTTGATCGCGACTGCCCGCACCCCCGCGCGCTCGGCCGCGGCGATCTGGTCGCGCATCAGCGCGAGCAGCGGTGACACCAGCACCGTCGGCCCCGCGCCCTCGCGTCGCAGCAGCAGCGTGGCGACGAAGTACACCGCGGACTTGCCCCACCCTGTGCGCTGCACGACGAGCGCGCGACGACGGCCGCCGACCAGCGCCTCGACCGCCTCGAACTGCCCGTCGTGGAAGTCGGCGTCCGAACGGCCGACGAGCTCGCGGAGCGCGGCCAGAGCCTGATCTCGGATGCCGTCGCTCGTCGAGCTCGGATGCGCGGTCTCGGCGGGGGAGGTCATGCCTCCACTCTGCCCGAGGCGTCGGACATCCGCGTCGCGGTTGTGCACAGCTCCCCGCGTGGCTCCCGACGAGCCCGACGCTTCCCAGCGCCGGTAGCGTGAAGGGATGATCTCCCGCGAACTCGCCGTCCGCCTCCGAGACGCCGGGCTGGGCTGGCACCCCGCTGAGGGCGACCGCTTCCAGCTCGACCTGCCCGAGGAGATCGAGCTCGAGGCCGAGGCCGACGTCTTCACCGTCAGCGCGATGACGATCGAGGCGCGACAGACGCCGAGCGGCACCGATCTCGCCTTCAACGGCACGACCGAGTGGGCGCTGGACGCCGTGACACTGGCCGACGCCGTCTGGCTGCCGCGCGAGGATCAGCTCCGCGACCTGCTTCGAGGAACCTTTCGCGCGCTGATGCGCCTCGAGGATTCGTTCCGCGTCGACGTCGAGATCGCGGGCGAGACGCTCTCGTTCGAGCATCCGGAGCCGTCCGAGGCGTACGGACGAGCGCTCCTCGAGCTCGTGTCACGCTCTCGCTGACCCTCGCTCGGCGCGATGCCTTGAAGACGTCGGGGACGTGTGTCAGAATAACCTAACGATCGGTCAGTAAAGCCGATCCGCAGACCGCCACACGGAGGAGTCGATGATGACCAGCCCCGCAGACCTCTCCCTCATCGAGGAGACGTCGGAGCAGCAGCGCCTCTTCGACGAGCTCATCGCGAACGAGCAGCGCATCGAGCCCCGCGACTGGATGCCCGACGCCTACCGCAAGACGCTCATCCGCCAGATCTCGCAGCACGCGCACTCCGAGATCATCGGCATGCAGCCGGAGGGCAATTGGATCACCCGCGCGCCGAGCCTCAAGCGCAAGGCGATCCTCATGGCGAAGGTGCAGGACGAGGCCGGCCACGGTCTCTACCTCTACTCGGCCGCCCAGACGCTCGGCATCACGCGTGACGCCATGATGGACCAGCTCATCAGCGGCAAGGCGAAGTACTCCTCGATCTTCAACTACCCCACGCCGACCTGGGCCGACATGGGCGCCATCGGCTGGCTCGTCGACGGCGCGGCGATCTGCAATCAGGTGCCGCTGTGCCGCGCCTCGTACGGCCCCTACGGCCGCGCGATGGTGCGCATCTGCAAGGAGGAGTCGTTCCACCAGCGCCAGGGGTTCGAGATCCTGCTGTCGCTGATGCGCGGCACCGACGAGCAGCGCGAGATGGCACAGGATGCCGTGAACCGCTGGTACTGGCCGAGCCTGGCGATGTTCGGGCCGCCCGACGACCAGTCCCCCAACTCCGCGCAGTCCATGGCATGGAAGATCAAGCGCTTCTCGAACGACGAGCTCAGGCAGCGATTCATCGGGATGCTGGTGCCGCAGGCCGAGATCCTCGGTGTCACGCTGCCCGACCCCGACCTCCGATGGAATGACGAGGCGGGGCGCTACGACATGGGCGAGATCGACTGGGACGAGTTCTTCGAGGTCCTGCGCGGCAACGGCCCCTGCAACGCCGAGCGCCTCGAACGACGCCGCACCGCCCACGAGGAGGGCGCGTGGGTGCGGGAGGCCGCCGCGGAGTACGCCCGCAAGCAGGCCGCAGCAGATCGCGCGGTGGCGTGATGGCGACCCCCGGGCACGACGAGCACGAGCCCTGGCCGCTCTGGGAGGTCTTCGTGCGAGCGAACCGCGGACTCAGCCACGTGCACGTCGGCTCGCTGCACGCCCCTGACGCCGACATGGCGATCCGCAACGCCCGCGACCTCTACACGCGGCGGGGCGAGGGCGTCTCGATCTGGGCGGTTCCCGCCGACGCGATCACCACGAGCGACCCCGACGCGAAGGGCGCCTATTTCGAGAGCCCGGCGGGCAAGAACTACCGGCACGCCGTGTACTACACGGCTTCCGAGGGGGTGCCGCACCTGTGAGCACGGAACCGGACACCACCCTCCCGGTCGTCGAGCGAGCGGAGCGAGACGAAACGCACCAGCATGACATCCACGGTGACGTGTCGGTCGAGGAGCGAGCGCAACGAGACGAAACGCACCACGATGACATCCACGGTGACGTGTCGGTCGACGAACTGCGCCTGAGCACCGAGATCTCCGGAAGCGGCGCGGTCGCGGCATCCGCCGACGTCGCCGAGTACGCGCTCCGACTCGGCGACGACGCCCTCATCCTCTCCCAGCAGCTCGGCGCCTGGATCTCCCGCGCGCCCGAGCTCGAGGAGGACGTCGCGCTCGGCAACATCGCGCTCGACCTGCTCGGCCATGCGCGCTCCTTCCTGCACTACGCCGGCTCGTACGACGGACGCAGCGAGGACGACCTCGCGTTCTTCCGCGACGAGCCGGAGTTCCGCTGCGCGTGGATCGTGGAACAGCCCAACGGCGACTTCGCGCAGACCATCGCGCGACAGTTCGTCGTCTCCACCTACATGTTCGAGCTGTACTCGGCTCTCCGCGCGAGCGCCGACGAGACGTTCGCCGCCATCGCCGAGAAAGCACTGAAGGAGGTCGACTACCACCGCGACCACTCCGTGCAGTGGGTGCTGCGGCTCGCCGGAGGCACCGACGAGTCGCGCCGTCGCATGATCCGCGCGATCGGCGACGTCTGGCCGTACGTCGACGAGCTGTTCCGCGACGACGACCTCGTCGAGCGCCTCGGCGACGCGGCCGTCCGGCCGTCGAGCCTGCGCGCCGGTTTCGACGCGGTCGTCGACACCGTGTTCGCCGAAGCGCAGCTGGAGACGCCGACCATCGCCGCCTCATCAGCGGGCGGGCGCCGCGGCGCTCATGCGACGCCGTTCGGGCACATGCTCGCCGAGATGCAGGTGCTCGCCCGACGGCATCCGGGGGCATCGTGGTGACCGTACGAGACGCGCGACCCCTCTCCCGCGACGACGCGTGGACGATCGCCGCGGGCGTCCCCGACCCCGAGGTGCCGGTGCTGACGATCGAGGACCTCGGCGTGCTGCGCGCGGTCGAGATCGACGGCGAGATCGTGCGCGTCGACATCACGCCCACCTACAGCGGCTGCCCGGCCATGGACACGATCCGTGACGACGTCATCCTCGCGCTCACCGCGGCGGGAGCCGCCCGCGTCGACGTCCGACTCGTGCTCTCCCCCGCGTGGACCACGGACTGGATGTCGGATGCCGGCAAGCAGAAGCTCGAGCGCTACGGCATCGCCCCGCCCTCCGGACGCGCGGCCGTCTCGTCCGGACCCATCCGCCTCGCGATCAGCGTGCGGTGCCCGCGCTGCGGATCGCTCGACACCCGCGAGGTCTCCCGCTTCGGATCGACCTCGTGCAAAGCGCTGTTCGAATGCCGCGCCTGCCTCGAACCTTTCGATCACTTCAAGGTGCACTGATGAGCGGGGTGCACTGATGGGATTGTTCACGACGCGTCCTGCATCGAACGAAGCGCAGCGGACCGATGCGGCGCTGGGTCCGGCATCCGCAGACCGGCGCCCTGCTCGCCGGCGCGCGACGTTCCACACTCTCGCGGTCGAGAGCGTCCGCCCGCTCACCGACGATGCCGTCGAGGTGACGTTCGCCGTCCCCGCCGAGCTGGCCGACGACTACGACCACCTCCCCGGCCAGTACGTGGCTCTGCGGACGACGCTCGACGGCGTCGACGTGCGACGCTCGTACTCGCTGTGCCGACCACCGGAGCAGCGGACGCCCGAACAGGTGGCCGCCGGCGCACCGACCCGGCTGAGCGTCGCCGTCAAGCGCGACGAGGGTGGCCTGTTCTCCACGTGGGCGCAGACCGGACTGCATCCGGGATTCGAGATCGACGTGATGAGCCCGCAGGGCACGTTCACCTCGGGCCTCGACGACCTCGATCACCGGCACGTCGTCGGGATCGCCGCCGGCTCCGGCATCACCCCGCTCATGGCGCTCGCGCACACCGTGCTCGGCAGGTCGGACACGGCGCGGTTCACCCTGCTGTACACGAACCGCGCGACGGTCGACGTCATGTTCCTGGAAGATCTCGCCGACCTCAAGGACCGCTATCCGACCCGCCTGACGCTGCATCACGTGCTCTCGCGCGAGCAGCGCACCGCGCCGGTGCTCTCCGGACGACTCGACGAGGAGCGGCTGCGCACCATCCTCTCCTCGCTCATCGATCCGACCGATGTGGACGAGTGGTTCCTGTGCGGCCCGCTCGCGCTCGTCGACCTCTGCCGAGACGTGCTCGCCGACGTCGGGGTCGCGAAGGAGCACGTGCGATTCGAGCTGTTCACGACCGGGGACGAGTCGGTCCGCACCGCGCGGCCGGTCGACGTGCGCGCCGGAGAGAAGACGGTGCGCATCGAGGTCACCCTCGACGGGGTGTCGTCGACGGTGGAGAGTCCGGTCGACGCGCACGAGTCCGTCCTCAACGCGGCGCTGCGGGTGCGCCCCGACGCACCGTTCGCGTGCGCGGGCGGCGTGTGCGGCACGTGCAGGGCGCGCGTGCTGGAAGGCAGCGTCACCATGACCGAGAACTACGCGTTGGAGCCCGACGAGCTCGAGCGCGGCTACGTGCTGACCTGCCAGTCCCACCCCACCAGCGACCGCGTCGTCGTCGACTACGACGTCTGAGGAGTTCCGATGATCGATCTCGCGATCGCCGACGACGTCGCCACGGTCGTCCTGAACGCACCGTCCAGGCTCAACGCGCTCGACGAGCAGGCGTTGCGCGACCTGGGGCGCGCCTACGACGACGCCGAGCGAGCGGGCGTCCGCGCGCTCGTCCTGCGCGGCGACGGGCGGGCGTTCTGCGCCGGCCGCGACATCTCGGGCGTCGACCCGCGTGACGACGACGTGAGCGGATACCTCGACGGCCTCGTCACGCCGCTGCTGCAGCGCATGTCGCGGTTCCCTGCCCCGACCTTCGCGGTGGCCCACGGCGCGTGCCTCGGCGTCGGTCTCGGGCTCCTCATCGCGACCGACGTCGTGTACGTCGCCGAGTCCGCGAAGATCGGGTCGCCGTTCGCCGCACTGGGGGCGACGCTCGACTCCGGCGGCCACGCGCTCTTCGTGGACCGCCTCGGCGCTCACCGCACGCTCGACCTCATCTACACGGGCCGTCTGATGAGCGGAGCGGAAGCCGTCGGAGCCGGACTGTTCTCGCGCGTCTTCCCCGACGACGAGGTCGTGGAGGCCACGACGGATGCCGCGGTCGCAGCCGCCCGCGGCGCCACCGCCGCTTTCCTCGCCAGCAAGCAGCTCGTCGCCCGCATCCGTGACGAGCGCCTCGCGCTCTGGGAGTCCGTCGAGGTCGAGAACGCCGCCCAGGCCGCCCTCTGCGACACCGACGACTACCGCGAGGGGTTCGCCGCCTTCCAGGAGAAGCGCCGCCCGGAGTTCCGGGGGCACTGACGACGGGGATGATCGCGCGCAAGGGCCTGGGCGAATGTCCGACCCCGGTGCCAGACTGCGGGGATGAAGCTCGCTGACGCGGTCACCACCGCCGAGACGGTGACGTCGACATCGTCCCGCCTCGCGAAGATCGACGCCCTCGCGACCCTCCTCTCGACGGCGGATGCGGAGGAGCTGCCCGTCCTCGTGGGGTTGCTGCTCGCCTCGCCTCGCCAGGGCAAGCTCGGCGTCGGATGGCGCGGGCTGTCGGCGCTCGACGTCGTGCATGCCGCAGCCCCGGGTCTGTCTCTGTCAGACGTCGACGCTGCGCTCGACGAGCTCGCGGCGTCGTCCGGGTCAGGATCCACGGCGGCTCGCACCCGCCTCCTCACCGGCCTCGCCTCGCGCGCGACGGCGACCGAGTGGGACTTCCTCTCCCGCTCCATGCTCGGCGAACTCCGCACGGGCGCGCTCGCCGGCGTGCTGCTCGACGCGGTCGCCAGGGCATCCGATCGCCCCGCCGACATCGTGCGTCGCGCGGCGATGCTCTCGGGAGACCTCGGCGAGACCGCCGTGGTGGCGCTCACCCGAACCGAAGAGGAGCTCGACGCGATCGGACTCGCCGTCGGACGTCCCGTGCTGCCCATGCTCGCGCGCACGGCGGCGACCCCGACCGCTGCTCTCGAGATCACCGGCGAGGCGTCGGTCGAGTACAAGCTCGACGGCGCGCGCATCCAGGTTCACCGGCACGGCGACGACGTTCACGTCTACACGCGCAGCCTGGCCGACGTGACGCACCGCGTGCCCGAGCTGGTCGAGATCGTCCGCGGCCTGCCCGTCGACGACGTCATCCTCGACGGCGAAACCCTGTCGCTCGACGAAGACGGCGGGCCCCGCCCCTTCCAGGAGACCATGTCGCGCTTCGGGGCAGACGCCGCCCGAGAGCTCGCATTGCGCCCCTGGTTCTTCGACGTGCTGCACGTCGACGGTCGCGACCTCATCGACGAGCCCTTGTCGGTGCGGCTCGCCGAGCTCGAGCGGGTGGCGGCTGAATGGCGGATGCCCGGGATCGTCACCGCCGACCCGGAGGCTGCGGAGCAGCTGTCACGCGACGCGCTCGCCGCCGGCCACGAGGGGGTGCTCGTCAAGGGCATCGACTCGACCTACACCGCCGGCAGGCGCGGCAAGGCCTGGATCAAGGTCAAGCCGGTGCTGACCTACGACCTCGTCGTGCTCGGTGCCGAGTGGGGATCGGGACGCCGTCAGGGATGGCTGTCGAACCTGCATCTCGGGGCGCGCGACCCCGACGGGGAGTTCGGCGAACCGGGCGGGTTCGTGATGGTGGGCAAGACGTTCAAAGGACTCACCGACGAGCTTCTGCGGTGGCAGACCGAGCAGTTCCCCGCGCATGAGACCCGCCGCACCCAGGGCACCGTCTTCCTCGATCCGCACTTCGTGGTCGAGATCGCGATCGACGGCGTGCAGCGGTCACCGCGCTACCCGGGCGCGATCGCGCTGCGCTTCGCGCGGGTGAAGAGCTACCGCGCCGACAAGACCCCGGCCGAGGCCGACACGATCCAGACGCTGCGGGGATTGTTACGCGGGTGACCGACCGGCACCTGCTCGGTCACGCCGTCGGCGGCAGACCCAGGTCCTCCTCGCGCACCGTGCCCTGGAACGACCACGGGAAGTTGATCCACAGGTCCGTGTCCTTCCAGGCGTAGTCCGGCTGGATGATGGTCGACGGCTTCGTGTAGATCGTGACCGACCGCACGTCGGCACCCTTGTCCTTCAGCAGCTGCACGGCGAGCGCGAGCGTGCGACCCGAGTCGGCGACGTCGTCGACGAGCAGCACGCGGCGCCCGTCGAGGTAGTCCATGTCGAGTGCGGGCGGCAGCACCTCCGGCGCATCCAGCACCGTCCCGATCCCGGTGTAGAACTCGACGTTGATCGCGCCGCAGTTCTTCGCGCCGAGCCCGTAGGCGATGGCCCCCGCCGGCAGCAGCCCACCGCGGGCGATCGCCACCACGACCTCCGGCTCGAAACCGCTGTCGAGGATCGACCGCGCGAGGTCCCGCGTCGCCGAACCGAATCCGTCCCAGGTGAGCGTCTCGCGCTCGATCGAAGCATCCGTCACCGACTCATTCTCCACGACAACCGCCCCTGGCCAGCACTAGAATCGAGGAGTCCGGCCCCGAGCCGGTGCCTGAAAAAGAGGCACGAAGCCCCTCGCAGCGACGCGGCGGCGAGACACATACGGAACGCATCTCTCTCCGTCACTGTCTCGAAAGGCCCTCGCATGCCCACCGTGTCCGCGCACGTCGCCCTCACCCTCGCCCAGCACATCGACGCCGTCTTCGGCGTCATGGGCAACGGCAACGCCTACTTCCTCGATGCGCTCGAGACTCAGACGGATGCCGTCTTCACCGCCGTCCGCCACGAACAGGGCGCCGTGGTCGCCGCCGATGCCCACTTCCGCGCCTCAGGGCGAATCGCGGCCGGCACGTCCACGTACGGCGCCGGGTTCACGAACACCCTCACCGCGCTGGCCGAGGCCGTGCAGGCGCACGTGCCTCTCGTGCTCGTCGTCGGCGACGAGCCGACCTCGGGCCCCCGGCCGTGGGATGTCGATCAGATCGCCCTCGCCTCCGCGGTCGGCGCCCGCACCTACACAGTCGGACGAGCGGATGCCGCGGCCACCACCGTCATCGCCATCGAGCACGCTCTGACCTATCGGGTGCCCGTCGTGCTCGCGATCCCCTACGACGTCGCGGCCCTGGAGGCCGGCCCCGTCCCCGCAGCGCCGGAGCCCCGCATCCCCGCCCCACTCGCCCCGCGCGGGGAGTTCGCCGACGGCATGCTCGACGAGATCGCGGACGCGCTTCGGAGTGCCGAGCGTCCGTTCCTGCTCGCGGGTCGCGGAGCGTGGCTCGCCGACGCGGGCGCGGCACTGGGCGACCTGGCGGACCTGACAGGTGCGCTCACCGCCTCCTCGGCGCTCGGCCGCGGTGTCTTCCCCGCCGCGGAGTACGACCTCGGCGTCACGGGCGGTTTCGGGGCGGACGGAGCCATGGAACTCGTGCGCTCGGCCGATGTCGCGGTCGTGTTCGGCGCGTCACTCAACCAGTTCACGATGCGCTTCGGCGAGCTGTTCGCGCCCGGTACCCGGGTGTTCCAGATCGACACCGCACCGACGGCGACGCACCCGCACGTGGGCGGCTTCGTGCGCGCCGACGCCCGGCTCGCCGCAGAGGAGATCGTCGCACGACTGCGCGCGAACGATCTCGAGCACAGCTTCGGACCTGGCGACCGACACTCCGGGGGTTCGGACGATCCGGACGGCGTGTCGGCCGCGGCATCCGAAGTCGGGTCCGCACGGGCGTGGCGCGAAATCGTCGACGTGACGGCGGCGCGCGCGTACGAGACAGGCGACGAACTCGCGCCCGACGGCCGGCTCGACCCGCGGTCGGCCGCGAAGCGCATCGGCGAGCTGCTGCCGGAGGACCGCGTCGTCGTCTCAGACGGCGGACACTTCATCGGCTGGGCGAACATGTACTGGCCGGTCGCGGCTCCCGACCGCATGATGATGGTGGGCACGGCGTTCCAGTCGATCGGCCAGGGGTGGCCCAGCGTCGTCGGCGCCGCGCTCGCCCGCCGCGACTCGACGATCGTGCTCACCTCGGGCGACGGCGGAGGGCTCATGGCGATCGCCGACCTCGAATCCGCCGTGCGGGCAGCCGGCGGCCGAGGCATGGCCGTGATCTGGAACGACGCCGCCTACGGTGCCGAGGTGAACCTGTACGGCCTCAAGGGCCTGGCCGAGGCGCCGATGCGCATCCCCGAGGTCGACTTCGCCGCGTTCGGTGCCGCAGTCGGCGCGGAAGGCGTCGTCGTGCGCACCCTCGCCGACCTGGAGCGCCTGCGCACCTGGGCGGCCGAAGATCCGGCTGATCGTCGCTTCCTCCTCCTCGACCTGCGGATCTCGGGCGACGTGATCGCGCCGTACCAGCAGGAGATCATCCGCGTGAACTCCTGACGGGAAGAGCCGGCGCAGCCGTCCGACCGCTGGCCCCCACGTGGTCCGGACGACGCCGATCCCCTCGATAGGCTCGCGATATGGACTCCCACCCCGAGGTGCTGCGCTACAGCGCCTTCGCCGCCACGCCCGACGGAGGAAACCCCGCCGGCGTCGTCCTCGACGCCTCCGGTCTGACAGACGAGCGGATGCAGGACATCGCCGCCAAGGTGGGATACTCCGAGACCGCCTTCCTCATCGCGCGGGCGGCCGATGCGCCGACGCCGCGATACCGGGTGCGCTACTGGTCGCCCGCCGCAGAGGTGCCGTTCTGCGGACACGCGACCGTGGCCACAGCCGTCGCCCTCGCCGAGCGCGACGGCGTGGGCGAGGTCATCTTCGACACGGACGCCGGGCCGGTGACCCTACGATCGAGCATGGGTGAAGACGGGGCGGTCACGGTGTCGTTCACCAGCGTCGAGCCCCAGGTGCGCGACCTCGACGACGATGTGCTCGACCGGCTGCTCGCGCTACTCGGAGTCGCCCGCGACGATCTCGACCCGCGGTTCCCGCCGAAGGAGTCTTTCGCCGGCAACTGGCACCCCGTCGTGACGATCGCCGACCGGGAGCTCTTCGACCAGTTCCGGTTCGCGCCACCGGAAGTGGCCGCACTCATGCGCGAACAGGGGTGGCTCGGCACGGTGACCGTGCTGCACGCCCCTGGGCCGACCGACTTCGACGCGCGGAACCTGTTCCCCGTCGGACGCATCACCGAGGACCCGGCGACCGGCTCCGCCGCGGCATCCGTGGGCGCGTACCTCCGCGATCTGGGCTATCCGGAGCGCAGCATCCGGATCCATCAGGGCGCACACGTGCGCCGACCGAGCCTGCTCACGGTGACGATCCCCGACGCCGGCGGCATCGAGGTGTCGGGCGGTGCGACCCGGTTGTAGGGCTGACTGTCGTCGGTCGGCAGGCATCCTCTGTCCACAGTCCGGCCCCAGCCCGACCTCCGTCTTCCCCGCAACTTCTGCGGCCACGGGTGATTTCTGCGGCCACGGCGAGCGCAAATGGCCGCAGAACTGACCGACCACCGCAGAACGTGAACCAGAAGGTGAAGGTGCGGTCGCTGCGCTAATCTGCCGGGATGCCTGCCATCCGCAACATCGCCGTCGGCCTCCCCGTCAAGCAGGGCCACGTGCTCGCGCTCGAGGGATACGACGGCTCCCGCGACCTCCACTTCCTTCGTGCGATAGGCGGGGGCATCGAGTTCGGCGAGACCGCCGTCGAGGCGCTCCATCGCGAGTTCATGGAAGAACTCGGCGTCGAGATCGACAGCGCCGAATCGCTGGGCGTCTTCGAGAATATCTTCACCTACAAGGGCGAACCGGGACACGAGATCGCCCACGTCTTCGCCCTGACGAGCAGCGCGCTGGATGCCGTGCCGCTCGATGCCGTGCTCGAGATCCTCGACCAGGGCAGCCCGGTGCGGTGGATCCCGATCGCCGACGTCGCCTCCGGCACCCGCGTGCTGTTCCCCTCCGGCGCCCCGGAAGCGCTGCTCGCCCTCGCGGAACGATGACGAGCCGCGCCTGACAGGGCCCGGAACGACGTAGACCCGCAGACAGGTCCAGACTGCACGCAGACCAGACTGCGAGGCCGTCAGGACTGTGCGCTGTAGTCCGGGAGCTCCTGCAGAGTCCACGTGTTGCCGTCCGGGTCGTCGAACCAGACGAACCGCCCCCAGCCGAGGTCTTCCACTCCCCTGGCCTCGACGCCCTGGGCGGTCAGCTGGGCCTTCGCCTCTTCGGCGTTGGGAACCACGACCTGGATCGTGTTCTGCTGGCCGGGCTCGAGCGGGATGTCGAGTCCGGTGCCGAACGCGATCGAGCACGCCGACCCGGGAGGGGTCATCTGCACGAACCGCAGCCCCTCGGTCGGTGTCTGATCGTGGTCGGGATTGAACCCGATCTTCGTATAGAACTCTTTCGCACGGTCGACATCACTCACCGGCACGAAGATGAGCTCGATCTTCCACGACATGGTGTCACCCTCCTGGCGGGCATCGGCGCCCACACGCGACTCACCGTACGCGGGGTCACCGACATCGCACCAGAGTTCCCACCCCACTCAGCCGGTATATCGGAATGGCACTGGCATCCCGATCCGTACCGACGGAGATCGCACGCAACGAAGGACCGGATCCCGGAGAACTCCTTCATTGCGTGTGATCTCCTGCAATACGTGTGAGCTCCTGCGATACGTGTGATCTCTGCAATCCGCGTGATCTCCTGCAATCCGCGTGATCTCCTGCAATCCGCGTGATCTCCTGCAATACGTGTAAGCGCCCACGCGAGCCCGCGCACCCGCCGCGTGATCTCCGGCAGGAAGGGCGAGCAGTTCAGGATGCCGGCAGCAGCATCCCCTCCAGGAACGCACCGAGCTCGTCGACCGCATCGAGCGACAGCACCGCGGCGACGTACTGATCGGGCCGCACGACCACGACGACCCCGTCGCGCGACAGCTCTCGAGCCTCGAAGATGTCGACCTCGGTCCACTTCGAGGGTCCGGTCGCATAGACCTTCTCCCAGTCGGTGAGCCCGAGCGGACCGGTCTTGGGCTGAAACAGCGCCGGCGCGGTCGTGACCTCGACCTCCTCGTAGGGCTGCTGGTACACGGCCTTCACGTCGAACACAGCGTCGACGTCGGCATCCGACGGGGTGTAGCGCGCGAACACGGGAGCGGCCGCGGCCGCCCACGCGGCGAGCGCCGACCCGTCGCGGTCGCCGAACGCGTAGACACGCCACCGCCCGTCGGCGCGCGCGTGGTGCCCGAGATGGACGACGTTGCCGTCGGCGACGCGCACGACCTCGGCCGACTTGAAGCGCTTGCCGATCGGGAAGCCCTCAGCGAGCGCCTGATATGCGTCGGAGGCCGTGATCATCGACTCGCTGTACTGCGTCATGAAGCCGGATGGGAACTCGGCGGTCGCGAGGTAGTAAGTCGCGAGGTCGCCGGGGTCGGTGATCTCCGAGGGCTTGCGCGCCATGAGTGACGACCACTCCCGGTCGAAGTCGATGAGCTGCTGCGCGACCGGCCGCCGCTCGGCCGAGTACGTCGAGAGCAGAGACTCCGGCGCCAGCCCGGTGAGTACCGATCCGAGCTTCCAGCCGAGGTTGAAGCCGTCCTGCATCGACACGTTCATGCCCTGCCCGGCCTTGGCGCTGTGCGTGTGGCAGGCATCTCCCGTGAGGAACACCCGGGGTGTGCGACCCGACCCGTCGATCACATCGTCGAAGCCGTCGGTCACCCGGTGCCCGACCTCGTAGACGCTGTGCCAGGCGACCTCCTTCACGTCGATCGAGTACGGATGCAGGATCGCGTTGGCCTTGCGGATGATCTCTTCGATGGGCGTCTGCCGCACGCGGTGGTCGTCATCGGCGGCGACCTCGCCGAGGTCGATGTACATGCGGCTGAGGTAGCCGCCCTCGCGAGGGATGTGCAGGATGTTGCCGGCCTCGGAGTTGATCGCGCACTTGGTGCGCCAGTCGGGGAAGTCGGTGTTCACGAGCACGTCCATGACACCCCACGCGTGCGCCGCACTCGCCCCGACGTGTGTGCGGCCGATGGCCTGGCGCACCCCGCTCCGCGCGCCGTCGCAGCCGACGACGTACTTCGCGCGGATCGTGCGCTCCTCCCCCGCACGGTCCCCGGCCGCGTAGCGCACGCTGACCTCGACCGGATAGGCGCCCTCCTCATGCACGGTGAGCCCCGTGAACTCCACGCCGTAGTCCGGCGCGATGCGCGCCGGACCGTGTGCTGCAGCCTCGGCGAAGTAGTCGAGCACGCGCGCCTGATTCACGATCAGGTGCGGGAACTCGCAGATGTCGTACGCGTAGTCGGCCGTGCGCGACGTGCGGACGATCTCCTCGGGCTTCTCTGGGTTCGGCCCCCAGAAGTTCATCCAGCCGATGTTGTAGGCCTCGGCGATGATCCGCTCCGCGAACCCGAACGCCTGGAAGGTCTCGACGCTGCGCGGTTGGATGCCGTCGGCCTGCCCCAGCACGAGGCGGCCGTCGCGCTTCTCGATGATCCGGGTGGTCACGTCGGGGTACTGCGACATCTGCGCGGCGAGCAGCATGCCCGCCGGTCCGGAGCCGACGATCAGGACGTCGATCTCATCGGGCAGGTCACCAGGGTGCTCGGCGACCTGCGCCGGGAGGACCCGCGGGTCCCCCGACACGTAGCCGTGGTGGTGGAACTGCATCGGGGTCACACCCTCGCCAGGCCGTACACGGGACTCACCGACTGCTCCTCCTCGTGGTCCGGTCCGAGAGGGATGCCGGAGCGGTCGCGCAGCAGCAGCGTCGCGACGAGGCCCAGCACGGTCATGCCGGCCAGATACCACGTGACGGCCTGCGTCGATCCGGTCGCCTGTACGATCGCGGTCGCGATGGTCGGGGCGAACGCGCCACCCGCGATCGCGCCGATCGCGTACGAGATCGAGACGCCCGAGAAGCGGATGCTGGCGGGGAACAGCTCCGTGTACAGCGCCGCCTGCGGGCCGTACGTGAATCCGAGGCCGATCGTGAGGATCGCGAGCCCTGCGAACAGGAGCCCGATCTCGCCCGTGTTGACCAGCGGGAACAGCGTGAACACGGCGACCAGCTGCATGACCCAGCCGATGATGTAGGTCGTGCGGCGGCCGATGCGGTCCGAGATCCAGCCGGCGAGCAGCGTGGTCAGCAACCAGGTCACGGCGGAGCCGGCGACGGCCCACAGCACGGGTCCGCGCTCGAGGCCGATCGGCCCCTCCGGGTTCGTGGCGTATCCCTGGATGTACCCGCCCGTGGTCATGTATCCCACGGCGTTGTTCCCGGCGAACACGAACGCGGCGATGACCACGAGCAGCAGGTGCTTCTTGAAGAGCTGCACGATCGGCATCCGCGCCCGCTCCTTGCGCTCGGCGAGTTCGGCGAACACCGGGCTCTCCTCGACGCGACGGCGCACGTAGTAGCCGACGAGGATGAGCACCACGCTCAGCAGGAACGGCACGCGCCATCCCCAGGCGAGGAACTGGTCGCCCGGCGCGATCGCCGTCATGAGGGCCATCACTCCCGAGGCGAGCAGCAAACCGAGCGGCACCCCGATCTGCGGCGAGGCGCCGAAGATGCCGCGCTTGGTCTTGGGGGCGTGCTCGACGGCCATGAGCACCGCACCGCCCCACTCGCCGCCGGCGGAGACGCCCTGGATGATGCGCAACAGCACCAGCAGCACGGGGGCGGTGATGCCGATCGCCTCGTAGGTGGGCAGGATGCCGATGAGGGCGGTGGCCGCACCCATGAGGATCAGGGTCCACATGAGCACGGTCTTGCGTCCGAGCTTGTCGCCGTAGTGGCCGGCGAGGAAGGCGCCGAGCGGACGGAACAGGAAGCTCACCCCGACCGTCGCGAACGCGATCAGCGCGCTGTTCGCGCCGAGCGGCGCGAAGAACAGCTGGCCGAACACGAGGCCGACGGCGGTGGCGTAGATGAAGAAGTCGTACCACTCGACGGTGGTGCCGACGACAGTGGCGAACACGACGCGTCGCCGGTCGGTCGCGGAGGCGATGGTGCCGGTGGGGGTGAACCCCGCCTGTGGCTGCCCGCTCATGGGTATCTCCTTTGATGGTGACGGCTCTGTCACGGCATCCGCGCGATCCGACTGAACGGGGAGGGCATGGTTGCCGGGGGTGATCATGATGATATACGATTTCGGATACGACGCAACACGGCGTCTGACAGAGCGCGAGGAGGCGCCCACCGTGACGGCACCTGTAACCCGCCCCGGCAAGATCATCGCGATCCATCTGAGCTACGGGTCCCGCGCCGACCAGCGCGGCCGGCGCCCGGCATCCCCCTCGTACTTCTTCAAGCCCGCGAGCTCGATCGGCGTCTCCGGCGGAACGGTCGAGCGCCCGGTCGGCACCGAGCTCCTCGCCTTCGAGGGTGAGATCGCGCTCGTGATCGGCGCGCCCGCGCGCCGCGTGTCACTCGCCGACGCGTGGGACCACGTCGCCTGGGTGACCGCCTCGAACGACCTCGGCCTCTACGACCTGCGCGCCAACGACAGGGGCTCGAACGTGCGCTCCAAGGGCGGCGACGGCTACACCCCGATGGGACCCGGGCTGATCGACGCCCGCGCGGTCGACCCCGCGGCTCTGCGCATCCGCGCCTGGGTCAACGGAGAGCTGCGTCAGGACGACACCACCGCAGGCCTGATCTTCCCGCTCACGCAGCTCGTCGCCGACCTGTCGCAGCACTTCACGCTGGAGACCGGCGACGTCATCCTCACCGGCACGCCCGCCGGGTCGTCGGTCATCGTGCCGGGCGACGTGGTCGAGATCGAGGTGGACGCGCCGGATGCCGAGGGCTCGCCCACCTCCGGGCGCCTCGTCACCACTGTGGTCCAGGGCGACGTGCCGTTCGACCCGGAGCTCGGGTCGCTCCCGGCGGTCGACGATCTGCAGCGCACCGAGGCCTGGGGGTCGCCCGAGGCAGCCGGACTCGCGGTATCGACCGACCGGTCGTTGGGCGAGGAGCGCAGCGACGAGACGAAACGCGGCGAGAGCCACGAGACCCTCTCCCCCGAACTCCGGGAGAAGCTCCTCGCGGCTCCGACCGCCGGCCTCTCGGCCCAGCTGCGCAAGCGCGGCCACCACGGCTGCTTCGTCGACGGCCTGACCGCGAACATCCCCGGCGCGAAGATCGTCGGCACCGCCAAGACTCTCCGATTCGTGCCGTTCCGCGAAGACCTGTTCGCATCGCACGGTGGCGGCTACAACGCCCAGAAGCGGGCGTTCGATGCGGTCGACGAGGGCGAGGTAATCGTGATCGAGGCGCGCGGCGACGCGACGAGCGGTACCCTCGGCGACGTCATGGCCCTCCGCGCCCAGGTGCGCGGGGCGGCCGGCGTGGTCACCGACGGCGGCGTCCGCGACTTCGATGCCGTGGCCGCACTCGGCTTCCCCGTCTTCTCCCAGGGCGGGCACCCCTCCGTCCTCGGCCGCCGGCACGTGCCATGGGAGGTCGACGTCACGATCGCGTGCGGCGGAGCGACCGTGCAGCCGGGAGATGTGATCGTCGGCGACGGCGACGGCGTGATCGTCATCCCGCCCGCTCTCGTCGGGGAGGTCGTCGACGCGGCGCTCGCCCAGGAGGACGAGGACTCCTGGGTCGCCGAGCAGGTCGCCGCCGGTCACCCGGTCGACGGGCTGTTCCCGATGAACGCCGAGTGGCGCGCTCGGTACGAGGCGCGTCGATGAGCACCACAGCGACGAGCAAGTCCGAGGTCGCGTACGAGTGGATCCGCTCGCGCATCACGGGTCATATGTTCAGCCCCGGGTACCGGCTCGTGCTCGGTTCGATCGCCGAAGACCTGAAGATGAGCGTCGTGCCGGTGCGCGAGGCGATCCGCCGCCTGGAGGCCGAAGGGCTCGTCACGTTCGAACGCAACGTCGGCGCGCGAGTCACGCTCGTCGACGAGAGCGAGTACGCGCACACGATGCAGACGCTGGGCATCGTCGAGGGCGCAGCCACCGCCCTGTCCGCTCCTCTGCTCGACGAGGACGCGCTGGATGAAGCGGTGCGCATCAACGACCGCATGGCGCGGATGCTGGAGCACTTCGACGCGCACGCGTTCACCGAGCTCAATCGGCAGTTCCACTCCGTGCTGTTCGAACCCTGCCCCAATCCGCACCTGCTCGAACTCGTGCATCGCGGATGGTCGCGGCTCTCCGGCATCCGCGACTCGACGTTCGCGTCGGTGCCCGGTCGTGCGCACCACTCCGTCGAGGAGCACACGCAGATCGTCGAGCTGATCCGCATCGGCGCCGATCCGCTGGAGATCGAACTCGCGGCCCGCAACCACCGCTGGCGCACGAGGGATGCCTTCCTCGACGCGCTGCACACCCGTACGCCTCACACCGGCATCCTTGACACCTCTGGAGACGAGTCATGACCGATTCCCGCATCCCCGCAGACCTGCCCGACCACATCCAGCACTACATCGACGGCGCCTTCGTCGACTCGGTCGACGGCGACACGTTCGACGTGCTCGACCCCGTCACGAACCGGGCGTACACGACGGCATCTGCCGGCAAGAAGGCCGACATCGACCTCGCGGTCGCCGCGGCGACGCGCGCGTTCCAAGATGGCCCGTGGCCGCGGATGCTGCCGCGCGAGCGCTCGCGCGTGCTGCACCGCATCGCCGACATCGTCGAGTCGCGCGACGCACGGCTCGCCGAGCTCGAGTCGTACGACTCGGGTCTTCCCACCACGCAGGCCCTCGGCCAGGCCCGTCGCGCCGCCGAGAACTTCCGCTTCTTCGCCGACCTGATCGTCGCGCAGTCCGACGACGCCTTCAAGGTGCCCGGCAAGCAGATGAACTACGTCAACCGCAAGCCGATCGGCGTCGCGGGGCTCATCACGCCGTGGAACACGCCCTTCATGCTCGAGTCGTGGAAGCTGGGCCCGGCGCTCGCCACCGGCAACACCGTCGTGCTCAAGCCCGCCGAGTTCACGCCGCTCTCGGCGTCGCTCTGGGCGGGCATCTTCGAGGAGGCAGGGCTCCCGCAGGGCGTGTTCAACCTCGTCAACGGACTCGGCGAGGATGCCGGCGACGCGCTCGTGAAGCATCCGGACGTCCCGCTCATCTCGTTCACCGGCGAGAGCCGCACGGGACAGATCATCTTCGGCAACGCAGCGCCGTACCTGAAGGGGCTGTCGATGGAACTGGGCGGCAAGTCACCCGCGGTCGTGTTCGCCGACGCCGACCTCGAGGCCGCCGTCGACGCCACCATCTTCGGCGTCTTCTCACTCAACGGCGAGCGCTGCACCGCCGGGTCCCGCATCATCGTCGAGCGGTCGATCTACGACGAGTTCGTCGAGCGCTACGCCGCGCAGGCGAAGCGCGTGAAGGTCGGGTACCCGCACGACCCCGCCACCGAGGTCGGCGCGCTCGTGCACCCCGAGCACTACGACAAGGTCATGAGCTACGTCGAGATCGGCAAGAGCGAGGCCCGCCTCGTCGCCGGCGGCGGCCGCCCAGAGGGATTCGACGAGGGGAACTTCGTCGCGCCGACCGTCTTCGCCGACGTCTCCCCCGACGCACGCATCTTCCAGGAGGAGATCTTCGGCCCGGTCGTCGCGATCACGCCGTTCGACTCCGACGAGGAAGCGCTCGCCCTCGCGAACAACACGAAGTACGGTCTCGCGGCGTACATCTGGACCAACGACCTCAAGCGCGCGCACAACTTCGCGCAGTCCGTCGAGGCCGGAATGGTGTGGCTGAACAGCAACAACGTGCGCGACCTGCGCACCCCATTCGGCGGTGTGAAGGCGTCGGGGCTGGGGCACGAGGGCGGCTACCGCTCGATCGACTTCTACACCGACCAGCAGAGCGTGCACATCACGCTCGGCGGGGCCCACAACCCCACCTTCGGCAAGAACTGACGCAGATACGAGACAGCAAGGACGCTGACATGACCGACCGCCACGAGATGACCCTCACCTCCGCCGGCTACTACGTGAGCCAGGAGGCGCCGATCCGCACGGAGAACCCGATCGCCACACCCCGGAGCACCCCGCCCGACGTGCTGCGCTGCGCGTACATGGAGCTCGTCGTCACCGACCTCGCCGCGTCGCGCGTGTTCTACGTCGACGTGCTGGGCCTGTACGTCACGGAGGAGGATGACGAGGCCATCTACCTGCGCTCCACCGAGGAGTTCATCCACCACAACCTCGTCCTGCGCAAGGGGCCGGTCGCCGCGGTGGCCGCGTTCTCGTACCGCGTGCGCACGCCCGAAGACCTCGACCTCGCCGTCGCGTTCTACAGGGAGCTGGGCTGCGACGTGCGCCGCAACCCGCAGGGCTTCGTGAAGGGCGTCGGAGACTCGGTGCGCGTGGTCGACCCGCTCGGCTTCCCGATCGAGTTCTTCCACCAGAGCGACCATGTCGAGCGGATGTCGTGGCGGTACGACCTGCACATCCCCGGCGAGCTCGTACGCCTCGACCACTTCAACCAGGTCACGCCCGACGTGCCGCGCGCGGTGAAGTTCATGCAGGATCTCGGCTTCCGCGTCACAGAGGACATCCAGGATGACGAGGGCACGGTGTACGCCGCCTGGATGCGGCGCAAGCCGACGGTGCACGACACCGCCATGACCGGCGGCGACGGACCCCGCATGCACCACGTCTGCTTCGCGACCCACGAGAAGCACAACATCCTCGCGATCTGCGACAAGCTCGGTGCACTGCGGCGTTCCGACGCGATCGAGCGCGGGCCCGGCCGCCACGGCGTGAGCAACGCGTTCTACCTGTACCTGCGCGACCCCGACGGGCACCGCGTCGAGGTCTACACCCAGGACTACTACACGGGCGACCCCGACAACCCCGTCATCACGTGGGACGTTCACGACAACCAGCGCCGCGACTGGTGGGGCAACCCCGTCGTGCCCTCCTGGTACACCGACGCCTCGCTCGTGCTCGACCTCGACGGCAACCCGCAGCCGGTCGTCGCGCGCACCGACAGCTCCGAGATGGCCGTGACGATCGGCGCCGACGGGTTCTCGTACACGCGCGCCGACGAGGGCGAGAAGAAGCTCGGCAACCAGCTGTAAGGGGAAACGGATGCTCTCTCACGACGACATCGCACGGATCGCCGCCGAGCTCGCGGAAGCCGACCGCACCCACGGCGTCATCCCGCGCATCACGGCCCGCTACCCGGAGGCGACGGTCGAGGACTCGTACGCCATCCAGGGCGTCTGGCGCGATGCGCAGATCGCGGCGGGTCGCCGTCTGGTCGGCCGCAAGATCGGCCTGACGTCGAAGGCGATGCAGCAGGCGACCGGCATCACCGAGCCCGACTACGGCGTCATGTTCGACGACACCGTGTACGAGTCAGGGGCCGAGATCCCGACCGAGCACTTCTCGAACGTGCGCATCGAGGTCGAGCTGGCCTTCGTGCTCGCCCGGCCTCTCGAAGGCCCCGACTGCACGCTCGTCGACGCGCTCGCGGCGATCGACTACGCCGTCCCTGCGCTCGAGGTGCTGAACTCCCACATCGAGCTCGAGGGGCGCACCATCGTCGACACGATCAGCGACAACGCGGCATACGGCGCGATGGTGCTGGGCGACGTGCACAAGCGACCCGACGAGATCGATCTGCGCTGGGTTCCGGGCGTGCTCTCGCGGAACGGCGACATCGAGGAGACCGGGGTCGCCGCGGGAGTGCTCGGTCATCCGGCGACGGGCGTGGCCTGGCTCGCGAACAAGTTCCACCAGCACGGCGCGCGCCTCGAAGCGGGCGAGATCATCCTGGCAGGATCGTTCACGCGCCCGATGTGGGTGTCGCGCGGCGACGAGGTGCTGTGCGACTACGGACCGATGGGAACCATCACATGCCGCTTCGTCTAGACCCGTCGTTCCGCGAGGCCCTCGCGGTATCCGCTCGCCCCCTCATCGGGATGTGGGCCTGCTCGGGAAGTCCGCTGGTGACCGAGGTCGCCGCGGGGTCGGGCCTGGACTGGCTGCTCATCGACATGGAGCACTCCGCCAACACCCTCGAGTCGACTCTCGTGCAGCTGCAGGTCGTCGCGGCGTATCCGATCACACCCGTCGTGCGGGTGCCGTCGAACGACCCCGTGTCGATCAAGCAGGTGCTGGATCTCGGGGCGCAGAACATCATCGTCCCGATGGTCTCCTCGGCCGAGGAGGCCCGCGCCGCGGTCGCCGCCACCCGCTACCCGCCGGAGGGCGTCCGCGGCGTCGGCAGCGCCCTCGCCCGTAGCGCCCGGTGGAACCGGGTAGACGGCTACCTCCGCGACTCCGCTCGGCACACCTCGCTCACGGTGCAAATCGAGACCGCGGCGGGCGTCGCCGCGGCATCCGAGATCGCAGCCGTCGACGGAGTGGATGCCGTCTTCGTCGGCCCCTCCGATCTCTCGGCGTCGATGGGGCTGCTGGGTCAGCAGACGCATCCCGACGTGCTCGCCGCCGTCGAGAGCGTATTCGCGGCCGTGCGGGCGGCGGGAAAGCCGGTCGGCGTGAACGCGTTCGATCCGACCGCCGCTGATGCGTACATCGCCGGAGGTGCCGACTTCGTGGCGGTCGGCGCGGACGTCGCGCTCCTCGCCCGGGCGTCCGAGGCCCTCGCGGCCCGGTTCATCCCGGCATCCGACGCGGCCGACCGCGCGAGCTACTGATCAGTCCCTTTCGAATCGCGCGAATGGCACTTTCGGCAGGTGTGCAGTCGCCATTCGCGCGATTCGAAGTCGGCCGGCCGGTGCCAGGATGGAGTGATGCACACGAGTGAGCCCGCGCGATGATCCGCGCTCTCGCCGCGATGCAGGACCGCGGGTTCCGCTGGTTCTTCCTCGCCCGCGCGATCACGATGATCACGGGATCCATGTCGTCCATCGCACTCGCGTTCGCGGTTCTCGAGATCGACAACGACCCGCAGTCGCTGTCTCTCGTGCTCGCCGCGTTCACGCTCAGCAACATCGTCTTCCTGCTGTTCGGCGGCGTCGTGGCCGACCGTCTGCCGCGGGCGCTCATCATCCAATCCTGCTACGTGATCGACATCGTCAGCATCGGCACGATGGCCGCACTGCTCTTCAGCGGTACCGCGACCATCCCGCTGCTCGCGCTGCTCTCGGTGCTGAACGGCGCATCGACCGCCTTCGTGCTCCCGGCGATGCAGGGCATCATCCCGCAGCTGACCACGCCCGAGCACCTACAGCAGGCCAATGCGATGCTGTCGTTCGTACGGTCGGCGACGACGATCGGCGGCCCCATCATCGCCGGCATCGTCGTCGCGACCGCGGGTCCCGCCTGGGTCATGGTCTCGCAGGCTGTCGCCTGGGCGCTCGCCATCCCGATCCTCGCGATGGTGCGACTCCCTCCCCCCGTGCACGGGGGCGGCACCTCCCTCTTCCACGATCTGCGCGTCGGCTGGCAGGAGTTCTCGAGCCGCACCTGGTTGTGGACGATCGTGGTGGCGTTCATGATCATGAACGCCATCCACATCGGCGCCTGGGGCGTCGTCGGCCCGTACATCGCGAAGAACGACGATCGGCTCGGCGTCGCCGGATGGGGGTGGGTCGTGAGCGCCGAGGGCCTCGGCATCCTGCTCATGACGCTCGTGCTGATGTGGTTCCCGCTGAAGCGCCCGCTGCGCTACGGCATGATCGGCATGGCGACGTTCGCCATCCCGCTCACGGTGCTCGGCGCTCACCCCGCCGTAGTGCTCCTCGCGATCGCCGCGTTCCTCGCGGGAGCGGGCGCCGAGGTCTTCAGCACCGGATGGAACGTCGCCATGATGGAGAACGTGCCGGGCGACAAGCTCTCGCGCGTCTACAGCTACGACATGCTCGGCAGCTACGTGGTGCTGCCGGTCGGCACCCTCGTCTACGGCTGGCTCGTCACGCACAGCGACGTCGTGACCGTGCTCATCTGGTCGGGTGCCGTGTACGCCGTGATCGCTGTGCTGGCTCTCGCCGTCCCCAGCGTCTGGCGCATGGGACGGCCCGCCGCGGCGCTCGGGCAATGACCCAGCGGGTTGGCGGATTCATAGCAATCCGGGTGAGACTGTGAGCATGACCTTCGCCGCGCTCCAGCCCCTCGCCGACCGTGCCGCACTGTTCACCGCCCTGCGTCAGGACGCCCTGGCGCAGGAGCTCGAGAAGCTCGGCGACAATCGCTGGGATGCCGACATGGCCGCCGGCACGATCACCTTCACGTCGAACGCCGACGCCGCGCGTCAGCTCGTCGCCCGTGTGCACCTCATCGCCACGATCGCCCCCGGTCCCCGCTCGCTGCTGTGGGCATGGGCGCACCCGCAGGGCGATGCCGCGGGGATCGCGGCCCAGCTGCGGGACTACGGCACCGAGCACGGCATCCCCGCGCTCAGCGACGCCGAGCTCCCCTTCCCCGCCGACGCCGGCGGCGACGAGTGGATCGCCTCGGCAGGCCACACCGTCGGCGCGGTCGCCGTCGAGCTGACCGGCCGCTCGCCCTACTACATCGCGCCGGTGGGCGGCGGGACCTCGGCCGTGTTCCTCCTCGACGCCCCGATCGCCCCGCTCACGGTCGCGTCCGCCGCGATCGCGCTCCCCCGCATCCTCTCCGGTCTCACTCTTCCCGACGCACGCACCTCCGTGTGGGATGCCGCGCGCCTCGCCGGCTGGAACCTCAGCTGGAGCGACGAGTCGTTCTCGGGCGCGACCGTGACCGACTCCAGCGGGTCGGCGACGTTCCGCTTCGACGACCAGGCTCGCATCACGAACATCGAGAGCAGCCTGCAGCCCCAGAGCTGAGAGAGACTCGTCGGCCCGTCAACGTCCCAGACGCTGGCGGGCCGTCTTCATGCCATCGCCGATCGGCACATGTCGGGTGGCGGCTGCGAGACCGAACTCCGGCATGTCGACGTACACGGCTTCCAGATCCTTCGTCGGCACCTGATACGTCTCGTGCCATACCCCCACGCTGCCCGTGCCCTGCAGCGTGCGCATGAAGTCACGCCAGGGCTGCAGGTGCGGCGCGTCGCGATCGGCCGCGAAGCGCTGCAGATGCTCGGGGCTCTCCCAGTACGTGAGCAGCAGCGTCGTCCTGCCGAACCAGTTCTGCATGCCGAGCATGCCCGCCTCGGGGTGCGTCATGAGGTGCTGCAACATCGGCGGCATCCTGCTCGCCGTCCACATCACCCGCCCGACCTGCCACCATCTGTTGGCGCGCATCCCGATCAAGAACACCGTGATGTCCGGGCGGTCGAGGGATGCCGTGAACCGACCGGGGAAGACCTGCTGAGCCACGAACGGCCACCTTTCGTCGACGTTTCGCTTACTGTAACGCTGTTACAAAACGACGTTACGGTATGCTCGCTCCCATGGCAAGGCCCCCGCTCTACGACGATGCTCTGCGAGAGCGCCTTCTTGCGGCGACCGCCGCCATGGTCGATGAGAAGGGCCCGGAGCGGGTCAGCCTCCGTGAGATAGCCCAGACCGCCGGCACGTCGACGTCGGCCGTGTACGCCCTGTTCGGCGGGAAGAACGAGATGCTCGTCGCCGTCATCGAGAACGGCTTCGCGTCGTTCGGCGACTCCCAGGCTGCTGTCGAGGCAGACGGGCTGCGCACGCTCGGTCTCGCCTATCGCGACTGGGCGACGAAGAACCCGGCCCTCTACCGGCTGATGTTCAACGGGTCCATCACGACGCTCATCGACTGTCGGCCCGACGACGAGAAGACCGGAGCCGCGATGGCACCGCTCATCCGCACGCTCGCTGATCGCGTTCCCGCAGACAGGGTGACCGCAGCCGCACTGACGGTCTGGGCGCAGGTGCACGGAGCCGTGAGCCTCGAACTCGCCGCCGTCACGCCGGTCGCGGTGGATTGGGATGCCGTCTACGACGAGGTCGTCACGGCTGTCGAACGGGCCTTTCCGGCATCCTGAGCCGCGACCCGCCGCCGGTCTTGCTGCCGATGTGCGAGTCTGGGCGCATGAAGAACGGAATCGTCCGGTTCGCCGCGCTCTATGTGTTCGACGTCGTCGTCCTGCTGCTGATCGGCTGGCTGTCGCCCGGCGTGTCCGTCGGCGTCAACGCCCTGTGGGCGTCGGTCATCCTGACCCTCGCGGCCCTCTTCCTCAAGCCGCTCCTGACGCGCGTGCTCCGGGGGATGGCGGCGAGGTCTGCGGCCGACCGTACGAGGGCGGGCGAGAAGGTCGTGCAGTACGTGCTCGTCTATCTCGTCGAGCTCATCGTCTGGGTCGCGGTCGTCTGGTTCAGCGGGGTGCGGGCGCACGGGTTCTGGAGCTACGTGCTCCCGCCGCTGCTCCTGCTGCTCGGCTGGGTGGTCTACGACCTCGTCGACGACCGGCTCCGCGCGAAGACGGGCGACCTGTATGACGTGGTGCGGTCGAAGATCTCGGGCAGGGCCTCCGACCACTGACCTGCGCGTCGCAGAAATGCGGCGGCGTCGCAGGAATCCGCAGAATCCCTGCGACGCCGAGACGCTTCTGCGACCGTAGCGCGCGTCAGACCAGCCGCTCCGCGGCCTCCACCACGTTCGTCATGAGCAGCGCGACCGTCATCGGCCCCACGCCGCCCGGGTTCGGCGACACCCAGCCCGCGACCTCGGCCACGTCGGGGTGCACGTCACCGAAGACGAGGTTCTTGCCCGTCTCGGGGTCGGTCTCGCGCGTCACTCCCACATCGAGCACCGCGGCGCCGGGCTTGACGTCCTCGGCGCGGATGAGGTGCTTCACCCCGGCGGCTGCCACGATCACGTCGGCCTCGCGCAGGTAGCGCGGCATGTCGACCGTGCCCGTGTGCGTCAGCGTGACGGTGGCGTTCAGGTCGCGGCGCGTCAGCAGCAGCCCGATCGAGCGACCGATCGTCACGCCGCGGCCGACGACGACCACGTGCTTGCCCTTCAGGTCGTAGTCGTTGCGCAGCAGCAGCTCGATCACTCCGCGCGGCGTGCACGGCAGCGGGGTGTGGATCGGGCTGTTCACGTTGAGCACGAGACGACCGAGGTTGGTCGGGTGCAGGCCGTCGGCATCCTTCGCCGGGTCGATCCGCTCGAGGATCGCGTCGGTGTCGATGTGCTTCGGCAGCGGCAGCTGCACGATGTAGCCGTGGCAGCTGTCGTCGGCGTTGAGCTCGTCGATCAGCGCCTCGACGTCGGCCTGCGTGGCATCGGCCGGCAGCTCGCGCTGGATCGAGTTCATGCCGATCGCCTCGGACTGCCGGTGCTTCATACCGACGTAGAGCTGGGATGCCGGGTCGGCGCCGACCAGCACCGTTGCGATGCCGGGGACGATCCCCTTCTCCTTCAGCGCAGCGACCCGTTCGGTCAGCTCGGCCTTGATCGCGGCGGACGCCGCCTTGCCGTCGAGAACGCGAGCAGTCACTGCTGCAGGTCCGGGTACAGCGGGAAGGCCGCGGCGAGCGCATCGACCCGTGCGCGGAGCGCCTCGATGTCGGCACCGGGAATGAGCGCCAGCGCGATCACGTCGGCGACCTCGGTGAACTCGGCGTCGCCGAACCCGCGCGTCGCGAGGGCGGGCGTGCCGATCCGAAGACCCGACGTCACCATCGGCGGACGGGGGTCGTTCGGCACCGCGTTGCGGTTCACGGTGATGTGGATCTCGTGCAGCAGGTCCTCGGCCTGCTTGCCGTCGAGCTCGGCGTCGCGCAGGTCGACCAGCACGAGGTGCACGTCGGTGCCGCCCGAGCGCACGCCGATGCCGGCATCCTTCACGTCCTGCTGCGACAGGCGCTCGGCGATGATCGAGGCGCCGCGCAGGACGCGCTGCTGACGCTCCGCGAACTCGGGCGTCGCGGCGAGCTTGAACGCGGTCGCCTTCGCGGCGATCACGTGCATGAGCGGGCCGCCCTGCTGACCGGGGAAGACGGCCGTGTTGATCTTCTTGGCGATGTCGGCGTCGTTGGTGAGGATGAAGCCCGAGCGCGGTCCGCCGATCGTCTTGTGCACGGTCGACGACACGACGTGCGCGTGCGGCACGGGGTTCGGGTGCAGGCCGGCGGCGACGAGCCCGGCGAAGTGCGCCATATCGACCCAGAGCAGCGCGCCGACCTCGTCGGCGATCGCGCGGAACGCCTCGAAGTCGAGGGTGCGGGGGTACGCCGACCAGCCGGCGATGATGACCTTGGGCTTGTGCTCGAGGGCAAGGCGGCGCACCTCGTCCATGTCGATGACGGAGGTCTCGGGGTTCACGCCGTAGGCGACGATGTCGTACAGACGGCCGGAGAAGTTGATCTTCATGCCGTGAGTGAGGTGGCCGCCCTGGTCGAGCGACAGGCCGAGCAGGGTGTCGCCCGGGCGGGCGATCGCGTGCAGGACGGCGGCGTTGGCGGACGCGCCGGAGTGCGGCTGAACGTTCGCGAACTCGGCGCCGAAGAGATCCTTCGCGCGCTGGATCGCGAGCTCCTCGGCGACGTCGACCTCTTCGCAGCCGCCGTAGTAGCGGCGGCCGGGGTAGCCCTCGGCGTACTTGTTCGTCAGGACAGAGCCCTGCGACTGCAGCACCGAGACGGGCACGAAGTTCTCGGACGCGATCATCTCGAGGAACGTCTGCTGACGCTTCAGCTCGCGGTCGAGGACCTCGGCGATCTCGGGGTCGACCTCGGCGAGCGGGGCGTTGAAGTAACGGTCGGTCATGGTGACATGCTCCTCTGACAACGGAATCGAAGGGTGTTCCTATCGGCCCAGGCGCGCGGTCGAAGTCCGTGGTCAGTCGCTCCCCGGTGGTAGTCCACCCAGACGCCAGTCGCGACGGTTCGAGCATACCGGATCGCCTCTGTCGTGGCGGCGTGTCCGCACGGTAGGTTTTGTTCATGGTCCTTCCCCTCCCCCTCGTCCCCCTCCCCGCCTCCGCCATCGTCGGCGAGGGTCGGATGCCGGTCACCGAGAGCATGCGAGTCATCGGCGACTCCCCCGCGGCGATCCAGCTGATGGATGCCGTGGCGCACCGCACCGGCATCCGTCTCACCACGACCGACGTCGCCGAGCCCGGCGCGATCACCCTGCGCGTGGAGTCCGGCGCCGCTCCGACGGAGGGATACCGCCTCTCGATCGGGGAGAACCTGCAGATCGTCGGCGGCGACGAGGCCGGACTGTTCTACGGCGTGCAGACGCTCGTGCAGCTGCTGACCGAGGAGAGCGGCGTCTGGAGCCTTCCCCGCGTCGAGATCGTCGACGCTCCGCGGTTCCCCCGCCGCGGAGTCATGCTCGACGTGACCCGCCACTTCTTCGACGTCGCCGAGGTCAAGCGCTTCATCGACGAGACGAGCGCTCTGAAGTACAACCACCTGCACCTGCATCTCAGCGACGACCAGGGGTGGCGCATCCAGATCGACTCGTGGCCGAAGCTCACCGAGCTGTCGTCGGCGTCTGCCGCCGACGGCGACCGCGGCGGTTTCTACACGAAGGACGAGTACCGCGAGATCGTGGCGTACGCGGCCGCGCGGCACATGATCGTCATCCCCGAGATCGATCTCCCCGGGCACACGCACGCGATCGGCGTCGCCTATCCCGATCTCGTGGAGGAGCCCGTGCTCAACGACGCCCTCGTGTCGCAGGCGAAGGAACTCGGCCAGCCGCTCCCCGTGAAGGGCGAGCCGTACCTCGGCTGGGGCGTCGGCCACTCGAGCGTCCGGATCCATGAGGAGCGCACCTACGAGTTCGTGCGCGACGTCATCCGCGAGCTCGTCGAGCTCACGCCCGGCCCGTACATCCACATCGGCGGCGACGAGTCGCTCGGCACGCCGCAGGCCGACTTCGATCTCTTCGCCGAGCGCGCCACCGCCATCGTGGTCGAGGAGGGGAAGATCCCCGTCGCCTGGCACGAGATGGGCTCGGCCGCCGGCATCGCCGAGGGCACCGTCGGTCAGTACTGGGGCATGACGACGCCCTCCGAGACCCACGCCGCCGAGGCGGCGCGCTTCGTGGAACGGGGCGGTGCACTGATCGTGTCCGCCGCTGATGCCGCCTACCTCGACATGAAGTACACGCCCGACTTCCCCCTCGGACTCACGTGGGCCGCCGTCGTCGACGTGCAGCGCGCGTACTCATGGGACCCGGTGGCCGTCCTCGACGTGCCCGACAGCGCCATCCTCGGCATCGAGGCACCGCTGTGGAGCGAGACCACCCGCACCTACGCCGACGTCGAGCAGCTCGTGTTCCCCCGCGCGGCGGCGCTCGCAGAGGTCGCTTGGTCGCCGCAGGAGGGCGAAGGCCGCGACTGGGAGTCGTTCCGCGGACGCATCGCTTCGCTCGCGCCTGGTTGGCGCGCCCGCGGCGTGAACTTCCACGCCTCCCCCGAGATCGACTGGGCCTCGCCCGAGATCGACTGGGCCTCGCCCGAGATCGACTGGGCCTCGCCCGAGATCGACGGGGTCGAGCAGTGACGGCGGAGCCGACCGGCTCGGGGTCGCTCGTCATCCACCGAGCGCGGCTGGTGGACAACGGCACCATCGCCGACGATGCCTGGGTGCGCATCGAGGACGGCCTCGTCGTCGCGACCGGCACCGGCAGCACGTGGGATCCCGCTGATCGCATCGTCGACGCGCGGGAGACTGCCGGGGAGGGAGCGGTCCTGACCCCCGGTTTCGTCGACATCCACGGGCACGGCGGCGCCGGCGCGGCCTTCGACGACGGGATCGACGCGATCCGCACGGCTCGTGCTCTGCATCGCGCGCACGGCACGACCCGCGCCGTGGTGTCGCTCGTCACGGCGCCGCTCGACGACCTCGCGCACCGCGTCGCCGAGATCGCGGAGCTCATGCGCAGCGACCGCGACATCCTCGGCTCGCACCTGGAGGGGCCGTTCCTCGACCCGGGACACCACGGCGCCCACGAACCGAGCCTGCTCCGGGCGCCGGTGGCGGACGACGTGAGCCGACTGCTCGACGCCGGCGCGGGCACCGTGCGCCAGGTCACGATCGCGCCCGAGCTGCCGGGAGGACTGGATGCCGTGCGGCTGATCGTCGAGTCGGGAGCGGCTGCGGCCGTCGGCCACACCGACGCCGACGCCGGGATGGCCCGCGCAGCATTCGACGCCGGGGCGTCGATCCTCACGCACGCGTTCAACGCGATGCCCGGCATCCATCACCGCGCGCCAGGGCCGGTGCTGACGGCGGCGGCCGACCACCGCGTCGTGCTCGAGGCGATCGCCGACGACGTGCACCTCGACCCGCACGTCGTGAAGCTGCTCTTCGACTCGGCTCCCGACCGCGTGGCGCTCATCACCGACGCGATGGCAGCCGCGGGAAGCGCCGACGGGCACTACGACCTGGGCGCCGTGAGCGTGACCGTGCAGGACGGCATCGCCCGCGCCGACGACACCGGATCGATCGCCGGTTCGACGCTCACGCAGGACGTCGCTCTGCAGCGCGCGGTGGCGGCCGGCATCCCGCTCTCTGTCGCAGTGCGCGCCCTCACCCGCACCCCCGCGTCCGCGGTCGGATACGGCGACCGGATCGGCGCACTCACCTCCGGGTACGCCGGTGACGCCGTGCTGCTGGATGCGGAGCTGCGCGTCGCGCGCGTCTGGGTGGGCGAACTCCCGTAGCCCGCTGCGCGACGACGCGCAGCTCTGCGCTCTCCGGTCTTCTTCAGGGTGGAGGGCCGCCTCTCCCCAGAACGGCGGCCCCCGCGCTTCCCCTCTCAGAGCCGGCGGGCCGGGAACTCCTCCCCCGAGGCGCCCGACCCGCCGTTCACCGGTGCTCATGCCCCTCGGCACCAGCGCCTGGTCCTACCGCCCCCGGTGGAGGACCATGGCTGTCTCTACGGGATGAGACGACGGCGCCGTCGATTCATTACGCGACTTCTCAGATTTTCTTCGGATTTATTTCCCGGCCCTGTGCGGAGCTTCTCTGACCGGGCTTTTTCCTGCACGCGCCCCGTCGATGAGAGTTCCATCCCGGGGTGGCGAACCTGGGAGATCGGAGGGAGAATGGGGGAGGCGCGTGATGAAGGACGGTCTCACGCGTCTCTTCATGTGGAGACGCATCCGCGCTCCATGACAGATGGATGACAGTGAGCCAGGACACCACCGCGAACCAGAGGGCCTCGAACGACGAGACCATCGCCGACGCCGACCTCGTGCTGCGCACCCGGTCGGGTGACGCCGCCGCCTTCGGCGAACTCTGGAGACGCCACTACCCGTCCGGCATGTCCGTCGCCCGATCGATCACCTCGTCCATCGACCCCGACGACCTCGTCCAGGAGTCGTACACGCGCATCTACCAGGCGATCATCAAGGGCGGCGGCCCCAACGGATCGTTCCGCGCGTACCTGTTCACCAGCATCCGCAACACCGCAGCCGCCTGGGGGCGCTCGCGCCGCGAATCGGCGATCGACGAGCTCGACACCGTCGCCGACCCCGACAGCACCGAGCAGGCCACCAACGAGGCCCTCGACCGCAGCCTCACCGCTCAGGCCTTCCGCAGCCTCCCCTCGAGGTGGCAGGAGGTGCTCTGGTACACCGAGATCGAGCAGATGAAGCCCGCCGAGGCCGGCCCCCTGCTCGGTATGAAGGCGGGCGCTGTCTCGCAGCTGGCGTTCCGCGCCCGCGAGGGTCTGCGCGAGGCATGGATCCAGGCGCATCTGCGCAGCGCGGAGCCGGGCTCCGACTGCCAGTGGACCATCGAGCACCTCGGCGCGTATTCGCGAGGCAACCTCGGTGTGCGTGACAAGAAGCGGCTCGAGGGACACCTCGAGGACTGCGCGCGCTGCATGATCGTCGCCGCGGAGGCCAAGGACGTCTCGACGCGCCTCGCCCTCGTGCTCCTTCCGCTCGTGCTCGGCGTCACTGGCGCGACCGGTTACCTGGCCACCCTGCAGGGCGGCGGAGCGCCGATCGTCGCGCTGGCCGCGATGCCGTCGGCTGTGACCGAGGGCGCCGTCGTCGTCGGCAGCGGCGCCGTGGTGGCCGGCGGCTCCGCGGGAGCGGGCGGCGCCGGAGCGGGCGCAGGCACCGGAGCAGGGGGCACAGGTGGTGCAGGCGCTGCCGGCGGCGGCGTGCTCAGCGGAGTGGGCGCCCTGGTCGGTGCGGGCTCGGCCGCCCTCATCGTCGCCGGTGTCGTGACCGCCGCGACCATCGTTCCCGGGCTCGTCGGCGCGAACCCGGCCGCGTCGTTGCCGAGCGCGGGCGACAGCGACTCGTCGTCGATCAGCGCCGATGTCGGCCCCGACGAAGCCATGGCCGCCGACGAGCCCGTCGTGGTCGAAGCCCCTGCGCCCGAGCCCGTCGTCCCCCCGGTCGAGACCCCGGAGACGCCCGAACCCGCCGAGGACCAGGCTCCCACGACGACTCCCGTCGCTGCCGTGCCCGTCGTTCCGGTCGCACCGCCCGTCACCGAACCCGGGAACGACGAGCCGGAGACCGAGCAACCCGGGAGCGGAGACCCCGGCACCGAAGAGCCGGGGACGGAGGAGCCCGGCACCGAAGAGCCGGGGACGGAAGAGCCCGGAACCGAAGAACCGGGGACCGAGGAGCCCGGCACCGAAGAACCGGGCACCGAAGAGCCCGGCACCGAAGAGCCCGGTACGGAGGAGCCCGAGACCCCCGTCGTTCCCACGGCACCACTGGAGTTCGGCGCGGCGGGCATCTGCCTCGACGACCGCCTCGTCACCCACGTCTCCGTCGGCGTGCTCGGCACGGCCGGCACCGAGGTGGACGCGCTCCTCGGAGGACAGACCGGCGGTGCCGACGGCACGCAGCTCGGAGCGTCCGGAGCCGGGACGATCAGCCTGCGACCGACTCTCACCCAGATCATCCTGGGCTCCACCGTCGAGGTGCACTACGTCACCCTCGACGGGCCCGTTCTGCCCAGCACGACGACGCTCGCGGGCCTGGGCGTGACCCTGGATGCCGTGCTCCTCGCGCCCGCCTGCGGGCTTCCCGCCGACGTCCCCGCCGACACCGAGGTGCCGGCGGACGCCGCGCCGCCGACGGATGCCGCGACGACGCCGACCGCAGTCGTCGAACCGGCGCAGGCACCGGCAGAACAGGCACCGGCAGAACAGGCGCCGGCAGAACAGGCGCCGACGCAGCAGGATCAGGCACCCGCCGAGCCCGCGCCCGCCGAGCCGGCGCCCGCCGAGCCGGCACCGATCGAGACCGAGACCGAGACGACCGTCGTCGAGGCTTCCGTCCAGGAGCTCCTCGTCGACGAGACAGCGGACTCCCTGCTCCCCCTCCCCTGAGCCGCGCCGGCACGACGGCGGGAGGCCTCGGAGGCGAATCGGCTCAGCCCCGGAGAATTAGACTGGGATCATGCCCGAGGAACCCTCCGCCGTACCCGGCGTGAACCGCCCGACCATCACCGCGCTCGACGTGATCCGCTCGATCGTCCTGGTGATCTCCGTCGCGACGCTCGCCCTCTGGGGCTTCGCCACCTGGCCGCTGCCCTGGAACATCGTCCTCGGCATCGGAGCACCGGTTCTCGTCATCCTCGTGTGGGCTCTGTTCCTCTCGCCGCGGGCCGTGCTCCGGCTGCATCCCTTTCTCCGGGCGGCCGTCGAGCTCCTCATCTACGTCAGCGTCACGATCGCCTGGTGGCTCATGGATCAGCCCGTCATCGGCCTGGCGTTCGCGCTCGTCGCCGTGGGCGCCGGGGTCGTGAGCGGCCGGCGGCGCATCGCATGACGACCCGCGCCTCCGGCATCCGCGCAGTCGAGCCCGCGCCTCGGGCGTGAGGGTGCGCCCATGACGACGGCGTCCCGCACCACGACCCTCGACCTGCTCGTCGACGCGCTCGGCGACCTCGTCGACACCCACAGCGCGTCGCTCGAACAGGCCAGGGCCGACAGCTCCGGCCACGCGGCGACGGGGCGACCGATCGCCGTGGTGCACGCGGAGACCGTGGAACACGTGCAGGCCGTCATGCGCATCGCCTCCGAGACGCGCACCCCGGTGGTCGTACGAGGAGCAGGCACCGGACTCGCCGGGGCGGCGAACGCCGGCGACGGCGAGATCGTCCTCTCCACACGCCGCATGACCGCGATCCGTGAGGTGCGCGCAGACGACCTGCTCGCGGTCGTCGAGCCGGGCATCCTCAACGCCGACCTCAACGCCACCCTCGCCGAGCACGGCCTCTGGTGGGCGCCCGACCCCGCGAGCCGTGCGATCTCGACGGTCGGCGGCAACATCGCCACGGGTGCGGGTGGCCTGTTGTGCGCGAAGTACGGCGTCGTGCGCGATGCCGTGCTCGGCGTCGACCTCGTGCTCGCCGACGGTCGCCTCCTGCACCTCGGCCACCGGAGCGTGAAGGGGGTCACCGGCCTCGACCTGACCTCCCTCGTCATCGGGTCCGAGGGCACGCTGGGCGTGGTCGTCGGCGCCACGCTGAAGCTGCGCCGCCTCGTCGCCGGGACGACGTGCACGATCGCCGCCGTCTTCCCCGACGTGCGCCGTGCGGCTGCCGCCTCCGCCGCCGTGACGGCATCCGGAGTCCAGCCCGCGATCATGGAGCTGATGGATGCCGCGAGCCTCGCCGCCGTCGCCGCGCTGCTCGACCTGCCCTCCCCCGGCGAGGGCAGCGCTCAGCTGACCATCCAGACCGACGGACCGGCCGCGGCCGCCGAGGCCGCGGTGATCGCCGACGTCCTCGCGGCCCACGACGGCGCGGTGCAGGTGTCGTCCGACCGCGAGGAGGGCGAGCGACTGCTGGCGATCCGCCGTTCTATGCACGCCGCGATGGCGTCGCTCGGCACGACCCTCATCGAAGACGTCTCCGTGCCCCGGAGCGCGATGCCCGCGATGTTCGACGAGATCGCCCGCATCGAGCAGGCGTACGGGATCACGATCCCCACCGTCGCGCACGCCGGCGACGGCAATCTGCACCCGAACTTCATCTTCGAGGGGTCGGAGACTCCCGCGCACATCTGGGCGGCTGCGGACGAGCTGTTCCGTGCCGCCATCGCCCTGGGAGGCACCCTGACGGGCGAGCACGGCATCGGCACGCTCAAGAGCCGCTGGCTCGCCGACGAACTCGGCGACGATCAGTGGCAGCTGCAGCGGCAGATCGCGCGTGTCTTCGATCCCCTCGGCATCCTCAATCCGGGGAAGGTGTTCGCCGCCCATGCCTGATATCCAGGTCAGCGCCGCCGTGATCGTCGACCCCGCCGGCCGCGTGCTCGTCGTCCGCAAGCACGGCACGACCCGGTTCATGCAGCCGGGCGGCAAGCCGGAAGCCGGTGAGACGCCGGCGGAGACGCTGATCCGCGAACTGCACGAGGAGCTCGGCCTCCGCCTCGTCGACGCCGACCTCGCCCCGCTCGGCCGCTTCGTATCGGCCGCCGCGAACGAGCCGGGTCATCGCGTGGTCGCCGACGCGTTCGCTGTCGACATCGCCCAGGCTGACGTGACCGTGCAGGCAGAGCTCGCCGAACTGCGCTGGATCACACCTCGGGATGCCGAGACGCTCCCGCTCGCCCCGCTCAGCGTCGAGCACCTGCTCCCGCTCGCCTGGGCGCGCCGGAGCTGAGAGCCCCCGGGGTCAGATGCCCTGCCAGGCGGGCTTGTTCGCGAAGGTGTAGCGGTAATAGTCCGCGAGCTTCAGTCGTGACGCCGCCGCCTCGTCGACCACGACGGTCGCGTGCGGGTGCAGCTGGATCGCCGAGCCGGGGAGGATCGCCGACAGCGGCCCCTCGACCGCATCCGCCACCGCCTGCGCCTTGCCCTCGCCGAACGCGAGCAGCACCAGGTGGCGTGCCCGCAGGATCGTGCCGAGGCCTTGGGTTATGCAGTGCATCGGCACGTCGTCGATCGAGTCGAAGAAGCGGGCGTTGTCCTCGCGGGTCTGCTCCGTGAGGGTCTTGACCCTCGTGCGCGAGGCGAACGACGACCCGGGCTCGTTGAAGCCGATGTGCCCGTCGGTGCCGATGCCGAGGATCTGCAGGTCGACGCCACCGGCCGCATCGATGGCCTTCTCGTAGTCCTCGCCCGCGTGCTGGATCGTCGCCTCGGCGCCGTTGGGCACGTGGATGCGCTGCGGGTCGAGTCCCAGCGGCTCCACGACCTCCCTGGTGATGACCGAGCGGTAGCTCTCCGGGTGCGCGGGGTCGAGACCGACGTACTCGTCGAGCGCGAAGCCGCGCACCCGCGAGACATCGCGACCGGCGAGCTGCGTGCGCAGCGCCTGGTACACGGGCAGCGGGGTGGATCCCGTCGCGAGGCCGAGAACGGCGTCGGGACGCGCGTCGATGAGTTCGACGATCTCCGCGGCGACCAGGGCGCCCGCGGCGGCGGCGTTCTCGACGATGACGACTTCAGCCATGGGTGACGATCTCCTTGAGTGGTGAGGTGGCTCCGACGAGCGCGGCGCCGACGGCAGCCGCCGGCGAGCCGAGCGGGAGCAGTTCGATCCGGTCGTCCAGGTGCAGGGAGCGCATGAACGCGGAGGCCTCCGCACCCGCGTGCAGGGCGTCTCGGACGCCTGCCTCGAGGCGGGCGCCGAGAGCCGTCAGGCCCCCGCCGATGATAACGCGCTCGACGTCGGCCGAGAGCACGAGTGCACGGACGGCCGCCGCCGCCCCGTGGAACAGGTCGGCGCGCAGCGACACCGCGAGCGGGTCGCCCTCGTCCGCGGCGTCGAGGATGTCGCGGACGGGGTGTGCGCCGGGGCGCCCCCAGGCCTTCGCCAGGGCACCGCCGCCGCAGAACGTCTCGATGCAGCCGCGCTGACCGCAGCCGCACAGGCGACCGGCCGGGTCGACCGAGAGATGGCCCACCTCCCCCGCCGTGCCGCGGGCGCCGCGCCAGATGGCGCCGTCGACGACGATGCCGGCGGCCACTCCCGTGCCGAGGTTCAGATACGCCATCGAACCCTCGATGCGGCGCAGTGCGGCGGCGCCGAGCGCGGCCGCCTTCACATCGTTCTCGACGCGCACGACCGCTCCGAGCCGAGCGGCGACGCGGTCGGCGAGGTCGAGCGACTCGACGCCGAGGTTCACCGCGTGCAGCACCCGTCCCGATACCGCGTCGACGAGTCCGGGGATGCCGATGCCGACCGAGTCGATGTCGGCGACGGTCAGACCCGCCTCGGCGGCGAGATCGACCACGGCCGCGGACACGCTCTCGACGACCGCATCCTCTCCCCACCCGGTCGGGCGGCGCAGGCGGGCGAGGATCTCACCCGATGGCGCGACGGCGACCGCGTCGATCTTGGTGCCTCCGACGTCGAGGCCGACGCGGATGCGTCGACCGGCGAGGTCGACGGTGATGGCATCCGTCATCGGATGGTGCTCCTGCCCGTGGTCGAGTCGAGGGCGCCGCTCACGAGACGCCCAGCTGGCCGGACAGGACCATCACGGCTGCACCGCGCAGCACGATGTCGGACTGCAGCGTGCGCCGGATCACGACGTCTTCGAACACGCCCTCGAGCGTGCGAGCGTGCAGGGTCTCCACCGCCGCGTCGATCAGGACGCCGTCGAGCAGGTCGCCCTGCCCCGACAGCACGACCTCGGAGAGGTCGAGGGCGGCGACGATGGGGGCGATGGCGATGGCCATCCGCGTCCCGGCGTCGCGGAGGATGTCGTCGCGGGAGTCCGGTGCGGCCTCGATGGCCGCGCGCAGGCGGCTCTCGCTGAGCCAGGCCTCGAGGCACCCGTCCTTGCCGCAGGCGCAGCGAGGGCCGCCGTCGGTGCCGACGACCACGTGCCCGATCTCGCCCGCCGCGAACCGGCTGCCGAGCAGCGGCTGACTGCCGGTGATGACGCCGGCGCCGACGCCCCGACCGATCTTGATCAGCATGAAATCGGCCTCGGCGTCGCCGAAGGTGTACTCGGCGAGCACGGCGGCGTTCGCGTCGTTGCGCACGAGCACGGGCAGATCGAGGTCGACGCCCAGCTTGGCCTCGAGCGGCAGGTCGGACCAGCCGAGGTTCGGCGAGCTGAGCACCATCCCGTCGGGGCGCACGACACCGGGCGTGCCGATGCCGACGCCGAGGATGGGCTGCGTGGCGTCCGCGACGAGCTCACGGGCGAGTTGGAGCAGGGCGGCGTACGCGGCGTCGCCATCCGGAGTCTCCGGGCGCGGCACCTCGCGGCGCCCGATCACGTCGCCGTCGAGGCTCAGCAGCGCGCCGGTGAAGGCGCTCGGGGCCGAGAGGTCGATGCCGATGATCTGGTGACCGACACGGTCGATGTCGATGAGGATGGGCGGCTTGCCGGGGCCCACCGTCTCGCGGACACCCATCTCGATCACGATGCCGTCGGCGATGAACTCCGCGACGAGGTCGGAGATCGTGACGCGGGTGAGCCCCGTCTCCCGGGAGAGGTCGGCGCGGCTCATCGCGCCGGAGTGATAGAGCGTCTGCAGCACGAGGGCCCGGTTGTGACCGCGGGCGTGCTCGGGCAGCACCTTGGCGCGCGAGCGCAGATGCCGCGCGGGGCCGAAGGCGTGTGCGTTCGTCCCGACGTACTCCGACGTCGTCGACGGGCGCGTTTCATCCGATACGGACATGTTTGTTAGTAGACCTTACGAACAAAAATTGTGCAACCCCACCGCGCAGAGCGCCCGGGAGGGTTACCGAAACGTTACATTACGATGACGGCCATGAGTCAGCCGTCCGAGTCGACCTCCCCCGCCCGCTCGACGAGCCGGGCGACGAGGCCTTCCACGATGTCCTCCCGCGCCTCCCGCGTGAGCGGCTTCCCGGGGATGCCGGGGCGGCGCTGATCGGGCGTCGGACCGTCGAGAGGACGATACCGCACCCCCCTCTCAGCCAGGCGTCGGAGGTGCGTCGGCAGCCGCCGCGCGAAGTCCTCGAACAGCGCCGGTTCCCCGCCCTCCCACAGCCGCTCCGCGACTGCGGACAGCCTCGGGAACATCGCGAAGTCCACACGGTCTCGCGACGGCAGATGCTCCGTCCAGACGTTCGCCTGCCCGCCGGAGGCCCCCTCCTCCACGCGCAGTCCGTACACCTGCTCGATCGGCAGCGGCGGTCCGACACGGATCGGCTCCTCCGCCGAGTCCGACTGCGGGTAGTCGAGGTAGACGTTCAGATCAGGGCACGCGATCACCGGGATGCCGCGGCGCAGCGCCTCCCGCATCGCGACCGGACCGCGCCAGGCGAGGATCTCGACGCCGTCGGGCACGTCGCCCTCCAGCACCTCGTCCCACGCGAGCGCCGTGCGCCCCCGTGCGCGGACGTGCGCGACGAAGTGCGCCGTGAACCACGGCTGCACGTCGTGGGCCGACGCGAGGCCCAGCTGCTGCATCCGCTCCTGCGCCGCCGCGCTGTGCTCCCACTCCGTCACGGGCACCTCGTCGCCGCCGATGCCGATCCACGGCGAGTCGAACAGGTCGCAGAGGGCGTCGATGGCCGCGCGGCCGAAGGCGAGCGACTCCTCGGTCGGCGCGAGCGTGCGGGGATTGACACCGAACCGCTCCCACGGTGCGGTGACGGGAGCGCCGACGTCGGTGTTGCCCAGCTCCGGGTAGGCGGCCAGGCCTGCCTGGATGTGACCGGGCAGCTCGACCTCCGGCACGAGCGTGACGTGGCGCGCTGCGGCGTACGCGACGAGGTCGTGCAGCTCGGCGTCCGTGTAATGACCCTCGTGCACGCCCGGCTCGATCGTCGCGAGCGGGCCGTGGCCGCGCTGCGTCGCCTCGCGTCGGGCACCCACCTCGGTGAGTCGCGGGTAGCCCGGCACCTCGAACCGCCACCCCTGGTCGTCGGTGAGATGCAGGTGCAGGACGTTGAGGTGGTGGTCGGCGAGCAGATCGACGAGTCGACGCACGTCGGCGGCCGGTCGGAAGTGCCGCGCCACGTCGAGCATCGCGCCGCGCCAGGCGTAGGCCGGGGCGCCGGCCCACTCCCCCGCGGGGATGCGTGACCACTCGGCGCCGGGCACGCGCAGCTGTCGCAGAGTCGTCGCGCCGCGGAAGACGCCCGCGACCGATGCGCCGGTCACGGAGACGCCGTCGGCGGAGACACGGATGCGGAACGCCTCCTCACCGACGCGTCCCTCGGCGAAGCGCGCGTCGGCCAGCCCGGCATCGATGCGGAGCGTGATCGCACGCTCGGCACTCCCGGAGGCCCGCACCCCGCCGAGACGCTCTGCACTCGCTTCCAGACCGTTCTCCGCGAGCACTGGCGTCTCCGCGGTCCAGACGAACGGAGCGGCCGCCGGGTCGATGCGCGAGTGCGCGAGCGGAACCGTCGCGCGATGAGCGGGCGGCGGCATGCGGAGCGCGCGCCCCGGAGTGCTGCCGGTGGCGCGCCCCTGCTGCACGACCGGCTCGCCGGCGACCAGCACCTCCACGACGCCGACGGACGCCGCGTGCGGGTCTTCGAACGTCGCGCCAGCGGCGATCGTCTCGGGGTCGAACAGCACGAGATCGGCCGTCGCCCCCTCGCGGATCACTCCGCGCGGCGCGTCTCCCCTGTCGAGACCCAGCCGCGCGGCCGGCGTGCCGGAGAGGTGCCGGACGGCCTCCTCGAGCGACAGGATGCCGAGGTCCCGCACGTAGTGCCCCAGGTAACGCGGGAAGGTGCCACGGCCCCGCGGATGCGGACGGGCGCCGATCAGGATGCCGTCGCTGCCGCCCGTATGACGAGGGTGCCGCATGATCTCGCGGACGTTCTCCTCATCGCCGATGTGCATGAGGATGCTCGTGGCACCGGCATCCTCGATGATCGTGTCGAGTACGACGTCGACGGCGCGCCGTCCCTCGGTCGCCGCGATCTCGGCGACCGTGCGGCCGACGAGCCCGGAGAGCGCGGCGTCGCCCGTGCCGGCGATCTGGATCGCCTCCCAGTCGGCTCGCTCGCCGTGGAAGCCGTCGCAGCCGATGTCCTCCAGCTCGACCCGCACCGCCTCGCGCCCTGCGGCGTCGAGCGCCGCGATCGTGCCGAGCAGGTCCCCGCTCTCCGACAGCCGGCTCGGCAGCAGCGCTGCGAGGGTCGTCGCACCAGGGAGGTACGGGTAGGTGTCGAGCGTGACGTCGACCCCGTCGGCGAGCGCCTCGTCGATGAGCGCGAGCAGCTCGTCGGCCCTGCCGCGGTTGGGGACGAAGTTCATGGTGGCGTGCGTGAGGTGGATCGGGCACCCGGTCCGCCGCCCGATGTCGAGCGCTTCGCGATACGCGTCCAGCGCCGCACCGCCGTAGCTGCGCGTGTGCGGCGACCAGTACCCGCCGCGCTCGGCGACCACGCGGCACAGGGCCTCGAGCTCCGCCGTGTCGGCGTACATGCCCGGCGTGTACGTCAGGCCGCTCGACATGCCGAAGGCGCCGGCGTCCATCGCCGCGCCCAGCAGCTCCCCCATCGCCGCGATCTCGGCATCGGTGGCTCGGCGGTTCTCGTGGCCGACCACCATCATGCGCAGGTTGCCCTGCGGCACGAGCACCGCGACGTTCGCGACCGCCGCGGCATCGAACGCCGCGAGCAGGTCGCCCATCGTGCGCCACGGCACCGACGTCGGAGCACCGTTCCAGCCGGCGATCTGCGCGGGGATGATCGCGGCCGCGGCGTCGTCGAGCGGCGCGTAGCCGAGCCCGTCCTGCCCGACGACCTCGGTGGTCACACCCTGCAGGATCTTCGCGGTGTGCGCCGCCCCCTCGAGCACCGCGAGCTCGCTGTGCGCGTGCATGTCGATGAACCCCGGTGCGAGGACCAGTCCCGCGGCATCGACCTCGACGGCGGCATCGGGCAGATCAGGCGCCGCGTCCACACCCTCTCGCACGACCGCGACGACGCGAGCGCCCTCGACGTACACGTCGGCGCGGTAGCGCTGCCCGCCCGTGCCGTCGACGACCGTGGCATCGCGGTAGACGCGCACCGGCTTCTCGCTGCTCAGAAGCACGTCGCCACCGCTCCGATCACGCGCGGGTCGTCGGCGTCGGGGTCGTCGATCACCGCGACCACCTTCCACTTGTCGAACGCGGTGCAGGGGTGCGAGAGCCCCAGCCGCACGACCTCGCCCTGCACGACCGACGCGTCGGCGCCGAGGCTAAGGAACGCATGCTGGTCGTTCAACGCGGTGATCGTGCCGGCCACCGACTGCGGGAGAGGCAGGTCGATGTCGAAGGGCACGTCGCGGCGCCCCGCGTCGAGCAGGGCGAGGCCCGGCTCGGGCTGCGAGACGACGCGCGACCACGCGTGCATGGCCGACCGCAGGGGCGCGGTGCCCGTCAGCGGACCGAACGGCGACATGCGGGAGTAGAAGCCGTCGTCGTGGATCTGGAACGCGCCGGAGCGCAGCACCACGTCGGCCGCGTCGGCGTGCGGTGCGAGCACGGCCGCCGCACGGTCGGGGAACGAGCTGCCACCGGCGCTGAGCACGGGCCGGACGCCGTCCGCATACGCCAGGCGCGAGTGCAGCTCGACCAGCGTGCCGAGATAGGCGTCGACGGCGGCGATGGAGCTGTCGCTGCGATCAGGGCCGAAGGGACCCTCGTAACCCGTGACGCCGGCGAGGCGGAGCCCGGATGCCGCGGCGATCGCGCCCGCGATGCGCTCGCCCTCCTCGACGGTCCGGGCGCCCGTGCGCCCACCTGCTCCGCCGAGCTCGACGAGCACGTCGAGGGGACGAGCGGCACCCTCGAGCGCACCCGCGAGGATCTCGACCGTCCGCTCGGAGTCGGCCCAGCACAGGATGCGCAGCTCGGGGTCGGCGGCGAGCATCTCCCCGAATCGCCGTGCTGCTGCCGCATCGGTGACGGCGTTCGCGATGAGCACGGTCGACACGCCGGCCTGAACCGCGACCTCCGCCTGCCACGGCGTGGCGACCGAGATCCCCCAGGCGCCCGCGTCCAGAAGACGCTGCCACAGCGCGGGAGCCATGGTCGTCTTGCCGTGCGGCGCGAGCCGGACGCCGTGCTCGGCCGCCCAGGAGAACACCGTCGCCTCATTGTGGGCCAGTGCCGCCTCGTGCACGGTGAGCACCGGCGTGACCAGATCCGAGAGGTGGAGGTCGGCGTCGGCGATCTCGGAGAGACGCAGTCCTCCCGCCAGGGCCGGGAAGCCCTTCGCCCAGGTGCCGATTTCGGGATCCGGAATTTGTAGAGGCATCTAACAAGGCTACTAGGCTTGCAGCATGACTTCGAAGACCCGCATCACGACAGACGCCGCCCCCGCCCCCGCCCACACCTTCTCGCAGGGCGTGCGCAAGGGCCCGTTCGTCCAGGTCTCCGGCCAGGGCCCGGTCGACGCCGTCACCAACGAGTACCTCTACCCCGGCGACGTCGCCGCGCAGACCACGCGCACGCTCGAGAACGTCAAGGCCATCGTCGAGGCCTCGGGAGCGACGTTCGACGACGTCGTGATGCTGCGCGTCTACCTCACCAAGCGCGAGGACTTCCCGATCATGAACGAGGCGTACGGCGCCTTCGTCGAGGCGAACACGCCGAGCGGCGTCCTCCCCTCGCGCACCACCGTCTTCACGGGTCTGCCCCGCGAGGAGATGCTCGTCGAGATCGACGGCATCGCCGTCGTCGAGTGACCGCGGGCGACTCCGTCGCCTGATCCGTGCGGGTCAGAGAGGGCCCGCACGACCGTTGCCCCCTCGTTACCTTCGATCCCGTAGCATTGAATGTGATAAAGGCCACGTGAGAACCGGGGGGTGAAGTTCGTGACCGATCTGATCTCAGCGCAGGATGCGAAGACTGAGAAACTGACCGAGGCGGGCTCCGCCGACACGGTCGCTCTGACTCCGTCGGGCGATGACGCCCCGACCGACTCGATGCCGCCGCAGAGCGGCGACCAGCCGTTGGCCTGGGCTCCCATCGAGCCCGCGCCCAAGAAGAAGCGCCTGGGACTGTGGATCGGCCTCGGCGTCGGCGCCGTCGTGATCGGCGTCGGTGCGGCCTCGATGATCCTCATCGCCCCCGGGACCACCGTGGCCGGGATCCCGGTGGGGTGGATGACGCCGGGTGCCGCCGCCGATGTCATCAGCGCCCACGTCGCCGAGACCGAGGTCACGCTCACCGGAGCAGGCGACGATGTCGTCCTCACCGGCGCCGAGCTCGGGGCTTCCGTAGACGCGAGCGCCCTCGCCGACAAGGCGTTCGCCGAGCACCCGATGTGGAACGTCGGCGCCTGGATGGGCGAGCCCGTCGCGGGTGAGATCACCCTCGACCCCTCGACCGCCGACGCCGCCCTGCGCGACGCTCTGCCCACGAGCTTCGAAGACCCGGTCGACGCAGGCGTGGTCTTCGACGCCGCCACCGGCAGCTACGTCATCACTCCGTCCGCGACCGGCACCGGCGTCGACGTCGCGGCGCTGAGCGAGGCGTTCACCGACACGATCGCCGGCGGCGGCAAGAGCTTCGAGTTCCCCGGCGGTCCCGCCGAGGCGGCTCCGGCCGTGACCGACGAGGACGCCACGACCCTGGCGACCTCGATCAACACGATGCTCGGCACGATCGGCTTCTACCTCGGCGAGGAGCGCACGGTCCCCGTCGACGCCGCCACCGCCTCGACCTGGTTCACCGTGGTCGACGACGACGGCACGCTCCGCATCGAGGCGGATCAGGCGGCGATCCAGGCGACCGTCGACGCGCTGCCCGCAGCCGTCGACCGCGCACCGGTCAACGCCACGCAGATCGTCGACTCGTCGGGCAAGGTGCTGCGCACCGAATCCGAGGGCGTCAACGGCCGCGCACTGAGCGACACCTCGAACCTCGCGTCCGACGTGGCCGACAAGCTCGAGGCCGGCGAGGGCGTGTTCCCGATCTCGGTCACCGAGACCCCGTTCACCGCCGTCACGCTCCTGCGCAAGATCGACGTGAACCTGAGCTCGCAGACCGCGACGCTCTACGAGAACGGCGCCGTCGTGCGGTCGTGGAAGATCTCCTCCGGCAAGGCTGCGACGCCGACCGACGTCGGCAACTTCAAGGTCTACGCCCATGTGCGCTCGCAGACCATGAAGAGCCGCGAGCCCGACGGATCGATCACCGAGACGCCGAACGTCCCCTGGGTCACGTACTTCAACGGCGACGAGGGCTTCCATGGCACCTACTGGCACAGCAACTTCGGCAACCGCATGAGCCACGGCTGCGTGAACATGCCGATCGATGTCGCCAGGTTCGTGTACGAGTGGTCCCCCGTGGGCATGGAGGTCTCGGTCCACAACTGAGTCGCTCGCCCGACGGGACGTCGGGGGATACGCGAAAGGGCCGGATGCTGAGCATCCGGCCCTTTCGCGTGCGTCAGCGCAGTGCGTCGACGATCTCGTTCAGCGTGGTCGACGGGCGCATGACCGCAGCCACGAGCGCGTCGTCGGGGCGGTAGTACCCGCCGATCTCGACGGCCGAGCCCTGCACGGCGTTGAGCTCGGAGACGATCTTCTCCTCGTTCTCGGCCAGCTTCGCGGCAACCGGCGCGAAGGCCGCGGCGAGCTCGGCATCCTTCGACTGCGCCGCCAGTTCCTGCGCCCAATACAGGCCCAGGTAGAAGTGGCTGCCGCGGTTGTCGATCGTGCCGAGGGCGCGGCCGGGCGAGCGGTCCTCCTCGAGGAAGGTGCCGGTCGCGGCATCCAGCGTCTCCGCGAGCACCCGTGCCTTCTCGTTGCCCGTGCGGTCGGCGAAGTGCTCGAGCGAGGCGGCCAGCGCGAAGAACTCTCCGAGCGAGTCCCAGCGCAGATAGTTCTGCTCGACCAGCTGCTGCACGTGCTTCGGTGCGGAGCCTCCCGCGCCCGTCTCGAACAGCCCGCCGCCGGCGAGCAGCGGCACGATCGAGAGCATCTTGGCGCTCGTGCCGACCTCGAGGATCGGGAACAGGTCGGTGAGGTAGTCGCGGAGCACGTTGCCGGTCACCGAGATGGTGTCGAGGCCGTGACGCATGCGCGCGAGCGTGTAGCGCGTGGCCTCCTCCGGAGCGAGGATCGTGATCGTGAGGCCCTTGGTGTCGAGCGTCGCGAGACCCTGGTGCACCTTCGCGATGATCTGGGCGTCGTGCGAGCGGTTCGCGTCGAGCCAGAACACCGCGGGCGCACCCGTCGCCCGCGCACGCGAGACCGCCAGCTTGACCCAGTCCATGACCGGGATGTGCTTGGTCTGCGTGGCGCGCCAGATGTCACCCTCGCCCACCTCGTGCTCGATGAGCACGGTTCCCTCGCTGTCGAGCACCTGCACGGTGCCCGCCGCGGCGATCTCGAAGGTCTTGTCGTGGCTGCCGTACTCCTCGGCCGCCTGAGCCATGAGCCCGACATTCGGGACGGTGCCGATGGTCGCGGGGTCGAGCGGGCCGTTGGCGATGACGTCGTCGATCACGGCCTGGTAGACACTCGCGTAGGAGGAATCCGGGATGACCGCGAGCGTGTCGGCCTCGCCGCCGTCCTTGCCCCACAGCTTGCCGCCGTTGCGCACGAGGGCAGGCATCGATGCGTCGACGATCACGTCGCTGGGGACGTGCAGGTTCGTGATGCCCTTGTCGGAGTTCACGTAGGAGAGACGCGGCCCCTCCGCGATCGCCTTCGCGAACGCGGCGGCGATTTCGTCGCCACCGGCGATGCCCTCGAGGCCTGCGAGGATCGAGCCGAGACCGTCGTTCGGGTTGAGTCCGGCGGCTGCGAGCTGCTCGCCGTACTGCGCGAACACGTCGGCGAAGAACGCCTTCACCACGTGACCGAAGATGATCGGGTCGCTGACCTTCATCATCGTGGCCTTGAGGTGCACGGAGTAGAGCACGTCGTCGGCCTTGGCCGTCTCGAGAGTCTCGGCCAGGAAGGCATCGAGGTGAGAGGCCGAGAGGAAGGTGGCGTCGACGATCTCGCGAGGCAGGACCTTGAGGCCCTCCTTCAGCACGGTGACCGTGCCGTCGGCGGCGATGTGGCGGAAGCTCAGCACGTCGTCGTGGGCGGCCACCCAGGAGCGCTCGTTGTGCTTGAAGTCGTCGTGACCGAGCGTCGCGACGCGGGTCTTCGACCCCTCGGCGAACGGCTTGTTGCGGTGCGGGTGCTTCTTGGCGTAGTTCTTCACGGCGAGGGGCGCACGGCGGTCGCTGTTGCCCTCACGGAGCACCGGGTTCACGGCCGACCCCTTGATGCGGTCGTAGCGGGCGCGGATGTCCTTCTCCTCGAGCGACGAGGGCTCGTCGGGGAAGTCGGGAATGTCGTAGCCCTGGGCCTGCAGCTCGGCGATCGCGCCCTTCAGCTGAGGGATGGATGCCGAGATGTTCGGAAGCTTGATGATGTTCGCCTCCGGCAGCGTGGCGAGCCCGCCGAGCTCGGCCAGCGCGTCGCCGACCTGCTGCTCGGGAGCCAGCTTCTGCGGGAACGCGGCGAGGATGCGACCCGCCAGAGAGATGTCACGCGTCTCGACGTCGATGCCCGCCTGGCCCGTGAAGGCCTGGATGATCGGAAGGAAGGAAGCTGTGGCGAGCGCGGGAGCCTCGTCCGTGTAGGTGTAGATGATGGCGTCGTCGGTCACCGGGAGGTTCTCCGTTCACGAGGGCAGAATTGTCTCGATACCAAGATACCTGAGCGCTTCTCGCCCCCGAGAATCTGCTCGTCTCTGGGACGCAGCGCACCGGAGGGGCTAGCCTGTCACTATGTCCGAACTGCGCATGGTCGAACTCTCCGCTGCGACGATCGTCGCCGTGAACAACCTGTCGCTCAAGCCCGGACAGGAGCAGTTCCTCGCTCCGGTGTCCTACGGCATCGCGGCCACCGTGATCAATCCGGCCACATCCTGGCAGCGCGTCGTGCTCGACGGCGACCAGGTCGTCGGCTTCGTCAGCGCGAACTTCGACCCGGAGGCACCCGAGGAGCACTTCCGCTCCGTCCTGTGGCGCATCAACGTCGACGCCGACGATCAGGGCAAGGGCGTGGGGCGCTTCGCCGTCGAGCAGCTGGTCGAGGAGGCGCGCTCGCGCGGCGTCGACCACGTCAACGTCATCTACGAAGCCGGGGAGGACGGGCCGGAGGCCTTCTTCCTGCGCGTCGGCTTCACGCCGGTCGGCGAGACCGAGTACTCCGAGGTCATCGCCGAGATCCGCGTCGAACCGTAGACCGGCGGCGGGGTCTCGAATCCCCTCCCCCATCGAGGCCCCGTCGCCCTGTCGGCGCGGGGCCGTCGGTCCGCCTGCGGTCGACATCACGGATTTGTTGCGAGTCGCCACAAAAAGCTTGCACGCGCTCGCGCGCCGTGGCTATCATCGCTTCAGAGCGCTGGCGAAGCGCTTCGATAATTTCCCCGAACGAGCGACGACGGAGTCCCGATGACGACGATCCATGAGGTGGCGCACGCCGCCGGTGTGTCGATCAGCACCGTCTCCTACGCGCTCAGCGGCAAGCGCCCGGTCTCCGAGAAGACGCGGCGCCGGATCGAGGACGCGGCTCGCACGCTCGGTTACGAGCCCGACGCCGGCGCACGGATGCTCGCGGGCCGCCGCACCCACATCTTCGCCCTCACCGAGCCGCTGCGCGCCGACACCCACGCACCCACCCATATGGCATTCGTGCTCGCCACAGCGGTGGCGGCGCGACGCCGAGGATACGACATCCTCCTCCTCACCGACGAGCAGACCTCGGACGGCATGAACCGTGTCGCCGCCAGCCGCCTCGTCGACGCGATCCTCGTGCTCGACGTCGCCCCAGACGACGATCGCGCGGCGATCGCGCGCAGTGTGCGCACGCCGACGGTGTTCATCGGCATCCCGAACGACGCCGAGGGCCTGACGTGCGTCGACCTCGACTTCGAGGCGGCGGGCGCGCTCGCGATCGACCGGCTCGCCGACGCCGGGCACCGACGAGTCATGCTGCTCGGCCAGACCGAAGTGTCGTACCGCAAGTCGAACTTCCCCCGGCGGCTGCTCGCCGGCGTCACCGACCGTGCCGCGCACCGCGACATCGCCCTCGAGTGGGCGACGACCGGCGACACGACGACGGATGCCGGGCTCGTGCGCTCCACGTGCGAGACCGCCCTGGACCGCGGCGACCGCGCGTTCGTCGTGCACGCCGTCGGCGACGTGCACGAGATCCTGCTCGAGACGATCGCCGCCCGCGGACTGCGGGTGGGTGAGGACGTCTCGGTCGTCTCGGCCGCGGCATCCTTCGACACGACCGAGCTGTCGGTCCCCGTCGACACCATCCCCCTCGTGCCGCAGCAGTCGTGCGAGCTCGCCGTCGACCTCGCGGTCGGCAGCGTCGAGAGCGGCGGCTCGACGCCTCGCATCCACCTCATCCCGCCCGAGTACCGCGCGGTCGGCTCGATCGCTCCCGCCCGGGAGTAGCGACCTGCTCCGCTTCCCGAACGCATGCGCATTGTCGAAACGCTTCGACGCTGCGCGTGATCCACAACTGAAGACGACCCGAAGAAGTGTCCCGGCCCGTGAGGCCACCGAGAAAGGAGTGCCGACGATGGCACGCAACATCCGCACGACCAAGACGCTGGCCGCCGTGGCTGCGCTCACAGCGGCAGGAGTGATCCTGAGCGGCTGCGGCGCCGGCTCAGGAGACGAGGGCGGCGACGGCCAGACCCTGAAGCTCTGGCACTACGAGGGCGCGGACAGCGCCATGGGCAAGGCCTGGGCCGAGGCCATCAAGATCTTCGAGGAGGAGACCGGAGCGACGGTCGAATTCGAGGAGAAGTCGTTCGAGCAGATCCAGAAGACGGCGAGCCAGGTGCTCGACACCGACGCCGCCCCCGACCTCATGGAGTTCAACAAGGGCAACGCGACCGCCGGGTTCCTGGCCTCGACCGGCCTGATCGCCGACATCTCCGACGCGGTCGACGAGTACGGCTGGGACGAGAAGCTCGCGCCTTCGCTGCAGACCACCGCGAAATACTCGGAGGACGGCGTGATGGGCGGCGACACGTGGTTCGGCATCCCGAACTACGGCGAGTTCGTGGGCGTGTACTACAACCAGGACGCGTTCGCCGAGGCCGGCCTCGAGATCCCCACCACGTACGAGGAGTTCGTGGCCGTGCTCGACGCGTTCGTCGCGAAGGGCGTCACCCCGCTCGCCGAGGCCGGCGCCGAGTATCCGCTCGGTCAGCTCTGGTACCAGCTCGCGCTGCTCGAGGGCGACCGCAGCTTCGTCGACGCCTACCAGCTGTACGACGGCGAGGTCGACTGGCAGGGGCCGGAGATCAGCTCCGCGACCGAGACGCTGAAGGAGTACGTCGACAAGGGCTACATCGCCTCCGACGTCTCGTCGGTCAAGGCCGAGGACGCCGGCGTCTCGTTCATCAACGGCACCTCGCCCATCTTCGTGTCGGGCTCGTGGTGGTTCGGCCGCTTCGTCGCCGAGGCGACCGGCTTCGACTGGACGATGACCGCGTTCCCCGGTGCCGACCTGTCGCTCGGATCCTCGGGCAACCTCTGGGTCGTCCCCGAGAACGCCGCGAACAAGGACCTGGCCTACCAGTTCATCGACATCACGATGCGTCCGGAGATCCAGGCCATCATCGGCAACAACGGCGGGCTGCCGGTCGCCGCCGACACGGCCGACATCACCGACGAGAAGAGCGCCGCGCTCATCGAGACGTTCAACGGCGTGCTCGACGCCGACGGCCTCTCCTTCTACCCGGACTGGCCCGCACCCGGCTTCTACGACGTGATCGTGCAGGAGCTCCAGGGCCTCATCACGGGATCGCAGGACGCGGAGACCACCGACAAGAACCTCGGCGAGCAGTACGACGAGGGCACAGCGGAATTCCGTTGATCGATTCGCGGAGGGCGGCGCCCGCGTCGCCCTCCGCATCCTTCCTGGAGAAGAACATGACACTCGCCACGCGCGAACCCCGCACGAGTACGGGCCGCACCAAGCTGCCGCCCGAACAGCCGTCGATCCCGCAGCGCCGCGGCGGCACCGGCGCCTACTGGATGTACCTGCTGCCCGGCTTCGTCCTGCTGCTGGTCGTCGTCATCGTGCCCCTGATCTGGAACGTGTACCTCACCTTCACGAAGTGGAAGGGCGTGCGCACACCGGAGTTCATCGGACTCGAGAACTGGCAGAAGATCCTCACCGACAGCGACTTCTGGACGTCGTTCGGGAACTCCGTGTGGATGATCATCGCGATGGTGGTCGTCCCCACGATCGTCGGCCTCGTCGTGGCCGCTCTCCTCTTCGACGTCGTCGGACGCAAGTTCGGCGGCAAGGTCGGCAGCTTCCTGCGGGCCACGTACTACCTCCCGCAGATCCTCCCCATCGCCGTCGCCGGCATCGTGATCGGCTGGATCGTGCGGCCGGGGGGCGACGGCGCCCTCAACCAGATCCTCGGCGCCTTCGGCATCCCCTCCTACGACTGGCTCGGCCAGATGCCCTCCGCGCTGATCGTTCTCATGGTCGTCATGGTCTGGGTGCAGCTCGGCTACCCCGTGGTGGTGTTCATGGCCGCCCTGCAGCGCGTCGATCCGGAGCTGTACGAAGCGGCCGAGCTCGACGGCGCGAACTGGTTCCAGCGCTTTTCGGCCATCACCATGAGCATCATCCGTCCCGAGATCTTCGTCGTGACGCTCACCTGCACGATCGCCGCGCTCAAGGTCTTCGGCCCGGTGTACATCATCACGCGCGGCGGGCCGGCAGGCTCGACTCTCGTGCCCGCGTACTACGCGTACCAGGAGTTCTTCACCAAGCGGAACGTCGGGTACGGCGCGACCATCGCGACCGTGCTCACCATCGTCGTGGTCATCGTGTCGATCATCTTCATCCGGGTGCAGAACTCGCTCGAGCGCAAGGAAAGGGCGGGTCTGTGATGCACGCCACCACCGCCATCGTCACCGGCAAGCCGGCCAAGACCCGTCCCCGCGGCGGCATGACCAAGAAGCGCCCGGTCGACTGGCTGCTGCTCGCGCTCATCGTGATCGGCGCCCTGCTCGTGATCGCGCCGTTCTACCTCGTGCTCGTGAACTCGTTCAAGTCGCCCGTCGACTACGCCACATCCGGGCCGCTCGCGTTCCCCGAGTCCCTCGACTTCGGCGGGATCATCAAGTTCTGGGAGCGCGTGAACTTCCCCGAGAAGGTCTGGAACTCGATCTTCATCTCGGGCATCGTCGCTGTGCTGGCGGTCGTGATCTCGATGCTGAACGCCTTCGCGATCGGCATCGGACGCGTGCGCGGTCGCTCCTGGATCGTGCTGCTCTTCCTGCTCGCGAACCTGCTGCCGCAGGAGGCGCTGCTTTACCCGCTCTACTACATGTTCAAATCCGTCGGGCTCTACGACAACGTGTGGTCGGTCATCATCGTGTTCACGGTGATCCAGGCGGCGTTCGGCACCTACCTGCTCTCGTCGGTCTACGGCACCTTCCCCAAGGAGGTGCTCGAAGCCGCGTCCCTCGACGGAGCCAACCGCTGGCAGATCCTCTGGCGCGTCGTGTTCCCGATCAGCCGCCCGACACTGTCGGTGCTGCTCATCTTCTTCTTCATCTGGACGTGGAACGAGTTCCTCATCCCCCTGACGTTCCTCGCCTCGAACGCCAACCAGACGGTACCGGTCGCGATCAGCGTGCTGCAGGGCGATCGCCTGATGGACGTCACCACCACGAGCGCGTCCGCGCTGCTCGGCATCATCCCCACGCTCATCTTCTTCCTCATCTTCCAGCGCACGCTGACACGCGGCATCACGGCAGGAGCAGTCAAGTAATGAAGTTCACCGACGGGTTCTGGCAGCTGCGTCCGGGCGTCACGGCGCTCTATGCGCAGGAGGCCTACGACATCGCCGAGACCTCCACCCCCGACGGTCCGGGCATCGTCGTCACCGCGCCGACCATGGTGATCGCCAAGCGAGGCGACACGCTCAACCGCCCCGTGCTCACGACGACGCTCTCCTCCCCCGCTGAGGGAGTGATCCGGGTGCGAATCGCCCACCACGTGGGCGGACGCTGGCACGGCGGCTTCGCTCTCACGGGCGCGGGGTCGGGATCGGCTCGCGTCATGCTCGACGACGCGGGCGGCGCTCTGGATGCCGGTGCGCTCGTCGCGCGCATAGCGCCGGGGGCGCCGTGGGACCTCTCGTTCGAGGTCGACGGACGCCGCGTCACGGGCAGCGGCCACAAGGCTCAGGGCTACATCCAGCTCGGCGCAGGAGCGCAGGTCGACCAGGGAATCGTGTCGAACGCCCGGCAGGGCGGACCCGCCCCTACGGCATCCGCGTTCGTGCACGAGCAGCTCGACCTCGGCGTCGGCGAGCTCGTGTACGGCCTCGGCGAGCGATTCGGCCCCCTGGTCAAGAACGGCCAGTCGGTCGACATCTGGAACGCCGACGGCGGCACATCGAGCGAGCAGGCGTACAAGAGCATCCCGTTCCACCTGTCGAACCGGGGCTACGGCGTGCTCGTGAACGATCCTGGGCACGTGTCGTACGAGATCGGCTCCGAAGCCGTCGAGCGGGTGCAGTTCTCCGTGCCCGGCGAGGTGCTGGAGTACTTCGTCATCGCCGGCCCCACCCCGAAGGACGTGCTCGGCCGCTACACCGCGCTCACGGGCCGCCCGCCCGTCGTACCGGCCTGGTCGTACGGCCTGTGGCTGTCGACGAGCTTCACCACCGACTACGACGAGCAGACGGTCACGTCGTTCATCGACGAGATGGCGGCGCGTGAACTGCCCGTGTCGGTGTTCCACTTCGACTGCTTCTGGATGCGCGAGTTCAACTGGTGCGACTTCGAGTGGGACCCCCGCGTGTTCCCCGACCCCGACGGGATGCTCGCACGCCTGCACGAGAAGGACCTGCGCGTCTGCGTGTGGATCAACCCGTACATCGGTCAGCGCTCGCCCCTGTTCCGCGAGGCGGCCGACCAGGGCTTCCTGGTGCGCCGCCCCGACGGCTCGGTGTGGCAGTGGGACCTGTGGCAGGCCGGCATGGGACTCGTCGACTTCACGAACCCCGAAGCGACGGCCTGGTACCAGGCGCACCTGCGCCGTCTCGTCGAGCAGGGCGTCGACTGCTTCAAGACCGACTTCGGCGAGCGCATCCCTACCGAAGTCGTCTGGGCCGACGGCTCCGACCCCGTCCGCATGCACAACCTCTACACCGACCTGTACAACCGGGCCGTGCACGATGTACTGACCGAGGCACGGGGTGCCGACGATGCGGTGCTGTTCGCCCGCTCCGCGACCGCGGGCGGCCAGAGCATGCCCGTGCACTGGGGCGGTGACTCGACATCGACGTACGCGTCGATGGCCGAGACCCTGCGCGGCGGACTCTCCCTCGCCCTCAGCGGCTTCGCGTTCTGGAGCCACGACATCGGCGGCTTCGAGGGCACACCCGACGCCGGGGTGTTCAAGCGCTGGACGGCCTTCGGTCTGCTGGGCTCGCACTCGCGCTTCCACGGATCCAGCTCGTACCGGGTGCCGTGGGCGTTCGACGACGAGGCCGTCGACGTGACCCGCCGGTTCACCCACCTGAAGATGCGACTCATGCCGTACCTGTACCAGCAGGGACTGGATGCCGCGGCGACCGGGATCCCCCTGATGCGGCCGATGCAGCTGGAGTTCCCCGACGACCCCGCAGTGGGCTACCTCGACCGCCAGTACATGCTCGGATCCAGCCTGCTCGTCGCTCCCGTGTTCTCGGCCGACGGGTCGGTGGAGTTCTACCTGCCCGAGGGCGAATGGACGTCGCTGCTCACGGGCGAGACGGTCACCGGGGGCGGATGGCGTCGCGAGACCCACGGCTTCGACTCGCTGCCCCTGTACGTACGCCCTGGCGCGGCGCTGCCGTGGGGTGCGCGCACCGACCGGCCCGACTACGACTACCACGAGGGTCTCGACGTCCGGGTCTTCCCCGGGGGGAGCGGTCACGGTTCGGTGACGGTCACGAGCCCCGACGGCGACCGGAGGACGTACGACGTCGATCTCAGCCAGGTCACTCGCTGAGGAGGGCGGGCCGCTCGGGACAGCTCGCTGGGGTGTCTCCCTGACGCTTGTCGGGCCGCTGCTCCGGCCAGATCACGCGGACAGCTCGCTGGGGCGTCTCCCTGACGCTTGTCGGGCCGCTGCTCCGGCCAGATCACGTGGGCCAGCTCGCCGAGGCCGGCTCGCCGAGGCCAGCTCGCGGACGCGTCTCCCTAACGCTTGTCGGGCCGCTGCTTCCGTTCGTTCCACGCGGCGAACGCGGAGGCAGCGGCCCCGGCGGCGCGGTCGAAGGCCTCCGCCGACCGCGAGATCATGTCCTGCGCGGCATCCTGCCAGGTCGATGCAGCCGGAGCCTCGCCCGCCTGCACTCGCGCCGCATACTCCGCCGCCTCGAACGCGCGCTCCAGGTCGGCGACTGCATCGCGATAGGCGGCGAACTCCGCCGGAGTCGTGACCTTGCCGCTCGCAGCACGGCGCGCGTCGACCGCGACACCCGCGGCACGCAGGTAGGCGGCCGTCGCGGGCTGCTTGACGTCGGTCATCGCGGGGTAGGCGATCTGCAGCGACGCATCCGTCTCGTACCGCATCCACCGTGCGGTGATCGCGTCGTGCTCGGCCTGCAGTCGCTCGAGCGGACGAGGAGCGGATGCCGCGGGCAGCGCTGCCCGCGCCGCGCTGAGCCGCACCTGCTTGGCACGGACGTCGGCCGCGGCGGCCTTGGCGTCGTTCTCCTTCTCGCGCAGCATCCGTTTGGCTCCGGCGACCTGCTCGGCCGTCGCGCGTCGCGCGCTGCGCTCGGCCGAGACGCGCGCATACTCCGCTCGTGCCAGCCGAGCGGCCATGCGACGCTCGGTCGCGAGCTGCTGCGCCTGTCTGAGGTCGTGCCGCGCGGCGTCGACCGCGAGCCGGCGTCCGCTCTTTATGCTCCGCCTCCGCATCCCGATGCCTCCCGCGGCGACCCCTCCGGCCGCGACGGGCGCGATCCACCACCACTCGATGAGCAGCAGTGGATCCATGCTTCGATGCTACCCAGTGCCCGCGACTCTGTCCCCGTCCCGTCCGCTGCGCTCCCCGCCCCGTCGCCTCCTCTGCTGCCTGCTCTTTTGCCCCGTCCGTTCTCGGACGGCCTCAGGTTCTTCGGATGATCGCGCCCGGACCATCCGATAAACCGCGATCTCCCCGCTCTACGCTCCGCGCGACGAGTTCTGCACCGACTCCCAGGCGCGACGGACTATAGACAGAGACCGCGTTTACGCGGAGACCGCGCACACCGTGGATCCCCCGAACACGGCACCGTGATCGCCATGGACCTCACGACATGGCTGCATGCACGCCAGGGCATCGCACATCGCGCCGACCTCCTCGACGCAGGATTCACGGTGAACGCCATCCGTCAAGCGATCGCCTCCGGCGTCGTTCGCAGACTGCGTGCGCGGTGGGTCGCCCTTCCCGACGCCCCGGTGTCGCTCGTCCGAGCCGCTGAGTCGGGCGGCCAACTGACGTGCGTGTCCGCCGGCCGACACCGCGGATGGTGGGTGCCTCCCGGCGTCTCCGACATCGTCCACGTGCACCTGTCTCCCCGATCAGCGTCTCCGACCGTCGAAGTCGTCGCACACTGGTCTCAAGCTCTCGCACCTGCTCGCCCGCGCGCGATTCTCGCCTCCGTCGAAGACTCGCTTGCTCACGCGGCCCGGTGCTTCCCTCTCGATCAGGCGGTAGCGATCTGGGAGAGCGCTATGCGAATGGAACGGCTGACGATCGAATCGCTGCGACTTGTTCGATGGCGTGACGCCGTCGCCAAGCGCTGTCTCAACCACTTGTGGCCGGGAACGGACTCATCCCTCGAAACGATCTTCCACGTTCGACTCAGCTCGTGGGGAGTCGCCATGCGAATGCAGGTACAGCTCGCCGGACATGCCGTCGACTTCCTCATCGGCACTCACCTCGTCGTCCAGATCGACGGGTGGAGCTATCACTCGTCCGCGTCCGACCGTACTCGCGATATCGCTCACGACGCCGCTTTGCGGATGCGCGGGTACACCGTCCTTCGCTTCTCCTATGACCAGGTCATCAACGGCTGGCCGCGCGTGGAACACGCACTCGCCGCCGCTGTCTCGCGCGGGCTGCACCTCGAACCCGCCTCGTGAAATCGGAGGGGCGCCCGATTTTCGGAAGCTTCCTGTCGGATGATCCGAAAATCCGGCACCCCTCCGAGAACGTCCGGCTAGACGAGCGTCTCCTGCCAGGCCGCATGCAGCTGTGCGAACTTGCCGGTGCCGCCGATGAGCGCGTCTGGGCTGTCGTCCTCGATGATGCGGCCGTGCTCCATCACGAGCACGCGGTCGGCGATCGCGACCGTCGACAGACGGTGCGCGATGATGATGGCCGTGCGGTCCTTGAGCAGCGTCTGCAGAGCATCCTGGATCAGTCGCTCCGACGGGATGTCGAGCGACGCCGTCGCCTCGTCGAGGATGAGCACCGACGGGTCGGCGAGGAATGCGCGCGCGAACGAGATCAGCTGTCGCTGCCCCGCCGACACCCGACCGCCACGCTTGTTGACATCGGTGTTGTAGCCGTCGGGCAGCGACGAGATGAACTCGTCGGCGCCGACCGCGCGGGCGGCCGCACGGATCTCGTCGAGCGACGCGTCGGGCTTGCCCAGCGCGATGTTGTCGGCCACCGTCCCGCTGAAGAGGTACGCCTCCTGCGTGACCATGACGATGGCGCGCCGCAGGTCCTTCGGGTGCAGGTCGCGCAGATCGACACCGTCGAGCGTGACTGTGCCGAGCGAGGGATCGTAGAACCGCGAGATCAGCTTGGCCAGCGTCGACTTGCCTGCGCCCGTCGTGCCGACGAGCGCGATGGTCTGCCCCGCGGGGATGTCGAGCGAGAAGTTCGGGAGGATCGTCTTCTCGCCGTTGTAGCCGAAGGTGACCTCGTCGAACCGGACATGTCCGCGCGACTCCCACAGGTCCACAGGCTTCTCGGGGTCGGGCACCGTCGGCACCTCTTCGAGGACCCCCGACACCTTCTCGAGCGCAGCCGTCGCCGACTGGTACGAGTTCAGGAACATCGCGATCTCCTGCATGGGCGCGAAGAAGTTGCGCACGTACAGCACCGCCGACAGCAGCACACCGACGGTGAGCGCATCGGCCGACACCCGGATGCCGCCCCACAGCACGACGATTCCGAGCACGAGGGCCGCGACCCCCATGAGCCCGGGCTCGAACGTGCCGAACAGCAGCATGGATCGACGGTTGACATCGCGGTACTCGCCTGCGATCTGCTGGAACGAGTCGTCGTTGCGGGGTTCCTTGCGGAACGCCTTGACCGCGCGAATGCCCGTCATGGTCTCGACGAACTGCACGATGACCTTCGCGCTGATGACGCGCGACTCGCGGTACACGAGCTGCGAGCGCGAGTAGAACCAGCGCATCAGGAAGAAGAGCGGGATGCCGCCGATGGCGAGGATCAGTCCCGACTGCCAGTCCCACACGCACAGGGCGATGAACGTGAACAGGCCGAACAGCACTCCGGAGACGAGCTCGTTGAGGCCGCCGTCGAGCAACTCGCGAATCGAGTCCAGGTCGCTCGTCTGCCGCGAGATGATGCGACCCGACGTGTACGACTCGTGGAACTCGAGGCTGAGTCGCTGGGTGTGCAGGAAGATCCGCTTGCGCAGGTCGAGCAGCACGGCCTGGGTGAGCTTGGCGGCGATGATGACGTACCAGGCGATCATGGCCGCGGCGACGGCACCCGCGAGCAGGTAGACGCCGCCGATCATGAACGTCGGCATCCAGTCGGCGCGGTCGAGCACGGCGGGCAGGGCGCGGTCCAGGCCGATGCTGATGAGGATTGGGCCCGACACCTGCAGCGCGGTGGAGATCACGAGCACGACCGCGGCGAGCACGATCTGCGGCTTCAACGGGCGCACGAGCGATCCGAGCAGACGCAGCGACCTGCGGCGGATCGCCCTGCTCTCCTCGCGCGTGTAGCGGGAGCGGTCCTCGTCCTGGGTTCCGGTGATCGCGGAGCTCATCGCTGCACCTCCTTCTCGGTGAACAGGTCTTCGTCGTCGGGCGTCTCCTCGCGGATGCCCTCGCGCACGGCATCCTCGATCTCGTCCTGCTCGTCGCGAATGATCGGGATCGCGCCGGTGCGCGCCGCCTCCTCGGCCTCGAGGCTCGAGATGACGTGCCGGTAGTGGCTGCTCGACTTCAGCAGCTCGGAGTGCGTGCCGACCGCCGTGACGCGTCCTGCCTCGAGCAGAGCGACCCGGTCGGCGAGCGCCACCGTCGAGGGGCGGTGGGCGACGATCAGAGCCGTCGTGTCTGCGAGCACATGGCGCAGCGCCTCTTCGACGAGCGCCTCCGTGTCGACATCGAGCGCCGACAGCGGGTCGTCGAGCACGAGGACCTTGGGCTTCGCGGCGACGGCACGGGCGAGGGCGAGTCGCTGACGCTGCCCACCGGACAGGCTCAGCCCCTCCTCGCCGATGATCGTCTCGACGCCCTCGGGGAGCGTGTCGACGAACGACGCCTGTGCGACCTCGAGCGCTTCGCGCAGCACCCGCTCGGCCTCGTCGCTGTGCACGTCGAGGTCGGCGCGGCCCAGCAGGACGTTCTCCCGCACGGATGCCGAGAACAGCGTCGCGTCCTCGAAGGCCATCGCTATGTGCTGACGCAACTCGGCGAGCGGCAGGTCGCGCACGTCGACGCCGTCGAGGGTCACGCGGCCGCCGGTCACGTCGTACAGACGCGTCGGCAGGGTCGTGAGCGTCGTCTTGCCGCTGCCGGTCAGACCGACGAGCGCCATGGTCTCACCCGGACGCAGCACGAGGTCGATGCCGTCGAGCAGGTCGCGCTCGTGCTCCCCTGCGTCCTGGTAGCGGAAGTGCGCACCATTGAAGGCGAGCTCGCCGCGCGGGTTCTCGATGTGCACCGGGTTCTCCGGATCGGTGATCGTGTTGATCTCGGCGTAGATGTCGAACACGCGGTCCGTCGCCGTGCGCGCGTCGAGCATGAACGAGAACAGGAACCCGATCGACTCGATGGGCCAGCGCAGCACGGTCGCCATGGCGAAGAACGCGAACAGCTCAGGCAGCTCGATGGCTCCCTGCGAGATCAGCCAGATGCCCGACATGAGGCTCAGACCGAACGCGATCTGCGGCATGAGGTCCAGCCAGAACCAGATCGACGAAATCGCTCCGGCCTTGCTCATCTCGGTCTCGCGCAGCGTCTCGGCCTGGCGGCTGAACCGACGGAGGGCGTGCTTGCCGCGCCCGAACGCCTTGAGCACGCGGATGCCGTGCACGCTCTCCTCGACGCTGGTGGCGAGGTCGCCGGCCTGGTCCTGGCTGCGACGGGTGAGGGCGCCGTAGCGCTTCTCGAACAGGTAGCCGCGGATCCACAGCGGGATCGCCGTGACGATGAAGATCGTGCCCAGCAGCCAGTGCCAGCGGAAGAGCAGCACGGCGCCGATGATGATGGTCAGGACGTTGACGACGAGCAGCACGAGACCGAACGCGAGCCAACGGCGGATCAGGCCGATGTCCTGCATCATGCGGCTCAGGAGCTGACCCGACTGCCAGCGATCGTGGAATGCGACGGGCAGTGTCTGCAGCCGCGAGTACAGCTCTGTGCGCATCTTGTACTCGACCTGGGTCGCGGGGTTGAGCACGAACTGACGGCGCAGCCAGACCATGAGCGCCTCGCCGAGGGCGAGGCCGAACACGGCGAGCGCGCCCCAGACGATGGCGTCGATGGCTCCGGTCTGCACGGGCCCGCGGATGATCTGCTCGAGAACGATCGGGATCATCAGGGCGATGACGGCGGCGGCGAGCGCGCTCAGCGCACCGCCCGCGAGACGCCAGATGACGGGCTTCACGAACGGCTTTAGCCGCCACAGGGCTGCCGGGGTGGAGAGGGATGACGAGGGTGAGCTGTTCGACGATGAAGGCGAGGAAGACATGTCTCTCAGACGAGTTTCGTATGGAAAGCGGTTACTGAACGGACGCGCGCGGGCGCGAAGAAGACTCTCGGAGCCCGGCGCCGGAACGGTGAAGTCGCGAGCGGTGAGTCGCGACGCGACTCCGAGGTGGGCTCTAGCGGAGCGGACGCGCCGGGGTCGAGCCGTGAGCGGCGATCGGCGCGATGACGATCGATGTCATGATGTCCTCCTCAGGGGCTCGGCGATGTCGTCCGGTCGGCGCGACAGCCCATCAGCCTATTCCTGAGAACCAGCTGAGCGCAAGAGAGATTCCCGATCTGCAGAAAGTTGCGGATCCGCCTCTCGACCCGGGCGCCGAGTCAGATCCCTGCCGCTTCCCGCGCGAGGAGGCTCTGCTTCACCGGCAGCCCCCACGCGAAGCCGCCGAGCGAGCCGTCCGTGCGCAGCACCCGATGGCAGGGCACGAACAGCGCCGGGGCGTTGCGCGCGCAGATCGAGGCCGCGGCGCGCACGGCTTTCGGGTTGCCGAGGCGGGCGGCGAAGGAGGTGTACGTCAACGGCTCCCCCGCGGTGATATCCCGCAGCGCCGCCCACCCCAGCTGCTGCAGCGCGGTTCCGTACTGCGCCACCGCCACGGCGTCGATCGCCGTCACGTCGCCGGCGTAGTACGCGTGCGCAGCCGCTGCGGCATAGGTCTCGCCGTCTCGCACGTCGACAGGGCGGTGCGCGGACGGGAGACGGACGAGGATGGCCTCGTGATCCCCCGTCCAGCCGGAGGCGAGCACGCGCTGCTGCTCGTCGGCGAGGATCGTGAACGGCCCGTCGGGAGTGTCGATGGTCTGGATGAGGGCGGTCATGAGGACTCCTTTACAGGGGACGGGACGCTCGCACGGGGCGGGGTGTCCGCGAGAGACGGCGCAGGTGCGAGAGACGGCATAGGTGGGACAGACGGCGCAGGTGCGCTCGCAGCCGCCGCACGACCGCCGCGGGTGGGACGCTCTCGCACAGGACGGACCGGTGCCGCGCGCCACAGGTGCGCGCTGAGGTAACTCCGCCACGGCGCCACGCGCTCCGCCCACGCCACCAGCGGCTTCGGGTCGACCGGCAGTCCCGAGGCCGCCGCGCCGGCGCGCAGCGCGACGTCGCCGGGAAGCATCACGTCGGGGTCGCCGAGCACCCGCATCCGCACGTAGTCGGCGGTCCACGGCCCGATGCCGGGCATGGCGAGCAGTGCCGCGCGCTGCTCGCCGGCGTCGTCGCCGACTGTGAGCGTCAGCGAGCCGTCGGCGAGGGCCCGCGCCGCTCCGACGATCGACCTGATGCGTGCGGCGGGCCCGCGGAGGACCTCGGCGCCACGCTCGGCGATCTCCGACATGGTCGGGAACAGGAGGCCGCCGTCGATGCGCTCGCCCAGTGCCTCGGTGAGCGCGGTCAGCGTGGTGCGGGCTGCGACCACCGTGATCTGCTGCCCCACCATCGCCCTGATCAGCATCTCGTGCGGGTCGGCCGAACCGGGTACCCGGATCCCCGGCGTGCGTGCCACGAGGGGCGCGAGCTCCTGGTGTGCACTCAGCGCCTCGTCGATCGCGAGCGGATCAGCATCCAGATCGAAGATGCGTCGTGCGGTCGCGACGAGCGGCGCGAGGTCGCCGAGTCGGCTGACGCGCGCTCGGAGGTGCAGGCGCTCATCGGCATCCCGCCGCACCTCGAACCAGGCGGGGCCGCCGCCCATTCGCAGGTGCCGGGAGAAAGACGCCTCTCCCGCCTCCTCCACGCCGGGAACCGCGCGCGCGGCCATCCACGCGAAGATCCCCGACGAGTCGAGCGGTCCGCGATACGGCAGCACCAGGTCGATGGACCCCGGCACGCCGGTGATGCTCCCCCGTCGCCGCGCGCGCAGCTCGCCCGGCGTGAGGCCGAACACCTCGCGGATCGTGTCGTTGCACTGCCGGATGCTCGCGAAACCCGCGGAGAACGCGACCTCCGACACCGCCATGCTCGTGCCGACGAGCAGCATCCGGGCGGTGTGAGCGCGATGGGCGCGCGCCAGGGCGAGCGGTCCGGCGCCGAGCTCGGCCGTGAGCAGCCGCGTGAGATGTCTGGTTGAGTATCCGAGGCGCACGGCGAGACCCGAGACGCCCTCGCGCTCGACCACCCCTGTGGAGATCAGGCGCATGGCCCGCGCGGCGACGTCGCTGCGCACGTCCCACGCGGGCGATCCCGGCGCCGCCTCGGGCAGACACCGTTTGCAGGCGCGGTAGCCCGCCTCGTGCGCGGCCGCGCTCGTCGGGTAGAACGTGACGTTCTCGGGCTTGGGCGTACGCGCAGGGCAACTGGGGCGACAGTAGATGCCGGTCGTGCGCACCGCCGTGACGAACTGCCCGTCGAAGCGGGTGTCGCGCGCACTGATCGCGCGGTACCGCTCGTCGAAGTCCACCACGGGGAAGGTCATGACTCCACTCTGTCACGCGCCTCCGACATCGGCTGGCGGAAATCGGACACAGCTGTGAGGGCTCACGAATGACCTGCGAACGAACGAGAGGACCCTGCAGCCAGAGCCGCGGGGTCCTCTCGTTCTCAGTCGGTACAGACGATCCGTCAGTTGCCGGGACCGTAGAGATCCCAGAGGATCTGCGCGTCGCAGGTCTGCCACCACGGGTCGTCGAAGGGCGGGAACTCGAACATGGGGACTCCTTGTGTCTGATAGCCACCCGTCAGGGTGACGCTGAGCGGCCACGCTCGACAGCGGGCACTCGGTCCACGGTAGGCGGGCGCCGCAGGGTGCTCAAGGGATCCGTCGTCGAGCATCCCGATACACCGGAATGCCTCATCGTCGCCGCACGTCTGACGCGCGGCGTCGAGACACCGAGACCTTTCACTCGCGCCGAGACCCCCTCCCGCCGACGTAGGCAGAAGGGGGTCTCGGCGCGGATGTGGGGTCTCGGCGAAGAGATCCCGAGTGTCAGTGGAAGAAGTGACGCTCCCCGGTGAAGAACATCGTCACGCCGGCCTTGCGCGCGGCGTCGACGACCTCCTCGTCGCGCACCGATCCACCCGGCTGGACGATCGCCGTGATGCCGGCGTCGATGAGCACCTGGGGGCCGTCGGCGAAGGGGAAGAAGGCATCGGATGCCGCGACCGAGCCGGCCGCACGGTCACCGGCGCGCTCGACGGCGAGACGGCAGGAGTCCACCCGGTTGACCTGGCCCATGCCGACGCCGACCGTCGCATTGTCCTTCGCGAGCACGATCGCGTTCGACTTCACCGCACGGCACGCCTTCCACGCGAAGATGAGGTTCTCCATCTCCTCCTCGCTCGGACGCTCGCCGGACACGAGCTCCCAGTTCTTCGCGACCGAGCCGATGTCGTCGGGGAAGCGGTCGGCGTCCTGCAGCAGCAGTCCGCCCGAGACGAGGCGCACGTCCATCCGCTCCTGCTGCCAGTCCGCGGGCAGCTGCAGCAGACGCAGGTTCTTCTTGGCCTTGAAGACCTCCAGCGCGGCCGGCTCGAACGACGGCGCCACGATCACCTCGGTGAAGATGTCCTTGAGGTTCTCCGCCATCTTCAGGGTCACGGTGCCGTTCGCGGCGATCACACCGCCGTAGGCCGAGACCGGGTCGCACTCGTGGGCGCGCAGGTGGGCACTGGCGATCGGGTCGAGGGCGTTCGGGGCGGTCGTCGCGATGCCGCACGGGTTGGCGTGCTTGATGATCGCCACGGCCGGCTTCACCATGTCGTATGCGGCGCGCAGCGCGGCATCCGCATCGACGTAGTTGTTGTACGACATCTCCTTGCCCTGCAGCTGCGTCGCCTGGGCGATGCCATGGCCGCCCGATCGCGTGTAGATCGCGCCGCGCTGATGCGAGTTCTCGCCGTAGCGGAGGGTCGCGAGGCGCTCCGCCTGGATCGTGAGGTGCGCGGGCAGGTCGTCGCCGTCGTTCAGCGTGCCCTCCGCGAACCACGAGGCGACGGCGGTGTCGTAGGCCGCCGTGTGGGCGAAGGCGCGCGCAGCGAGCTCGCGCCGCTGGGTGAGCCCCGTGCCCCCCGCCTCGATGGCGCTGATGATGCCGGGGTAGGACTGCGGCGAGACGACGATCGCGACGTTCGCGTGGTTCTTCGCCGCCGCGCGCACCATCGCCGGACCGCCGATGTCGATCTGCTCGACGACGTCGTCGCCCTCGGCACCCGAGGCGACGGTCTCGACGAACGGGTACAGGTTGACGACCACGAGCTCGAAGGGCTCGATGCCGAGCTCGGCGAGCTGACGCTCGTGGTCCTCGAGGCGCAGATCAGCGAGCACGGCGCCGTGCACCTTCGGGTGCAGGGTCTTCACGCGGCCGTCGAGCATCTCGGCGACGCCCGTCACCGCAGCGACGTCGGTCACGTCGAAACCCGCGTCGCGGATCGCGGCGGCGGTCGAGCCGGTCGACACGATCTCGACGCCAGCGTCGGCGAGCGCCTTCGCGAGCACGAGCAGGTCGGTCTTGTCGCTCACCGAGACGAGTGCACGGCGGATCCGGACGGTGTCGCGGTCGCGGTACAGCGAGTGGTCGTGGCGGGGGCCGGCCATGAAGTGCTCCTTCTGCGAGAGGTCGTGGTACGAGAGGTCGTGCGTGATGGGGTTCAGGAGGTGAGCGACAACTCACCGGTCGCGATGCGGCGCACCACGTCGATGAGCAGGCGCCGCTCGACGGGCTTGATGCGCTCGTGCAGGGTGTGCTCGCTGTCGCCGTCGAGCACGGGCACGCGCTCCTGGGCGAGGATGGGGCCGGTGTCGACGCCGTCGTCGACGACGATGACGCTCGCGCCGGTCTCGGAGACTCCCGCGGCCAGTGCATCGCGCACGCCGTGGGCTCCGGGGAACTCGGGCAGATATGCGGGGTGCGTGTTGATGAGTCGCGGCGAGTACGCGGCGACCAGGTCGTGCGGCAGCAGACGCATGAGACCGCTCAGCACCACGAGGTCGGGCTTCCAGACGGCGAGCTGGTTCCCCAGCTCCTTCCCCCAGGCCTCCCTGCTCTCGTGCTCGTGCCACGGCACGGTGAAGCTGGGGATGCCGAACTCCTCGGCGTGCGCGAGACCGTCGGCCTGCCGATCGGCGCCGACGACGACGACCCGTGCGGGGAAATCGGGGTCACGAGCGGCCTCGAGAAGGGCACGAAGATTCGAGCCGGTGCCCGAGATGAGAACGGCGACCGTGAGCACGCGCCCAGTCTACCCGGGGCCTCGCACCGCCCCCGACCGCGAGTCAGGCGAGCGGATCGTCGGGATCGCGGCGCGGCAGGCGGAATCCTGGCGCGTCGCCGGAGGGCTCTGGGTCGGTCCACGACGAGCGGTTCGGATCCTCCCAGGACCGACGGTCGGGGTCGTCCCACGAGATCGCGACCCCCTCGTCGGAGGAGATGTCGGATGCCGCCATCGCGGCCACCCACCGATCGGTGCGCTCCTCGGCGACCTCGTCGCGGTGGCGGGGGGACAGCAGCAGGATCGCCGCACCCAGCATCACCTCGCCGCCGAGCGCGAGCGCGAACGGAAGCGGCGCGGGTCCGGCCTCCGCCAGGCGGCCCGGCCCGATCGACCCGGAGGCGAGGACCGCGGCGAGCGCCGCGATGATCGCCGTGACGGCGCCCGTGCCGACCGCGATGACCGCACGAGGGGCGGTGCGGAGCGGGGTACCCTCCCACACGAGTCGCGAGCGGACGGCCCATCCGGCGAACGCGCCGGCGCCGATCGGGAGCAGCACGACGATCAGCATCCAGATCGTGGTGTGCTCGGGGAGCAGCCCGAAGACGGGAATGCCCGGCACGACTCCGAGCTGCGTTCCGGCGGGTGAGACGGCCGAGCCCACGCCCACCGAGAATCCGGGGCCGGCGATCCACGACGTCGCCCACACGAGCATGGTGGGCAGGTAGGCGAGCTGGCCGAGGGTGATCACCGTGGCGCCGAGAGCGTCGACCCGTGTCGCCTGGAACAGGGCGACGACCTCGCCTCCCCGGACGAGCGTGAGGATCGCGAGGGAGAGTCCGGCGATCGCGGCGGTCGTCATGACGGCGAACGCCGCTCCACGGGCGATGGATGCCGGCACCGGACCCCACTCGCCCCACGAGTCCACGACGTCGTGCACGCGGTCGACGACGCTGCCGTCGCCGTCCTGCCAGGCGACGCGCACCGCGCCGACGAGCGCTCCCACGAGATACACCGCGGGAGGCAGCGCGATCGCGAGAAGCAAGGGCGTCTCTGCGGCGGCGAGGCGGCCCGTGAACGCGACCGCCGCGGCGATCACCGCCATCGTCACGGTGCCGGAGGCCACGCCGAGCACCCACGCCCCCGCCCGGGCCGCGCGGGCACCGGAGCGCGCGGCGAAGAGCAGCGTGAACAGCAGGAAGGCGAGCGGTGTCACCGACAGGGTGAAGACCGCGGCATCCGGGGCCACGCCCGCCGCGCGCAGTACCTCCGTGCCGATCTCGATATCGACGGGAGCACCGTGGCCGTACTGCCACAGAGTGCCGGCGAGCGGCCACAGCGCTCCCCAGTCGGCCGTCGCACCGAACGCCAGCGTCCAGAGCAGGGTGAGCGGTGCCAGTAGCGCGGCGAGCCCGACCGCGGCCGCGATGGCGGCGTCGAAAGCGGCGAGGAGCGCGACGAGGAGGCGTTGCATGACGTTTCGAGACTACGACGAGATGCCGCCTGTCGCCCGCGGGCGCGCGCGGGGCGGCGGACACGATATCGTCTCCTCCGGAGGTTCCCCGATGTCAACTGCCCCGTCCCCCACCACCTCAGAGACCGAACCGGCGAACGCGCTCGATCGCTTCTTCGAGATCAGCAAGCGCGGTTCCACCCTCGGCACCGAGATCCGAGGCGGCCTGGTGACGTTCGTCACCATGGCCTACATCGTGATCCTCAACCCGATCATCCTGTCCGGCTCCGCCGACGTCGACGGGAACTCGCTCGACTTCAGCGCCGTCGGCGCCGCCACGGCCCTGACCGCCGGCATTATGACGATCCTCTTCGGCGTCATCACGCGCCTGCCGTTCGGTTTCGCCGCGGGACTCGGCATCAACGCCTTCGTCGCGTTCTCCGTCGTCGGCCAGGTCACCTGGCCCGAGGCCATGGCGCTCGTGATGATCAACGGCGTCGTGATCGTGCTGCTCGCCGTCACCGGCCTGCGCAAGATGATCTTCGACGCCGTGCCGTTCCAGCTCAAGATCGCGATCACGGTCGGCATCGGCCTGTTCATCGCCTTCATCGGCTTCGTGAACTCCGGCTTCGTCACCGCGACCGGTTCTGCATCCCCGCCCGTCGGCCTGGGCGTCGGCGGATCCGTCGCCACCGTGCCGACGGTGCTCTTCATCGTGACCCTGATCGTCACCGGCATCCTCGTCGCCCGCAAGGTCAAGGGCGGGCTGCTGATCGGTCTCGTCTCCGGCACCGTGCTCGCGGTGATCGTCGAGGCGATCTGGCACCTGGGGGCCGCCGCCGAAGGCAACGCCGGCGGCTGGGGCCTCACCGTGCCCTCCCTCTCGGGTGCGCCGTTCAGCCTGCCGGACCTCAGCCTGGTCGGCGCCGTCGACTTCGGGTTCGACCTGAGCAAGGTCAGCCTGGTCGCGATCGTCATGATCGTCTTCACCCTCGTGTTCTCGAACTTCTTCGACGCCATGGGCACCATGACCGGTCTCGCCAAGGAGGCGGACCTGGCCGACGAGAAGGGCGACTTCCCCCGCATCAAGTCGGCCCTGGTCGTCGAGGGCGTCGGCGCGATCGTCGGCGGCGGCACCTCGTCGTCGTCGAGCACCGTGTTCATCGAGTCCGGCGCCGGCATCGGCGAGGGCGCGCGCACCGGCTTCGCGAACGTCATCACGGGCGCGATGTTCCTGCTGGCGATGTTCCTCACGCCGCTCACGTCGATCGTGCCGACCGAGATCGCCGCCGCAGCGCTCGTGATCGTCGGCGCGATGATGATGGCGCAGATCAAGTACATCGACCTGACCGACTTCAGCGTGCTGCTGCCGGTCTTCCTCACGGTCACCGTGATGCCTCTGACGTACTCGATCGCCAACGGCATCGGAGCGGGCTTCGTGAGCTGGGTGCTCGTGCAGGCGCTGTCCGGCAAGGCGAAGCGCATCAGCCCGCTGCTGTGGGTCGTCGCGGTCGGCTTCGTCCTGTTCTTCGCCCGCGGACCCATCGAGGCTCTGTTCGGCGTCGCCTGATCCCGCGACGACACCAGAGGGGCGGATGCTGCGGCATCCGCCCCTCTTCGTCTATGCATGCCGAGGAAGGGCGCCCCGAGCATGAGAAAGGCCCCGGGGTGGAGCCCGGGGCCTTCTCGTACAGCTTAGCGCGTCAGAGCGACTCGACGATCTCGCGCATCAGGGCTGCGGTCTCGGACGGCGTCTTGCCGACCTTGACCCCGGCGGCCTCGAGGGCCTCCTTCTTCGCCTGCGCGGTGCCGGCGGAACCCGAGACGATGGCGCCGGCGTGGCCCATGGTCTTGCCCTCGGGAGCCGTGAAGCCCGCGACGTAGCCGACGACCGGCTTCGTGACGTGCGCCTTGATGTAGTCGGCGGCACGCTCCTCGGCGTCGCCGCCGATCTCGCCGATCATGACGATGGCCTTGGTCTCGGGGTCGGCCTCGAACGCGGCGAGCGCGTCGATGTGGGTGGTGCCGATGACCGGGTCGCCGCCGATGCCGATGGCGGTCGAGAAGCCGAGGTCGCGCAGCTCGAACATCATCTGGTACGTCAGGGTGCCCGACTTCGACACGAGGCCGATCGGGCCCTTGCCGGTGATGTTCGCCGGGGTGATGCCGACGAGCGCCTCACGGGGGGTGATGATGCCGGGGCAGTTCGGACCGATGATGCGGGTCTTGTTGCCCTTGCTCTGGGCGTACGCCCACGCCTCGGCCGAGTCGCCCACGGGGACGCCCTCGGTGATGACGACCAGCAGCGGGATCTCGGCGTCGATGGCCTCGATCATCGCGTCCTTGGTGAAGGCGCCCGGCACGAACGCGATCGACACGTCGGCGCCGGTCTCCTTCATGGCCTCGGCGACCGAGCCGAACACGGGCAGCTCGACGGCCGCGCCGTCCTTGTCGGTGTGCGAGACCGTGGTGCCGGCCTTGCGGGCGTTCACGCCGCCGACGACCTGGGTGCCGGCCTTGAGCATCAGTGCGGTGTGCTTGGTTCCCTCACCGCCGGTGATGCCCTGGACGATGACCTTGGAGTCCTTGTTGAGGTAGATCGACATTCTTCTCGTCCTTCAGTCTCAGGCGTTGGCGAGCTCGGCGGCCTTGTCGGCGCCCTCGTCCATGGTGGCGGCCAGGGTCACGAGCGGGTGCGCGTACTCGGCGAGGATCGCGCGTCCCTCCTCGACGCGGTTGCCGTCGAGGCGCACGACGAGCGGCTTGGAGGCCGCGGAGCCGAGGGTCTCGAGGGCGCCCTTGATGCCGTTCGCGACGGCGTCGCAGGCGGTGATGCCGCCGAAGACGTTCACGAACACGCTCTTGACCTGCGGGTCGCCGAGGATGACATCGAGGCCGTTGGCCATGACCTCCGCCGAGGCGCCGCCGCCGATGTCGAGGAAGTTCGCGGGCTTGACACCGTTGTGGTTCTCACCGGCGTAGGCGACGACGTCGAGCGTCGACATGACGAGTCCGGCGCCGTTGCCGATGATGCCGACCTCGCCGTCGAGCTTCACGTAGTTGAGACCCGACTTCTTGGCCTTGGCCTCGAGCGGATCGGCGGCGTCCTTGTCCTCGAGCTCCTCGTGCTCCGGGTGACGGATCTCGGAGGCGTTGTCGTCGAGCGTGACCTTGCCGTCGAGGGCGATGATGTCGCCCTCCTCGGTACGGACGAGCGGGTTGACCTCGACGAGCGTCGCGTCCTCGCCCTTGTAGACGTCGAACAGCTTCACGAAGACGTCGGAGACCTTCTCGACGAGGTCCTCGGGGAAGTTCGCCGCGCGGGCGATCTCGACGGCCTTCTCCTTGTCGATGCCCGTCAGCGGGTTGACCTCGACGCGGGCCAGGGCCTCGGGTCGCTCGACCGCGAGCTCCTCGATCTCCATGCCGCCCTCGACCGAGCAGAGGCTGAGGTACGAGCGGTTGGCGCGGTCGAGCAGGACCGAGAAGTAGAACTCCTCGGCGATGCGCGCACCCTGCGCGACCATGACGCGCTTGACCACATGGCCCTTGATGTCGAGACCGAGGATGGCCTTGGCTGCCTCGTACGCCTCGTCGGGGGTCTTGGCGACCTTGACGCCGCCCGCCTTGCCACGGCCGCCGGTCTTCACCTGAGCCTTGACGACGACCACTCCGCCGATCTTCTCGGCTGCCGCCCTCACCTCCTCAGGGGTGTCCGCGACGATGCCGGCGAGGACCGGCACTCCGTACTTCTCGAAAACGTCTCGTGCCTGGTACTCGTACAGATCCACTGTGGTTCCTTCACTGGGCTGCTGTCTGGTAATTCTCTCGATGTCGAGACATCGACCAGTCCCCCAGCCTACTACCTCGGCCTGAGCGCCCCCGAGCGCGGGAACCGCTGGCGCGAGGCCACGGAGGTTCTAGGCTTTCGCTATGCGAGACTTCTCCGATTCGCGCGACGCCGTCGTCGCCGCAGCACTCGAGCTCTTCCAGGCCCAGGGCTTCGATCAGACCTCCGTCGAGCAGATCGCGAAGGCCGCCGGTGTCTCCCGCTCGACGTTCTTCCGCCAGTTCGGCGGCAAGGAAGACGTCGTGTTCGCCGACCACGAGGTCATGCTCGGCCAGCTCCGCGAGTACCTCGCCGAGGGTCACGACGATCCGTGGGGCGCCGTCTGCGCGGCATCCGAGTCGGTCTTCGCGCATTTCGCGCGCGATCCCGAGCTGGCTCGCCGCCGCTACCAGGTGGTGCGGCAGGTGCCGGTGCTGCGCGAGCGCGAGATCATCACGGTGTTCCGCTACGAGCGCCTCTTCGACGACTACCTGCGCACCGCGCTGCCCGGAGTCGATCCACTGGATGCCGTCGGCTTCGCCGCCCTCGTCACCGCGGTGCACAACCACGTGCTTCGGCAGCTGCTCCGCGGCAAGAAGAAGGTGCCGCTGTCGACGCTGCAGACCGCCCTCGCCGACGTGCGTCGGCGTTACGGCGTGCCCGCCGAGGCCGAGACCGGCGCGCCCGACGACGTCGTGGTCGCCGTGTTCCCCCGGTCGATGCCGGTCGCGGAGATCACGCGCCGCCTGCGGTCGCAGCTCGACTGACCCGTCGGCTCCACGCACCGAGCGGTGCTTCGCACGCCCGCCTTCGTGAAACCGAGTACCGAGGAGTACGATACTCAGGTCCACGAAGGAGTCCCCATGAGCACCGAAGCCTCCCCCGTCCCCGGCGAGCGGATCGCCTCGTACGACATCACCGCCCGGCAGGACAGCGACTACTACGCGGTGTTCGCCGACATCCCCGAGGCCGACCGCGCGGCGTGGGACCGCGCCAAGGCCTACATCGACGAGGTCGGACCGCAGATGGCGGATGCCTGGGACCGGGCCGAGTACCCCCTCGACGCCGCCCGCCGCATGGGTGAGATGGACCTCGTCGTCGACGGGATCGAGCACCCGTCCCTCACGCACCTCTCGCCGCTCGCCGCCGGCCTCGTCAACATGGAGATCTCGCGAGGCGACGGGTCGCTCGGCACCGTGCTCGCCGTGCAGGGCGGTCTCGCCCTGCGCACCCTCGCCCTGTTCGGGTCGCCCGCCCAGCAGGAGCACTGGCTGACGGCGCTCGCCGACGGCTCGGTCCTCGGCTCCTTCGCCCTCACCGAGCCCGACCACGGCTCCGACTCGGTGTCGCTCGAGACGGTCGCCCGGCGCGACGGCGAGGAGTGGGTCATCCGCGGAGCGAAGAAGTGGATCGGCAACGGCGCCTCCGGCGGCATCACGTTCGTCTGGGCGCGCGTCGACGACGAGACCGCCGCGGAGCACGGGGCCGTGCGCTGCTTCCTCGTGGAGCAGGAGACCCCCGGATACACGGGCACCGCGATCCGCGGCAAGGCGTCGCTGCGGGCCATCCACCAGGCGCACATCCGCCTCGACGACGTGCGGGTGCCGCTCGACGCGGTGCTGCCGGGCACGAAGAGCTTCAAGGATGCCTCGACCGTCCTCTACGCGACGCGCTCCGGTGTCGCGTGGTCGGCCCTCGGACACGCGACCGCCTGCTACGAGGCCGCCCTCGCCTACGCCAAGACGCGGGTCCAGTTCGGCAAGCCCATCGCCGGGTTCCAGATGGTGCAGGAACGACTCACCCACATGCTGGAAGACCTCACGGCGATGCAGCTGTACTGCCGTCGCCTCGCCGACCTCGAGACCGCGGGACAGCTGCGGCCCACCCAGGCGTCGCTCGCCAAGTTCCACAACACCCGCGCGGCGCGGCGCGTGGCGGCGACCGCACGCGACCTGCTCGGCGGCAACGGCATCCTGCTCGAGTACGGCGTCATGCAGCACATGGCCGACATCGAGGCCATCCACACCTACGAGGGCACAGAGAGCGTGCAGGCCCTGCTGCTCGGGCGTGACATCACCGGGAAGAGCGCGTTCGCCTGAGCGCTCGCGTGACGCGGGGGCCGGTCAGTCGCAGCCGCAGCCGCCGGCCGGCGTCTTCACCATGAAGCACACGTCGCAGACGCCGTAGTCGCGCTCGACCGGCTTGGGCGTCGCCGCGACGCGGGGTGCGGCGGCCGCTCGAGGTGTCGAGGACCGCTTCGCCTTGACCGGGGCCATCGGGCGGAACTCGCTCGGGTGCGTGACGTAGAAGTACGGCGCGCGACCCTCGCTCGCCCGCAGGCGCAGCGGCGTCGACCCGACGACGACGAGCTCGTCCTCGGCGAAGCCGTTGGTGTAGGTCTTCCCGATGTGCAGGCTCGCACCCTCGCCGCGACGGATCGCCTCGATGTACCGGCCGCGGTCGATGTAGGAGGAGATGCCGACGGCATCCATGATCGCCGTGATGAACTCGTGGTTCTCTTCGGCGATGCGGTGGGCGCGGAGCGCCTCGCGGAGCGATCGGTACGGACGGGAGGTGCCGGTGGGGGTCGGGCCCTGGACTTCGTTCATCTCCTCCAGGATCTCACGTCCTGACGTGGAAGACTGGCGGCATGGTTCGCGCGACGATCATCGGATCCGGCCCGAACGGCCTCGCGGCGGGGGTCTCCCTCGCCCGAGCCGGCTACGAGGTGCGCGTGCTCGAAGCCGCGGACACGATCGGCGGCGGCGTCCGCAGCGCCGAGACGACGCTGCCCGGGTTCGTGCACGACATCTGCTCCGCCGTGCACCCCGCCGCACTGTCGTCGCCGTTCTTCCAGGCGTTCGGGCTCGCGGACCGCATCGACTGGATCGTGCCGGACATCTCGTACGCGCACCCGCTCGACGGCGGCCGCGCGGGCGTCGCCTGGCGCGACATCGAGAAGACCGCGGCAAGCCTGGGCGTCGACGGCAAGGCTTGGCTGGCGCTGCTGCGCCCGTTGAGTCGGCACATCGAGGGCGTCGTCGACTTCACCGGCAACCAGATGCTGCGCATCCCCCGGGAGCCGCTCACCGCGCTGCGCTTCGGCCTGCGGATGATCGACCAGGGCACGCCGTTCGCCCGCCTCTCGTTCCGGACCGATGAGGCCGCCGGTCTCATCTCCGGCGTGCTCGCGCACGCGCCGGCGCGGATGCCGTCGCTCGCCGCCTCCGCGGCGGGGCTGCTGCTCGCTGCCGCAGGGCACGCCGGCGGCTGGATGTACCCGCGCGGCGGTGCCCAGCGCATCGCCGACACCATGGTCGCCGACATCGAGGCGCACGGCGGCACGATCGAGTCGGGCGTCCACGTCACCGATCTCGGCGATCTCGACTGGGGCGATCCGGATGCCGGCGACCTGCTGCTGCTCAACACGTCGCCGCGCCTGCTGCTCACCCATCCCGAGATCCCGAGCCGATACGCCCGCGCGATCCAGGGCTACCGCTACGGCGCGGCTGCGGCCAAAGTCGACTTCGCGCTCGACGGCCCCATCCCCTGGACCAACCCCGACGTCGCCCAGGCGCCCACCGTGCACCTCGGCGGCACGAGGGCCGAGGTCGCCGCAAGCGAGAACGCCGTCGCGCGTGGCCGGGTCAGCGACCGTCCGTACGTGCTCACCGTGCAGCCGTCGGTCTTCGACCCGACCCGCGCCCCCGAGGGCAAGGCCGTGCTGTGGGCGTACATCCACGTGCCGGCGAACTCCGACCTCGATGCGACCGAGCTCATCACGCGGCAGGTCGAGCGCTTCGCCCCCGGGTTCCGCGACCGCATCCTCGCGCATCATTCGGTTCCGGCTTCGGCGCGGGAGGCGGTGAACCCCGCCGAGATCGGCGGTGACATCCTCGGCGGCGCATTCACGATCCCCCAGGCCATCCGGCGTCCGGTGCTGAGCGTCGCGCCGTGGCGCACTCCGATGCGCGGCGTGTACCTCGCCTCGTCGTCGACCCCGCCCGGTCCCGGCGTCAACGGCATGGCCGGGTGGCACGCCGCGCGCACAGCGCTCGCGGACGCGGGTGAGCGGGCCACGCTCGCCGACCTGTTCTGACGTCTCCGCTCGCCGTCCACCCCCTTCTGCGCCCGCCCATCCCGGGCCAGGATGGGTGCATGCGCTACGACATCCCCGCCCCCATGCTCGCCAAGGCGGCGGCATCCGTCCCCGACCCGGCGAAGACGAGCGGCGGGTTGCTGTTCGAGCCGAAGTGGGACGGTTTCCGCGGCCTGATCGCGTGGGACGGCGAGACGGTCGAGATCGGATCTCGGGGCGCGAAGCCGCTCACCCGCTACTTTCCGGAGCTCGTCGAAGCGATCCCGGACCTGCTCCCGGGTCCGTGCCTGCTCGACGGCGAGATCGTCGTCGCCAGCGGCCGCGAGGGCTCGCAGCGCCTCGACTGGGAGGCGCTGAGCCAGCGCATCCATCCGGCCGCGTCACGCGTCGCGAAGCTGGCGGCGGAGACCCCCGCGATGTTCATCGCCTTCGACCTGCTCGCCGAGGGCGACGACGACCTGCTGCAGACGCCCTTCCGCGAGCGACGAGAGCGCCTCGAAGCGCTGATGGCGGCGGTCGAGCATCCACTGCACATCACCCGCACCACCACCGACCGCGACGCGGCCGTCCGCTGGCTCGCCGAGTTCGAAGGTGCGGGACTCGACGGCGTCGTCGCGAAGCCGCTGGACCAGCCCTACGCGCCGGGCAAGCGCACGCTCATCAAGGTCAAGCACGCGCGGACGGCCGACGTCGTGGCGCTGGGCTACCGCATCCACAAATCGGGCAGCGGGGTCGGGTCGCTGCTGGTCGGGCTGTACGACGCCGACGGACGGCTGCGCCAGGTCGGCGGCGTCGCCGCGTGGAGCGACAAGCGACGGCAGGAGCTCGTCGACGAGCTCGCTCCCCTGGTCGAACGCGACGAGGACGGCGCCGCCGTGACGGGTGAGAGCGAGCGCTCGCGGTTCAGCGGGTCGAAGGACGTGTCGTTCGTGCGGCTGCGCCCGGAGCGGGTGCTCGAGGTGCGATACGACCAGCTCGAAGGCGACCGGTTCCGGCACACCGTGCAGTTCGATCGCTGGCGGCCCGACCGCGACGCGCGCTCCTGCACCTACGACCAGCTCGACACCGTCGCCGGATACGACCTCGCCGACGTGATCGGCTGACGCGCGGCATCCGGAGCCTCCGCTTCACTCCCCGGTCGGCTCGCCGTTCTCGTCCCAGTTCGCGGCGACCTTCTTGCTCGGCTGCACACGCGGCGGCTCGCCCGGCATCTTCGGGAACTCCGGAGGGAAAGGCAGCTCGCCGAGTCCGTCGGCCTTGTCGCGCTCCCACCACTCGAGCAGCGTGTCGATGCGCCCCGGGGACGTCTGCTTCTCGGCCCACGGGTCGCCGATCTCGTCGAGCCGCTTCGGGATGCTGCGCACGGTGAACTGCGACGGATCGAGATCGTCCAGCTCATCCCAGTGCACCGGCGTCGACACCGTCGCCTTCGGCAGAGCGCGCGGGCTGTAGGCGCCCGCCATCGTGCGATCCCGGTTCGCCTGGTTGAAGTCCACGAAGATCCGCTGACCGCGCTCCTCCTTCCACCAGTTCGTGGTCACCTGCTCCGGCATCCGACGCTCGAGCTCACGTCCGGCCGCGATCACCGCGTGCCGCACGTCGAGGAACTCGTGCGTCGGCTCGATCGGCGCGAAGACGTGGAGGCCGCGGTTGCCGCTCGTCTTCGCGAACGCCTCCAGACCGGCCTCGCGCAGCACCGTCCGCAGCTCGTGGGCGGCGGTCACGGCATCCGCGAAATCCGTGCCCGGCTGGGGATCGAGGTCGATGCGCAACTCGATCGGGTTGTCGGGGTCGGTCGCGAGCGACGCCCACGGGTGGAAGACGATCGTGTTCATCTGAGCGGCCCACACGATCGCGCTCCGTCGGTTCAGCACGATCTGCGGATGCCGTCGCCCGCTGTTGTACGTCAGCGTCACCGCGTCGACGAAGTCAGGCGTGCCCTTCGGCGGGTTCTTCGAGAAGAAGCCCTCGCTGCCGACGCCGTCGCGGAACCGCTCCAGTGAGACGGGGCGGTTGCCGTTGGCCGCGAGGAACGGCACACTCGCGAGCTGGAAGTACTCGGCCAGTTCCGCCTTGGTGATGCCGACCTCCGGCCAGACGACGCGGTTCGGGCTCGACAGCGCGACCTCGCGCTCTCCATCCGGATCGACGACGGTCAGGGTCACGCGTTCGGAGGCCATGCTCCGACCCTAGGGCGCGAGCGAGACGCGCGGAACCCCCGCGCACGGCGACGTGCGCCGAGCGTCATCCGCCGGATCGCGCGTCGGTCGCCCGGGTGGCGCGTCAGTCGCTCGGGTCGTGCGTCAGTCGCCGAGGTCCACCGCGAGCACCAGCACCGGCGCGAGGGCGTCGCGCTCGATGAGCAGCGTCGGCCCCGCAGGGTCGAGGATCACACCCGCCATCTCCGGGTGGCCGGCGAAGAGCTTGGCCAGCTGCTCGGGGTCGAACGGCAGCGGACGATCGCCTCGACCGAGCGCCAGCACCTCGAGGGGGTGCGAGAACAGCTGCAGGAACCGCTTGCCGTCGGCCGTCTGCGCCTCCGCGATACCGGGCTGGCCGGTGCCGGTGCCGTCGTTCACGGCCACCCACATCCGCTTGGTGGCGAGCGCCTGAGCGAGCTTCGCCGCTGTGTCCTGCTCCCGGGGCTGGGCGAGCAGCGACTTGACCGTCATCTCGACGTCGGCCTGTTCGAGCGCCTTCTCGAGCAGTTCGGTGGGGAAGACGACGCGGTGCGGCGCCGAGGCGTTGTCGACGATGAGCCCGGCGAAATCGCCTGCGACGACCTGCTGCAGCACCGAGGTGACCGGCTGGGCGACGGCCGAGGTCGCCGTGGGGTCCTGCTCGAGCTGCACGGAGTCGCGCACGGCGCCTGCGGAGCTGAACGCGAGCATGAACTGCCGGTCGCCATCGCGCACGACAGCGACCGAGAGCGGCTTGCCCTCGCTGATCTGCGCGCGCGCATCGCCGTTCACCCGGATGTACAGGTGCGCCTGCAGCGCCTGGCGCAGCAAGCCGAGGAGCTGCTCGTTCGTGGCACCCTGCTCGATCTGCGCCAGGGCCTCACGGAGCAGGACGTTGTCCTTCATGCCGGCGACGGTCTCGGTCTGCTCCGGCGGGAGGGCGGGCGCGAGCGGCAGCCGGCGTTCGCGCTGCGCGTCGGTCGGCGGCTGAGCCGGGGCTCCCCCGAAAGTGGGGGCGACGGGGGCCGTGGACGCCGGAGTCGAAGCGGAAGGCGCGACGTTCGGGTCGGGCAACGAGACCTCGGGACCGGCCTGCGCGCCGACCCCGCGGAAGGCCTGGACCGAGATCCCGACGGCAGGGGCTACCTCTTCGGCGGGCGCTTCCGTCGGACCAGGAGCCGCCTCCTCGGCGCCGGTCGCGGTGGTCGATCCGGAGGCGGTTGCCGAATCGGATGCGGTGCCGGTGGCGCTCTGCGGATCGACCGTCGCGGTGTCGCCCGACTGCAACGCGGTCCCGCCGATCTCGTCGATGGGCGCGGTCGCGTCTGCCTCGGTCTGGTCGGCGACGACGTCGTCAGCGGACTTCTTGCGGCGGGAGAACAGGGCCATATCAGCCAGCCTAACCCGCGATCCCGTCAGATCTTCTCGATCGGCGCGACCTTGATCAGCAGCTTCTTCTGCCCTGCGGAGTCGAAGCGCACATGCGCGATCCGCTTCGCGCCCTCGCCCGTGACGGCATCCACTCGTCCCTCACCGAAGTCGGAGTGGCGGATGCGGTCGCCCGCCGCCAGCTCGAGGTCGCCGTTGTCGCGCATCTTCGCCGTGACACGGTTCGGGAACTTGTCCATCGCGGTCGACAGGGGCTTCAGCGAGTCGCTGCCGGGCAGCGGCTTCACACCGAAGCGGTCGCCCGATCCGCCGAACCCGCCGCCGCCTCGTCGAGCGTTCAGAGCGCGCGACTGCGTGCCGCCGCGGGAGTTGACGTCGCCGGGCGACTGCCTCCAGTCGATGAGTCCGGCGGGGATCTCCTGCAGGAACCGGCTCGGCATCGCGACCGAGACCTCGCCGAACTGGGCGCGCGTCATGGCGAGCGACAGGTGCAGGCGCTTGCGCGCGCGCGTGATGCCCACGTAGAAGAGACGGCGCTCCTCCTGCGGCCCGCCCGGCTCGCCCGCCGAGATGCGGTGCGGGATGAGGTCCTCCTCGACTCCCGTCACGAACACCGCGTCGTATTCGAGCCCCTTCGCGGTGTGCATCGTCATGAGCGACACGGTGCCCGACTCGTCGTCGAGGTCGTCGGCATCCGAAACCAACGCCACCTCGGTGAGGAAGTCGACGATCGTGCCCTCGGGGTTGTTGCGCGCGAAGTCCCTCGCGACCGCGACGAACTCGTCGAGGTTCTCGACCCGCGCCTCGTCCTGAGGGTCGCGGCTCGCGCGCAGCGCGTCGAGGTACCCGCTCTTCGACAGCAGCACGCTGAGGCCGTCGGCGACAGAGGTCGGCGGCGGCACCTCCCCCGAAGCGGGGAGCATGATCTCGGTCGCCTCCGCGAGCGTCGCGTCGAGCTGCGCGATGGCCGCCTGGATCTTCGGCCCCACCCCGAGCTGACCGGGCACCGACAGCGCCTGCCGGAACGTGATGTCGTGATCCTCGGCGAACCGGGCGATCGCCGTCTCGGTCACGTCGCCGATGCCTCGGCGCGGCTTGTTGAGGATGCGACGGACCGCCATCTCGTCGGCGGGGTTCGCGACCGCCACGAGGTAAGCCAGCGCGTCCTTGATCTCGGCGCGCTCGTAGAACTTCGTGCCGCCCATGATCTTGTACGGCACGGCCGAGCGGATGAAGATCTCCTCCAGCGCTCGCGACTGCGAGTTCGTGCGGTAGAACACCGCGATCTCGGAGTAGGGCATGCCGGCGCGGCGCAGCGCCTCGATCTCATCGGCGACGAACTGGGCCTCGTCGTGCTGCGAGTAGCCCGTGAAGCCGATGATCTTGTCGCCGTCGCCCTTGTCGCTCCAGAGCTTCTTGTCCTTGCGGTCGAAGTTGTTGCCGATGACCGAGTTCGCCGCGGAGAGGATGTTCTGCGTCGACCGGTAGTTCTGCTCGAGCAGCACCACCTTGGCTCCGGGGAAGTCGCGCTCGAACTCGCTGATGTTGCGGATGTCGGCGCCGCGGAAGGCGTAGATCGACTGGTCGGAGTCGCCGACCACCGTCAGCGACGCGCCCTCGAGCTCGGGGGTCGTCTCGGGCTCGAAGATCATCATGCCGTTCGAGGCATACGGGTCGGGGGCGTCCCCGGAGACCGGACGCGTCAGCTCGTGGATGAGCGCGTACTGCGCGTGGTTGGTGTCCTGGTACTCGTCGACGAGCACATGACGGAAGCGCCGACGGTATGTGTCCGCCACCTGCGGGAAGGCGCGGAACAGATACACGGTCTGGCCGATGAGGTCGTCGAAGTCGAACGCGTTCGCCCTCTGCAGCTGCCGCTGGTAGTCGGTGAAGAGCTCGACGAAGATGCGTTCGGCGGGGTCGCTCATGTTCGCCTGGCGCGCGTACGCCTCGGCATCCGACAGCTCGTTCTTGAGCTTCGAGATGCGCCCCTGCACCGACGCGGGGGTCAGACCGTAGGCGTCGGCCTCGTGTTCCTTGACCAGGCGCTTGATGAGGGCGCGCGAGTCGCCAGAGTCGTAGATCGTGAACGACTTTGTGAAGCCGAACTGCTGCGCCTCACGGCGGAGGATTCGGACGCACGCGGAATGGAAGGTCGAGATCCACATGCCGCGGGCGGCCTCGCCGACGATGCCCTCGACCCGCTCGCGCATCTCGCCGGCGGCCTTGTTCGTGAACGTGATCGCGAGGATCTGGCTCGGCCACGCCTCGCGCGATCGCAGCAGCGAGGCGATGCGTCGGGTGAGCACGCTGGTCTTGCCGGAACCTGCGCCCGCGACGATGAGCAGCGCGGGGCCTCGGTAGGTGACGGCCTCGAGCTGCTGGGGGTTGAGGCCGGCGAGGAGGTCGTCCTGACCCTGCTCCCCGGTGGAGCGCGGGCCGACGGATCCGGGAACGATGAGGGGGGCTTCGGTCATGGCCTTACGAGTCTAGGCGTCGCCACCGACACCGGGACCCGGGGTCGTCCGGCGCGCGCGCGGCGGGCGGGTCCGTTCGCACCCCGCCCGCCTCGCGCACCTCAGATCGATCGACGACGGCGCCGCACGGCCACTGCGCCCGCTCCGAGGAGCGCGATCGCGAACAGGATGCCGAGCGTCGGCACCTCCGCGCCCGTCACCGCGAGTGCTCCCGTGGCCGTGATGCGGATGTCGGCCCAGCCGATCAGTGCGCCGGAGTCGGAGTACACCGCGATCCGGTGAGCGCCCAGCGCGGCATCCGTCGGAATCGTGACCGAGAAGGCCCCTGCCGCCGACGCCGTGCCGCTCGCGAGGAGCACCGGGTCGGAGTACATCCAGACCGCGATCCGCTCCCCCGCGTGATCGCCGCCGAGAGTCACGGTGACGGTCGCGCCGCGCGCGGCCGTGCTCGGGTTCACCGTCACGCCGTTGCGGTTGTCATCCGTCAGCGCAGTGCCCGGCAGGGGCGGTGCCTCGACGCCGGGATTCCCGCCACCCGGATTCTCGCCGCCGGGGTTCGCCGGAGCCGGCAGGGTGCCCGCCCGCAGGGCTTCGGAGGCGAAGCCGTCCGCGAACCACCACACGGGGCGCTGTCCGTTCACCGCGAGCGAGGCCGGTGCCGTGGCGAAGCCCTCGTTGTTGATGTCGGGCATGCCCGCAGGACGAGCGAAGTGAGCGATCCCCGGCGCGTCCGTGCCGTTCAGCGTGATCTGGGCGGAGCGTCCGCCGCATCCGTCGTCGCACACCGCCCACAGGACGCCGAGCACGCTGTCGTAGTCCAGAGCCATGACCCCGGCCAGTCCCGGCGCGATCTCGGAGACGAGAGTGGCCGACCCGTCGCCGTTCAGCGCGAACGCGTACACGTGTCCGTTGTCCTCGACCGCGACGAAGAACAGCCCGCCACCATGGCCCGAGTAGTCGGCAGGGTCGTAGGCCGCACCCGTGTTCTGATCGAACAGCTTCCCGGTGAGCGCCGAGTCCGGCACCCACTGGACCGCTTCCATGCCGAGGTTCGCTCCCACCGCGGGCAGCTGCGATGTGAGATCCCACTCCTGCTGCGCGACGAGGTCGCCGGCTGCCGCATCGGGGTCGACCTTGAGGATGGTGTTGAGGTTCACGCCCTTCGCGTTGTTGTCGCGCTCCGAGGCGACGTACACGAACCCGTCGCCGTCGACCGTGATCCCCTCGGTGTCAGGGCCGGCGGCCGAGGGGTTCGCGGCATCCTTCTGGAATCGGACGCGCTTGCCCGCCTCCCAGCCGGAGATCGCCGAGAACGACCCGTCCGCGTGCGCATCGAGCTTCCAGATGCGGCCCTCGCCGTTGTCGACGGCCCAGAGGAACGTCCCGTCGGCCGTCTCCTGGACGTCGAGGCCGGAGCTGTCCTCGAGGAACGTGGGTGCGGTGTCGAGCACGCGTACCTCGGCCGAGCCCGGCCACGGCGAGACCGCGATCTCACCCGCGCACACGTTCGCCTCGCCCTTGGTGCTCTTCGCGGTGACCGCGAAGGGTCCGGTCGCGTCGGGGCACCGACCCCAGGTGGTGGCCGCGTGGCCGACGCCCCACGTGGTGGAGTCCACCAGCAGATCGCCGTCGAAGACGCGCACGGCGTCTCCGTCACCGAGTCCGAATCCGAGCTGGGCGCGCTCGATCACGAGGTAGCCACCCGCCGCGATCGTCGTCCCCGCCGGGACGGCGTAGGAGTGCGCGTCGTCGTCGTCCTTCACGACGATGCCCGACACGTCGAGCGCGGCATCCGTCGGGTTCACGAGCTCGATCCAGTCATCGGGCGATCCGCCGTCCGACTCGACCTCGTTGATGCGCACGGGATTGCCGCAGGCGTTGCGCAGCCCCTTCGTGGATACGGCGATGTCGACGAAGTCGCCGGTGCCGTCGGCACAACGCGCCAGCACTCCGGCTGCATGCGCCGCGTAGACGTGCTCGTCGACCGTGTTGCCGTTCGCGTCGCGGAGGGTCGCGGTGTCGCCGTTGCCCAGACCGAAGACGAAGTTCGTCGGCTGGTCGAACACGAAGTACGCGCCCGGCGCGAGCACGGTGCCCGCAGGCAACGGCGTGGCCTCGCCCGCGTGACCGACGGGATCGTTGTCCATGACGGTCCAGCCCGACAGGTCGACGGGCGTGCTGCCCGTGTTGAGCACCTCCACCCAGTCGGTCGTGTCGCCGTTCGACTCGATCTCGTTGATCACCACGTCGGGCACCACGCAGGAGTTCGGGGCGCCCTGGGTTACATAGGCGAGGGCGAAGACTCCCTTGCCGTCGGGGCAGCGCGCGAAGGTGGCCGCCGCGACGTCGCCGTCGATCGCGGCGTGGCCCGTCCACGGCAGCGTGTCGTCGATCATGGCGCCCGTCGCGTCGAACAGACGGATGCGGTCGGCGCTGCCGATGCCGATCGGCTCGCGGAACGGCGCCTCGACGCCGCCCACGATGCCGACGGACGCCTCGTCGACGACGAGGAACTCGCCGGCTCCGATCGTCGTGCCGGGAAGGAACTGCCACCGATGATCGTCGGAGTTGTCGCGGATCTCGTACCCCGAGATGTCGAGCGCCTCGTCGCCCGGGTTGTAGAACTCCACCCAGTCGGCCGGCTGCGAGTCGACCTCGTTGATGACGATGGATCCGCTGACGGGTTCGTTCGACGGGAAGACGTTCACGGCTCCCTTGGTGGGCTCGGCGGTGACCGCCCACTCGACGGCGCCGTCGACATCGTGCGCGCCCCACGTCGATGCGGCGTGCCCGGTCCAGGCGGTCTCGTCGACGGTCGCGCCGAGCGGATCGAACAGGCGCACCTGGTCGTCCTTGCCGAGCCCGAAGTCGAACTGCCCGGCGCCCGAGCCGGAGTCCAGCTGGTCGATCACGAGGTAGGCACCGGATGCGACGACGGTGCCCGCGGGGAACGTGTAGGAGTTCGCGTCGCTGTTGTCCTTGACGACGAAGCCGCCGAGATCGACCTCGGTCCCCGACGTGTTCAGGAACTCGATCCAGTCGCCGGGGACTCCCCCGTCGGACTCGACCTCGTTGATGCGGATGCCGGCTTCGGCACCGGTGGCGGACAGGGGGACGGCGAGCAGTGCGGCGGCGCCGAGCGCGCCGACCATGGTGATCGCCGCCGCGGAACGCAGGCGGGACATGGGTCTCCTGAAGGGATGCAGACGGGTGTCACCCCAGACCACCGAGCGCGGTTTGCCGCACGGCATCCTCCTGGTGCACGGAGGGTGAACGCGAGGTTGCCATTGCGCGCGACACCCGAGCCTCTCCCGTCGTGTACGCCCAGGCCCGCTCCGAGCCCCTCAGCCGCGGAAGAACGCCACCCCGAGGTCGGCGTGGTCGACGAAGACGCCGTCGACGCCCGTGCCCGCGATGACGGCCCACTCCGCCTCGTAGTCGCCGAAGGCTTCCTTGCCGCCCGCGCCGCGGAACTCCTTGGCGAGGAAGCGGTTCTCCGGTCGGCATGTCCAGGTGAAGACCCGCAGGCCCCTGGCGTGTGCGTCGGCCACGATCGTATTGCCCTTCGCGAGCAGCATCTTCTTGTCGACGCTGATGCCGTCGACCGATCCGACCAGCGCGTCCAGTCCTCGCGGAGACACGGTCTGCGCGTAGGTCAGGGCGCGGGACCCCTGGGCGACCGCCAGATCGTACGGCCGCCCGTCCGCCTCGATCAGGTACACGTACGACGCGGGGATGCCGAGGTCGCGCAGCTCACCCAGAACGGTCGACTCGAACGACTCGACGATGAGCGGCAGCTCGCCCTCGCCCCAGCCTGCGGCGCGCAGTTCCGCGGCGATGACGGGTGCGAGCGGCATCCCGATGCTCGTGAAGTACGTGGCATGCTTCACCTCGAGCACCACGCCGATCTCGCGCCCGTGCTCGATGGACCCCTCGCGCACGATGTCGAGCACGTCGACGAGACGCAGGATCGGCTGGGCGCCGTCGAAGCTCGCGCTCGACGGGCGCACCTCCGAGAGCCGCTCGCGGCTGCGCAGCGTCGACAGCTCATCCCACGTGAAGTCCTCGGTGAACCAGCCGGTCAGGGCTTCGCCGTCGATGCGCTTGGTCGTCTTGCGATCCGCGAACTCCGGATGCTGCGCCACGTCCGTCGTCCCGGAGATCTCGTTCTCGTGACGGACGACGAGCACGCCGTCCTTCGTGGCCACGACGTCGGGTTCGACGGCATCCACCCCCATCGCGAGCGCGAGCTCGTACGAGGACCGCGTGTGCTCGGGTCGATAGCCGGGGGCACCGCGATGCCCGATGACGAGGGGGGAATTCCTGGGCACGCTCTCAGCGTAGAACACGCGCGCGACACGCCAGGGCGGGTATCGTGGAGGAAAGCGACCTACAACCCCTTTGGAGTGAGGCCCACCATGAGCAATTTCGCTTTCAACAACCCGGCGTTCCAGCAGCAGGATCCGCGGAACGTCGCGACCTACCCCGGGGCTCCGCAGGGCGCTCAGGGTGCGCAGGCCGCCTCGTTCCAGCACGGGACGATGGATGCCGCCGCGAACGCGCAGCTGGAGGGCATGTACGCCGCTCCGCCGGCCGGCGCCATCGAGACCGACCGCATGTCGGTCGAGGACACGGTCTGGAAGACCGCCGGTCTCTTCGCGATCCTCCTCGTCACGGCGGCCGTCGGCTGGTTCGTGACCCTCGGCGGCGTCAGCGCACCGGTGCAGAACCCGTACGACCAGTTCCAGCCGAACATGCTGCCGTGGATCGTCGGCGCGCTCGGCGGCTTCGTTCTCGCCATGGTGATCTCGTTCACCTCGCGCAAGAAGGTCCGTCCCGCGCTGATCTTCGCCTACGCGGCGTTCGAGGGTCTCTTCATCGGAGGGATCTCGGCGTTCTTCGAGGTCCTGTACCCCGGCATCGTCTTCCAGGCGACGCTCGCGACGGTCTCGGTCGTCGGCGTGACCCTCGCGCTCTTCGCGAGCGGCAAGATCCGCGCGACGAAGAAGGCGACGAAGATCTTCATGATCGCGCTGGTGGGCTACCTCGTCTTCTCGCTCATCAACGTCATCCTGACCTGGACCGGCGTGCTGGGCGAAGGCGCGGCGTTCGGCCTGCTGAGCAAGGTCGAGATCCTCGGCATCCCGCTCGGTGTCATCATCGGCGTCCTCGTCGTCATCATGGCGGCGTACTCGCTGGTGCTCGACTTCGACCAGATCCAGCAGGGCGTGCGCAACGGCGCTCCCCGTAAGTACGGCTGGCTCGGCGCCTTCGGCATCATGGTCACGGTCGTCTGGCTGTACGTGGAGATCCTGCGCATCATCGCGATCGTCCGCGGCAACAACTGACCGCAGCGCTCCACGAGAGGCCCGTCTCCTCACGGAGGCGGGCCTTTTGCCATACCCGGGGCGGGAAACGCAAGGGGTTGCAGCGATTTCTCAGCAACGGCACGCTGGTTAACACGAAGCCCCGGCACCCCGGGGCTCCCGATTTATAGGAGCTGACCATGAGTTTTCTCGGCTTTCTTCTTCTCGGCCTCATCGCCGGAGCCATCGCCAAGCTGATCCTTCCGGGCAAGCAGGGCGGGGGCTGGTTCGTGACCCTTCTGCTCGGCGTCGTGGGTGCCCTGCTCGGCGGCTGGCTCGGCAGCCTGATCCTGAACCGTCCGCTCACGGAGTTCTGGGACCTGGGCACGTGGCTCCTCGCCATCGGCGGCTCGATCATCGTGCTGCTGATCTACGGCCTCATCGTCGGCCGCGGAAGCAAGTCGCGCGCCTGACACCAGCTGCATCAGCGGCGAGACCGCAGAGAACCCCCTCGGATCATCCGAGGGGGTTCTCGTGTGTTCAGGCTCCCGACGCCTTCGCCTCCAGCAGCGCACGCTCTCGATCGTTGCCTGCGAGGGCGGCGGCCGTGGCGAACTCGCTGCGCGCTTCCGCATCCCGTCCCAGTCGCAAGAGCAGCTCCCCTCTCGTCGCCGGCAGCAGGTGATACCCGCGCAGGGCTCCGGATGCCGAGAGCTCGTCGATGATGCGCAGGGCCGATGCCGGCCCCGTGGCCATCGCGACGGCCGCCGCCCGGTTGAGCTCGACCACGGGCGACGGCGCGATGCGCCCGAGCGCCTCGTAGAGCAGCACGATGCGATCCCAATCGGTCTCCTCGACCGACGGCGCCACGGCATGGCATTCCGCGATCGCCGCCTGCAGTCCGTAGGCGCCGCGCCCGGTGCCGCGCGCGTCCGCCTCCGCGAGGGCCGCTCGACCCCGTGCGATGCGGCCTCGGTCCCAGCGGCCGCGGTCCTGCTCGGCGAGCAGCACCGGATCGCCGTTCCTGTCGACCCGGGCGGGAAAACGCGCGGCCGTGAGCTCCATCAGGGCGAGCAGGCTGTGCACGTCACGCTCCCCGGGCATGAGCGCTGCCAGCACTCGCGCGAGACGGATCGCCTCGATGCTGAGCTCGGGACGCATCCAGTCGGAGCCGCTCGACGCCGAGTGGCCCTCGTTGAAGATGAGGTAGAGGACGCCGAGGATCGCCCCGAGACGCGCGGCATGCTCTTCGCGCGGCGGCACCTCGAACGGCACGCCCGCCGCCGCGAGGGTCTTCTTCGCCCGCACGATGCGCTGCTGCACGGTGGCGGTCGGCACGAGGAACGCGCGGGCGATCTCCTCGCTCGACAGGCCGCCGACGACGCGCAGCGTGAGAGCCACCTGCGCCTCCCGCGACAGCACCGGGTGGCACGAGATGAAGATCAGGCGCAGCACGTCGTCGTCGACCGCATCCGGGTCCCAGGGCACCGCGTCGGCCGCCTCATCCTGCTCGCGCTCGAGGTCGTGCGCGATGACCGCGATCCGGTCGTCGAGGCGCTCCCTGCGCCGCCACCCGTCGACGGCCTTGCGCTTCGCGACCGCGGTGAGCCAGGCCGCGCCGTTGCGCGGCACGCCGTCACGCGGCCACTGTCGCAGCGCATCCACCAGGGCCTCCTGGGCGAGGTCCTCGGCGAGACCGAAGTCGCCGACCAGGCGTGTGAGCGTGGCGACGATCTTCGCCGACTCGATGCGCCACACGGCGGCGACGGCGCGCTCCGCTGCATCCCCGTCGGGGGCGGTGCGCGCCGTCGCGCTGTCGTGCGGGTCGGTCATGTCACTGCTGGGCGCGCTGCGCCTGCTCCTGCCGCCAGCCCTCTTCCTTCTCGATCCACTCGTTGTCGGCGGGGAAGTCTGAGGCGTCGGTCACCCGGCGCACCTCGAGGAAGTTGCCGGGCGTGAGTGGGGCACGACTGGCCCACTCGGCCGCCTCCTCGCGGCTGGACACCTCGAGGATCCAGAAGCCGTTGAACAGCTCCTTGGTCTCGCCGTAGGGGCCGTCGGTGATGAGCGGGGTCTCGGCGCTGAAGTCGACCACGAAGCCCTCGGCGGCATCCGTGAGACCTTCGCCTGCGGCGAGCACGCCGGCCTTGATCATCGACTCGTTGTACTTCCCCATGGCTTCGATGACCTGCTCGAACGGCATCTCCTTGTACGCCTCGACGGCCTCGTCGGTCGCGCGCATGATGAGCATGTACTTCATGGTGTTCTCCTCTGTGGGTGGGGCCGCGATTCGACCCTCTCATTGAAGACGTCGAACGGGAACGTCGCAGATCGACATCGCTCCCGGATTTTCTCGAACTTTTTTCGCGGGATGCCCGAGCGTGCTCAGATCAGCGCGTCGGCGGCCGTGCGGATGGCGTCGGCCGACGCCCTCAGCAGACCGAGTTCGCGCTCGTCCATCGGCGTCTCGCCGAGCGGCACCGCCCCTGCCGCTCCCACCACCGAGGGGACAGACAGCGCGACGCCTTCGATGCCGTACTCGCCGCCCAGCACGGTCGCGACCGGCAGCACGGCCCGTTCGTCGCGCAATACGGCCTCGGCGATGCGCGCACAGCTCACGCCGATCGCGAGGTTCGTCGCGCCCTTGCCCTGGATGACCGTGTACGCGGCGTCTCGCACCTCGACGGCGATGCGGTCGAGCTCCTCGGCCGTGAACGGCTCCTCGGCCGGCCAGTCGAGGATCGGGACGGAGCCGATCGTCGCGTTCGACCACAGCGGGAATTCGGTGTCGCCGTGCTCGCCCACGATGTCGGCGTGCACACTCGACGTGCTCACCTGTGCGCGGTGCGCGAGCCGCCACCGCAGCCGCGAGGTGTCGAGCACCGTGCCCGACCCGAACACCCGGTGCGGCGGGAGGCCGGTGACCCGCTGCGCGACGACCGTCATGACGTCGGCAGGGTTGGTGACGATCAGGAAGACGGCGTCCGGAGCCCGCTCGACGAGCTGGGGCAGCAGGCGCTCCAGCAGGCGCGCGTTCGTGCTCGCGAGCTCCATGCGCGTCTGCCCCGGCTGCTGCTTCGCACCGGCGGTCACCACGACCACGTCGCTGCCGTCCACGACCGAGAGATCCGACCCTCCGCTCACGGCCGCGGACGTGAACTGCGTGCCGTGCGCGAGGTCGAGCACCTCGGCATCCACCTTGGCCGTGGCGATGTCGTAGAGCGCGACCTCTGCCGCACTCCCCCGGATCAGCGCCGCGTACGCGACGCTCACCCCCACGCTTCCCGCACCGATCACCGTGAGCTTCGTCCGCGCTGTCGTCATACGGCCATCCTGCCCGAAGACACGAGAGCGGGCACGGACCTATCGGCCCGTGCCCGTTCATCGTCAACGGCGGAGGAGCGTCCTGCTCACTCCCACTCGCCCGCTGGCGCGGCCGAGTGCCACCAGCGCTCGTCAGACGAGCGGGAGCTCCTTCGTCACTCCCACTCGATGGTCCCCGGCGGCTTCGACGTCACGTCGAGCACGACACGGTTGACGTCGCGGACGCTGTTCGTGATCCGGTTCGAGATCTTCGACAGCACGTCGTAGGGCAGACGCGTCCAGTCGGCGGTCATGGCGTCCTCGCTGGAGACGGGCCGCAGCACGATCGGGTGCCCGTAGGTGCGGCCGTCGCCCTGCACGCCCACCGAGCGGACGTCGGCGAGGAGTACGACGGGGCACTGCCAGATCTCCTGGTCGAGCCCGGCCTTGGTGAGCTCCTCACGGGCGATGGCGTCGGCCTCGCGCAGGATCTCGAGGCGGTCCTTCGTGACCTCGCCGATGATGCGGATGCCGAGACCGGGCCCCGGGAAGGGCTGGCGGCCGACGATCGCCTCGGGGATGCCGAGCTCGCGGCCGATCGCGCGCACCTCGTCCTTGAACAGGGCGCGCAGCGGCTCGATGAGCTCGAAGTCGAGGTCGTCGGGCAGACCGCCGACGTTGTGGTGGGACTTGATGTTCGCGGTGCCGGCACCGCCGCCGGACTCGACCACGTCGGGGTAGAGCGTGCCCTGCACGAGGAACTTCACCGGGGCGCCGCCCGAGGCCTTCGCCTCGGCGACCAGGTCGAGCTGCACCTTCTCGAACGCGCGGATGAACTCGCGGCCGATGATCTTGCGCTTCTCCTCCGGGTCGGTCACGCCCGCGAGGTGGCCGAGGAACGTGTCGGCCGCGTCGACCGTGATGAGCCGGACTCCGGTGGACTCGACGTAGTCCTTCTCGACCTGCTCGCGCTCGCCCTTGCGCAGCAGGCCGTGGTCGACGAACACCGCGGTGAGCTGGTCGCCGATCGCCTTGTGCACGAGGGCCGTGGAGACGGCCGAGTCGACACCGCCCGACAGCGCGGAGATGACGCGCGCGTCACCGACCTGCTCGCGGATGCGCTCGACCTGCTCGGCGATGACGTTGTCGGGGTTCCAGTCGGAGGCCAGTCCCGCTCCCTTGTGCAGGAAGTTCTCGAGCACGCGCTGACCGTGGTCGGAGTGCTTGACCTCGGGGTGCCACTGCACGCCGTAGAACCGACGCTCCTCGTCGGCGAACGCCGCGACCTTCGTGGCCTCGGTGGTGGCGAGCACTTCGAAGCCCTCGGGCGCCGTGGCGACCTGGTCGCCGTGGCTCATCCACACGTTCTGCTCGTTCGGCTGGCCGCCGAGCAGCGTGCCGCCGTCACCGGAGATGACGGCATCCGTGGCGCCGTACTCTCGCAGGCCGGTGTGGGCGACCTCGCCCCCGAGCGTCTGCGCCATGTACTGGAAGCCGTAGCAGATGCCGAGCGTCGGGACGCCGAGCTCGAACACCGCCGGGTCGAGGCGCGGAGCACCCTCCTCGTACACCGACGACGGGCCGCCCGACAGGATGATCGCGACCGGGTTCTTCTCGGCGATCTCGGCGGCGGTCGCGGTGTGCGGCACGATCTCGCTGTAGACGCCGGCCTCGCGGACGCGGCGGGCGATCAGCTGCGCGTACTGCGCGCCGAAGTCGACGACGAGCGCTGGGCGCTGCTGGGTCTCGGTCTGTTCGGTCACCGGGCACCTTCCGTGGCGGGGGCGGAGGCCTCGGCGGCCTCCCGAGTAGCGAGGTAGGCCTTGACGTCGCGGGCGACGACGGCCTCCATGAAGAACGAGAGCAGCGGGATGACGCCGCCGAGCGCGAGGAGGATGAACCGCAGGAACGGCCACCGCATCAGGCTCCACATGCGGAAGCACGCGAAGAGGTAGACGACGTAGAACCAGCCGTGCGCGACGAGGATGCCGAGCGAGAGGTTGAATCCGTCACCGGTCGACTCGAGCCCCTCAGGGCCCTCGACGACCTGGGCGAACCACAGCGGCCCGCCGGAACCGCCCGCGAAGAGCTCGAGGTGGATCGGGGTGTACTTCAGCACCATCTCGGCGACCAGCAGGAGCAGCATGACTCCCGTGATGATCGCCGCGATCTGGTAGAACTTCAGCGCACCACGGATCGCCGGAAAGCTGGCGACTTTCGGTTCGGGCATGGGTCCAGTCTAGTCGGCGTCGCCCGGTGCCCGACGGAGGGCAGGATGCTGGTCTGGTCAACCTGACCAGACCAGGTCTATCCTAGAGCGATGACGACGACCGTGAACGTGCAGGACGCCAAGACCCGGCTGTCCGAGCTGCTCCGACGGGTCGAGTCGGGTGAGGATGTCGTGATCGCCCGCGCAGGTACGCCGATCGCGCGAATCAGTGCAGCGACGCCGCCCCGGCGGTCCCTCGACGCACCACTGCTCCCTGAGATCCCGCCGATCGCGGGTGACGCCCTGCTCGAGGATGCCACGGCGGAAGAACTCGCGGACTGGGAGGGCGACGCCGACGACCCGCTGAATGCGGCTCGATCGTGAGCGCCTATCTGCTCGACACGCACGTCGTGCTGTGGCTGGCGACCGACCCGGAGCGTGTCCCGAGCACCCTCCGCGCCCTGCTCACCGAGGCCGAGTCGGTGTACGTGTCAGCGGCCAGCCCTTACGAGATCGCGCAGAAGACCCGGCTGGGGCGCCTGCCGCACGGCGGTCGGGTGCTGACGCGATGGCAGCCCTTGATGCAGCTGCTGTTCGCGACCGAGCTCCCGCTGAGCACCGCGCACATGCGCGCCGCCGGCGAGCTCGCGTGGGAGCATCGCGACCCGTTCGACCGGATGCTTGTGGCGCAGGCGCAGCTCGACGGGCTGATCCTGGTCACCGCCGACGAACGGATCCTCGCGTACCCCGAGGTGTCGTGCGCAGAGTGGACGTGATCGCCGCCGTTATGGCGCGGGTGGCCGGGCTATCAGCAGCTCACCCGCACCTGTGACGTCGAGCGCGCCCGCGGCGTGCGGCACCAGCAGGGTGCTTCCCGCGCCGACCGCGTCTGAGCCGACGGTGAGCGCACCGCTCGCCACCACCGCGATCAAGAACCCCTCGTCGATCACCGCTTCGCCGTCGACCGGCATCCGCTCGAGTCGGAAGTAGCGATCGGCATCCGCAGGGAACACGGACCCGGATGCCGGGGCGGCGCCCACGAGCGTGCGCACCCCCTGCGGGGATCGCGCCGTGCGGTTCACCGCGGCGAGCGCGACCTCGAAACCCAGTCCGAGGTGTCCGAGGGCGGGGCCGTCGATCGCGAACCCCTGCCATTCGAGCAGGATCGACAGATCCTCCGGCTGCTGGAGTTCGAGCAGCAGCACGCCCTCCCCGATCGCGTGGAGCTCGCCCGGCGGCACCCAGACCACGTCGCCCGGCACCACGTCGACCGCGTGCAGGAGTGCGAGCAGGGCGTCCACGTCCTGCCTCGCCACGAGGTCGGCAAGCTCGGCGGACTCGACGTCGCGCTGCAGCCCGACGTGCACCCTGCCGCCCTGCAGGATGTACCAGGCCTCGGCCTTGCCGTGCGCGCGACCCAGGTGCGAGGCGGCGAAGTCGTCGTGCGGATGCGCGTGCACGGGCAGCCGCTGCCCGGCGTCGAGCAGCTTCACCAGCAGGCGGGTGTCGGCTCCCCAGCGACGGACGTGCTCCTCGCCGAGCCAGCCGACCGGGTCGGCCTCGACGGCATCCCGCAGCAGTCGTCCGTCCGGCAGACGAGTGAGCCCGACCTCGCTCTCACCGTTGACGGTGGTGGTCGATCCGATCCAGTCCTCGGGCTCGCGCGGGGCGCTGCCGCTCTCGCCCCGGAACGCGCTGATGCGCGCTCCCCCGAGATAGAAGCGCTCGGCGGGGCGGTTCGAGGGGAGGATAACGGGTCGCGAAATCATGCTCTCTCCTGCTCGTGCTCGTGCTCGTGCTCGTGCTGCTGATTCTGATCGGCGACGACCCCCGCCAGGAAGCCGCCGACGAACGTGTCGCCGAGTCCGATCGTGGTGGGAGTCGCGACATCGAGGTCGAAGGCGGCGACGCCGACGGCCCCCGCGAGACGCTGTTCGACCGAGGCGACGACCGCCTCGCCGCCGCCGTGCTGCGGCATCCCGCGCGTCTCCTCGACGTCTCGTGCGGTCAGCGCGTCGCCGGCCCGGTACCGCGTCGCGGCCACGACGACCGCGCTCGCGAGAGCGGACCGGTGGCGGTGCGCCGCCTCCCCCACAGCGATGGCCCAGTACCGGGTGTGCACGACCAGGGTCGCCGCGGGGACGATCCGACGCACCTCGGCAAGCGCCCGAGCGACGTCATCGGCGTCGAGCAGGTCGACGTCGCGTCCGAGATACTCCTGCAGCTCGTCCTCGTTCATGCCGTACACGTCGACCAGCGACAGCAGTCGTGACCGCACCGTGGCCGCGAACTCGCGCGTGTAGAAGCCCGCATCCTCGTAGTACACGAGCGCCTCCGCGGGCAGCGATGCCATCGCCGTCCTCACGTCGTGGAGCCGCTGTTCGAGCAGGTCGTGGTCCTGCATCGTGTTGAAGCCCGACACGAGGAACACCCGCGCCCGCGCGAGCTCGTCGGTCAGAGCGGGCGCGATCACCATGGTGCGGTTCGGCGCGTCGTTGGCGAAGATGAGGCGGTTCGACGCAGGAGCCACGATGACGCCGTCGTCGAGCTGCACGCGGGTTCCCGCCGGATACTGGACGATCAGATGCGGATCGAGGGTGTCCTCCGCCGCGGACGACACGTACGTGATCGCGGGCGGGAGGAGCCGCCGCACGGTGTCGTCGATGCTGACCAGATGCTGGACGCTGGGGATACCGAGCGCGTCCAGCACGAGGCCGGCGCGCACGCCCGTGCCGCCGAGCGTCACGGCGAAGGAGAAGTGGGCGGCGAATCGCTCGACGATGTCCGACGACGCGACGAACCGCTCCGCCCCTGCGCCCGAATCGACGAACGCCAGGACCGTGAGGAGCAGCGACCGCTCGTCGACGATCGGCGCCGTGGTGGTGAGCTCACTGTGGCGCACGCCGTGGTCGCGGGCGAGGCGCTCGATCACCCCGGCATCCCAGGCCAGCTCGTAGTCGACGGTACCGCCGAGCCCCAGCACGAGCGTGCCGCCCGCGACCCCGGCGGATCCGTCGCCCATGCGCGAAGTCGTTCCGTCCACGACGCCGATCATCCCCCGTCGACCGCTCAGTACAGCGACGCCTTGCCGTCGGCGCCGAAGAGCTCGATCTTCTCGGCGGCCGTCGCCTTCATGGCGGTGAGCGCCTCCGGCTGGATCGCGTTCGGCTCGCGCAGACGGCGGTCGGTGCCGAGCACCTCGCGCATGCGGTCGTGGTACGAGACCTTGATGTCGCTCGAGATGTTGATCTTGTTGACGCCGAGCTCGACGGCCCGCCGCAGCTCGGCATCCGGGTTCGACGATCCGCCGTGCAGGACGAGCGGGATCCGCACGGCCGCCTTGATCTGCTCGAGCAGATCGTGGCGCAGCTCGGGATTCTTGTCGCTCGGGTACAGGCCGTGCGAGGTGCCGATCGCGATGGCGAGGCTGTCGACGCCGGTCTCCTCGACGAAGCGCACCGCGTCATCCGGGTTGGTGTAGATGATCTCCGCCGCCCCCGACTCGCCGTAGCTGTCGTTCGCGCCGATGGTGCCGAGCTCGCCCTCGACCTGGATGCCCGCGGCGTGCGCGGCCTCGACCACCTTGCGCGTGATCGCGACGTTCTGCTCGAACGGTTCGAGCGAGGCGTCGATCATCACCGACGTGAAACCGGCCTGGATCGCGCGGATGATCTGCTCGTAGCTGCCGCCGTGGTCCCAGTGGATCGCCACCGGCACGCTCGACCGGTGAGCGCGCGCGTGCATCGCCGGGATCAGGTCGGTCGTGATGTGCGAGACCTCGTCGGGGTGGATCGCGATGATGACCGGGGCGGCCTTCTCCTCGCTGATGTCCATGATGCCGTTGAACATCGCCCAGTCGCTGATGTTGAAGGCCGGGATGGCGAAGTCGTGCGCGTTGGCGACGTCGAGGATGGATTTGCCGGTGTAGAGCACTTGTGTTTCTCCTGTTTTCGTGATGGTCGTGAAAGGTCGAGCGGGGCTCAGCTCTTGACGGACCCGGCCGTGAGCCCGCTGATGAAGTACCGCTGGAAGAAGAGGAAGAGGATCAGCACCGGGATCGACCCGAGCACGCTCATCGCCATGATCTGGTTCCAGTCGTACGAGTGCTGCCCCATCAGGAGCTGGATGCCGATCGGCACCGTGCGCATGTCGATCGACCGCGTGAGCGTGAGCGCGAAGAGATACTCGTTCCACGCGATCATGAACGTGTAGATGCCGACAGAGACGATGCCGGGCACCGAGATCGGGACGAGGATGCGCCACAGCGCCGTCATGGAACCGGCGCCGTCGACGCGGACGGCCTCGTCGAGCTCCTTCGGCAGCGTGTTGAAGTACCCGGTCATCATGATGATCGCGTAGGGCAGCGTGAACACCATGTAGGTGAGGATCAGGCCCGCGTACGAGTTGTACAGCCCGAGCGCCACCATGAGCCCGAAGTACGGGATGAGCAGCGTGATCGGCGGCACGGCCTGCACGCTGACGATGACCACGTTGAGGATGCGCTTGCCGCGGAACTCGAAGCGGCTGAAGGCGTACGCCGCCTGGATCGCCACGAGCAGCGTGAGGATCGTCACGGAGCCGGCGACGACGTAGCTGTTCAGGAAGAACCGCATGGTCTCGGGGTTCGTGAAGATCGCGACGTACGCGTCGAACGAGAACGTGTCGGTGAGGAGTCGCGGCGGGAGCTCGAAGATCTGCGTGTTCGACTTGAACGAGCTCGACAGCATCCACAGCACCGGACCGGCGGCGAACACCGCTCCGAGGATCAGCGCGACGATCAGACCGGACTTCGCGAGAAGGTGGGACCTGGTGCGCCGGGGCCGGGTGTCGACGGTGAGAGCCATGATCAGTCCCTCGCTTTCTGGTGACGGACGTAGAAGACGGCGAGCACCATCGACATCAGCAGCACGAGCACCGCGGAGGTCGCGGCGAGAGAGAAGTCGTACTTGGCGAACGCGAGCTTGTAGGTGAAGGTGCTGAGGACCTCGGTGACGTCGATCGGACCGCCGCCCGTCGTCATCCAGATCAGGGCGAACTGCTGCGAGGTCCAGATGAGGTCGAGCAGCACCAGGCTGATGATGATCGGACGCAGCTGCGGGATCGTGACGTTCCAGAAGCGCTGCACGGCATTGGCGCCGTCGACGCGGGCCGCCTCATGCAGGTCGGCCGGCACACCCTGGAGCCCCGCCAGCAGGCTGACCATGAAGAACGGATACCCGGCCCAGATGTTGATGAAGATGATGGTGCCGAGCGCGAGCTGCGGCGAGGCCAGCCACTCGATGTCGGTGTTCAGCAGAAAGTTCACGACGCCGTTGGGCGCCAGGAGCATGCGCCACAGGACCGCGATGACCGCGACCGTGAACAGCCACGGGAGCACGTACAGCGCCCGGAAGATCGAGCGCGAGAACCGGCCGAGCAGCGGGCTGTTGAGCATCATCGCGAAGGCGAGGCCCAGCATCAGGTGCGCCGCGACGCTCGTCACCGTGAAGAGGACCGTGTTGCCCGTGGCCTTCCAGAACCCGGGGTCGGAGAGGATCTCCACGTAGTTCGCGATGCCGACGAACTCGGGCGACTTGTTCAGGATGACGTTGTCCTGGAACGAGTAGCCGATGACCATCACGATCGGGACGATCATGAGGACGAACAGCAGGATGAGAGTCGGCGAGAGGAAGCCGTACGACTCGGTGGTCTTGCGCAGCTGCCGCCTGCGCCGCGACGGGGCGACGCCGGTGACGATCACCTCGGTGTCGTCGGACAGTTTCAGGCTCATGGGAACCGGTGCTCCTTGGTTGGTCGGGTGCCGCACCGCCGCTGCGGTGCGGCACCCCGTTCATGCGGGAGTCGGGAGGAGGGTCAGAACTCCTTCAGCCACGACTCCTGCGCCTTCTTCAAGGCGTCGTCGATCGACTGCTGACCGTCGAAGGCGGACTGCAGCTGCTCGCCGAGCTGGCGCATCAGGTCCTCCGCGACGGGCAGACCCGTGAACTCGTTGGCCGGGTACCCGGCTTGGTAGATCTCGAAGGCCTTCGCGAAGAGCTCGTCGTCGTTCACGAAGTCCGGAACCGACTCGGAGTTGCCGGGGAACGCCTTCGCCATGGTCGACAGCTCGGAGTTCGTGTCCTGGCTCATGAGGAACTCCACGAGCTTGAACGCAGCCTCCTTGTGCTCGCTGTTCTCGGCGACGCCGATGCCCCAGGATGCGTAGGGGATGCCGCGCTCGCCGTCGTACCCGTCTTCAGCGGGGATCGCCGAGATCGAGAACTGCAGGTCGGGGTTCGACTCGCGGATCAGGTTGATGTGCGCGAGCGAGTCGATCATCATGCCGACGCGGCCGTTGGTGAACTCCTCGACCTTGTCCTGCTCCTTCATGGTGAACGATCCGGAGGCGATCACGCCGTCGTCCCACAGACCGCCGATGTAGTCGATCGCCGAGGTCACGTCGTCGTTCGTGAGGTCGGGCTGGCCGTCCTTCAGCATGGAGCCGCCGGAGGCCCACACCCACGACATGACGTCGTTCTGCACGCCGTTGGGCGCCTCGAGCGAGAGCGGGAGCACCCAGCCGGAGACGTCGCCGCCGAGAGCGGTCACCTTGGCTGCCGCGTCCGCGAACTCGGTGCGCGTGGTGGGCGGGGCCGTCACGCCCGCGTCGGCGAGAAGGGTGTCGTTCGTGAACATCGGGTAGACGAAGTTCACGACAGGGATCATGTAGGTACTGCCGTCGACCTGGATCTGGCTGGCCAGCTCGCTGTCGTCGTAGTCGTTCTCCTTCATGAGCTCGGTCAGGTCGGCGATCACGCCCTGCGAGGCGAAGTCGTTGACCCACGCGCCGTCGAGGCCCACGACGTCGGGCATGGTGCCGGATGCCGCGCCGGCGAAGAGCTGCTCCTTGGTGGAGGCGTACGGTCCGCTGACCAGGTCGACAGTGATACCGGGGTTCTCGTCTTCGAACTTGTCGATGAGCGCACGGAACTCGCCGTCGGGGAGTTCGGGCTCCCACCACTGTGCGAACTCGATCGTGACGTCGCCGCCGTCTGCGCCGCCGTCGCCGGAACCGCCGGACGAGCATCCGGCCACGGCCAGCACCGTCAGAGCTGCGGTCGCTGCGCCGGCGAGCTTCAGGGTGCGTCGCCCACGTCCTGCTGTGATCATCACTTCTCCTCTTCGAGATCGTGCCGCATCACGCGCTTCAATGCTTGTTCATGCGGTTTTGAGCCATGTTATGCCGTGATGTGCGGCTGCGCAAGCAGATCATGGAGTCGTTACCGCGGCGATATCCGACTTTCGGTCTGGCTTTCGGCGAAGCAGGACCGTGGATCGATGCAGTTTTATGCAGAATTGTGCGGGATTCTGGCCCATCTGTGCTAGAGATGTCTGCATGGATGCTGTTGGCCCCTCGCCCAAACGCCGCCTCCCCGCGGGCCGCAAAGCCGATCTGGCCGCCTACGTCGAACAGACGGGACAGGTCACGGTCGGCGATCTCGCCGAGCATTTCGCGGTGTCGATCGACACGATCAGGCGCGATCTCGACCAGCTCGACCGCGAGGGCGTGCTGGTGCGCACCCACGGCGGCGCCGTCAGCGCCGCGAGCGGAGCGCTGAAGGACAAGGGGCTCGACGTGCGCATGCGGGTCCAGACGGAGGAGAAGGAGCGCATCGCGCGGATCGCGGCCGGACTCGTCGAGGACGGCTCGGTCATCATGCTCAACGCGGGAACGACGACACTCGCGGTCGCGCGCGCCCTGCGGAACCACCACGATCTCACCATCGCGACGAACAACCTGCGGATACCGGGCGAACTCGCCCCGACCGTCTTCCGGGACCTGTACGTGTTCGGAGGCGCCGTGCGCTCGATCACGCAGGCGACGACCGGGCCCGTCGCCTTCACCATGACGCCGGGCGGTCCCGAGGTCGACATCCGCTGCGATCTCGCCCTCATCGCCGTCGGGGCCGTCGACGAGGCGGGGTACTCGACGTCGAATCTCGGGGACGCCGCGATGATGTCGGAGATGATCGAACGCGCCGAGCGCACGGCGATCCTCGCCGATTCCAGCAAGCTCGGACGACGCTTCTTCGCCCAGATCGCACTGCTGGAACGCGCGGACTACCTCATCACCGACGCGCCGCCACCCCCGCGCATCGCCGCGGCCCTCGCGCAGGCCGACGTCGAGGTGCTCACCGCCTGACCCGGCGAGATCGCATGCGGGCGGCTGCCGGACCCCTGCCAGTCGCGACACACGCCACACGACGGAGGCCGCCGGGATCTCTCCCGACGGCCTTCGCCTGCGTCATCCGATCAGCGGATCAGAACCACCCGGTGATGAGGTCCCAGATCCAGTCGATGATGCCGCCGATGATCCCGCCGATCCCGCCCGCGCGGTTCACGGTGACGGTGGCCGTCGCCGCGTCCCCGTCGGCCTGCGAGACGACGACCGTGTACTTGCCCGGCTGCGTGTTCTTCGGAACCGTCACGCTCGTCGAGAAGGTTCCGTCGGCGGTGACCTGCACGGTGCCGACCTGGATCGGCTTACCCTTCTTCGGCTCGAGCACGACCGTCAGGGTCTCGCCCGGCTCGAAGTCCGCGCCGGTGATGCGCAGCTTCTTGCCCGCGGCGACCTTCGAGTCGGTCGTGATCGTGCCGGCGAACTCCTCGGGCTCCTCACCCGAGATCGTGAACGGCACCTGCACGGTCGTCCCGGTCGACGGAACCGTCACGGTGAGCGGCTGCTCGCCGAACACACCGGACGGGACCGTGAACGTGAGCGACGCGCGTCCGGCCTCGTCGGTCGTGTCGACGATCGTCGGATCGATCGCGCCTGCGGCGACCTGCGTGCCGCCGAGAGACAGCGTCACCTCGCCGGGTGCCGCCTCACCCCCGCTGAACGCGAGCGACGAAAGCCCGACGGTGACCTGATCGCCGGCGGTGTAGCCGTCGGCATCCGGAGCACTCACCGTGACACCGACCGCGCGCTGCGCGAGGTCGGGCGTCCCGGTCTTGTTCGCGTCGAACCAGTCGACCATCGACTGCAGGTCGATCTTGCCGGTGTCGCGCTTGCCCGTGCCCTCGCGGAAGGTGAAGAAGTTGTCTCCACCCGCGGCGAGGAACGAGTTCGCGGCGACCGTGTAGCTCGCCGACGGGTCGATCGGTGTGCCGTTCAGCGTGATCGAGGTGATGCGCGAACCCTGCGCCGCGGTCGGGTCGTACGTGTAGACGAGCCCCTCCGAGACACCCAGCTTGAGGAACGGACGCGCCGCTCCCGACGGCTGCCACTGCTCCTCGAGCACGCCCTTCAGCTGCGTGCCGGTGAGCGTCAGCGTGACGAGCGTGTTGGCGAACGGCTGCACCGTCGCCGCCTCACGGTACGTGACGTTGCCCGCCGGATCGTTCGCATTCGACGACGCGTACGTGAGGTTCGCGCGGATCCCGCCCGGGTTCATGAGCGCGATGTCCGCACCCGTCGACCACTTCTGCACGTCGGCGACGAAGTTGCCGATCGTCGACTCGCCACCGCGGTTCTCCGACCCGTTCGCCTGACGCGCCCGGTTGAAGTCGGCGGTGATGTCGCCCACCTTGACGGCGCCGAGCACGTCGGCGTCGGCCTTCGCCTTGGCCACGATGTCGGCCACCTCCGGAACGGCCGGGTACAGCGGCTGGCCGTTGGCGGTGAGCGGCTTGATCTGGTTGGTGATCGAGAGCAGCTCCTTGGACTTCGGGTCGACCTGGATGTTCATCAGCCCGAGGTTCTCGCCGTACTGACCGGCGGAGATCACCGGACGACCGTCGATCACGTGGTTGTACGCGAGGTGCGTGTGCGCCGAGACGATCGCGTCGACATCCTCATCCACTCCGTAGACGATCTCGCCGAGCGGCGTCTCCGGGGTGATGCTGGCCAGCTCGACGCTGGCCGCGCCCTCGTGCACGAGCAGGATCACGACGTCCGCCTCACCGTTGGACTCGTCCCCGTCACGCAGGTCGTCGGCCACGGCGTTCACCGAGTCGACGATGCTGCGCACCTCGAGGTCGGCGATCCCCTCCGGCGAGACCAGCGAGTCGAGGTCTTCCGTGACGGCGCCGACGAAGCCCACGCGCACCCCGTCGAGCTCCTTCACCCAGGCCGGTGCGAGAGCGGGCTCGCCCGTCTCGGTGAGGAACACGTTCGACGAGATGTACTCCCAGTCCGCGCGGTCCTGCACGCGGTCGCGCAGGTCCTCCCAGCCCTGGTCGAACTCGTGGTTGCCCGCAGCGCTGACGTCGAGACCGGCCGCGTTGAGCGCGTCGATCGTGGGGTTGTCGTCGTTGATGAAGGAGGTGAACGTCGACGCGCCGATCAGGTCGCCGACACCGGCGAAGATCGTGTTCGGGTTCGCCTCGCGGAACTGCTTGACGGCTCCCGCGACCACCGCGGCACCGGCGGCGGCGCCGTCGGCCTCGATGCGGCCGTGGAAGTCGTTCATCGTGACCACGTCGATGCTCACCGGCGGAACCTCGGAGGAGACGCCGACGATGATCGGGTCGTGGTCGCTCGACCGGAACGGGGTGCCCGCCTCGGTGGCGCCGAACGCGTAGCCGCGGTCGCTCCACTCCGGCGAGTTGATGCTCCAGACGCCCGCACCCGTGATCGAGGCGGCCAGCGACGGCGACGCGAGCACGTGGTCGAGCGAGCCGAGCTCGCCGTCGAACGAGTACGTGTGCTGCCCCGGCGCCTTCTCGGGTGCGACGTCGCTCCAGCCCGCGCTCGTGAAGACGTCGATCGGGTCTTCCTTGGCGTAGGCGTTGAAGTCGCCGATCAGCAGGATGTCGCTGCTGCCGGTCTTCTCCTCGATCGTCGCCGTGAAGCCCTTGAGCGAGTTCGCCTGGGCCACGCGGTCGGCGTTGAAGAAGCCCTGGCCGTCGGCCGGCTCCGCTCCGCCGCCCTCAGGGGCGGACTTCGACTTGAAGTGGTTCGCGACGACGGTGACGGTACGGCCGTCGATGTCGAACGCCTGGGCGATCGGCTCGCGGGCGTTGCCCCATACGGTCTCGTCGGTGACGGTGAGGCTGTCGCCGACGGTCGACACGTCATCCTTCTTGTAGATGATGGCGCTCGTGATGAAGTCGGTCGTGGCCGCGTTGTTCAGAGCCGCCGGGGTGCGGACGTAATCCCACACATCGTCGCCGAGAGCATCGTTGAGACCGTCGACGAGATCGGCCAGCGCCTCGTCGAGCGAGCCGCCGAGCTTGATCGAGTTCTCGATCTCCATGAGCGAGACGATCTCGGCGTCGAGCCCGTTGATGGCCGCGACGATCTTGGACTTCTGGATCGCGAACTGCGCAGCGTTCGCTGCACCGCGCGCGTTCGAGTTCTCGCTCTTGAGCGTCGTGAAGTAGTTGAAGACGTTGAACGAGGCGACCTGCACATCGCCGCCGACCTCGGGTGCCGATTCGACGCGCGGGTTGGTCGCCTCGAAGCCGACCTTCGCGTCCTCGGGCGAGGTGCTGTCGATCGGGACGACCGGCTGCAGACGCCAGTCGTCGAAGCCGTACGACAGCACATAGCCGTTGTCGCGGAAGTCGACGGTGTCGCCGTTACGCACCACGAGGTCCTTCGTGAAGTACGGCTGGTCGTTCGGGTGGCCGTTGTTCGTGACCTGGATGGACCAGCCGTCGTCGAGCAGCAGGCGGTTCGCGCGGTTGGCCGCCGCGATCGCCGCGGCCTCCGCACCCGGACGTGCGAGCTCGGTGCTCTTCACGTTCAGGTCGGCGCCGGCGTTCAGCCACAGAGTGCCGAAGTTGTAGAGCTGGTGGCTGGAGGCGACGCGGTAGGTACCGGTCGGAGCGACGAGCATGCTCTCGTACTGCTCACGGTCGGCACCGACCACGGTGTCCGGCAGAGGCGTGACCGCCGGTGCGCCGACGCCCGCCTGCACGACCGAGATGCCGGCCAGGGATGCCGGATTGATCTGCGTCTGGCCGAAGTACTCGCTCACCGAGCCCGTGACCGAGACGAGGTCGCCGATCGCGAGCGTCGGGGTCAGAGCGTTCAGGAAGACGAAGACGCCGTCGGAGGCGCCGGGAGTCGCGTCGGTCGCTCCGCCCGAGCCCTGCGTCTGGATGACGATGCCCTTGTAGCCGCCGGTGCGGTAGTCGGCCGTCACGACACCCTCGACCGTCACGGTCTGGCCGTTGAGCGGCGACACGTCCGCCGTGCCCTGCACCTCGGCGATCGACACCTTCGCGGGGTCGGTTCCCGGCTCCTCGGGCTCTTCGGGCTCCTCCGAGCCTCCGCCGGAGTTCTGCGGGGTGATCGTGGCCGAGAGCGCGAAGTCGACGCTGTTGTCGTCGGTGTCCGTGCCGTTCGTGCGGTTCAGCGACTTCACGTCGGTGTTGCCGGCGGGAGCCGGTGCCGCCTTGGTCTCGAAGGTGTTCGAGGTGCCGTAGCCGAGCACGTCGATCACACCGTCGACTCCGGTCACCGACCCCGGCGTGAGAGCCACGGCCGTGGTGCCCTTCACGAGCGCAAGGGTGCCCGCGCTTCCGCTCGGGTTGAGGTTGCCCGTCGCGTCGGGCGCAGGCAGCGCCGCGCCGTTCGCGCCGTTGCTCCCACCCTGCACGAGGTAGTGGCCGCCGGCCGGAATGCTGCCGCTCAGCGGCGCGACGCCGGTGAAGTTCCCGGTGCCGGTCGCTGACCGGTACTGCAGCGTGAGGCCGTCGAGCGCGACCGGAGCGTCGGTCGGGTTGTAGAGCTCGACGAACTTGTTCGTGTACGCGGCCCCTGCGCTGCCTCCGGACAGGTACGCCTCGTTGATGACGACCCCCGTCCCTGCGACATCGGCGGAGGCGGGCGTCGCGATCAGGGCACTGGCGCCCAGAGCTGCGACGCAGGTGGCGGCGAGGACGCCGAGACGCCCCCGGCTTCTGCGATCGGACCCGTGAACCTCGCGGTTCGCGGCGTCGGAAGCGGACATCATCGGTGTTGTCTCCTCGGTCTCATCGGGCGACGGCTCTCGTGGAGCCACGACTGCGCACCCTCACAGCCGGCGCACATGATGCGAGCTTATGAAGGCCCTCCGACATCATCAACGGAGTTTTCCCATTGGTCACCGAGCGCTAACCGAATGGCCGGAGCGAACCCCTGACGAAGGTGGAATATCGGATCGCCGGTCGCTCGGATGCGCGGCGCGGCCTGCGCAGATGCGCGGGGCGCGGGGACGCGGGGGGGCGGGGGCGCGGGGGGCGCGGGGGCGCGGGGGCGCCGATGAGCGGAGCGTCAGGCGGACTCGGATGCCGCGGAGTCCTCGAACTCCTCGACCTCGCGCTCCCACGCATCCTTCGCGAGGCGGTACCAGAGGTAGAAGGCGAAGCCCGCGAAGATCGCCCACTCGGCGGCGTAGAACACGTTGAGCCAGTTGACCGGCGACTGCTCGGCCGGTGCGGGAGACGCGATGTCGGTGAGTCCGGCGGACGCCGTCGACGACGCGAGGTAGGGCCGGTACATGTCGAGCCCCTCGACGTCGTGCCACACGCTCAGCAGGGCGGCCGGCGACATGCGGTCGATGCGATGGGGGTCGTCCTCCGGCGGCACCGACGGGCCCTCGTCGGAGATGATCCGCCCTGTGACCTCGACGACCGAGCCGTCGGCGTCCTCGTTCAGGGTGTCGACGGCATCCTGAGCGACATCACGGTCGGCGGTCCAGCCGATCGCGACCGCGATCGACGTCTTCTCGGCGACGCGCAGCTGGCCGGTGACCCAGTACCCCGAGACATCGTCGTTGAACCGGCTCGACACGATCACGAAATCGTCGGCGACCCAGGACCCCGACGTCTCGACGCGCTGACCGACGAGCGGCTCGGCGAGGTACTCCCCCGGCTCGACCACCTCGGCGAGCGGACGCACGTTCTCCGTCGCTCCCGCCGGCGGCGGATCCGTCTCGATCGCCCGCTCCAGCTGCCACTGGCCGAGCCACGCGAACACACCGGCGACGATCAGGCACAGCACGAGCATCCCGATCCAGCGACCGCGGAGCATGACCTCGCGGAGGGTGGGCGGGAAGAGAGCCGGGGATGTCACGGTGATGCGCGGGACCTCAGGCCTCGTAGGGAGCGAGCACGACCTCGACCCGCTGGAACTCCTTGAGGTCGGAGTACCCGGTGGTCGCCATCGACTTGCGCAGTGCGCCGATGAGGTTCGCGGTGCCGTCGGCGACCGGAGCAGGACCGTAGAGGATCTCCTCGAGCGTGCCGATGCCGCCGACCTCGACGCGGCGACCGCGCGGAAGCTGCGGGTGGTGCGCCTCGGGTCCCCAGTGGAAACCGTGTCCGGGAGCGTCGGTGGCTCGGGCGAGCGCGACGCCGAGCATGACGGCGTCCGCGCCCATCGCGAGCGCCTTCACGATGTCACCCGAGGTGCCGACACCGCCGTCGGCGATCACGTGCACGTAGCGCCCGCCCGACTCGTCGAGGTAGTCGCGCCGAGCGGCGGCGACATCGGACACGGCCGTCGCCATCGGAGCGTGGATGCCGAGGGTGGCGCGCGTCGTCGACGCCGCTCCTCCGCCGAAGCCCACCAGCACACCGGCGGCGCCCGTGCGCATCAGGTGCAGCGCGGCGGTGTACGTCGCTGCGCCGCCGACGATCACGGGCACGTCGAGGTCGTAGATGAACTTCTTCAGGTTCAGCGGCTCGTCGACGCTCGACACGTGCTCGGCCGACACCGTCGTGCCGCGGATGACGAACAGGTCGACCCCGGCCGCAGCGACCGTGTCATAGAACTGCTGGGTGCGCTGCGGCGTCAGCGAACCGGCCACCGTGACGCCGGCCTCACGGATCTCGGCCAGACGGCGGGTGATCAGTTCGGGCTTGATCGGCTCCGAGTACAGCTGCTGCATCCGCACCGTCGCGGAGTCGCCGGCCAGTCCCGCGATCTCGGCGAGCAACGGCTCGGGGTCTTCGTAGCGGGTCCACAGGCCCTCGAGGTCGAGGACGCCGAGACCGCCGAGCTGACCCAGCATGATCGCGGTGCGCGGGCTCACGACGGAGTCCATCGGCGCACCGAGCACGGGGATGTCGAAGCCGAACGCGTCGATCGTCCACGCGGTCGACACATCCTCCGGGTTGCGTGTGCGCCGCGACGGCACCACCGCGATGTCGTCGAACGTGTATGCGCGGCGCGCGCGCTTGCCTCGGCCGAGCTCGATCTCCATGGTCACCCCACCAGACTACCGGGCGCGCACGACGGCCGACGGCGGCGGGATGCCGGCGACCTCACCGCGCGCGCACGACGCGGCGCTCGTCCCAGACCGGCTCGTCCGCCTCGTACACCCGACCGTCCGACCCGAACACGAGGAACCGGTCGAACGATCTCGCGAACCACCGGTCGTGCGTCACGGCCAGCACCGTCCCCTCGAACCGGCTGAGGGCGTCCTCCAGCGCCTCGGCCGATTCCAGGTCGAGGTTGTCGGTGGGCTCGTCGAGCAGCAGCAGGGTCGCCCCCGAGAGCTCGAGCAGCAGCACCTGGAACCGCGCCTGCTGTCCGCCGGACAGCGACTCGAACGTCTGCTGCGCCTGCCGCACGAGGCCGTATCTGTCGAGCGCCGAGCTCGCGGCATCCCTCGGCATCCCCGCCCGCCGTTCGTCGCCACGGTGCAGGATCTCCAGCAGAGTGCGCCCGACGAACTCGGGGTGCGCGTGCGTCTGCGCGAAGAGGCCGGGAACGACGCGCGCGCCCAGGACCGCCGCTCCGGTATGCGCGACCTCCGACAGTTGCTCCCCCGTCGACGTGACGTGCCCGAGGCTCGGGTCGGGGTCGCTGCCGCCGCGCGCGAGCAGCCTCAGGAAGTGCGACTTGCCCGACCCGTTCGACCCGAGCACGGCGACGCGGTCGCCGTACCAGACCTCGACGTCGAAGGGCTGCATGAGCCCGGTCAGCTCGAGCCGGTGGGCGACGACCGCGCGCTTGCCGGTGCGCGAGCCGCGCAGCCGCATATCGAAGTCCTGCGCGGGTGGGCGCTCCTGCGGCGGCCCCGCGTCCTCGAACCGGCGAAGACGTGTCTGCGCTGCCTGATACCGCGACGCGAAGCCGTCGTTCGCCGACGCTTTCACCTTCAGTGTCGCGACGAGAACGAGCAGCTTCTCGTGCTGCTCGTCCCATCGGCGACGCAGTTCGTCGAGGCGGTCCATCCGGTCGGTGCGCGCCTGCTGGTATGTGGCGAAGCCGCCGCCGTGCACCCACGCGGTCGCGCCGGCCCCGCCCGGTTCGAGCGTGACGAGGCGGTCGACGGCGCGGGCGAGCAGCTCGCGGTCGTGCGACACGAGCAGCACGGTCTTCGGCATCTGCCGCAGCTGTTCCTCGAGCCAGCGCTTGGTCGGCACGTCGAGGTAGTTGTCGGGCTCGTCGAGCAGCAGCACCTCGTCCGGCCCGCGGAGCAGGGCTTCGAGTGCGAGCCGCTTCTGCTCGCCGCCCGAGAGCGTCGTCAGCTCGCGGTAGCGCGCGCGGTCGTACGGCACGCCCAGCGCGGCGACGGTGCACTGATCCCAGACGGTCTCGTGCTCGTACCCGCCGGCGTCGGCGTACTCGGCGATCGCCGCGGCGTAGGCCATCTGCGTGTCGTGCTCGTCGCGCTCGATCAGCGCGTTCTCCGCGGCCTCGAGCGACTGCGCTGCCTGCCGGATGCGCGAGGGCGCGACGCGTACGAGCAGGTCGTGCACGGTCTCGCCCGCCTCGCCGTGGCCCACGAACTGGTCCATGACACCGAGGCCGCCGTCGATCGTCACGACTCCGGCATCCGCCGCCTGGTCGCCGCGGATGATCCGCAGCAGGGTGGTCTTGCCCGCGCCGTTAGGGCCGATCAGAGCGCTCGTCGACCCGGAGCCGACGCGGAACGTCACCTCGTCGAGCAGCGGTCTCCCGTCGGGCAGGGTCAGCGAGACCCCTGCGATGTCGATGTATCCCACGGTGCGGGCCGTCCTTCCGCCCGCCTGGCGAGCCGACCAGAATATCAGGCGGGCGACGCCCGACGATCACACCGTGCTCGTGACCACCTGCACGGCCTCGGTGCGCGGCGTCGTCGGCAGGTACATGCGGAACTCGGTACCGACGCCCTCCTTGCTCGTGACGTCCATCGACCCGCCGTGCGCGAGCACGATCGCCCGCGTGATGGTGAGCCCCAGGCCCACGCCGGGGACCGCGTTGCGCGTCGCCGTCGATGCGCGGAAGAAGCGCGTGAACAACATCCCCTGCTCGTCTTCGGGGATGCCGAGGCCCGTGTCGCGGACGGCCAGCTCGACGCCGCCGTCGCGCGGCCGGACGGCCGCCGTGACCCGACCGCCCGACGGCGTGAACTTGATCGCGTTGGAGAGCAGGTTGTCGAGGGCCTGTCCGATGCGGCCGGGATCGGCGACCACGCGAACCGGCGTCGGCGGGGTCTCCGCCACGAGCTCGACGCCCTCGCGCTGCGCGTGCGGCCCCGACGACGTCACGGCGGTGCGCACGATCTCGGCGAGGTCGATCTCGGAGCGGTCGAGCGGGAAGCGTCCCGACTCGACCTGGGCGGTGAAGAGCAGGTCGCCGACGAGCGTCAGCAGTCGCTGCGCGTTGCGCTCGATGATCCCGACGAACTCCTCCTGCTCCTCGGAGAGCGGCTGCCCAGGGTCGTTGCGCAGAAGATCGAGGAATCCGATGATCGCACTCAGCGGCGTCCGCAGCTCGTGCGAGATCATGCCGACGAATTCGTCCTTCATCCGCGCGACCTCGACGGCACGTGTCTCGTCGGTCAGCACGAGCAGATACCCCTGGGTCTCGCCGGTCGCGCCCCGACGCGGGCTGATGGTGACGCGGGCGGGCACGACGGTGCCGCCGGCCGTCGTGACGTCGACGTCGCCCTCGACGCTGCGCTCGGCCTCGGCCCGTGCGAAGAGCGCCTTGAGGCCCGACGGGAGGTCGGCCCCCGCCGCCGCGCACGGGGCGTCACCGACGAGCTGCGACAGTGCCGACACGGTGAAGAAGCGGTCGACGCGCACGTCGTCCTGCGCTTCCTGCACCGTCAGGCCCAGCAACCGCACCGCTCCGGGGTTCCACTCCGTGATGCGTCCGGTCAGGTCGACCGCCACGACCGCCTGCACCGTGATCGACGCCCAGAGGCTCTGGAAGGAGTCGAGCAGCTGTCGGTACTCCCGCTCCTTCTCCTGCAGTCTCTCGAGCACCATCACGTTCTCGCCGAGGGCCGAGGTGCGTTCGGCCACGAGCAGTTCCGCCTGCCGCACGCGGAGGCGCTGCTGGCGGGAGAGCTCGTTGACGACGGCGGCGAGCGCGGAGAAGACGAGCGGGCCCACGACGCCGCGCAGCCACTCGACCGAGCTGCTCGGCGGCTCGGTGATGTACGGCATGAGCAGGGCGAAGGAGGTCAGCGCACCCACCGCGAAGACGTAGCGGATGCCGGGGGCCGCGGCGATCCACACCACCGGCAGCAGCACGAGGGAGGTGAACACCGACGTCGGCCCGCCCGTGCCCGCACGGAAGAGGCCCAGTCCGATGATGTCGATCATCGGGATGACGAGCACGATCCAGCCGTCGTATACGCGGCGGGCGCTGAGGATGCCGGCGTGCACGGTCGCGAACAGCACGAGCAGCAGCCCGGCGAGGGCAGCGTTGAAGTCGGAGAACGGAAGCTCGGGATAGAGCCACGTGAACAGGGCGGCGAGCGCGGCCGCGATCGCCGTGGGCGCCTGCTTGATCAGGGGGCTCGGGTTGTCGAAGATGCCGTACCAGCTGTTCTCCGCGCGGCGGAGAGGCGTCGCGTTCACCGCGCTATCCCGCGGAGGATGCCGCGCAGGTCGGCGCCCACGATCGGCTTCGGCAGGGCCGCATCGGCCGCGGGGTAGTCGGTGGCGTCGAGCACCGAGCTGACGATGAGGAAGCAGTCCGGGAACCGCGTGCGCACCAGATGCGCGCACTCGGCGCCGGAGATCCCCGGAAGCAGGAGGTCGATCACCGCGACCGCCGGTGCGATGTCGTCGAAGGCGGCGATGGCCGTCTCGGCATCCGCCGCGGCGAAGACGTCGAAACCCTCCCGGTCGAGGTACCGACGCAGTAGTGCCGTCTGGTCGGCGCTGTCCTCGACCACGAGTGCGAGCGGCCGGTCGTTCACAGCAGCAGCTCTCGCACGATGACGATGACGACGACGACGGCCGCCGACAGCAGCGCCTGCCAGATCAGCCGCCTCTCTCGGCGGGCGTCCGCGGCGATCTCCTGCTCCTCCTCCGCGCGTGTGAGTGGCTCGCTCATGACTCGACCCGTCCGACCTTCTCGGTCTTGATCCAGGCGGCGTCGGCACGACGCCACTCCTTGATGTAGGAGTCCACGGTGATGGCGCACAGCAGCGAGCCGTATCCGCAGATGTAGAGCAGGAGCCCGGCGAAGAAGCGCCCGGCGGGCAGCTTCTCGACCACGCGGGCGAGCCAGATGCCGAGCATCGAGATCGGCCCCCACAGATAGAAGCCGATCGCCCAGAGGATGCGCGTCTCGTCGTTCAGCGGCAGTCCGAGGGCGGCGAGCCCGTCCTCGAAGAGGTGCGGGAACAGGGCGATCGCCATGAGGAGCAGGGCCCCGAGCCCGGGAAACATGAGCGCCTCGCGCCACGACTGGCGGCCGATCCGCGGATCGAGCTGCACGGCGAAGAGCATCGAGAACAGGTAGATGCACGCGGCGGAGATCCACATGAAGCGGAACACGAACTCCGCGATGTCGCTGTGCAGGAGCAGCAGGGCGAGCATCCCGGCCGCTGCGAGGATCATGAAGGCCGGCAGGAGCAGGATCGTGAACCAGGCGAGGCCGAAGGCGAAGCTGCCGAGGTTGTGCTGATCGCTGGGACGGAACCAGAGCCTCTTGTAGATCGACGTGAGCTGCACGTTCCCTCGCGCCCACCGCAGGCGCTGCTTCCAGAGCGAGTCGATCGTGCGCGGTTCCTCCGCGAGCACGACGGCGTGCGGCTCGAACACCATGCGGCGTCCTTTGAGCTGCCCCTCGAACGTCGTCATGGTGTCTTCGGCGAGCGTGCCGGTGGGGATCCGCCCTCCGATCGCCTCGAGGTTCGCCCGAGAGTGCAGCTGCGCTCCCCCGGCGAGGCACGCGATCGCGCCCCCGACGTTCTGCGTGCGGCGTGCCGACAGCTGCCCGATGACATACTCGATCGCGATGAACCGGGTGAGGTAGTTGCGGTCGCGACTGCCCTCGGCGATGTACGCGGTGACCGCGCCGACCTTCTCGTCGGCGAGGTGGCGGCTGAGCTTGCGCAGCGAGTCGCGTGCGAAGATCACGTCGGCGTCCATGATGAGCACGGCCTCGGTCCACTCGTCCGCGAGCACGACATCGAGCCCGTGGTTGAGCGTGTGCGCCTTGCCCTGCCCGCCCTGCTCGCGCCGCAGGTGCACCACGCGTCCGGGGTGGGCCTCGATCTTGGCCGCCACGACCGCGGGGGTGTCGTCGGTCGAGGCGTCGTCGATCACGAAGACCCGGAGGCGGTCGGCGGGGTATTCGAGCTGCAGGAGCCTCTCGATCGCGGGGCCGAGCACGAGCGCCTCGTTCCAGGCGGGGATCAGGACGGCGATGCGCGGATGGTGCGGAGCGGCCTTGCCGTAGTGGTTGCGGAACGCGTGCACGGGCAGGAGCAGGAACTGCAGCCCGGTGTTGATCACGGGCAGCGTCCCGACCAGGACGCACAGGATGAGCACGACGACCAGCGCGGTCTCGGCACCGGTGAGCACGGGCATCAGAGGCTCCGTCCGTCGAGCAGGGCGACGACACGGTCGTATCGACCGACGTCCGATGCCTCGTGACTGTCGGTCGACGCGACGACGACGGCTCCGGCATCCCGCAGCGCGTCGAGCAGCGCGCTACCCGGACAGCCCCACTTCTCGTTGACCTCGACGAGGGTGTCGGTCTCGGCGGCTGTGCGCGCCCAGCTCGCGATCCGCTCGGCCCCGAGGTCGTCCTGCGTCAGACCGACCTTCGGCAGGATCGAGAAGCAGTGTGCGAGCTGGTTGCCGGGGTACCGCGTCATCGAGGCGTTCAGCGCGGTCACCAGCTGGTCGAGGACGTCGTCCGTCGCCCATCCGGCGGTGATCCGCTCGCGCACCGCGGTCGGTCCGAGCGGACCGTCGTCGCCCGGGAACTGGTGGTCGGCGATGAGGATGCGGTCGATCCCATCCGGGAGGACGGGGATGTCGAGTTCGCCCGAGACGTCGAGGATCTTCGCCTCGACACCGGTGAGCACCGTGATGCCCTCCGGCACCCGCAGCCCTCGGACGGCCGCGAGATACTCGGGAACCCAGGCGGTGTCGCGGCGCACGTGGTCGACGAGACGGAGGGTCGTCAGCCCCCGTTCGGCAGCCGCCGCGACGTTCTCCTCGAGGGTCGACACGGCGTCGTCGGAGAACGTGGAGTGCACGTGGTGGTCGCCGCGCAGCAGGTCTTGGCTCACAGTTCGTCCTGATGACCGGCGTGCTCGGAGACCAGCACCTCGTCGACCTCGACGATGACGTCTTCGAGGAAGCGCACCGAGGCGAGTTCGCGGAACGGCACGGATGCCGGGATGTCGACGCCGAGGAACAGGTCGGCCACGAGCGAGGGGATGTCGACGCCCGCCGCGATCGTGAGCGGCAGGGCGCCGGGGAACCGCGGGTTCACCTCGAGCAGCATCGCGCGCCCGGAGCGGTCGCGTCGCAGCTGCACGTTCGCGACGCCGACGAGTCCGATCGCTTCCGCGACGTCGGTCGCGGTCTGCTCGAGCTCCTCGTCGTGCACCGTGCGGCCGGCGATGGCGACGCCCGAATCCACGCGAGCGCGGGTCCGCGGCACAGCGGCCACCACGCGACCAGAGGCATCGGCGAGCACGTCGACCGAGTACTCCTCGCCGGGGAGGAAGTCCTGCACGATCAGCCCCTCGTCGACCGGCAGCGCATCGAGCGCCGCACGGTCGGGGACGAGACGGATGCCGCGGCTCCCCGCTCCCTGACGGGGTTTGGCGAACACCGGGAACTCCCACTCGGCGGCCAGCGCCTCGGGCCCTGCGAGCAGCGTCCGCGGGCTGCGTCCGGTCGATGCGCACCGCTCCGCGAGGACGTACTTGTCGAGCGCGGCGTGCAGGGTGTCCTCCGAGGGCGCGGCGAGCACCGCCGGGGCGAGCTCGTCCCGGCGCCCGGCAAGCGCTGTGAGCTCGACGTCGACCGTGGAGATCACGAGGTCGAGCCGATCGTCGCGCACCATCCGCGCGATCGCGGGGACGAAGTCGTCGGCCCGACCGGGCGGCACGAGCCGTCGCTGCTCGGGCGGGACGAGATAGATGCCGCTGGCCCAGCCGTCCATGTCGGCGGCGAACACCGTGAGGTCGTCACGGCGGAGCAGCGAGCGGATCACGGCGACGCCCGCGGGACCGCCGGCGCCGGTGACGAGGATGCGGGCGGCCATCAGCCCTCCTGCCTGGTGAGCTCGTGGGCGCCGATGAACTCGGCGGTCTCACGCACGACTTCGAGCGGCTCGACGGCCGCTCCCCCGCCGAAACGCGACCAGTACCGTGCGGTCGCGGTGACGAAGCCGGGGTCGAGGTAGTCGCGCGTCGCCGTCTGCGAGGCGAAGCACTCGAGCAGCTGCAGCTTCTCGCCGAGGTAGTCGTCGATGCGGACGAACCGTGTCGGACGGAAGTCGATCGTGGCGGACGGGCTCTGGTAGCACGCGACCGTGCCGACCTTGCGGGTCGCGACGAGCGTCGCCTCGCTCACGGCACGGTGGTCCTGGTGACGGTCGTGCTCGGAGTGCGTGTAGACGATGGTCGGCTGGATCTCGTTCACGACTTCCTCGATCAAGCGCACGGTCGTCCCGCCGCCGGAGATCTCGGTGTCGATGAGGTCTTTGAGGAACAGGCGGGCGCCCAGCCGATCGGCCGATGCGAGCGACTCGTGCTGACGGCTGTCGGCGTCGCCTCCGCGCGAGCCGCGCGACAGCGTGAGGATCGTGACCGAGTCGCCGGCGCGGGAGTGCGCGGCGAGGATCCCGCCGACTCCGATCTCGACGTCGTCGGGGTGCGCGCCGATCGCGAGAACGACCTGCTTCGCACGGCTGGCTGTGCGCCGAGCGCGACCGTCCGCGGCCAGACGGGTGACGGCCTCGACGAGCCGCACGTTGTCGAGGGGCTTGGTGAGGAACTCGTCCGCCTGGGCGCGGAGCGCCGAGACGGCGTACTCGACCGAGACGTGGGCGGTCATCACGACGACGGGCACGACGGGGTCACGGCGACGCAGCTCTGCGACAAGTTCGAGGCCGTCGAGGCCGGGCATCTCGATGTCGGTGACGACCACGTCGGGTTCGAACTCGGCGATGCGCTCGACGGCGGTCAGTCCGTCGCCGGCGGTGAGCACGACGCAGCCGGCCCGGCGTTCGAGCACGGTCTTGACCAGCAGGGCGACGTCGGGGTCGTCGTCGACGACGAGGACGCGGGGTGCATCGTCAGACATATGCGGCTCTCCATGGGGATGTCCCCTGCCGGCGGGGACCGGCGATGCGCCACCGGAGGCCTTCTCCACCGGGAGCCCGAGGGGAAGTCGAGCGAGTATCCCTAAATATTGGCATATCAGGGATGCGGGGGCGTCATCGCACCGCGGCATCCCGCCTGATCCGCGAGGGGGTCAGGATGCGGCGCGTGCTGCGCGCTTCTCCTCCTGGTAGACCCGGATCGCCTCGTAGCGCTCCGCGGACCGCGCACGCCGCTTGTCAGCCTCCTGCTCGCGGTTCTTGGGAGGGGCCGGAGTCACGAGACCGTCGATGAGCTCCCTCGTCGCGCGGGCGATCTCTTCGACGGCACGGTCGAACACCTCGCGGTTCGCGCGGGAGGGCGCGTTCGACCCCGAGATCTTGCGGACGAACTGCAGCGCGGCGTCATGGCACTCGTCGTCGGTGGCGGCCGGTTCGAGATTGTTCAGCGGAACGATGTTGCGGCACATACCGGCACGGTACGCCGCGCCGCCGACATGCGGAAGGGGCGGATGCCGCAGCATCCGCCCCTTCCGCCGAGCCGAATGCTCAGCGCTTGTAGTTCGGCGCCTCGACGACGATCTGCACGTCGTGCGGGTGCGACTCCTTGAGCCCGGCGGCGGTGATGCGCACGAAGCGTCCGCGCTGCTTGAGCTCCTCGATCGTGCGGGCGCCGACGTAGAACATCGACTGCCGCAGCCCGCCGACCAGCTGGTACGCCACGGCCGAGACCGGCCCGCGGTAGGGCACCTGACCCTCGATGCCCTCGGGGATCAGCTTGTCGTCGCTCGGTACGTCGGCCTGGAAGTAGCGGTCCTTCGAGTACGAGGTCTGCTTGCCGCGGGTCTGCATGGCACCCAGCGAGCCCATGCCGCGGTACTGCTTGAACTGCTTGCCCGACTGGAACACGATCTCGCCCGGCGACTCGTCGGTGCCGGCGAGCAGGGAACCGAGCATCACGGCGTCGGCACCGGCGACGAGTGCCTTCGCGATGTCGCCGGAGTACTGCAGACCGCCGTCGGCGATCACCGGGATGCCTGCCGGACCGGCGGCGAGCGACGCCTCGTACACCGCGGTGACCTGCGGAACGCCGACTCCCGCGACCACGCGCGTGGTGCAGATCGAACCGGGGCCCACGCCGACCTTGACGGCGTCCACGCCCGCGTCGACGAGCGCCTGAGCGCCCTCGCGCGTCGCGACGTTGCCGCCGATGACGTCGATGTGGGCGAAGCTCTCGTCGGCCTTGAGGCGCTTCACGAGATCGATCACACCCTGCGACTGGCCGTTGGCCGTGTCCACGACGAGCACGTCGACGCCCGCGTCGCGCAGCGCCTCGGCGCGTTCCCACGCGTCGCCGAAGAAGCCGATGGCCGCGCCCACGCGCAGACGACCCTGGTCGTCCTTGGTGGCGAGCGGATACTTCTCGCTCTTGTCGAAGTCCTTGATCGTGATGAGTCCGGCGAGCTTGCCGTCGTCGTCGATGAGGGGGAGCTTCTCGACGCGGTGCTTCGCGAAGAGCGCGATCACCTCGCCCGCCGCGACGCCGACGCGAGCCGTCACGAGGCCCTCGGAGGTCATGACGTCCTTCACGAACGTGGTCTGGCGCTCGAAGCCCGAGACGAAGCGCATGTCGCGGTTGGTGACGATGCCCACGAGTCGGCCGTCCGGGTCGACGACCGGCAGGCCGGAGATGCGGTACTTGGCGCACAGGGCGTCGACCTCTTCGACCGTGGCGTCCGGGGTCGTCGTGATCGGGTCGGTGATCATGCCCGACTCGCTGCGCTTCACGCGGTCGACGTGCGCGGCCTGGTCGGCGATCGAGAGGTTGCGGTGCAGGATGCCGATGCCGCCCTCGCGCGCCATCGCGATGGCCATGCGCGACTCGGTGACGGTGTCCATGGCGCTGGAGAGCAGCGGGGTGGCGACCGAGATCCGGCGCGTGATCCGCGACGAGGTGTCCGCCTCGCTGGGGATGACGTCGGTGTGCCCCGGAAGGAGCAGCACATCGTCGTACGTGAGTCCGACGAATCCGAAGGGGTCGTGCTGATCCATTGATGCTCCTCCTGGGCGCTGACTGGCGAGACTGGTACCAATTCTAAGCGTCGGACGGCTGAGGAAATTCCCGGACTCCGCGCGGGCGTCGCTCGCCGTCCCCCTCGCTCGTGAGCAGATCGTGCCTTGGCCGAAACAGATTCGACACATTACGCTCATATCGTCGTACACCGAGGTCGACGATTCGCATCGGCCTCGGTCTGCGCTCCCGACAGGAGGCCCTGTGAGTCCAACGACCACGACCGTGAGGCGAACCGCACCCGTAGCGCTCGCCATCCTCGGCACATTGCTCGCCGCGATCCTGGTGCTCTTCGCCGCACCGACATCGGCGAGCGCCGCGGTGCCCGACACCCCTGGGGCCGATCAGGAGGAGACCGACTTCTACTTCGCCGGGGTGATCCAGTTCGACGGCGCCGCGGTGCCTGACGTGACCATCTCGGTCGAGGGCGGCGGCTTCGACGCCGAAACCGTGACGAACGCCGACGGCGCATGGCGCCTGTACGTCCCGGAGAAGGACACGTACACCATCACCGTCGACGAGGACACTCTTCCCGACGGCGTCATCGTCGACGCGGGTCAGCTCCCCGAGGGCATCCAGCCCATCCAGGGCACCACCGCCTCCTTCGAGGCCGAGTTCGGTCTGACAGGCTCGAAGATCCTCAACCTCTTCCTCGGCGAAGGGGAGCGGGTCACGACCTCGTTCGTCGACCAGCTCGTGGAGCGCCTCATCAACGGCCTCAACTTCGGACTGCTGCTGGCGCTCGCCGCCATCGGGGTGTCGTTGATCTTCGGCACGACCGGCCTCACGAACTTCGCGCACGCGGAGATGGTCACCTTCGGGGCCGTCGTCGCCGTCATCTTCGGGTCGTTCCTGCAGGTGCCGATGTGGCTCACCATCCCGATCGTGCTCATCCTCGGAGCGGCGTTCGGCTGGGGTCTGGATGCCGGCCTCTGGCGTCCACTGCGTCGCAAGGGCCTCGGAATGGTCCAGCTCATGATCGTCAGCATCGGTCTGTCCCTCTTCGTCCGGTACCTGTTCCAGTTCTTCCTCGGCGGCTCCACCTACCAGCTCCCCGGGGCGGACTCGCCCAACATCCAGATCTGGGGGCCGATCAAGCTCTCCGTCGTCGACATGATGTCGATGGGCATCAGCATCGTCGTCATCGTCGCCGTCGCCTTCTGGCTGCTTCGCACTCGCGTCGGCAAGGCGACCCGCGCCATCTCCGACAATCCCGGCCTGGCCGCGGCGTCCGGGATCAACGTCGACCGGGTCATCCGCACCGTGTGGATCCTCTCCGCGTCGCTCGCGGGCCTGGCAGGCGTCCTGTGGGGCTACTTCCGCCCCGGGGTGAAATGGGACATGGGCGTGCACATCCTGCTGCTCATGTTCGCCGCCGTGACGCTCGGCGGCCTCGGGACCGCGTTCGGCGCGCTCGTGGGCGCCCTCATCGTCGGCATCCTCGTCGAGGTCTCGACGCTCTGGCTGCCGTCGGATCTCAAGTACGTCGGTGCACTCGTCGTACTCATCCTCATCCTGTTGGTGCGGCCCCAGGGAATCCTGGGCCGACGAGAGAGAATCGGTTAGGAGCCGCACATGGATTGGGGCGGAATCCTCAGCAACACCGCGGGCTGGCTGTTCAGCCCGACGACCATCGCCTACGCGCTGGCCGCGACCGGCCTCGCCGTGCACTTCGGCTACGCCGGACTGCTCAACTTCGGCATGGCCGGCTTCATGGCGATCGGCGCCTACAGCTACGCGATCTCGATCCTGTCGTTCGGGCTCCCCTGGTGGCTCGGCATCATCATCGGCATGATCGGAGCGGCCGTCTTCGCCGTCATCCTCGGCATCCCGACCCTGCGATTGCGCGCCGACTACCTCGCGATCGTGACGATCGCCGCTGCGGAGATCGTGCGTCTGCTCTTCACGACGACCGTCTTCGACGAGTACACCAACTCGGCCGACGGCCTCGGCGGCTATCACGCGGGCTTCCGCGCGGCGAATCCGTTCCCCGAGGGGACGTACGGATTCGGCCCGTGGACCTACTCGGCCGACGATCTGTGGGTGCGCGTCTTCGGCCTCTTCCTGCTCGCCGTCGCGATCTTCATGGTCTGGGCCCTGATGCGCAGCCCATGGGGCCGTGTGCTCAAGGGCATCCGCGAGGACGAGGACGCCGTGCGCTCGCTGGGCAAGAACGTGTTCAGCTACAAGATGCAGGCACTCGTGATCGGCGGCATCTTCGGCTCGCTGGGCGGACTGGTGTTCGCTCTTCCGAGCGCCGTCGTGCCTGCCACGTACACGACGAGCCTCACCTTCTTCATCTGGACCATCCTGCTGCTCGGCGGTGCCGCCACCGTCTTCGGTCCGGTGCTGGGCGCCGTCATCTTCTGGGTGATCATGGCGTTCCTCGACGGCGTCCTGCCGGCTCTCGCCGCCCAGGGGATCCTGCCGATCTCGTCCATCCAGGCGGGAACGCTGCGATTCGTCCTCGTGGGACTCGCCCTCATGCTGCTGGTGATCTTCCGCCCGCAGGGAATCCTCGGAAACAAGAGGGAGCTGACCTTTGTCAAGTAACGCCTCCGACGACGTCTCCACGGGAGCGGTCCGCCGCGCCAAGACCACCGGCCTCGCCACGGGTCCGGCCGCTCCCGGCGTGCCCAAGGTCGACCCCATCCTCGTCGCCGATCACGTGACCCGGCGCTTCGGAGGTCTCACGGCCGTCGACGTCGAGCACCTCGAGATCCCGCGCGGCGCGATCACGGCCCTGATCGGCCCGAACGGCGCGGGCAAGACCACGCTGTTCAATCTGCTGTGCGGCTTCGACAAGCCCAACGACGGCAGCTGGGCGTTCGATGGGCGCGACCTGAGCGGTGTGCCCTCGTTCAAGGTCGCTCGCATGGGGCAGGTGCGGACGTTCCAGCTGACGAAGTCGCTGTCGCTACTCACCGTCCTCGAGAACATGAAGCTCGGCGCGCCGCGACAGCGCGGCGAGCGCTTCTGGTCGAGCCTGATCCCGCCGCTCTGGCGCCGCCAGGAGAGCGAGATCGAGGAGAAGGCGAAGGGGCTGCTCGCCCGCTTCAAGCTCGACGCCAAGCAGGAGGATTACGCGGCATCGTTGTCCGGCGGTCAGCGCAAGCTGCTGGAGATGGCGCGGGCGCTGATGAACGACCCGACGCTCGTGATGCTCGACGAGCCCATGGCGGGCGTGAACCCCGCACTCACCCAATCGCTCCTCGACCACATCCTCGACCTGAAAGACCTCGGCATGACCGTGCTCTTCGTCGAGCACGACATGCATATGGTGCGCCACATCGCCGACTGGGTGGTCGTGATGGCCGAAGGTCGCGTCGTCGCCGAGGGCCCGCCGGACGAGGTGATGCAGGATCAGGCGGTGATCGACGCCTACCTCGGCGCGCATCAGGACGTCGATCTCGGCGTCGTCACCGGCCGCGTCAGCGGAGAGCTGGGCGCGGAGGGCGAGACGCTCCTCGCCGAGATCCAGCAGGAAGAGGCGGTGTCCCTCGGGGATGCCGAGGAGGAGAAGCCGTGAGCACAACCGCCAGCGTTCCCGTCGACGAAGCGGCGAAGACCGAGCGAGTCGTCGTCGAGGTCTCGAACCTCACCGCGGGGTACCTTCCCGGCATCAACATCATCAACAGCGCCAATCTCATCGCGCGCAAGGGCGAGCTGATCGGCATCATCGGACCGAACGGCGCCGGGAAGTCGACCCTCCTGAAGGCTATCTTCGGCATGGTCAACGTCCGAGACGGCGACATCACGGTCAACGGCGAGAGCATCGTCGGACTGAAGTCCGACAAGCTCGTCGCTCGCGGCGTCGGTTTCGTCCCTCAGACGAACAACGTCTTCCCCTCGCTCACCATCGAGGAGAACCTTCAGATGGGGCTCTACCAGAACCCCAAGGCGTTCTCGGAGCGACTCGACTTCGTCACCGGGATCTTCGCCGAGCTGGGAAAGCGGCTCAAGCAGCGCGCCGGCTCGCTGTCGGGCGGCGAGCGGCAGATGGTGGCGATGGGGCGTGCGCTGATGATGGACCCCGCCGTGCTGCTGCTCGACGAGCCCTCCGCCGGCCTGAGCCCCGTGCGCCAGGACGACGCGTTCATCCGGGTGTCCGACATCAACAAGGCCGGCGTCACCACGATCATGGTCGAGCAGAACGCACGACGCTGCCTGCAGATCTGCGACCGCGGCTACGTGCTCGATCAGGGTCACGACGCACACACGGGCAGTGGGCGGGAGCTGCTCGCCGACCCGAAGGTCATCGGTCTGTACCTGGGCACACTCGGGCAGGACGCCTGACGCCTCATCGCCTCATCGCCTCATACAAAAGATCCCGGCCCCGAGAGATTCTCGGGGCCGGGATCTTTTCGTGTCGCGCGTGTCAGTCGAGACGCGTGTGCGTGTTGTCAGCGCCGTACTGGAAGACGCCGATGGTCGCCTCGGTCGGGTCTCCGGCCTCGTCGAAGGCGATTCCGCCGGAGTATCCGTCGTAATCGATCGCCTTGCCGTCGAGGATCAGGTCGGCGCAGTCCGCGAACGACTCGCACTTCTCACCGTCGCCCGTGCCGCCCGAGACCTCCTGCAGCTTGCCGGCGATGTCGGCCGGTTCGCTCGAGTTGGCGGCGAGGGAGGCGAGCGCGAGCAGCACCGTGGCGTCGTAGGACTCGGCCGCGTAGTTGAAGTCGACCAGTTCGCTGCCGTCGCCCTGGCTCAGCCACTGCTCCTTCAGACGCTCCTGGAAGTCGTCTGCGAGCACCGGGCCGGGCTGCGTGCCCTTGGATCCCTCGATCGAGACCGGCATGTCCGCGCCCCACTGCGAGGTGTTGCCGTCGACGAAGTAGAACTTCGATCCGTCGAATCCGCTGTTCACGAACGACGGAACGATGGTCGACGTCTCCTCGAAGCCGATCACCGCGATCGCGTCGGGGTTCTGGGCCATGATCGACGACACCTGCGCACTGAAGTTCGTGTCGCCGGCGTTGTAGGGCTCGCTGGCCACGACCTCGCCACCCGAACCGGTGAAGGTCTCGTTGACGACCCCCTCGAGTCCCGTGCCGTACGCGTCGTTCAGATAGATGATGCCCAACGTGGCGTTGCCGTCTTCGGCGATGAGGTTGCCGAGGACCTCGCCCTGGAGCAGGTCGCTGGGCGCGGTACGCCAGTAGAGGTTGTCATCGTCCCACGTGGTGAAGTCGGGAGAGGTGTTCGCGGGAGAGAACGTGATGACTCCCGCGCTCACGGCCTGGTCGAGGAACAGCTTCGTCACCCCGGAGGACGCAGCGCCGATGAGAGCCTGCACATCGCCGCCCAGCAGGCGGGGAACGGTGGTCTCGTAGGCCTTGTTGTCCGGGTCGCCCGAGTCACCGTACTCGACTTCGACGGTGATGCCCTTGGCGGCCTCGTTGATCTCGGCCGTCGCGAGTCCGACACCCGCCTCCTCGGGCGGGCCGAGGTAGCTCAGCGCTCCGGTCTGCGGGAGGACCGTGCCGATGTTGAGGGTGAGATCCTCACGGTCTACCGGCGGGGCGGACGACTCGCTGGGGGTCGTGCCCCCCGAGCATCCGGCCAGGATGAGTGCGCTCGCGCCGACTGCGGCGATCGAGCCGTAGACCTTCCGCGCACGCGAGCTAGAGAAGACGCTCATACTGCTCCTTGTTGTTTCTGTTGGTCCGGCACGACTCGGGCGCTTACCGGTTCCCCCCAAAGTAGCCTCGACATGAGCACGCGAATGTTGCGATGTGTTAACGGTGTGAAACAGTCCGATCTCGGGTCGATAACGACCCACGAGAGCGTCGGTACGTCAGCACCAGATCGGCGATGAACACCCCGATCGCCACCCAGACGATGACGAACCCGGCCCATCTCTCCGGCGGCATCGGCTCGTGGAGGACGAGCACTCCGATGAGGAACTGCATGATCGGCGCGATGAACTGCAGCATGCCGACGACGGCGAGGTTCACCCGGCGGGTCCCCGCGGCGAAGAGCAGCAGCGGCACTGCGGTCACCACCCCCGCCAGTCCGAGGAGCAGCGCGTGAGGCCAGCCATGGGCTCCCATCGTGATGCCGGGTGGCGTGACGGCGACGATGATCAGCTGCACCGCCGCGATGGGCACCAACCAGAACGACTCCAGCGTCAGCCCGCTCACGGCATCGACCGCCGGACCGATCTGCTTCTTGATCAACCCGTAGATGCCGAACGAGGCGGCGAGCGTCAGAGCGATCCAGGGGAAGGCCCGGTAGGCGACCACGATGACCACGACCGCGAGCGTCGCGATGCCGACGGCTGCCCATTGCAGAGGGCGTATGCGCTCTTTCAGCACGACCACCCCCAGGATGATCGTCGCGATCGGATTGATGAAGTAGCCCAGGCTGGTCTCCACCACGTGGCCCGAGAGTGTGCCGATGAGGAACACCTGCCAGTTGACGTAGATCAGCAATCCCGCCAGGGCGGTCCATCCGAGGAGGCGCGGCCGGCGGACGATGGCGAAGAGCGCCGTCCATCCGTGGGTCACGGTCAGCAGAAGCGCGCAGAAGACCAACGACAGCAGCACTCGCCACGCCACCACCTCCCACGGGCCGGTGGGAGCCAACAGCACGAAGTACAGCGGCAGGAAGCCCCAGAGCAGGTAGGCGCCGCCGGCGAAGGCCACCCCGGCGGTCTGTGCGGAACGGTGTGCGGCGGTCGACGAGGTCACCGCACAACCCTAGTCCCGACGGAGCGCCCCGCCTTCGCCCGGCGTCGTCGCCGCGGAGGAATGGCAGGATCGAGACGCACTGTGGCCGGATGCGGGGCCGAGGCCGGACGCAGAAAGGGCCCGGATGCGTGATGCACCCGGGCCCTTCCGAGAGACGCTGTCTCAGCGGACGACGACCGCCAGGACGTCGCGAGCCGACAGGACGAGGAACTCGTCTGCGCCGAACTTCACCTCGGTGCCGCCGTACTTGCTGTAGAGCACGCGGTCGCCGACGGCGACATCGAGCGGAACGCGGTTGCCGTTGTCGTCGATACGACCGGGGCCGACCGCCACGACCTCGCCCTCCTGGGGCTTCTCCTTGGCGGTGTCGGGGATGACCAGGCCACTAGCGGTGGTCTGCTCGGCCTCGACCTGCTTGATGACGATGCGGTCCTCGAGCGGCTTGATGGAAACCGACACGGTCTACCTCTTCTTTCTTGACGCTGACACGAAAGACTTGTTCGCACTCTCAACCCGAGAGTGCTAACTGCAAGTGTAGGCGGTCGGCTGGCACTCATGCAATGCGAGTGCCAACGGCGGTACTCGGCCCGTCGGGATCCGCCGCCTAAGCTGAGGGCGTGGAGATGTCGGAGTTGCGCGCACTGCTCACCCCGGAAGGGCTCGGGCTCCTCGACGATCTGGGTCCCGTCGACCAGGTGGCCGACGTCGCGCGGACGGTCTCGCGCCTGCGAGCGGCCGGCCACTCCCCCGATCTCGTCTCCGCCGTCGTCGGACAGGCGCGGCTGCGCGCCAAGGCGCCTGCGAAGTTCGGCGAGTTCGCCCAGCGGATGCTGTTCACGCGCGCGGGGCTGGAGCAGGCGACGCGCCTCGGCGTCGCCGCGCGGCACGCGCAGCGACTGCGCCGCGCGGGGATGACGGCGGTCGCCGACCTCGGCTGCGGGATCGGCGGGGATGCGCTCGCGTTCGCCGGTGCGGGCCTCGGCGTCGAGGCCGTCGACGCCGACGAGGTCACCGCCGCGATCGCCGCCTACAACCTCGCCCCGTTCGGCGACTCGGCGCACGTGCAGCACGGAACGGCCGAGGCGAACCTGCCCGCGCCAGCCGACGGACTCGCCGTGTGGATGGATCCGGCCCGGCGCACCGCAGGTCACAGTGAGACCCGGCGGGTGACGGCCGACGACTACTCCCCCTCGCTCGACTGGGCGTTCGCAGTCGCGGCGGAGCGCCCCACCGGCATCAAGCTCGGCCCCGGGCACGACCGAGACGCGCTGCCCGACGACGCCGAGGCTCAGTGGGTCAGCGCCGACGGCAGCGTGGTGGAGCTCGTCCTCTGGACCGGCGCCCTCGCCCGCGAGGGCGTGCGCCGCGCCGCGCTCGTCATCCGCGGCGAGCGCTCGCACGAGCTGACGGCGGGAGCGGATGCCGAGGACGCCCCCGAGCGCGAGCTCGGCGCCTTCCTGCACGAGCCGGACGGCGCGGTCATCCGTGCCCGCCTGATCGGCGACGTCGCGCGGAGTCTGCAGGCCGGGATGCTCGATCAGCGCATCGCGTACCTCACCTCGGACGCCGCCCTGACCAGCCCCTTCGTGCAGTCGTTCCGGGTGCGCGAGACCATGCCGGCGAATCCCAAGGCGATCAACGCCGTGCTCCGGTCGCACGGCATCGGCACCGTCGAGATCAAGAAGCGCGGCATGGACGTCGATCCGGCCGCCTTCCGGAAGAAGCTCACGCTGCGCGGAGACGCCTCCGCGACGCTCATCCTCACTCGCGTCGGAGATCAGCGCCGCGCGATCCTCACCGACCGGGTGCCCGCTGCGGAGTAGCTCAGCCTCCGCCCTCGGCGGGAATCTCGACGAGGATCGGATCCCCGTACTCGCCGCCGAGCTCGATCGATGCGCCCTCCGCGTCGACGGGCACCCCCTGCTCGATGGTCAGGTACGGGTTCATCCAGTTCGTGAATCGCACGTGCAGCGACCAGGTCTCGGTGGTGCCGTCCGCGGCCGTCTCGACGCTCAGCGCGCGGAGGTCGGCGGTGCTGTCCTGCGACGCCTGACATGCGGCGGCCTCATCGGTGGCGTCGACGATCATGCAGCGCAGCATCCCCCCGCTCTGCGTGCCGTCGGCGGGCTTCTCGGCGACCCAGACCGGCTGATCGTGGAAGTACCCCACGATCGACAGGCTCGGCAGATACCCCTGGTCGACGAGCTCCTCCGCGCGCTCACGATCCGGGCCGTCGAACTGACCGAGCATCGAGTCCTGCGGATCCCATCTCTGCACCCACGCCAGCGGCTCTCCGGTGGTGGCGCGCGCGAGCACCGCCGACACGGACGCGCCGGACGCGTCGGCCGGGTCGTCGGGGTCGTCGACGGGCACCGACACGGACACGCTCAGCGCCATGTCGTCGACTCCGTCCGTCGGCCGGCACTGCTCCTGCGACGCCTCCCCGACGTCGAGGATCACGCAGGTCTCGTCGGCGCCGTCGCGCGTGGCGTACCAGACGACCGCGTCGTCGTCCTGGGTGACGAGGCGCACGGAGCCGTCGTCGTACTTCCCTTCGACCTGCAGCTCGAGACGTCGCTCCTGCTGCCCAGCGGTGAGCGCGGATTCGATGCCCCTGGCGCCGAACAGAGCCCAGCCCGCGGCCACCCCGATGAGGAGGAGAGCGGCGGACGCCGCGACGACGGTCTTCGCGTGGTCGCGCACGGCGGCGCCGAGACCTGACCGCGCAGGGGTACCTGCTCCGCGGCCCTCGTCGGCGGGGTCCGACGCGGTAGTGGGGCGCTGACTGGCCGAGTCCCGGGTCTCGGGCAGGGCATCCGCCGTCTCGCGGTCGGGTGCCGCAGAGGCGTGTGTCTCAGGGGCGGCGGGCGTCGCGGGGACGGATGCCTCAGCGGTGTCTGTCTCTGTCGCGCGCGCGGCGCTCCGCGACCACTCCAGCTCGGTGAGCCGCCGTGATTCTGCATCCGTCAGCCCGCCTCCGCGGCCGTAGGCCCGCGCCTGGAGGCTCCGCAGCTCAGCCTCGTCACTCGGGCCCATCGCCGACCCCCTTCGAGATCGTGAGGTATTGGCGGCCGATGCCGAGCTGGTACTCGTATCTGGTCGTGGATCCGTCGTCCGCGACGCGGTCCAGCACCAGCGGGAGTCCCTCCGGTGCGCTCCAGAGCCCGTCCACGCACGCCTGGAGCGGATCAGGCTGCGACCCGTCGTAGATCAGACAGGCGCGCTGGGAGTTCTTCTCCGTGGCGAACCACACGGGAACCTCGCCGTCGTACCCGACCACCGAGAGGGAGCGCTCATCGAATCCGGAGTCGCCGAGCCGCACAGCGGTCTCCGCCTCGACCGGCGACGCGAACTGCGCACCGCTGGACTGCGAGGAGGTGATGTAGTTGTAGGAGATGACTGCGGGGTCGCCGCCGGCGGCGAGGTACATCTGCGCGTCCACGACGTTCTGCAGCTCGCCCTCCCCGGCCGACGTGATCGACGCGTACAGCCCCTGCGCGCGCACCTGTTCCTCCGTCGAGCACACCGGCGCGGAGCTCTGCCCGTCGGCGAGGATGAGGCAGACGTTCTCACCGCCCTTCTGCGTGGCGAACCAGATCACCACGCCCTCCTCCTCGCGGATCGCGCGCAGCGACCCGGAGTCGTAGAGGCCGGTCGCCAGGAGTTCGCTCTGCCGCTGCTGCTGCTCCGCCGTCAGGGCGATCGGCTCAGGGCCCCGGTCGGCGAACACGAGCCAGCCGGTGAGCACCCCGAGGCCGACGAGCGCCGCGACCGAGGCCGCGACGACCGGCCAGCGACGGGGCAGCGCGCTTCGGACGGTGTCGGGGCGCGTCGGACGGTCGGATGGCGGTGCGACGGCGTCGTGCGGCGGCGCCGTCCCGTCGGGTTCGGTGCGGAGATCGTCGGGCGGCGTGGTGCGCAGCGGCACCGCATCGATGAGGGGTTCGCGCTCGGCATCCGATATCGGACCGGACCCCGGCTCGGACTGAGCCACCGGACTCCGTGTGTCCTCGAGCTGACGAAGGCGATCGGCGTCGGCGTCGGTGAGCCCGCCGCCGCGACCGTACGCGCGCGCCTGCAGGGCGCGCAGCTCCTCGATCTCGTCGGCGTGCAGCATCCGCTATCCGAGCCTCTCGAACTGCATGCCCGCCCAGACGAGCCATGCAAGGCTGTAGACCGTGGCGGCGAGGCCGAGCACGAGCGCCCACCGGGCGATCGCACGGCTCTCGACGGGACGGCGCAGCGACATGATCGCGGCGATCACCGCGACCACGGCGATCGGGATGCCCCACCCCACGAAGAACGACGCCCCCAGCGCGACGATCGCCGCGGTGAGCGCCCACGGCGCGAGCCGGGTGTCATCGCCGGCGACGGCGTCTGCCGCGGGCTGCCAGTCGTCGTGTCGGGTGTCATCCGCGATCGGGCCCGTCGCGACCACCGGTTCCACGGTCACGGGTCCGGTGGGGAGCTTCGCATAGCCGTCGCGCCGCGCGCCCGGGAGACGCGCGGAACCCGCCGGACGCTCGACCTCGCCGCTCGGTCCCTCGACCGTCGTTCGCGGAACTGGTCTTTCGTGGGACGACGGATCCGACGGTCCTCCGGGCGCGGAGCGCGATCGGTCGGTCATGACGACACCGGCACGCGCTCGGCCACCTGGATCTCGGTGACCGGCAGCGTCGAATCGGCGCCGAAGGCGAGCGTCGACGGACGGCGACCCGACGAGATGAGTTCCGCGGCGAGCGCGGCGATCATGGCCCCGTTGTCGGTGCACAGCGACAGCGGCGGGATGCGCACCGTCACCCCTGCGGCCTCGGCGCGCGCCAGCGCGACCTCGCGCAGCCGTCGGTTGGCGATCACGCCGCCGCCGAGCAGCAGGCGCGGGACGCCGAGGTCGGCGCAGGCCGCGAGGGCCTTCGTCACGAGCACGTCGACGACGGCCTCGCGGAAGCTCGCCGCCACGTCGGCCACGGGCACCGGAACGCCCTCGGCCTCGCACCGCTCGACCCATCGCGCGACCGCGGTCTTCAGCCCCGAGAACGAGAAGTCGTAGCGGTGCTTCGCCATATCCGACGCCCGCGACAGACCACGGGGGAAGCGGATGGCGTCCGGGTCGCCGTCCACGGCCGCGCGGTCGATCTCCGGACCACCGGGATACGGGAGCGACAGGAGTCTGGCGACCTTGTCGAACGCCTCCCCTGCGGCGTCGTCCATGGTCTCGCCCAGCATCTCGACGTCGGTCGTCAGGTCGCGCACGTGCAGCAGCGAGGTGTGTCCGCCGGAGACGAGCAGTGCGATGGTCGGGTACTCGAGGGGCTCCGACTCGGGGGTCAGGATGTCGGCAGCGATGTGTCCGACGAGGTGGTTGACCGCGTACAGCGGCTTGTCGAGCGACACCGCCAGCCCCTTCGCCGCGCCGACCCCGACCATGAGCGCACCCGCGAGACCGGGACCGCTCGTGACCGCGACGGCGTCGAGATCGGGCAGCGAGACCCCGGCCTCGGCGAGGGCTGCGTCGATCGACGGCTGCAGCGCCTCGAGGTGCGCCCGCGCGGCTACCTCGGGCACGACGCCGCCGTAGCGGGCGTGCTCGTCCATGCTCGACGCGATCGTGTTCGACAGCAGCGTCCGACCGCGGACGATCCCGATCCCGGTCTCGTCGCAGCTGGTCTCGATGCCCAGCACCAGGGGCTCGGTCATGCGGTGGCCTCCTCTGCGGCATCCGTCGTCGCGCCTCGCGCGTGCTGCAGCACGATACGCATGACGATCGCGTCCACATCATCGGGCTGGTAGTAGCGGGGGCGTCGCCCGATCTCCTCGAACCCCTCCGAACGGTAGAGGCCCTCGGCACCCGGGTTGTCGGCGCGGACCTCGAGGAACACCTCCCGGGCTCCCCGTTCGGCGGCCGTACCGAGCAGCGCCCGCAGCAGCGCACGACCACGGCCGGCGCCCCGGTATTCGGCGTCGAACGCGATGGTCTGGATGTCGGCGTCGGCCGAGCCGCGCAGCGCCCGCACCCCGCCGTAGCCGATCACGGTGCCCTCGTGCTCGTCCACGAGATAGCGCCCGTGCGGGCTAGACAGCTCGAGCGCCATCGCCTCGGAGCTCCACGCGTCCGTGGGGAACGAGCGGTGCTCTATCGCCATGATGGCGTCGAGGTCGTCGGGCGTCGCCGTGCGGAGAGTCACAGGCCGACCTTCTTCGGCGCTCCGGGCATCGTGACATCGGGATGCCGCATGTACAGCGGCTCGTCGCCCGCGATGGTGCGACCGGCGCGCAGAGCCCGCTCCGCGACGACGGCGAGGTCGGCGGCCGACAGCGTCGCGACCTCGATCGCACGCACCCCGTCGAGCGCGGAGTCGAGCTCGACGCGCGGCACCAGAACGGTGTCGGCGACGATGCGGGGGATGCCCTCGGCATCCGTCCCGTCGAAGACCGTCACGGCCACCTCGCGGCGCCGGGCGTCGGTCACGATCGCGAAGGGGCCGGTCGCGGCATCCGTCTCGATCGCGCGCAGAGCGGGGGCGAAGTGACTCGGGACGGGGACCACCGGGATGCCGCGGCCGAGCGCGAACGTGCGTGCGGCGGCGATGCCGATGCGAAGGCCCGTGAAGGGCCCCGGTCCCATGCCGGCGACGACGTGGGTGATCGGAGCCGCGCTCGCGTCGTCGATCACGCGGTGCAGCAGATCGCCGATCACCTCGGCGTGACCGAGCGGGTCGGCCGTCGACGCCTCGGAGCGCACGCCGTCGTCGCCGACGATCGCGACGGCAGTGCCCAGGGAGGTGTCGACGGCGAGGATCACCTCTCCAGGGTAGTCGCCCCTCCGTCGACGGTCCCTGAGCGCGAGGCACGCGTGATCGTCACGTGTCGCGGGGCATCCGCGTCGAGCTCCGACGGGTCGAGGTCGTCTCCGCCGTCGGCCCCGACCGGCCGCTCGAGATCGATGTCCCACCAACTGTCAGCGAGCTCCTCCGCCATGCCCCGACCCCACTCGATCACGACGACCGAGCGGGCGAGGTCCAGGTCGAGGTCCTCCAGCTCCGCGCCCGAGCCCAGCCGGTACGCATCGACGTGCACGAGCGGCGCCCGACCGACGAGGGACGGATGCGTGCGGGCGATGACGAACGTCGGGCTCTGCACCGGTCCGCGCACCCCCAGCCCCTCGGCGAGGCCGCGGGTGAACGTCGTCTTGCCCGCGCCCAGCGGCCCGGTCAGGATCAGCAGGTCGCCCGCCTCGAGCTTCTCGCCGATACGGCGGCCGAGATGCTCCATCGCGTCGGAGGTCTCGATGTCATGGCGCCCGAGGATCGCCGGGTCGACGCTCACGCCGACCTCCTCGGAACACGTGCGCCGATGCGGGTGACGATCTCGTAGTTGATGGTGGATGCCGCGTTCGCCCACTCCGCGGCCGACGGCACCCCCAGAGTCGGGTCTCCGAAGAGCACGACCTCGTCGCCGATCGACACGGGGGCGTCGCCGACGTCGACGACGAACTGGTCCATCGCGATGCGGCCGACGTTCGTGTAGCGGCGTCCGTTGATCGACACCGGCAGGCGCCCCGAAGCGTGCCGCGGGACGCCGTCGGCGTACCCGAGAGGCACGAGCACGAGGGTCGTGTCGTGCGGGGCGCGGTGGTCGTAGCCGTAGGAGACCCCGGCTCCGGCCGGCACGCGGCGCACGGCGGCGACCGCACCGCGCAGGGTCATGGCGGGGCGGAGCCCGAGCTCGGCCGACGACCGATCGTCGAAGGGCGACAGCCCGTAGATGCCGACCCCGATGCGCACGGCGTCGAGTCGCATCTCGGGCAGCTCGATGGCCGCGGCGGTCGCGGCGATGTGACGGATCTCGGGGTGGATGCCGAACGAGGCCGCGAGCGCGACGCCCTCTTCGAAGCGCGCCAGTGCCTCACGGTCGTCCTGCGGAGACGTGTTGGAGAGGTGGCTGAACAGACCGACGATGCGCAGTCGCCCGATGCGCTCGAGCCGCGCAGCCTCCGCGAGAACCCGGCGCCAGTCGGCCGGGGCGATGCCGTTGCGCGACAGCCCGGTCTCGAACTTCAGGTGCACGCCGACGGGACGGTCGACGCTCGCCGCGGATGCCGCGGCCTCGAGCTGGTCGAACGACGAGATGCCGAGCTCGATGTTCTGCTCGGCCGCGTGTTCGAACCGCTCCCCCGGCGCGTGCAGCCACGCCATGATCGGGGCCGTGATGCCCTGGCGCCGCAGTTCCAGCGCCTCGGGGATCTCGGCCACGCCGAGACGAGTCGCCCCTCCGGCGAGGGCGGCGACGGCTGCTGCCGCCGCACCGTGCCCGTAGGCGTTCGCCTTGACGACGGCGATGACCTGCACCCCTGTGAGACGCCGGAAGTGCCGCACGTTGTCGCTGATGGCATCCAGCTCGATCCTGGCCTCGCGGAACGGTGCGCTCACAGCGGGTCTCCCTCCGCGACGACGAACGCCGCGGCGAGGCCCGCGTCGTGGGTGAGGGTCAGGTGCAGACGGCTGATCCCTCGTTCCGCCACGACTTCGGCCGTGGTGCCGGACAGCACGAAATGCGGACGGCCGGACTCCTCCGAGGCGATCTCGATCTCGGTCCAGTGCACGCCGTCCGAGCCGCCCAGCGTCTTGATCAGCGCTTCCTTCGCGGCATAGCGCGCGGCCAGGGACGGCAGGCGCAGCGACCGCTCAGCCGGGGCGAACAGGCGCTCGCGCAACCGCGGGGTGCGCTCGAGTGTGCGCTCGAACCGCGGGATGTCGACGAGGTCGATGCCGGTCCCGATGATCACCAGTTCAGCCTAGTCGCGGCGCACCCTCCCCCTCCGCGTCCCTTCTCACATGGCTGGAGATCCCCCGCCCGGCGGTCTCTCTCCCGCCGGATCATCAGCCGACCGGGGAAGTTCCAGCCAGACGTCCTCTTCTGCACAAGTCGAGAATGGCGCGGGTGTCGGATGAAACCTGTTGGTGAGCCTCCGGGGTGCCATGGCGTCGACGATCATCGGCGAATGGCCGCACCTCTCACACTCGTTCAGCACCATGGCGGCATCGCCCGCGCAGCGCAATTGGCTCCGTTCGGCTGCACGCGGAAGGACCTCTCCGTCGCAGTGCGACGTGGCGAGCTCCTCAGGCTTCGACCCGGCGTCTTCGCCGCACCCCGATGCCCGGATGCCGTGCAGACCGCCGCTCTGCATGGCGGCGCGCTCACCTGCGCGGGGGCTCTGCGCCTGCACGGAGTGTGGGTTCTGCGCGACGATCAGGCGCCGCACGTCTGGCTGGGGCAGGCGGGCCGAACACACGAACACCGCGGATGCCGGTGCAGTGAGCATTACCGAGCCGGCACGATGAAGCTGGGATTGGCGCCGATCGAAGACGCCCTGGTGCACGCTTACGCCTGCCATGGCGACGAGTTCTTCTTCGCCGCTTTCGAATCCGCGTGGTCGATGCGGTTGATCGGAAGCGCGGCCCGGCAGCGGATCAGGAAGTCCTTGCCCGCCGGTGCGCGCTGGCTCGTCGATCTCGCCCGCAGCGATGCCGACAGTGGTCTCGAATCCATCGTCCGCCTTCGCCTGCACATGCTGTGCATCACGGTCGAGACGCAGATGACCATCGCCGGGGTGGGGCGGGTCGACTTCGTGATCGAGAAGCGGCTGATCCTCGAGGTCGACGGTCGAGCGAATCACGCCGGGGCCGAGCGGCGTCACCACGACCTCACGAGGGATGCCGCAGCATCCCGTCTCGGTTTCGAAACCCTCAGGTTCGATTACGCCCTGATCATGTACCAGTGGGATGTCGTGGCCGCCGCCGTGCTATCGGCGCTCCGACGTGCGCAAGCGTGACGCGGATGGCTGGAATCTCCCCGTATGGCTGGCCGAACGGCCGGGTTCGGCCAGCCAAACGGGAAATCGTCAGCCGGTCGGCATGCCAGGCGGGCTATTCGACCGTGACGGACTTCGCGAGGTTGCGGGGCTGATCGACGTCGAGACCCTTCGCGGTGGCGAGCGCCATCGCGAAGACCTGCAGCGGCACGACGGCGAGCAGCGGCTCGAACATCGGACCTGCGAGCGGGATGCGGATGACCTCGTCGGCGAACGGCAGCACGGCCGCGTCGCCCTCTTCGGCCACGACGATCACGCGCGCACCGCGGGCGCGGATCTCCTGGATGTTCGACACGACCTTGGAATGCACGAGCGCGGAGTGCCGCGGCGACGGCACGAGCACGAACACCGGCTGTCCCGGCTCGATAAGCGCGATCGGACCGTGCTTGAGCTCGCCCGCGGCGAAGCCCTCGGCGTGGATGTAGGAGATCTCCTTGAGCTTGAGCGCACCCTCGAGCGCGATCGGATACCCGACGTGGCGACCGAGGAACAGCACAGAGCGGGTGTCGGCCATCCAGCCGGCGAGCTGCGACACGTGGTCGTTCTCGGTCTCGAGCACCTTGGCGATCTTGTCCGGCAGGGCGGCGAGCTCCGCGACGTCGACCGACGCATCGGTCACCGAGCCGCGAACCCGACCCATGTGCAGCCCGAGCAGCAGCAGAGCGGTGATCTGCGCCGAGAACGCCTTGGTCGAAGCGACCGCGACCTCGGGCCCGGCATGGGTGTAGACCACGGCATCCGACTCCCGCGGGATCGTCGCGCCCTGGGTGTTGCAGATGGAGAGCGTGCGGGCGCCGCGCTCGCGGGCGTACTTGACGGCCATGAGTGTGTCCATCGTCTCGCCCGACTGGCTGATCGACACGACGAGCGTGTCGTCGCCGATCACCGGGTCGCGGTACCGGAACTCGTGCGCGAGCTCGACGTCGACGGGCACACGCGCCCACTGCTCGATCGCGTACTTGCCGACGAGCGCCGCATACGAGGCGGTCCCGCAGGCGGTGATGATCACGCGGTTGATGCCGGTGAACAGGTCGTCGAGTCCGTCCAGCTCCGGGATGACCACCTGGTCGCCCTGGATGCGGCCGCGGATGGTGTTCGCGACGGCCTCGGGCTGTTCGGCGACCTCCTTGGCCATGAAGCTCGACCATCCGCCCTTCTCGGCGGCCGCGGCATCCCACGACACGTCGAACGGCTCCGCCTCGACGGGAGTTCCGGCGAAGTCGGTGACGGTGACGGCGTCAGGCGTGATCGACACGATCTGGTCCTGGCCGATCGCGAGCGCCTTGCGCGTGTGCTCGACGAACGCGGCGACGTCGGATCCGAGGAAGTTCTCGCCCTCGCCGAGGCCGATCACGAGCGGCGAGTTGCGTCGGGCACCGACCACGAGCCCGGGGTGGTCCTGGTGCATCGCGAGCAGCGTGAACGCGCCCTCGAGGCGGTTCACGACGTTTCGGAAGGCGAGCTGCAGATCCCCGCCGTTGCTGCGGTACTCGCGACCGAGCAGGGCCGCGGCCACCTCGGTGTCCGTCTCGCTGCGGAACGCCACTCCGTCGGCCGCGAGCTCGTCGCGCAGAGTCGCGAAGTTCTCGATGATCCCGTTGTGGATGAGGGCGAGGCGATCGTCGTCCGCGAGGTGCGGGTGCGCGTTGACGTCGGTCGGGCCGCCGTGGGTCGCCCAGCGGGTATGGCCGATACCGGTGCTTCCGTCGGGCAGAGCGGAGTCGGCGAGCGAGTCGCGCAGCGCCGAGAGCTTGCCGGCCTTCTTGCGCATACCGAGCGAACCGTCCTCATCGATGACGGCGACGCCGGCCGAGTCGTAGCCGCGGTACTCGAGGCGGGCGAGGCCGGCGAGAAGGATGTCCTGGCTGGGGCGCGGGCCCACGTATCCGACGATTCCACACATGAGATACAGAGTAAGCTTCTCGTTTTGAGAGGGTTCCGAACGAACCCTCGGAGCCCCACACCAGGCGGACGCCGATGATCAGAGCTTGCGGAGGAGCACGCTCTCGACGCTGTGGTCTGCGCCCTTGTTCAGCACGAGCCGAGCCCGGTGCCTGGTCGGCATGACGTTCTCGACGAGGTTCGGCATGTTGATCTCGTTCCAGTAGCCGAGGGCCGTCGTGATCGCCTCCTCATCGGTCAGGTGCGCGAACACGTTGAAGTACGACGAAGGGTTCGAGAACGCCCCCTGTCGGAGGGCGAGGAAGCGGTCGACGTACCACTTCTCGATGTGCGACGTGTCGGCGTCCACGAAGATCGAGAAGTCGAACAGGTCGCTCACCGCGACGTCGTTCGGGGCGGGCGGCGGCTGCAGCACGTTGAGCCCCTCGACGATGACCACGTCCGGCCTCCGCACGACGACGTGGGCGTCCGGCACGATGTCGTACCGCATGTGCGAGTAGAACGGAGCGCGTACCTCCGCGGCCCCGCTCTTGACCTCGGTGAGGAACTCGATGAGCGAGCGGCGATCGTAGGACTCCGGGAAGCCCTTGCGCTCCATCAGGCCGCGTCGCTCGAGCTCGGCGTTCGGGTAGAGGAAGCCGTCGGTGGTGACGAGCTCGACCCGAGGTGTTCCCGGCCATCTGCTCATGAGCTCGCGCAGCAGACGTGCGATCGTCGACTTGCCCACCGCGACCGACCCGGCGACGCCGACGACGAACGGCGTGGTCGAGTCGTCCTCCTGCAGGAAGTCGCTCGTCGCCGCCCCCAGCCGCTTGGTGGCCGTGGCGTAGAGGCTGAGCAGGCGGCTCAGCGGCAGGTACACCTCGCTGACCTCGGTGAGGTCCAGCCGATCCCCGATGCCCCGAAGCTCGACGACCTCGGTCTCGGTGAGCGGCTGATCGAGGTCCGCAGCGAGCCGGGCCCACTCCCGGCGTCCGATCTCACGGTACGGAGACAGCGGAAGGGCGGGGTCGACGGTGGTCACCGCATCATCGTAGCGGGGCACCGGTAGTCTCTTGCCGTGCGCCTGGGAGTCCTCGACATCGGATCCAACACCGTCCACATGCTGGCGGCCGACGTGCGTGCGGGAGGACGACCGCTCGCGACGACCAGCGACCGGACCGTGCTCCGCCTCATGCGCTACCTCACCGACGACGGGGCGATCTCCGAAGACGGCGTGCGCGCGCTCGTGGACGCGGTGCGCCGGGCCCGCCGGGTCGCCGAGGAGGAGCGCGTCGACGAGCTGCTCGCCACCGCCACGAGCGCGGTGCGGGATGCGACGAACGGCATCGAGGTCATCGCCCGCATCGAGGACGCCCTGGGCCAGCCGCTGCAGGTCCTCGACGGCGAGACCGAGGCGGAACTCACCTTCCTCGCCGTGCGTCGCTGGTTCGGGTGGTCGGCCGGCCAGATCCTGCTGCTCGACATCGGCGGTGGCTCGCTCGAGATCGCCGCGGGCGGAGAGGAGCTGCCGGATGCCGCGGCATCCGTCCCGCTGGGAGCCGGCCGCATGACCGTGCAGTTCCTGCCCAGCGATCCGCCCGGCGAAGACGATGTCGAGAGACTGCGCACGCATGCGGCAGCGACCCTGGATGCTGTGCTCCCCCGGTTCGCCGCACTACCTCGCCCCGACCACGCGGTCGGGTCTTCGAAGGCGATCCGCTCGCTCGCCAAGCTCGTCGGCTACCCGGTCCCCGGATGGTCGGGGTCGGAACGGATGCTGCTTCCGCGCGCCGCCCTGGGATCGTGGATCCCGCGGCTCGCCCGCCTTCCGGCATCCGCTCGTCAGGAGTTGCCGGGCATCACCGCGGATCGCACATTCCAGATCGTCGCGGCGGCGGTGTCGCTGCACACGGCGATGTCGGCGCTGGACGTGGACGAGCTCGAGGTCTCCCCGTGGGCGCTCCGCGAAGGCGTGCTGCTCAGATACATCGAGCAGCTGGGCCAGGGGCGCCCCTGACCCAGCGCTCGCTGACCGAGGTCAGAGGGCGAGGCGTTCGCGCACCACGTCGGCGAGACGATCGGCGTAGGCCTGCGCCGATTCGACGTCGGCCGCTTCGACCATGACGCGCACGAGGGGCTCGGTGCCCGACTTCCGGAGCAGGACCCGCCCGGTGTCTCCGAGCTCGGCCTCGACGTCGCGGATCGCCGCCTGCACGACGCCGTCGGAGCCGACGGCGTCCTTGACGACGTCGCGCACGTTGATGAGCACCTGTGGGTACACCGTCATGACGCTCGCCAGTTCGGCGATGGACTTGTTCTGGCGGGCCATCTCGGCCACCAGATGCAGGCCGGTGAGCAGGCCGTCGCCCGTCGTCGCGAACTCGCTCATGATGACGTGCCCGGACTGCTCGCCGCCGAGCGCGTAGCCGCCCTCGTTCATGTCCTCGAGCACGTAGCGGTCGCCGACCGCCGTCTGGCGCACGGTGATGCCGTGCTCGCGCATGGCGACGTGCAGGCCGAGGTTGCTCATGACCGTCGCGACGAGAGTGTCGTCGGTCAGGTGACCGCGCTCCTTCATCGAGACGGCGAGGATCGCCATGATCTGGTCACCGTCGATGATGTTGCCCTGCGCGTCGACCGCGAGGCAGCGGTCGGCGTCTCCGTCGTGCGCGATGCCGATGTCGGCACCGAGCCGGACGACGGCTTCGGCGAGGTTCTCGAGATGGGTCGACCCTACGCCGTCGTTGATGTTCCAGCCGTCGGGGTCGGCGCCGATCACGGTGACCTCGGCTCCCGCGTCGCGGAACGTCTCGGGCGAGACGCCGGATGCCGCGCCGTGGGCGCAGTCGAGCACGACCTTGATGCCGTTCAGGCGGTTCGGCAGCGACCCGAGCAGGTGCACGACGTAGCGGTCCTCGGCGTCGGAGAAGCGGATGATCCGGCCGACGCCCGCGCCGGTCGGGCGCAGCATCTCACCGGACATGGCCGCCTCGATGCGCTGTTCGACGACATCGGGCAGCTTGCGTCCACCGCGGGCGAAGATCTTGATGCCGTTGTCGGGGGCGGCGTTGTGCGACGCCGAGATCATGACTCCGAAGTCGGCATCACGGTCTGCGACGAGGAACGCGAGGGCCGGGGTCGGGATGACGCCTGCCTCGAGCACGTCCACGCCCGACGAGGCGAGACCCGCCGACACAGCGGCCTCGAGGAAGTGACCCGAGACCCGGGGGTCGCGGGCTACGACTGCGGTGAGTCGCTTGCCTTCGGCTTTGCGAGCCTCCGCAGTACGGCCCTGGCCCAGGACGACAGCAGTCGCCTGGGCCAGGGTGAGCGCAAGGTCGGCGGTGAGGATGCCGTTGGCAAGCCCTCGCACGCCGTCCGTGCCAAAGATCGGCATCGGAACAGTGGACCTTAACGCTTGGAGTACTGAGGCGCCTTACGGGCCTTCTTGAGTCCGGCCTTCTTGCGCTCCTTGACGCGAGCGTCGCGCGACAGGAAGCCGGCCTTCTTCAGGGTCGGACGGTTGTTCTCGACGTCGATGCCGTTGAGGGCACGGGCGATGCCGAGGCGCAGCGCGCCGGCCTGACCCGAGGGGCCACCACCGGAGATGCGCGCGATGACGTCGTAGCCGCCCGCGAGGTTGAGGACCGTGAACGGGTCGTTGATCAGCTGCTGGTGCAGCTTGTTCGGGAAGTAGTCCTCGAGCGTACGGCCGTTGACCGTGATCGTTCCCGAACCGGGGACGAGGCGCACGCGGGCGATGGCCTGCTTGCGACGGCCGACTGCGGCACCCGGGACGCTGAGCACGGGGCGGGGGGCCGCCTCGACAGCGTCGCTCTCGGGAGTCGAGGTCGAGAAGTTCTGGAGGTTTTCGGTGGAGTCCTGGATGTCAGCCACGAGTATGTCCTTAGTCTGTACGGCGCTTACTGGGCGACCTGGTCGAGGGTGTACGGCTGGGGCTGCTGCGCGGCGTGCGGGTGCTCGCCACCCGTGTACACCTTGAGCTTCGACAGCTGCTGACGGCCGAGGCTGTTCTTGGGGAGCATGCCACGGATGGCCTTCTCCACAGCGCGGACCGGGTTCTTCTCGAGCAGCTCGGCGTAGTTGACGGCCTTGAGACCACCCGGGTAGCCCGAGTGACGGTAGGCGATCTTCTTCTGGAGCTTCTGACCGGTGAGCGCGACCTTGTCGGCGTTCACGATGATGACGAAGTCACCCGAGTCGATGTGGTTGGCGAAGGTCGGCTTGTGCTTGCCGCGCAGGAGCGCTGCGGCGTGCGAGGCCAGGCGGCCGAGAACGACGTCGGTGGCGTCGATGACGACCCAGTCGCGCTGGACTTCGCCAGCCTTGGGAGTGAAAGTGCGCGTCACGATAGTGCTGCTTTCTTGTTCGAACGGAGAGGTTCGTGAATCCCACTCCGGGGTGGTTCCGACCTGTCGCGCGATGCGCAGGAGGGGGAACACGCCAGTGGAGGGCTCACGTTCGCGGCACCCGGCAGTCGAGTACCAAAGAGACAGCTTACGTCATGCGGCGCGATCCCCCAAACCGGGCATCACGCGATGACGGTGCGCTCCCCCGGCACCAGCACGCGCAGACGGTCTTCGCGGCCCGCGTGCGCGAACATCCCGACCAGCCGCTCGGTCGTCTCGGAGAAGTGGAACCACCCCTCGGTGTGGACGGGGACCACGAGTGCATCGCCGAGCACCTCGGACGCCTCGAGCGCAGTCCTGGCGTTGAGGGTGAGGTCGGCGTCGCCGAAGCGGCCGACGTTCGCGGCTCCGGCGAACAGGACGGCCACGTCGATCAGGGGGAAGCGGGACGCGATCTCGCGCACGACGTCGACCGAGGCGTTGTCGCCGGACACGTACACGGTCGGCCAGCCCTCGGACTCGAGGACGAAACCCGTCACGGTGCCCGATTGCGCCTCGGCGCCCTCCGGTCCGTGCAGCGCGGGGACGGCGGTGACGGCGACGGATGCCACCTCGCGGCGCTCCCACGGCGCGAGGCCGGTGACGTGCGGGATGCGGTCCGCGGACTCCGGCGTCCCCAGCACGAGGTCGGCGGTCGGCAGGAGCTCCCGCCCGGCGCCGTCGAGGTTGTCGGGATGCTGGTCGTGTGAGAGCAGGACGACGTCGATCTCGCCGAGCGCGGAGGCGGGGACGGCCGGGCCCGTGAGCTTGTAGAGCGTCGCGCCGCCCGGGTACTCCCCCGGCGCGTCGAACGTGGGGTCAGTGAGGATCGAGAGCCCGGCGTAGGACAAATGCAGGGTGGGGCCGCCCACGAGCAGCGCGGAGATCGTCATCCGACCAGTCTCAGGCATCCACTCTTCGGGGTCCAGGCGCGTGCTCGTCACGACGCCGGCACAGCGGTCGGAGGTCAGTCGAGCCGCGCCGTGACGAGGATCGGACGGTGGTCGCTCGATCCCTGCGGGAGCGTCGTGACGCGCTCGATCTCGAAGCCGGCGGAGGTCGCGAAGTCGTAATGTCCGCGGAAGACGCGGTATCGCGTGTACGTGTGGTCGTCGCTGAGGGTGAGCGCATAGCCGTGCTCGCGCACCGCGTGGCCGAGATTCTCCTTGAACACGGGGTAGTTGTAGTCCCCCACCATGAGTTGCGGGAGCCCCTCGCCGAGGGTAGCGAGTTCGGTGAGGGCTGCACGGATCTGATGCCGGCGCAGGGAGTTCAACGCGGTCAGCGGCGCGGCGTGGAACGACGCGGCGATGAACTCGCGGCCGGCGTCGATGTCTCGCAGGCGGGCGCCGAGCACACGCTCGTGCGCCGGTTTCGCGATGCGGTCGTGCAAGGACTTCTTCAGCCCGATCGTGCGGATCCCCTGCAGATGGAACGCGCTCTCGCGGTAGTACATCGCGAGGCCCAGTCGATTGCCCTGGGTGGCGTCAGCGAGCGCCAGGTCCCCGATCCGCTCGGGCAGATGCGCCACATCGCATTCCTGGAGGCACAAGAGGTCGGGGTCGTGCGCGCTCGCAAGCGCGACCAGCTCACCGGCGGCGCGGTGCTTGCGCAGGTTGTACGAGATGACCTTCATGACTCCGGCAACGTTACCGTCCGTGGCTGTGCTCCGGCTCCGTCCCCGCGAGATGCTCGGTGGATGCCGGGCGGCTGCGCCACGGCATCCGGCTCCCGCGTCAGTCCTCGTGGAACTGGCGTCTCGCCCTGGTCTGCTCCGCCCGGGCCGACAGCAGCTCATCCGAGGGGTATCCGACCTCCGTGAGTGTCAACCCTCGCGCCGCGAGCACCTTGAACTCACTCGTCCGGATGAGGGCGTCGCGGAGCACGACGAGGTCGTCGATCCCGAGCCGCCCCTCGCCGACCGCCGCGCACGCACCCACGAGGGCACGAACCATGCTGTGGCAGAACGCGTCGGCCTTCACCTCCGCTACGAGCACGCCGTCTGCATCCCGCTGCCACCGGTAGTCGAGGAGGGTGCGGATCGTCGTCGCCTCCTCGCGCGGCTTGCAGTAGGCCGCGAAGTCGTGGAGTCCGATGAGGGTGCGCGCCGCGGCATCCATCGCCTCAGCGTCGAGCGTGCCACGATGCGTCGTGGTGTCCAGCCGGCGCAGCGGGTCGTACCCCGACGCCTCGTCCGCGAGCCGGTACCGGTATCGGCGCCACACGGCCGAGAAGCGCGCGTCGAAGCCCTCCGGGGCGAGCGACGAGCGCGTGACCGTCACATCCGGGTAGGCGCCGAGCACCCCCCGCATGCGTCCCGCGATGGAGCCCGCCGGGTCGTTCGCGGCCCGGCCGTGCCGCGACTCGATGCGTGCCCACTGCTCGTCATCGAGGTCGACGTGCGCCACCTGCCCGGAGGCGTGCACCCCGGCATCCGTCCGCCCCGCGACGACGAACTGCACCTCGGAGCCGACGATGCGGGCGAGCGCCGCCTCGAGCGCGCCCTGAACCGTGCGGAGGGAGGGCTGCTTGGCCCACCCGCGGAAGTGAGTGCCGTCGTAGGCGATGTCGAGCCGGATGCGCACCACTCCAGCCTAGGGGCGGAGGCTCAGATGCCTCCGTCGATCGACCGGATCGTCACGTTCGGCTCGTCTGGCACCATCACCTGCGTGTCGCGGTTCAGGCTCTCGCCGCGGAAGAACCGCTTCGATCGCGGGAACAGGTACCAGAGGAACATCAGCACCAGTCCGAACGCCAGCGAGCCGATGCCGATCACGAACGTGCCGCCGATGCCGAAGAGCACCGTGTAGCCGTAGTCGACGTCCCACATGTCGATCGCCGACTGCACGAACGCGTAGGTGAGCATGAGTCCGCCGAGCAGTGGGAAGAGACCCTTGAAGAAGAAGTCGCGCGCGGAGTTCCGCAGATCCTTCCGGAAGTACCAGACGCACGCGAACCCGGTGATCGCGTAGTAGAAGGCGATCGCGAGCCCGAGCGACAGGATGGAGTCCTGGAGGATGTTGTCGCTGATCAGCGTCATGCCGACGTAGTAGACCGAGGCGACCACACCCATGACGATCGTGGAGAACGAGGGCGTCTTGTACGTGGGGTGCACGTCCTTGAACTTCGCGGGCAGGGCGCGGTACACGCCCATCGCGAGGGTGCCTCGGGCCGTCGGCAGAATCGTGGTCTGCGTCGACGAGATCGCGGAGATGATCACCGAGACCACGAGCACCCAGCCGAACGGGCCGAGCAGTCCGTCCTTGATCGCGAGGAAGAAGTCGTCGGCGTTCGCCTCGTTGCCGAGACCCGTGCCGTCCTCCCCCAGACCCGCGTACATCATCGCGGCGATCGTGACCGCGACGTACGTGAACAGCAGGATGATCGTGGTCAGCAGGGCGGCACGGCCGGGCGTGCGCTTCGGGTCCTTCGTCTCCTCGTTGAGCGCGAGGCAGGTGTCCCACCCCCAGTAGATGAAGAGCGCGAGCAGGATCGCCTCGATGAATCCCGAGTAGTCGGTGAAGGCGAAGGGGTTCAGCCAGGCGATGTCGAAGGGCGTCGGGTTCGGAGCAGTGCCGGCGAAGAACTGCCACAGCGCCGCGACGATGAAGATCGCGAGGGCGAGGTACTGGATCCCGAGCAGGATGTTCTGGATGCGCTCACCGATCTCGACGCCGCGCCAGCTCACCCACGTCATCGCCGCGATGAAGAACACGGCGACGAGGATGATCCGCCAGTCGTTGTTCTCGAGATCGAAGCCGATCAGAGACCAGAAGTAGACCGAGGCGATCTGCGCGAGGTTGGCCAGCACGACCATCCCCGCGACGGCGACGCCCCACCCGCCCATCCAGCCCACCCACGGCCCGAACGCCTTCGTCCCCCACGTGAAGGTGGTGCCGCAGTCGGGCACGGCGTTGTTAAGCTCCCGGTACGCGAAGGCGATGAGCAGCATCGGGATGAACGCGATGATGAACGCGATCGGGGCCTGGGCGCCGACCGCGAGCACGACGAACCCGAGCGTCGCGACGAGCGAGTACACGGGCGCGGTCGAGGCCAGACCGATGACGGTCGACCCCCACAGCCCCAGCGAGCCGCTTGCGAGCCCCTTGCCGTCGGGTCGTTCGAGGTGGATGGGCGTCGTTGCTGACATGTTCAGAAGATACGGCTTCAACGCATATCGCGTCAATCGTTTTCTTGCACCGAGGGATTTCGCGGCTCAGTGGGCAGTGAGACGACGAAATCCGTCGGGTCAGTCGCGGTCGAGCATCCCGTCCGCGTGGTCGGCGACCCACGCGACCAGCGGAAGCATGTGCTGCATGAGATCGCGCCCGAGCGGGGTGAGGCTGTACTCGACGTGCGGCGGCACAGTGGGGAACGATTCCCGATGCACGAGCCCGTCGTCGGCGAGAGTGCGCAGGGTCGACGCGAGCATCTTCTCGCTGATGCCGCCGACCTCGCGGCGCAGCTCCCCCCAGCGCCGGGTGCCGTCGGACAGGCTCGACAGCACGAGCACTCCCCACTTGCTCATGACGTGGTCGAGTATGACGCGCGTGCTGCATCCCGGCTCGAAGACCTGCGGGATCGACTCGCGGATCTGCGCATAACTCACCGTCATGTAGGTACCTTACGTCAAAGTGGGTACCCGCGATACGGAATGTTCCATGACGAAGGGGCGGTTGAGCGAGATGTCAGCAACGAAAGGACACCCCATGACCATCCTCGTCACCGGCGCAACCGGCCAGCTCGGCCGCCTCGTCATCCAGAGCCTGCTCGAGCGCGGCGCCGACCCGCGGTCGATCGTCGCGGGCGCCCGCGACACCGCGAAAGCCGCCGACCTGGGCGTTCGCGTCGCGCGCCTCGACTACACGGACCCCTCCTCGATCGCCGCAGCGCTCGACGGCGTGGACACCGTCCTCCTCATCTCGGGCTCCGAGGTCGGTCAGCGCGCGCCGCAGCACCAGGCGGTCATCGACGCGGCCAAGGATGCCGGGGTGACGAAGTTCGTGTACACGAGCGCTCCGAAGGCCACGACCAGCGATCTCGTCCTCGCGCCCGAGCACAAGGCCACGGAGGAGGCGATCACCCGGGCCGGCCTGCCGGCCGTGATCCTCCGCAACAACTGGTACACCGAGAACTACGCCGCCGACCTCGCCCGCGCCGCCGAGACCGGGGTCGTCGCCGCCGGCGCCGGCGACGGACGGGTGGCGTCGGCGAGCCGCAAGGACTTCGCGGATGCCGCGGCGGTCGTGCTCCTCGAAGAGGGCCACCTCGGTCAGGTCTACGAGCTCGGCGGCGACGTCGCGTGGAGCTACGACGATCTCGCCGCGGCGATCGCCGAGATCACGGAGCGCGAGGTCGAGTACCGCCGCCTGACGCCGGACGAGCAGGCCGAGGCGCTGCGTGCGGCGGGTCTCGACGACGGGACCGTCGGCTTCGTCGTCGCTCTGGACGCCGGCATCGCGGGCGGCGCACTCGCCCACACCGACGGCACCCTGGCCCGGCTCATCGGCCGCCCGACGACGCCGCTCGTCGACGGTCTGCGCGCGGTCGCGTGAGAGACGGGAGGGCGTCGGATGCTCCGGCGCCCTCCCCCGAATCCCGTCCCAGACGGCTCCGTCTCAGGCGCGGTTCTCGCGAGAGTGCACGTACGCCACCGTGAGAACGATGGACGAGAGCCGGGCCCCTTCCTCATCCAAAGCCTCGTCGACCGCGGCTCGCACGGCGCGCAGGGTCTCGCCCGCGCCGGGCACGAAGTCGATGCCGAGGGTGGCCTCGACGCGCACACCCGACTCCTCCGACGAGACCACCACGACCGGATCGCCGCCGGCACGCAGCCCGATCGCCGCAGCGCCCGCTCCGACGATGTTCGACACGAGCGACCCCGAGCGATAGACGTCACGCACTCCCGACGTCGCCCGCACCGCTGCCTCCACACGCTCTACCAGCACCGGGGTGATGTCGGTCATGACCGCCCCTCCGTCCAGTTCTCGACCCTCTGGATGTCGCGCACGGTGATGTCGATCGACGTCACCCGCATGTCGGTGTGCCGCCGAACGCGATCGGCGACCTCCGTCCGCAGGTGCGACACCGCCTCGGGGATGGGTTCGCCGTAGAGCATGCTCACCTCGATGTCGATCGTCACGGGGGTGCCTATCGTCGTCACGTCGCCGTCGAGCGCCGTTCGCCCGACGAGGACGCCGGGGACCGCGTTCTCCGCCGAGCGGATCAGCCCGCGCAGGGCGCCCTCGGTGATGCCGAAGTCGACGCCGGGCTCCTGCCCGTCGAGGGGGACGCGGCGGCCGGCCCGAGCATCCAGAGCGATGCCGCTCAGGATGCGGTCGACCCAGCTGTCCTCGACCGGCGGCATCGCCGCAGCATCCGCATCGATGAGCTGCCCACCCAGCCCCTGCAGCCTCGCGAGCGCGTCGAGGGCGAGCTGACAGCCGGGCGATCCCTCGATGGAGGGGTCGCGCGGAGTCCTGTCCGCCTCGAGATAGTCGGCGAGCTCGTCGAGCGTGTGCCCGTCGAGGTCGCCCGGTTCGAGTCCGAGCCGGCGCACCTCGGGCGCTCCCTGATCGTCGCTCATCGCCACTCCTCCATTCGAACGATCATGTACTTCCTCGCGCGCGAGAGCAGGCCGCGCGTCGTCGACACCGGGATGTCGAGCTCCTCGGCGATCTCGTCGTACGAGTAGCCGCCCATCTCGCGGAGCACCCAGCACTCCCGCTGCGCGGCCGGCAGCTCCTGCAGCGCCGCCCCCAGTGCGGCGATGCCGGCCCGGGCCTCGACCACGTGGTCGGGCCCGGCGTGGGACGGCGCCGGCTGCTCGATCTCGTCGACGTCGACCGTCGGACGGAGTGCTCGGATGCGGTCGACCGCCTTCCGGCTCACGATCCGCATCAGCCAGCTCTTGACCTTCCCGGGGTCCTCGAGCTCGGAGAACCGCTGCCACGCCGTGACGAAGGTCTCCTGCACGATGTCGTCGACATCGGCCGAGGCGTTCAGCATCCGCTGCGTATATGCGCGCATCATCGGCGTGTACCGCCGGACGAGTACGGCGAAAGCAGCGACATCCCCGTCGATCGCTCGACCCGCGACGATCCGATCGTCGGCGAGTTCGAGAGCTCCGCGAAAAGGGCCCGTCGCCATGTATCCATCCCCTCTTTCGTTCCCCCAGTGGGGATTCGGAGCAGAACACGCAGCGGATCGATCGTCACCCGATCGCCTGCGCCGCCCATCGTGAATCCCTTCCCGCCTCTCAGCGGAGTCCCTGCCTCAGCACCGCGAACGTGCTGAGGGTCGTCGTCCCCACGACAACCCTCAGCACGGGTCGCAGTGTCGCGACACCTGTAAGACGCACCCCACCCCCGAAACGTCACAAAGTTCTCCAAAGTTGCACTCTCGGGATGATGGTGCATAATTGCACTCTATGGACGAGAGTGCAGAGTCAACCCGCGAGCAGCGCAAGCGCGAGACCGCGCGCGCCCTCACCGACGCCGCACGACGGCTGACGGTCGAGCACGGCTTCGCCGGGTTCACGGTCGAACAGCTCTGCACCGAAGCGGGAGTCTCGCGACGCACGTTCTTCAACTACTTCGAGAGCAAGGAGAACGCGGTGTTCGGCGTCACCGCGGTCGATCTGCGTCAGGAGGCTCTCGAGAGAGCGTTCGTCGGCGCGCACGGCGAGCTGCTCGACGACTTCATCCGTCTCACGGTGGATCGTTTCGGGCTCATGAATCCGCTGGACGACGCGCCCGCCATGTTCGCCGTGATCGAAAAGGAGCCGCGCCTGCTGAGGGCCGCGTTCGAACAGCTCGCCAAGAACGAGCGCCGAGACACGGACCTCATCCTCGAGCGCACCGGCGACTCAGAGGGCGCCGCACTGCAGGCCGAGGTCATGGTCCACACCGTCGGCGCCCTCGTGCGGCTGAGCATGGACCAGCTGCTGCACCACCAGTCCACCGAGCCGTTCGGCGACCTCATCGCCCGCCGTCTCGACGCCGCCCGTACCGTCTTCGCACAGAAAGCCGACTGATGTCCGCCACCGCCACCAAGGACGCGCCGTTCCTGCTCACCAAGCGGCGCATCTGGATCATCTTCAGCGCCCTCATCGCGGGCATGCTGCTCGCCAGCCTCGACCAGACGATCGTCTCTACGGCGATGCCGACGATCGTCGGGCAGCTGGGCGGCGTCGACCACCAGGTCTGGATCACGACCGCGTACCTGCTCGCCACCACGATCGTGATGCCGATCTACGGCAAGTTCGGCGACGTGCTCGGGCGACGCAACCTCTTCCTCGTCGCCATCGCCCTCTTCACCCTCGCGTCGGTGGGCTGCGCGTTCGCCACGGACTTCTGGATGTTCGTCGTGTTCCGCGCGCTCCAGGGACTCGGCGGTGGCGGTCTGATGATCCTCTCCCAGGCGATCATCGCCGACATCGTGCCCGCCAACGAGCGCGGCAAGTACATGGGACCGCTCGGCGCCGTGTTCGGGCTGTCGGCCGTCGCCGGCCCTCTGCTCGGCGGGTTCTTCGTCGACCACCTCACCTGGCAGTGGGCGTTCTACATCAACATCCCGGTGGGCATCGCGGCGTTCATCATCGCCGTCGTCGCGCTGCAGCTCCCGAGCAAGAAGGCGGAGAAGCCGATCGACGTCTTCGGCGTCGTCTTCCTGTCGATCGCCACCACCTGTCTGATCTTCTTCACCGACTTCGGCGGCGACGCCGAGTTCGGCTGGGACTCCGGCGCGACCTGGGCCTGGGGCGCCGGCCTCGTCGTCGCGGCTGCGGCGTTCATCTTCACCGAGTCGCGGGTGCAGGACCCGATCATCCCGCTGAGCCTGTTCCGCAACCCGATCTTCGTGAACGCGACGGCGATCGGCCTCGTGCTCGGCATCGGCATGTTCGCGGCGATCGGCTTCGTGCCGACGTTCCTGCAGATGTCGTCCGGCACGTCTGCCGCGGCATCCGGCCTGCTGATGATCCCGATGATGGTGGGCCTGATGGGTACCTCGATCTTCTCGGGGATCGCGATCTCCAAGACCGGGAAGTACAAGGTCTATCCGATCGTCGGCACGATCATCACGGGCCTCGCGATGGTGGCGTTCACGACGCTCTCGGCGTCGACCCCGATCTGGCTGATCTGCGTGTTCCTGTTCTTCTTCGGCGCAGGACTCGGGCTCATCATGCAGGTCGTGGTCCTCGTGGTGCAGAACGCGGTGCCCGCCGGCGAGATCGGCACTGCGACGAGCACGAACAACTACTTCCGCGAGGTGGGTGCCTCGCTCGGCACCGCCGTGTTCGGCACGCTCTTCACGACGCGACTCACCGAGAACCTGCTGGGTGTCTTCGGCGGCGCCGGTGCCTCGCCCGAGGAGGCCTCGCAGGCCGCGTCGACCATCGACCCCGCGACCCTCAGTGCCCTCCCCGACGAGGTGCGCGACGGCATCGTCACGGCGTATGCGGATGCTCTCGCGCCGGTCTTCTGGTATCTCGTGCCGTTCATCGCGGTGGCGCTCCTGCTCTCGCTCCTCTTGAAGCAGATCCCGCTCTCCGACCAGGCGGGGCTCGTCGCGCGCGGCGAGGCGATCAGCGGCGAGGAGGCGGAGCGCCTCGAAGCCGAGCAGCGCGGGCTCTCCGGGTCATCGGCCCGCACCGACGCCGGGGATACCAGCGGCCGGTGAGGACGCAGAAGGGCCCGGGACTCACGCGGAGTCCCGGGCCCTTTGCCGTTCAGGTCTCGAACATCGGCGTCGGCGTCGCGAAGCGCGTCGTCCTCGTGTCGATGCCCCTCATCGTGGCGAGGATGTCGGCCTTGAGATCGCGGACGCGACCAGCCGGGAGCAGCCCCTTCTCGCGGCGATCGTTCCAGGGCGAGCAGTCGGGGAACTCCTCGCGGTCGGGCCACCTCGGCACAAGATGAGCATGTAGATGCGGATCGCGATTGCCGAGGATGGAGACGTTCACACGGCGAGCTCCGGTCGCCAATCTGATCGCCTTCATGGCGATCTGGATGTCGCGGAGGAATCCCATCATCGAGTCCATCGGCAGCGACTCGAGGGAATCCGCATGCTGCGGGAACGCGAGGATGCACCTGCCGGGAAAGCGATCGTCATTGTAGAGCCCCAGCTTGCCGTGCGTCGAGGTCGCGATCGGCTCCCAGAGCTCGAAGCCGCACGTCATGCAGGGCGTGTCTGTCTCGAGTGCGCTCGTCAGTGAAGACATCTTCAGATCACCATGTACTCGCGGGAGAAGGAGGCGAAGGGTTCTGCGTGGAAGATCCCGCACAGATCCTCGTGGAGTTGTTTGCCCAGTGTACGCATGGACCCGAAGCCCTCGGAGTTCTTCCTGTCGTCCCCTATGAAGTCCGCCTCGATCGTTGCGCGCCATTCGGCACGCCCTGAGCTCTCGATGAACCGACTCGACGCGGTCACGACCCGGCGGCACCGCTCTCGCACCGCCTCGTCGCCGCCCTTCGCCACGTGAGCGAGCAGACCGAGCAGACGCTCGAGCGCCGGCGTCGAGTACTGATCGAGCAGGTACTCGAGCTGGTCCTCGCAGCCTGTGTCACAGCGGTGCAGGAGGTACAGAGGGGCGATCGAGGCGACGTAGCAGAGCTTGCGGGGTATCAGCAGCTTGAGATACCGCAGCGCCTTGGGGTTCTTCTGCGTGGCTTTCGCCTGATAGTCGACCGCGATGGTGCGCCAGTATCGGATGATGTCGTTCAGGAGGTAGCGCGGAATCTGGTCCGACCCGTCCTTGGCCTTCACATATGCGTCGAGGACACTCCTCAGGGCGTTCATGTGGGGCCGCGCCAGGGAGACCGATTCCTCGAGGAACAGGATGCGCCGTGTGGTCGTATGGTTCGTGTCCTCCTGCAGACCGATGTTGGTCACGAGGTCCGCTACGGCGATCGTCTCACCGAAGAGCCTGCCGTCTCCCGGTTCGCTGAGCGTGACTCCGTCGACGAGCTTCGATCTGAGGTTCTCGATGAGCGGCGTCACGTCGAACGAGTTGGGCTCCGACGTCACGACCAGCCAGTCGAGATCGGACTGCGGAGTGAGTTCGAAGCGCGCGAGCGATCCGAAGGCGACGATGTCATGACCGTCGGGCAGTCTTCCGTCGGCATCCAGCGTCCGGCGCGCCTCGACGATCGCTATGCGCGACCGCTGCATGGCCTGCTCGAGCGGCGCTCGGGTGGCGTCATTCACTCGCAGATCGCGGAAGACCTCATCGCGCCACTGCGCACGGTCGGCCTCGTCGAGCTTCAATCCCAACAGCGTCACCCCCAGCGGACTCGATTCAGGGTAGCTCGCGCGCCCGCTGCAGCAGCGGTGCTGTGAGCGGAATACCGGTATCGCACACCCAGCGGCCGGTGAGGACGCAGAAGGGCCCGGGACTCACGCGGAGTCCCGGGCCCTTCTGTCATCCGGTCGCCTGTCAGGGCAGGTCGGCCACGTCGACCTCGTCGTCGTCGCCGGAGGTCTGCCCCTCCCCGGGCGTCGCCTCGTCGGGTTCAGGATCACGGTCGTTCGTCACGAAGTCGGCGTCCACGCCGGTCGCGTCGATCTCGGCCTCGTCACCTGGTGGCATCTGAGGGTCTGACATGATCACTCCGATCTCTGCTGCGGACAGGAACTCCAGTCTCGTCGCGACAGAGGATCCGGGCGACCCCTTGACAGCCGGTCAGAGGATGCCGGTGAGCACGCCGCCGTCCGCTCGGAGCGCTGCACCGTTGGTGGCCGATGCGACGGGGCTCGCGAGATAGGCCACGAGGTTCGCGATCTCGCCGGGATCGATGAAGCGCTCCAGCAGGGTCGTGCGGTTCTGGCCGATGATCGCCTCGCGCATCTCGCTCTCGGACGTGCCGCTGATGCGGGCGATCGCCTCGACCGAGGCGGCGACGCCCTCGGAGTACGTCGGGCCGCCGAGCACCGTGTTGACGGTGACGGCGGTGCCGCGCGTGAGCTTCGCAAGGCCGTTGGCGAGCGCGAGCATCGCCGCCTTCGTCACCCCGTAGTGCACCATGTCGCCCGGGACGTTCACGCCGGACTCGCTGCTGACGAACACGACGCGTCCCCACCCTCGCCGCAGCATCCCGTCCAGCAGCGCGCGCGACAAGCGGACGCCGCTCATCAGGTTCACCTCCAGGTACCGGGACCACTCCTCGTCGTCGATGGCTGCGAACTCGGCGAGACCGAACAGTCCGACGTTGTTGACGAGGATGTCGACATCTCCGAGATCGTCGATCAGACGCGCGACCGCATCCGCATCGGCGAAGTCCGCCGCGAGCCCCGACACCGCCGCACCGGGGCACTCGGCTCGGAGACGCTGCACGGCCCCGTCGAGTCGTCCTGCGTCGCGCCCGTTGAGCACCACCTCCGCTCCCTCCGCCGCGAGGGCTGTCGCGACGGCGAAGCCGATCCCCTGGCTCGATCCGCTGATGAACGCCCTCTTGCCCTGCAGTCGCAGATCCATCCCATTCCCTTCCGGACGCGTTCGCGCCGTGATGACTTGCTTGAGCAAGTGATGCTACGCGTCGTTACTTGCTCAAGCAAGTCATCAACGCCTACGCTGTCACCATGACCGACCCGCACAGATCCGCGCTGACTCCCGACGAACTCGCGATCTGGGCGTCACTGGCATCGATGCTGGAGCGTCTGCCGGCCGCGCTCGACGCGCAGCTGCAGCGCGACAGCGGGCTGACGCACTTCGAGCAGGGCATCCTGCAGGCGCTCGACCTGGCGCCCGAGCGCACTCTGCGCCTGAGCACGATCGCCGCCTATGCGAGCTGCACCCTGTCGCGGCTGTCCCGCGCCGTCTCCCGCCTCGAGAAGAAGGGGTGGGTGCAGCGCCGGGTCGATCCGACCGACGGACGCTTCACGCTCGGAGTGCTCACGGATGCGGGTCATCGCGCGGTCGTCGACTCCACGCCCGGCCATCAGGCGCTCGTGCGCGAGCTCGTCTTCGATGCGCTGACGGCCGCGCAGACGCGTCAGCTCGGCGAGATCAGCCGCCGCATCGCGATCGCCGTCGGCCCCGGCGAGCCGTGGAGCCCACCGCCTCCCGCCTGACGTCCGCGGCCTGGTCTCCGAGCGCTCACTCGTGCTCGGGCAGCACCGGCGTCGACCATCCGGGATCCCGTCCGACCTGGGTCGCCCGCGAGAGCGACGCCGACCCGAAGCGCTCGCGCACCGCGTCGAGGACCGAGTCCAGCTGCTGGCCTCCCTCGTCGTCGAACGGCAGCTCGGCGGGCGCGCGGTCGGCGCCGGCGAGCTGCGAGAGCGAGATGCCGATGAGCGTGATCCCTCGCTGCGAGATCTCCGGACCGGCGGCGACGAGGAGTCCGCGGGCCAGCGCGAGCAGCACCGAGGTACGGCCCGTCGGCGTGCGCAGGGTCTTCGACCGCGTCGCTTTGGCGAAATCGCCGTATCGCAGCCGGAGCACCACCGTGCGGCAGACGCGATCCCGCTCGCGCAGCCGCCTCGCAAGACCGTCGACGATCTGCGTGAGGATGACGTCGAGCTCCGCCTCCGAACGGGGCCGGGACCCGAGCGCGCGCTGCGATCCGATGGAGGCCCGCCGCCGCGCGGTGTCGACGGGCCGAGGATCGCGCAGCCGGGCCAGCGCATGCAGGTGCGCGCCGCTCGCCTTCCCGAGCAGCCTCTCCGCCGTCGCCTCCTCGAGCTCTGCGAGCTCGCCCACGGTATGGATGCCGAGGCCATGGAGCTTCTCGGCGGTCGCCGCCCCGACGCCCCACAGGCGTTCGACGGGAAGCGGGAGGAGGAACGCGTGCTCCCATTCCGGTTCCACGATCAACAGGCCGTCCGGCTTGCTCACGGCACTCGCGACCTTGGCGAGGAACTTCGTGCGAGCGACCCCGACGGAGATCGCCAGACCCACCTCGGTGCGCACTCGCTCGCGCAGACGCACCGCGACCTGCTCCGGGCTGCCGGCGAGGCGGCGGAGACCACCGACCTCGAGGAACGCCTCGTCGATCGAGATGCCCTCGACGAGCGGGGTGGTGTCGCGGAAGATCGCGAAGACGTCGCGGCTCGCCTGGGAATAGACATCCATCCGCGGGGGCACGACGACGGCCTCCGGGCACAGCTCGCGCGCTTGCCGCCCGCCCATCGCCGTCCGGACTCCGCGGGCCTTGGCCTCGTAGCTCGCCGCCAGCACGACCCCTCCGCCGACGATCACCGGTCGCCCGCGGAGCGCGGGGGCGTCTCGCTGCTCGACCGAGGCGTAGAACGCGTCGAGGTCGGCGTGCAGCACGGTCGCCTCCTCGCGCATCACGCCTCCCTTCGGCATCCGATCGGGAGAATCGTCGCACCGACCCCCGACATCCGCGGGCCGAGGGCATGCAGACGTGGCCGCCCCGATCGAGATCGGGACGGCCACGCGAAGGACCCGAGTGCTACCGCTGACGCAGACGGCGGCGCATGAACAGCGCCGTGCCGAGGCCGAGGGCCGCGAGCGCGATCCACACCGCGGCGAACGGGAGCTCGCCGCCGGTCTGCGCGAGGCCGTCGGCCGCCGCTCCCTGCGCGGCGGTCACCGTGACGGCGGCCCGCACCTGCGAGCCGTCGGGGAGGATCACGACGAGCGTGTGCGCGCCGTCCGAGACGGATGCCGGGATCTGCACGGTGGTCGCGAACTCCCCCGCGATCGTCGCGGTGACCGTGCCCAGGCTCACGGGCGTCGAGTGGAGCTCGAGCCGCAGCTGAGCATCCGCGGCGAAGCCGGTGCCCGAGACACGGAGCGACCCGCCTGCCGCGACCGTCTGCGAGCCGAGCACGACGGTCGGGTTCTCCGTCTCCGGCTCGCTTTCGGCGATCGTCACCGCGGCGCTCGTCGCCTGCGCCGGCAGGTAACCGTCGAGCGAGCCGCTGACTCGGACGGAGAGCGCGCGCCCGGCCAGCGCGGCCGGGACCGTGAACGCCGCCGAGGTGGCGCCGTCGACAGCCTCGCCGTCGACCAGCCACTGGTAGGTGAACGCGGTGCCCGTCGTCCATTCCCCCGGCTGCGCGGTGACCGTCTCGCCGACCTTCGCGGTGCCGGTGATCGACGGCGTGCCGACGACGAGATCACCCGGCTCGGCGGCGGCCAGGCAGGCTTCGCCGCAGACCACGAACTCGGCCTGCAGCCCCTTGTGATCGCTGGTCCACAGCGTCTGGGGGGTGAAGATCTCCTCGTCCGAGACCGGCAGCGCACGCGCGCCGCGCACGATGTCGCCCTTCGGTCCGACGATCCGGGTGCTCTCCAGGATCAAACGCTCGTCCGGCGCGAAGAAGATGTAGTCGATCCGGTCGCGCTCGTCGGCCTCCGGAGCCCACGCGAGCTGCGAGACGCTGACGTTGGGGGTGTCGGCGGGCCATGTGAAACCGGGGTGGGTCACGGGGTCGGGGTAGGTCGCGCGGTACGCGTCGACGAGGCCGCCATCGCGCAGGATGCTGGTGGTCTGCCACGGTGCGACGACGCCGTTGTGGTCGTAGAGGTTCGCGGTCGCCTCGGTCCAGTCCAGCGTCGACGGCTCGTTCATGTCGGCGCCCATCATCGTGAGGCGTCCGGCTGCACGCTCGGTCGCCATGTCGGCGGTCAGCGCAGTCGCGGCGGCAGGGCGGCCCGAGGCCTCGTTGGCGGCGAGGATCTGCGGAACATCCGTCACCGGGGCGCTGAGCTTGTTCCAGCCGCGCCATTCGGCCGGGAAGCCGGCGCCAAGTACGTCACCGGCGTAGCCGCGGGGCAGGTACGTCGCGTAGTAGCGGTACTCGAGGTGGCCGCCGTAGGCCGCGATCTGCGTGTCGCCCACCTGGACGATCGCCTTCATCCACCCGCCCTGGGTACCAGGGACGCTCACAACGCCCGCGTCGACGATCGGGTAGCGCGAGATGACCCCTGCGCTGCCGCCCGTCGAGTGGTAGTCGAATCCGAGGTCACGCGCGATGGCCGCCGCGCCGCTCTGCGCCTCCTCCACGAAGATGAGGTCGGCGCCGATCTCGGCGAGCATCGTCGCGTCGGTGGTCTTGCCCCACAGGTTGAGCTGCACGACCGACAGCGCGATCGGCTTCGTCGGATCGACCGCGGGACCCTCGTAGGGCGCCTCCGCGACCGTGAATGCGACGGGCTCGCTCACCCGCGTGTAGCCGTCGTCGTAGAGGTACTCCACGCGGTAGTCGCCGGCCGGGAGCGGGTTGCCGGATCGGTCCTTCGCGGGTAACTGCACCGAGCCGGAGGCTCCGGGCGCATACGCCCACGCCATGCCGCAGGCGTCGCAGGGCTCGGGCTTCGATGCGGGGTAGATCGCGACCCAGTTCTTCGCGCTCGGGCGGTCGGTGGCGAAGTCGATGGCGAGGTTCGCGCCCGGCGCGACCTCGGTGGTCGATAGGGTGATCTCGGATGCCGCGGCAGCCGCGGCCGGAGCCGCACCCATCAGTGGCGATACGACGAGCACGCCTGCGGCGAGAAGTGCCGCGAGCAGTGGGACGCGCCGGCGTCGGCGCGATCCGGGGGCGGGAGACGAGGACATGTCTACGATGTTCCTTCCAGAGACGCGATCGGCACCCGTCGGGAGCCGGCGGAAGGCTCGGATGACCTCCCTCGACGCGAGAGAACCGCCGGGAGGTGACAGGCCGGTGAACGCGAAGGGACCGGACGAGGACACGCGAGCCGGCGGAGCCGAAGTCGAGCGCCCACGATGCGCACCTGTTCAGGACCGGGAGGGGTGACGCCGCCGGCACCGTGTTCGCGTACTCGGCCTGCGTCCGAGGCCGCACGTGCGTTGGAGCAGTGACCTTCCGCCCCGCTGACCGCGTCTAGGTCGATGAGTCGAAGGCTCGCGGGTACTACGTCGTCGCGACTGCCACGGCCACCGGCGACGTCCACGCCTCCGAACGGATGCTCCGGGAGCTTCTCAAGCCAGGTCAAAGCCGGATCCACTTCAAGAGCGAGAGCGACAGCAGACGCCGTCAGATCCTTTCGCGCATGTGCGCACTCGAGGTGCGGGTGTCGGTATGGGTAGTCAAGCGCCGACCCGACAGGGAGGCGCGGCCACTATCGCCGGCCGCACTCACTGAGGACGCCGTTCGCGCGGGTGTGGCACAGCTGATCCTCGAACGCGACGAGTCCCTCGAACGCGCCGACCGGCGACTGATCGCCGACGTAATCCGCCGTGCTGGATCGCCGGAGATGCAGTAGCGGCATGTCGCGCCGCACGAGCATCCGCTGCTCTGGGTGAGCGACGCCGTCGCCTGGTGTTACTCAAACGGCGGTGACTGGATCCGTCGCACCGATGCGATCGTCGGGTCCCGAATCACTCGGCTTTAGAAATACGTGAGCCTGGCTCGTCATACCGTCCGGAAGACTGCCAGGCTCCGAGGGCTACTGCCCGCCGTGCCATCAGTCTACGTCGGTGAGCCCGTGATCGAACCAGAACCATGTGCCCTCGACGCCGGAAACCGGCCATCACACCCGCGAACCGCCGGCACTGAGCGCAGAACCTGCCCGGATACGCCAAAAGCCCCGGATCATCCGGGGCTTTCGTTCTGTAGCAGGAGCGGGGCTTGAACCCGCGACCTCACGATTATGAGTCGTGCGCTCTCACCAACTGAGCTACCCTGCCGCACGGCATCCGCACTGCAGATGCGAATACTGCGAGCCCCGAGTCAGGATTGAACTGACGACCCCTTCCTTACCATGGAAGTGCTCTGCCACTGAGCTATCGGGGCGTGCTGCCCCTCGCGGGGCAACCACACGAGAATACCATCACAGTGGCGTCCTCATGAAATCGAGGCGGGTCAGTACGAGTACCGACCCGCGTTCTCACGGAGCCACGGCAGCGGATCGATCTTCGCGCCGTTGACGATGATCTCGAAGTGCAGGTGCGCGCCGTAGGAGCGGCCCGTGTTGCCGGTGTGACCGACGACGTCGCCGACCTTCACGGTCTGCCCCGCCTTGACCTGCAGCGAGCCGTACTGCATGTGCGAGTAGTGGCTGGTGACGACCTCTCCGTCGATGACGTGGTCGATGTAGACCGTGACGCCGTAGGCGCCGCCCTGCTCGGTCGCGATGCGCACCACGCCGTCGGCGACGGCCTGGATCGGGGCGCCCTCGCCGGGCACGAAGTCGATGCCCTCGTGCAGACGGCCCCAGCGCATGCCGAAGCCGGAGCTCATGCCCACGCCGACCTTGAACGGCCACTGGATGGCGGCCTCGGGGTCGTTGGTGAAGACCTCGTTGGAGTAGTTGATGCCCTCTTCCGATGCGACCTCGACGAGCGACATCGTGGAGAAGCTGTCGGAGCGGGCCAGCGACTCGTTCTGCACGTCGGACGACGTGACGAACGCCTGGATCTCATCGCTCTTGCCACCGGTCTCGCCCGCGCCGGAGGCGGCGACCAGCGACGTGGCCGACAGCGGCTGACCGCCCTGCACGGCGGCGACGGCCTCCGCGGGAAGCGTCATCCCCACCGCGAGCAGACCGGCGAGGCTCATGACGCCGACGGTCGCACCGACGGCCAGGAACTTCCGCGCGGGCGGACGGCGGCGAGCCACGTGCGCGGCGGCCGGCGCCTCATCGGCCGGAGCCGTCGCGGGCTCGGCGACCGGCTCCTCGGCCGACGCTGTGGGAGTCGGGCCGGTGGCGACCGCGCGGAAGACGCGGGATGCGGTCGTGAACGGATCGGCGTCGAAGTCGGCCGCGTCGGGGATCGACGCCTCGGCGGCGACCCGCTCGGCGGCGGCCGGCTCTGCGGCGACCTGCTCTGCGGCGGCCGACGCTTCTGCGCTCTCGACGGCCTCGACCGGAGCGGCCGCGTCGGAGTCGGCGGGCTCGAGGTCGGTGGACTCGGATGCTGCGGTCGCGGCGGCCACGGCTGTGGCGGCGACGAACACCTCTGCGGTGGTCAGTCGTTCACGGGCGGCGCGGCGAGACAGCGGTGCGGCGGAGACGGGGGAAGCGTCTTCGGAGTCGGCTGCCTTTACCTCTGCCGCGGTGGCCACGATGGGCTCGGTGCGGAGTCGGCTGGACCGGCGCGTGGGCGCAGAGGCAGCCTGGGGGTTCTCGAAGGGCAAAACGAATTCTCTCGGGTCAGACGTCACGCTGGGGGGCGTTCGGGCTCTCATCGTTCGGGGCGATGAAAGTAACGATCGGATAAACCCTAGCCCGAGGAGGCTGGGAATGCCATGAATCGCTCACGTTTCCTTTCCGATGATGTCACAGATCCGGTCATGAACCGCAGTTCCACCGGAGATGAGCATGGGTCTCGGCGTGGCGACGTCGATGCGCGACACTCGACCCCCGGCCTCGGCGACGAGCAGCGCGCCCGCCGCGAAGTCCCAGGGCTTGAGACCGCGCTCGAAGTACCCGTCGAGGCGTCCGGCCGCGACGTACGAGAGGTCGAGCGCCGCCGAGCCCGACCGGCGCAGGTCGCGCGCCATCGTCATCACGCTGCGGGTCGTCGCGAGGTCGCCGTCGTGCGTGGCCTGGTCGTAACCGAATCCGGTGCCGAGCAGCGCTCCCGCGGGAGTCGACTCGTTGACCGAGAGTCGCTGGTCGCCGAGCCGGGCGCCGTGACCGCGCGCGGCGGTGAAGAGCTCGCCCGCGGCTGGCGAGTAGACCGCGCCGGCGAGCGCCTCCCACGAGTCCGGGTCGGCGCTTCCCTGCACGGCGGCGATGCTCACCGCGTACATCGGGCTGCCGTAGGCGTAGTTCACGGTGCCGTCGATGGGGTCGACCACCCAGGTGATCCCCGTCTCCCCCGACGTGGGGTCCGACTCTTCCCCGAGAAAGCCGTCGCCGGGCCGTGCCTCGCGGAGTCGATCACGGATGAGGGCTTCGACCTCGCGGTCGGCCTCGGTGACGATGTCGGCGATCGACGACTTGGTCGCGGCGAGATGGACACCCTCCGCTCGGCGTCGCCGTGCCAGCTCGCCGGCCTCTTTCGCGATCTCCGATGCGAGGTCGCGCAGTTCGGTCTCGGTGCTCACTGCGGCGGCATCGGCGGAGCGGGCGGGTATGCACCGGGCGCGTCGGGAGCCGGGGGCGCCGGCGGCACGCCAGGAGCCTGACCGGCCGGTGCGGGCGGAGCAGGAGCAGGCGGCGGAGGCGTAGGCGAGTGCGTCGGCGCGCCGGCCTCGGGAGCGGGCGGGAAGCTCGCGACCGGGAAGGGCTGCGGAGCCGCGACCGCGAGCGGAGCCTGCTGCGGCATCTGCGCCTGCGGCATCACCGACGGGTGACCCGTGTAGTAGGCGTTCCAGTCCGGCGAGCCGTCGGGCAGTACAGGCAGCGGCGTCGAACCGTCGGCGTACGTGGGCCACGCCGGAGCGGACGTGAGCGGCTGCGGCGAGCGCGCCTTCTTCGGCGCGAACAGCGCATTGAGCAGCGGGATCAGCGTGGTGCCGACCGCCGCGAGGATCGTCAGCGCGACCACGATGCGCCAGTACAGCTCGCCGTAGTCGAACGTGTGCGGGAAGGTGAGGAAGAACACCAGCATCCCGACGAGTCCGGCGAGGAACACCAGCGTCACGATGTAGATGATGCGCGTGAAGGTCGTGCGGTGGCGCTGGGCCGCCGGAGTGAAGAGTCGCACGTGCAGCAGGGCCAACTGGAGGATGCCGACCACGAGCAGCAGCTGGAAGAACCGCTCAGCGCCGGTGAAGTACGCGTCGTCCTCGGGGAGCCAGATCTTGACCGCCCCGACGAGCAGCGCGATGATCCACGTCACCATGCTCGCCAACGCCAGCCAGTCCGGTCGGTTCGGGGCGAGGCTCGCCTCGAGGATCGCGATGCCCGCGAACCCGGCGAGCAGGAGGATCGTGAGGAACGCGCGACCGATGAGTCCGTCCTGGTCTCCGATCAGCACCCAGATGACGCACACGAGCGCTGCGGCGATCAGAGCGCCGATCGCGATCCAGATCGCTCCCCGGATGAGGAGGGACAGGTTCTTCTTGTCGGCCAGCGGCTGCGGCGGCTGGGCGATCTCCGGCTGGGACATCGCGTTCCTCTCGTTGTGCGGCGTTGCGATCATCCTTGCACGTGCCCCGTCCGATTCGCGGCGTCGGGGCAGGGTCCCGACGGAATCGCTCGGAATGCCGATCGGTGCAGAAGAGGTCAGCGTGCGGAGCGCGACGATGCGGCGGCAAAGGCGGCGATGCGCGCCTGCGCATCGGGCGTGGCCATCGCCGCACCGATCGAGCGGGCTTCCTCGCTGAGTTGCTCGGCGAAGGTGCGCTCCGGCTGCGACCGGACGAGACGCTTCGCCTGCCCGTACGCCTCCGCCGCCCCGGCGAGCCAGAAGCGCGCGATCTCCTCGGCGCGGGAGCGGACCAGCTCAGCCTCGCCCGCCGCATCCTCTCCCCGCACCTCTTCGGCGGCGAGCCCCCAGTCGACGGCTTCTTCAGCCGTGAGAAGCCGATCCTGCAGCACGAGCTGCAGGGCTCGGCGCTGACCGACGGCCCGCGCGAGCTGCGCCGACACGGACAGGTCGGGGGTCAGCCCGATGTTCGCGTACAGGCTGCCGAGGCGAGACCGCGATCCGACCACGGCGTAATCGCTGCTGAGCAGGATGCCGAGGCCGCCCCCCGCCGTCGTGCCGTGCGCCGCGACCACCACGGGCACCGCGGATTCGGTGAGCGAGCGGATGCCGCTGTTGATGACCTCGGCGAGCGCCGTGATGTCGGTGCCGGCGCCCGTGGTGGTCGCCATCTCGATGACGTCGCCGCCCGCGCAGAACGACGGCCCTGCCGCGTCGATGAGGATCGCCCTGACGTCGTCGCGTGCGACGGCATCTGCCGTGGCGTCGCGCCAGGCGTGCGCCAGCTCGGCGTTGAAGGCGTTCAGCCGCTCCGGGCGGTTCAGAGTGAGCCGGGCGAGCCCCTCGTCGACGGTGGACAGGATGACATCGCTCATGGCTTCTCCTTCGAGCACAGGACGTATGCCCCCAGGCTAACCGCGATCAGGAATCGGCCCATACGCGGGACGTGAACGCCTCCATGCGGCGACGCGTGCCGTCGAGGCGGAAGTCCACCTGACCGGCGGCGCGGATCTCGTTCGGCGCGAGCGGGTGCGCGAGTCGCACGTTGTCGTGGCACGAGAGGTCGGCGCAGATGTACGTGCCGACGGAGTCGCCTCGAGCGCCGGCTTCACCCGTGCGCCGTGCGGAGAACAGGGCGACCTGGTTGCCCGGCTGCATCGTGTGGCAGATGTTGCACATGCCGGAGCGTGCGCGGCCTGGCTCGGAGACGCGCAGCACGATGCCGGAGACGGCGCCGTCGTGCTGCACGAGCACGTATCCGCGGCGCCCCGCGCCAGGATCCCGCCACGCGAAGAAGTCGAGGTAATCCCAGTCGATCAGCAGGAAATCGTGCGGCATCTCCATGACGCGCAGTTCATCGGGATCGGCGTTGACGAAGGACGCACGGACGTCTGCCTCGGTGAGCGCTCGCATCCGCCCAGTCTAGGCAGACCACCGGGTGGCGGCTCCGCGCACGCGATCGAGCTCCGCCTGGCGGAGAAGGCGCAGCAGCGCCCTGGGCGGGTGCGGCCGCACGAGGAGAGACGGGCGCTCGATCGCCGCGACTCCCGCGACCGTCGCCCGCACGGACCGCCCCTCACGACGCGCGAGATTCATCGTGCACAGCGCCTCCACGTCAGCGCGCAGGCGAGCCGTGCCGAACGGCCGCCGCGCCCTCCTCGTCTCGAGCAGCGCCCGCTCCCTCAGCGGCTCTGCGGCTTCGAGTTCGGCCTCCACGATCAGCGCGAGCAGCAGCCGCAGGCGCGGGGCGAGGTCGGCGCCGCGGCGGTCGCCGCGGACGAGCTCCTCGTCGATGCTGAGGTCGAGCAGGGCGCGCCGCTGCAGGCGCGTCTCGCCCGAGGGCCAGTCGGCCGGACGTTCGTCGAGCTGCGGATGCATGATCGCGGTCATACCTATGAGACGCCGTTCACGGTGATTCATTACGCCGGTGCGCGGAGAAGACGCGGGGAAGCGAGCAGAGGATGCCGCGGCATCCGCCCGATCAGTGCGCCGCGCGATCAGCGCGCCGCGCGCTGCATCGCCTGATCCGCCTCCGACACGATGTCGCGCATGGCGGCGGCCGCTGCCTCCGCATCGCCGCTCGCGACCGCGAAGGCGACGTCGCGGTGCCACTGCACGGCGTTCTGATCGGCGACGTGCGGCATGAGGTCATGCTCGGTGCGGCCTCGGAGCACCGCCTCGACCGTGCCGCCGAGCGCTGCGAGCATCGCATTGCCCGACGCCTCGAGCAGCAGGCGATGGAATCGGACGTCCGCCGCGAGGTAGCGCTCGCGATCGGCCTCGTGATCCTCCTGCGCCATCTCCACGACCAGCGAGACGAGGTCGACCTTCTGCGCCGCGGTCGCCCCGCCTGCGGCGAGCCGCGCGGCCAGGGGCTCGATAGCGGAGCGGAGCTGGCTGAGCTCGCGCAGCTGTTCATCGCGGCCCGGTCCGTCGAGTCGCCAGGCGATGACCTCGGGAGCGTAGACGTTCCAGTCCGCGCGCGGCCGCACCTCGACCCCTGACTTGCGGCGCACCCAGACCAGCCCGAACGACTCGAGCACGCGCACCGCCTCGCGCGCGGCCGACCGCGACACCCCGCGCCGCTCGGCGATCTCGACGGTCAGCATCCGCGAACCGGGGGCGTGAACGCCGTCGACGATGGCTCGACCGAGCTCATCGACGAGGGAATCGTGCAGCGGGCTGCCGTTGCGCGGAGCAGTCATGGATCGAGTATGCCCCGACGGACCGCGTCACACAGCACATCAGAACCTCAAGAGGCAAATCATGACCACAATGATCGTCAATCGTGCTTATTATGTACGACGTAAAGCCGTTCGCCCGGATCAAGGAAGCTCATGGCACCCACCCCGTACCTCAGCACGCTCGCGGCCGCCGTCTCCGACGCCGCTCCGACCGACCGCCCGGCAGGTCAGCTCATCGCCGCCGCCGTCCTCGGGATCGCGGTCATCGTGATCCTCATCACGTGGGTGAAGCTGCACCCGTTCCTCTCCCTCACCATCGGCGCCCTCGCCACCGGTGCGATCGCCGGCATGGGCATCGGCGCCTCGGTGACGAGCTTCTCCGCCGGCTTCGGCTCGACCATGGGCGGCGTCGGCATCCTCATCGCCCTCGGCGCGATCTACGGCAAGCTGCTCGCCGACTCCGGCGGGGCCGACCGCATCGTCGACACTCTGGTGTCCCGCGCGAGCGCCCGATCGCTCCCCTGGGTCATGGGCCTGATCGGCGCCGTGATCGGTCTGCCCATGTTCTTCGAGGTCGGGCTGGTGCTGCTGGTGCCCGTCATCATCCTCGTCGCCCGCCGCTCGGGCCAGTCACTCATGCGCATCGCGATCCCGACCCTCGCCGGCCTCTCCGCCATGCACGGTCTGGTGCCGCCGCACCCCGGCCCCCTCGCCGCCATCGACGCTCTCGGCGCGAACCTCGGCCTGACCCTCGCCTTCGGCGTGATCGTCGCGATCCCCGCCGTGATCATCTCCGGTCCGCTGTTCGCGCGCTTCGCCGCCCGCTGGGTCGACGTGCCCGTCCCCGAGCTGTTCGTCTCGGCGGAGGACTCCGGTGACGAGCCGAAGCGCCGCCCGTCGTTCGGCGCCACGCTCATCAGCATCCTGCTGCCGGTGTTCCTCATGCTCGCCAAGGCGATCGCTGACATCACCGCCGCCGGGTCCGACGCGCCCTGGAAGGTCGCCCTCGACTTCCTCGGCACCCCCGTCATCGCGCTGCTGATCGCGGTGATCGCCGGCTTCTTCATCCTCGGCCGCGGCGCGGGGTTCACCCGCGACAGGGTCAACGACATCGTCGGCTCGTCGCTCGGGCCGATCGCCGGCATCCTGCTCATCGTGGGCGCCGGCGGTGGGTTCAAGCAGGTGCTGGTCGACACCGGCATCGGCGAGGTCATCGCCCAGTTCGTCTCCGGCTCCTCGGTGTCGGTGCTGGTGCTCGCGTGGCTCGTCGCCGTCGTGATCCGCATCGCGACCGGTTCGGCCACGGTCGCGACGATCACCGCGGCCGGCATCCTGCAACCGCTCACCGAGACGCTCGACTCGCCCATGGTGGCGCTGCTCGTGCTCGCGATCGGGTCGGGCTCCGTGTTCCTCTCGCACGTGAACGACGCCGGGTTCTGGCTCATCAAGGAGTACTTCGGCCTCAGCATCCCGCAGACCCTGAAGTCGTGGACCGTACTCGAATGCCTCATCTCGGTGACCGGACTCGCGGGCACCCTGCTGCTGAGCATGGTGGTCTGACCATGATGGCTGCACAGGCTCCCGTTCTCGTGCTCATGGGCGTCGCCGGCACCGGCAAGTCCACGGTCGCCGCGATGCTCGCCGGACGGCTCGGCTGGACGTTCGAAGAGGGCGACGACCTGCATCCCGAGGCGAACGTGAAGAAGATGGCCTCGGGCGATCCGCTCACCGACGACGACCGCTGGCCGTGGCTCGACCGCATCGCGGAGTGGATCGACGACCGCATCGCCGCCGGGGAGCCGGGCATCATCACGTGCTCGGCGCTCAAGCGGAGCTATCGCGACGTGCTCCGTCGCGACGCCGTGACCTTCGTGCACTTCGTCGGCGACCGGGAGCTGATCCTGGAGCGGATGCTGCGCCGCCAAGGCCACTTCATGCCGACGACGCTGCTCGACTCGCAGTTCGCGACGCTCGAACCGCTGGACGCCGACGAGAAGGCCATCGAGGTCGCTATCGATCAGACCCCGCAGCAGCAGACCGCCGAGATCGCGACCCGACTGCGGTTGCTCGCGGACTACTGACCGAGCGGGACTCGCTCAGCGATAGAGCAGGTCGGATGCCACGGCATCCGACCACTCGGGCACGGCGAGCGCGTCCGGCGCGTCCCACTCCCCCGCGACGATCTGCGCGAACGCGTTCTTGAGACCGAACAGCTTCTCGAGCGGCGACCAGTCGGACTCCCCCGGCATCGGCACGAGCGAGCGCTCTTCCAGGGCACCCGGATGGAGTTCGGCGAGCAGCGACAGCAGTCGCACGCCGGTGCGCACCGGGCGCAGCGCATCGGGGTCGGTCACGTGCAGGATGACGCCCTCGCACGCCTCACCGGCGTGATCTCGCACGAGCGGCGTAAAGCCGTACGGCACCGCCGCGAGGCCGGGCAGATCAGCCGCTGTGATCGCCTTCGCGTACGCCTCGCCGTCGATGAACGGCGCCGCGATCACGCGGAACGGGACGGCGGTGCTGCGCCCCTCCGAGACGTTGACCCCCTCGGCGAGGCAGGTCCCCGGGTAGAGAAGAGCGGTCGCCGCCGAAGGCAGGTTCGGCGACGGGGGCATCCAGGTGAGCTCCTGCCGACCGAGCGCCGAGCGCGCGCGGTTCCATCCTGCGGCCTCGACGACGTGCAGCTCGACGTCGATCCCCCGCGTGCGCACCCAGTGCCGGGCGAGCTCGCCGATCGTCAGCCCGTGGCGGATCGGCATCGCCCATCGGCCGACGAGCGATCGGGCATTCTCGTCGAGCATGGGCCCTTCGGCCTGATCCAGTCGGCCCCCGATCGGGTTGGGCCGGTCTAGCACGACGACGGCGACCCCTGCGTCGGCGCACGCCTCGAGCACGTGGCTGAGCGTCCAGATGTACGTGTAGAACCGCGCACCGACATCGGGGAGATCCACGAGCAGCACGTCGATGCGCCCGAGATCATCGGCCGACGGACGCACCTGGTCACCGTAGAGGCTGCGCACCGGCACGCCGGTGACGGGGTCGATGTCGTCGCCGACCAGCTCCCCCTCCCTCGCCCGACCGCTGAGGCCGTGCTCGGGGCCGAAGAGCAGATCGAGCGTCCACCCGGCCTCGGCCAGGGACTCGCGCCCCCGCCGGAGGTCGCTCGTCAGCGCGAGGTCGTTCGTCAGCATCCCGAGCCGCTGTCCGGTCAGGCGGGTGGTGAGTTCTGCGGGGAGGTCGCGGGCGATGATGCGGTCGATGCCGAGGAGCATGATCAGTCGATTCTGTGGTCGGTGACGGCGTGGAACGTGCGCTGCAGATTGTCGGAGATCGTGTCGTACTCGGCCTGCGCGATGCGCGTGAAGAGGAAGTCGAGCACCGCGAGCTGCGCGATGCGGCTCGCCATCGCCCCGGAGCGGAAGGTCGACTCCGACACGGCCGTGATCAGCACGAGGTCGCATACCTGCGCGAGCGGCGAGCGCGGGTTGTTCGTGATCGCGATGGTGGCGGCACCTGCTTTCGCGGCGGTCTGCGCGGACTGCACGATCTCGAGCGTTCGGCCGGAGTGCGAGATCGCGATCGCGACATCGCGGCCGTCGAGGAGGGCCGCGCCGGTCAGGGCGAGGTGCAGATCGGTGCGGGCCTGGGCCCAGAACCCGGCCCGGTGCAGCTTCTGCTCGAGGTCGAGGGCGGCCAGGCCGCTGGATGCCGTGCCGTAGATGTCGATGCGGCGCGCACCGCGGAGTGCGGCGACACAGCGTTCGAGTTCGTCGATGTCGAGCTGGCGGGCGGTGCGCTCGATGGCGGCCGCCTCGGAGAAGGCGATCTTCCGCACCGTGGTGATGGCGTCGTCGTCACGGTCGACGTCTCCGCCGGAGACCTGGAATCGCTCGCGCTCGGAGTCGCTGCGGCTGAGTTCCGCGGCGAGCGCCATGCGCATCTCCGGGTAGCCGGCGAACCCGATGCTGTTCGTGAAGCGCGCGACGCTCGCGACCGACGCCTTGCAGGAGCCGGCCAGCTGCGTGATCGACGCGTCGACGACGACCTGCGGTTGGGCGAGCACATACTCGGCGACTCGACGCTCGGTGGGTGTGAGCGTCGACAGACGCTGGTGGATCGCGGTCACGACGCTGTTGGACACGTGAACATGATGACAGAGGGCCGGCGATTTTTGGTAAAGATTTTCAGGAATCTCTTGCATTTCTGAAAGTAATTCCCCAGAGTGTCTAGTGCGCGCCACACTCCCCCGAGGCCGCAGCACGACAGAGCAGTCGCACGGCCCCCGCACCAGCACCTCGGCGCGGAGACAGTCGCCTCTCCGTCGCACAGCAGAGCAAGCCGCCCCATCGGCTCTCACCACCGAGAGGAATCCCATGCGACACCCATCGACACGTATCGCGCTCACCGCCGGCATCCTCGTCACCGGCCTCGCCGTGGCCGGCTGTGCTCCCGCGGCCTCCAGCGGCGAAGGCGAAGGCGGTGAGAACGTCACCCTCAAGGTCTGGTCGTGGCAGGCGTCGTCCTCCCCCAAGTGGGAGGCGGTCTTCGACAAGTACGAGGAGTCGCACCCCGGTGTGACCGTCGAGTTCGAAGGCTTCCAGCCGACGGAGTACAACCAGATCCTCGCCACCGGACTCGAGGGCAGCGACGGACCCGACATCGCCATGCTCCGCGCCTACGGCGGCATTCAGTCGGCGATCCAGTCCGAGCAGCTGGTGCCGATCGACGACATCGTCGACGGGCTGGACCAGTTCGACCCCACCGTGCTCCGCGCGGCGCAGGGCAAGGACGACGGTGCGACCTACGGCGTCCCGTTCGCGTATCAGACCATGCAGATGTTCTACAACAAGACCATGTTCGACGAGATGGGTCTCGAGCAGCCGAAGGACTGGGACGAGTTCATCGAGCTGCAGGAGACCCTGCTCGAGGAGGGCGTGACGCCCATGGCCCTCGGCGCCCGCGAGGACTGGGTGCTGCCGATGTTCCATGACATCGTCGGATCGGCCCAGTACGGCGGTTCCGACTTCGAGGAGAAGGTGCTCGCCGGCGACGTCGACTTCACCGACCCCGCCTACGTCGCGTCGCTGCAGACCGTCAAGGACATGCAGAAGTATCTCGACAAGAACGTCAACGCCATCGCGGTGGCGGATGCCGTGCTGCAGTTCACGTCCGGACAGGCGGCCCAGTGGCCGGGCGGCTCGTTCGACCTGCCGACCTTCCAGAGCTCCGCCCCCGACACCGAGTGGGGCGTGTACGAGGTGCCGCCGGCACCCGGCAGCGCGCTCGACCACGCGGTCACGCCCGGCTACGCCGACGGCAGCTTCGGCATCAACGCCGCCAGCGAGAAGCAGGATGCCGCGGCCGAACTGCTCAACTGGATGACCACGAAGGAGTTCGGCCAGCTCGTCGCCGACGAGGTCGACCAGTTCTCGGCGCTTCCGGGCGTCGAGTACTCCGACCCGCTCATGCAGGAGATGAACGAGCAGTACACCGAGAACCCCGCTCCGTACCTGCTGCTCGTCGACTTCCGCTACGGCGACCCCACGGGCACCGCGGTGCTCGGCCCGGACATCCAGGCGATGTTCCTCGGCGACAAGACGCCCGAGCAGCTCGGCACCGACCTGCAGTCCGGCGTCTCCACCTGGTTCACCCCCGGTTCCTGATCCGCACCATCCGCACCGAGGGGGCGTCGTCCGCGGCGCCCCCTCTCGGAGCGAAAGACTCGACATGGCCCTGACCATCCCCCTCCGGCGCACGACGCCGACCCGCCGCAGCCGCACCGGCATCGCGCTCACCACCCCCACCGCGCTGCTCTTCGTGCTGCCCGCGGCTGCGCTGTTCGCGGTGCTGATCCTGTATCCGATGCTCGCCGCGCTCAGCTACTCCCTGTTCGACTGGCAGGGCACCAGGCAGGGTGGCTTCGCCGGCTTCGGTAACTACATCACCCTGCTCACGACCGAGCCGTACGCGTCCGAGCTGTGGAACGCGTTCGGCCACAACCTGCTGCTGTTCGTCGGAGCCCTGGTCTTCCAGAACTCCCTCGGGCTCGGCATCGCCACCCTGCTGCACCGCCGCAAGCGCACGAAGCGCTTCTTCCAGACCATCTTCGCGCTGCCGTACCTCGTCAGCCCGATGGTGATCGGGTACCTGTGGTCGCTCATGCTGTCGCCGCTGTTCGGTCCGGTGAACGCGATCCTCCGCGGCGTCGGTCTCGAGAGCCTCGCCCTTCCCTGGCTCGGCGACCCGCAGCTGGCGATCTGGGTCATCGTGCTCGTCAGCGCATGGCAGTGGATCGGCTTCCCGATCCTCCTCTACGGGGCCGCGCTCGGCGGCATCCCGGAGGAGATCGAAGAGGCGGCCGCGCTCGACGGCGCGACCGCCGGCAAGCGCTTCCGCTACATCACCCTGCCGATGCTGACCCCGACCATCGGCATCATCACCGTGCTGACGTTCATCGGCAGCATGGAGGCGATGGCGATCCCGTTCGCTCTCGCCGGCTCCAACGGCGCCCCCGCCGGTTCGACCGACGTGATGATGCTGCTCTTCTACCGCACCGCGTTCGAATCCGGGAACCCGAACTCGATCGGCGTCTCCTCCGCTCTCGCGACCGTGCTCTTCCTCTTCATCATGGTGATCTCCGTCGTCATCACCTCGACCATGCGTCGAGCCGAACGAAAGCTGTTCTGATGAGCCTCCTCACCGATCCGCGCACCGAGCCGAGCACCGAGGCCATCGTCTCCCGGCGCCCGGACGCCCGTCGTCGGCGCAGCAGCCGCACCTCCGACACCCCGCTGCTCGGACGCATCTTCGCGAACGTGTTCCTCTGGGGCTACGCGCTCGTCGCGATCGGGCCGCTGCTGCTCATGGTCAACAACTCGCTGCGCACCCAGCAGCAGATCGCGACCGAGCCGCTGGGCCTCCCCCTGCAGCCGACCTTCACGAGCTTCCAGAACGCGTGGATCACGGCATCCTTCGACACGTACTTCATCAACTCGATCACCGTGACGGTCGGATCGGTGATCGTCACGACGGTGGTGTCGGTGCTCGCCGCGTACGCGTTCGCCCGCGCTCGCGCGAAGTTCTTCCGCGGCATCGAGGCGGTGTTCCTGTCGGGACTCATGCTGCCGGTGCACCTCGCGATCCTGCCGCTGTTCTACCTGCTCGACTCGCTGCGCATGACGAGCAACGTGTTCAGCCTGATCCTCGTGTACGGCGCCCTCGGCATCCCGTTCACGACGTTCGTGCTGACGGTGTTCTTCCGTGCGCTGCCGATCGAGCTCGAGGAGGCCGCGCGCATCGACGGCGCCGGTCCCTTCCGCACGTTCCTGCAGATCCTCCTGCCGCTCGTGCGTCCGGCGCTCGCCACGGTGATCGTGTTCCGGTTCGTGCCGGTGTGGAACGACTTCTTCTACCCGCTGATCCTGCTGCGTGATCGCGGGTCGTACACGCTGCCGGTGGGTCTCACCCGCTTCTTCGGCGAGTACTCGACCGACTGGCCGCAGCTCTTCGCGGGCCTGACGATCGCGACGATCCCGCTCGTGGTGTTGTTCCTGCTGGCGACGAAGCAGATCATCAACGGCCTGACTTCCGGCATGAGCAAGTGACGCAGCGGTGGTGAACGCAGCGCCCGGATCGGCGTGGGCCTCGCTCACCTCGGCCGGCGGCATCGAGGAGGTCGTGGTCGCCGGGACCCCCGCGCACGACGACCCCACTCGTCTGACCGACGAGCACCTGTTCGACCTCGCCTCGGTGACGAAGATCTTCACGACCGTCACGGCCCTGCGACTGGTCGACGACGGATCGCTCGATCTCGACGCGCCGGTCGCGGCCGTGCTGCCGGTGAGTTCGGGGCGTGACGCCGAGACGATCACGCTGCGCCACCTGCTCACGCACACCTCGGGGCTCCCCGCCGAGGGGCGGCTCTGGCGCACCGGCCTGCGCGGCGAGCAGCTGCGCGAGGCGGTGCTCGGTTCGGCACTGCTGACCCGCCCCGGCGAGACCCACCGGTACTCGGACGTCGGGTTCATCGCGATCGGCGAGCTGCTGGAACGAGTCTCCGGCCGCCGGCTCGACGAGCTCGTCGGCAAGACAGCCGCGCTGATCGGCGCGGAATCGCTGACCTGGAACCCTGACGCCGATCGTGCGGTGGCGACCGAGGTGCAACCCCACCGGGGCCTCGTGCGCGGAGAGGTGCACGACGAGCTCGCGGCCGCGCTCGAACGTCCCGCCGGCCACGCCGGACTCTTCGGAACAGTGCACGACGTGGCAGCGCTGGCCCGCGTCGTGCGCGACGAGGGACTCGGCGCGGGGGGACGCGTCCTGTCCCCCGAATCCGCACGGCTGTTGAGAGAACCCGTCGTGCAGGCGGAGGGATTCGAGCAGGCGGTCGGCCTGCGGGTCCGCGATGCACTGTGGATGGGGGCGGCGGATGCCGTCGGCCACACCGGCTTCACCGGCACCGCCTTCGCGATCTCCCCTCGCACGGGCGACTACGGAGTCCTCCTGCTCAACCGCGTGCACCCCACGCGGGAGGATGCCGACGCGAGCGCCGCGCGTCGTTCGTTCTTCGCGTTCCTGGCGGGTTGACGAACGAGAAGGGCGGGAACCGTCATCCGGTCCCCGCCCTTCGCCGTTCGCGGAGCGCTCAGTTCTTGAAGGCGTCCTTGACGTTCTCGCCGGCCTTCTTGGCGTCGGCCTTGACCTGGTCGGCCTTGCCCTCGGCCTCGAGCTTGTCGTTGTCGGTCAGCTTGCCGACGGTCTCCTTCGCCTTGCCGGCGATGTCCTGAGCGGCGTTCTTGATCTTGTCGTCGAGTCCCATGATGCTTCCCTTCGTGGTGGTGGATCCTGACGGCGAGATGGTCTCTCGCCGTCTTATCGTCGGCCTGTGAGCATCCGACGATAAGTCTGTGAATGCGTGTCGCCGCTTGGGTCAGGACAGGCGGCGCTGATCGTGGGCGAGCCTCGCGCGGAGTCCGGTGTGGATCGACACGTAGGTGGCCGTCTCGCGCCCGGTGAGGGTGGCGAGGTTGGTCAGCAGCCGGTCGAGGTGGTCGACGAGGTCGCGGGGGTCGGTGTTCTGCCGCGGCGTGACCGCGACGTGCAGCACCGGCTCGTGATGGATGTCGTTCGCCGTGACGCTCGTCGACAGGATCTCGTCGCGGTTCGCGAGGGAGTTCTTGACGGCATCCGACACGAACGACTCTGTGACGGTCACGCGTCCCAGCGGGTTCTGCGACCCCGAGGAGCGCAGAGCCGTCTTCGAGCGGTGACCGGCCACGCTGGTGAGCGCCAGGATCAGCAGCACGATGACGACGACGATGGCGGCGACGGCGCCGATCGCGACCCAGGAGACGCTACCCCCGGCGATGGTCGTCGCGGCGATCGCCTGATCCAGCCAAGACTCGGAGCTCTTGCCGGCCTCGCTCCAGATCTCGCTCGCGGTGGGCCAGCTCATGATCGTGATGCCCACGGCGCCGAGCGCCAGGAACAGGAGACCGATGATGAACAGCAGGGTGCGGTTCAGGGCGCGATTCGTGTTGTTCACAGCTCGTCATCCTCCTGGGTCGGGCGTTCGATGCGCACGCGGGTGCGGACGCTGCGGGTGAGACGGTAGGTCTCGATCTCCGCCTCGGCGGCCGACTGCACGGCGGCCTTGTCGACGGGGATGCCGACGCCTGGCCGCAGGGTGACGTCGACGCTGCGGTGTCCGACGCCGACGGTGACGTCACCGCGGGCGAGCCCGGTCTCCTCGGCGAGGTGCTGGGCGAGAGCGCTCGCGATCACGCCGTTGTCGACGACCACGGCGCGGTCGCCCGCGTCGATGGTGTGGCGGGACAGCCTGCCCGGCGTCACGGCCAGCCAGATGAAGATGAGCCCGATGATCGCGAGCACGACGCTGCCGGCGATGACGATGCCCGCGGGCTGGGCCGTCGGAAGTCCGACGAGCCACCCCGCCGCCGCGGCCGGGCCGAGCAGGAGCGCGGGCTGGGCCAGGAGGCTCAGCACGATCTCGAGACCGATGTAGGCCAGGGCGAGGATGAGGAGGATGACCGCGACGAACATCGCGACGGTGCGCGGTGAGTGGGTCTCGCGTCGTACGACGCGACGCAGTGCCGGGCTGGTCATCGCACTCGTCTCCTTTCGGGGATGGTCGCTCCGGTGATGGTCAGCGCGATCCGGCTGACCTCGCGCCCGAGGATGCCCGTGAGGCGGTGCTGCAGCTGCTCCTGCAGCTCTCTGGCGCGGTCGAGGACGGGGCTGGTCCGGGAGATCGCGACGGTGTCGTCGAGATCGGGGACGGGAAGCGGGCTGGAGATGCGGAGGGCGATCCCCGTGCCTCGCTCGATGACGTCGGCCTTCACGTCACTGCGGGAGACGCCGATCAGCGACGCGGAGGCCTGCTCCACGACGGTGCGATAGACGCGTTCCCGCACGTTGACGCGGCCGGGAAGGGCCTCCCCGCCGGTGGCGGGCCCCGAAGGGTCGCCACCGGCGATGACGTTCTGGTCGACGCGCATCAGGAGGTTCGCCGCCCCGTGAAGACGTCGGCGAGGCTGCGGACGTCGAGTTTGCCGGACACGATGCGCCCCACGAGCGCTCCGATCCCGGCGAGCACGGCCACGAGGAGGAATCCCCAGAAGCCGAACGCCAGAGCGGCGAGCGCGAGGAGGGCACCGATCAAGGCGCCGGTGGACGTGGGGCTCATGAGACGCGCGACTCCTCGTTCTCGGTGCTGTCGTCGCCGGGCACGTGCACGTCATTGACCTCGACGTTGACCTCGACGACCTCGAGACCGACGAGGCGCGTGATCGCACCCGCGACGGCGGCGCGGACGTTGTTCGCGACCTCCTGGATGGGGGCGGGGTACTCGACCACGATGGTGATGTCGGCGGCCGCCTGGGTCTCCCCGACCTCGACCTTCACACCCTGCGCGAGGTCGGTCGCGTTGATGACGTCGCGGATGGCGCCGAACGCGCGGGCTCCGCCGCCACCGAGCGCGTACACGCCGGGGATCTCGCGCGCCGCGATACCGGCGACCTTCGCGACGACGCCGTCGGCGATCGTCGTGCTGCCTGCGGCGTTCACGTCGGCGGGGACTCGCGACGTCGAGAACGACGACGAGCGGTCGACGCGCGGCGCGGGCGTGGCCGCGGCGGTGGTGTCAGCCAGCTCCTTCTCGGCGGGGCTGGTGGAGGTGTTCTTCTGGTCCTGCGTTGCCATGACGAGTCCTATCTGTATCGACGGCCGGCCGATCCCTGAGGGGTGTCGCCGGGAGCGTGTGTGTCGCTCATAGATAGGACGCACGAGGTGCGCGATTCGTCACAAAGAAGTTCGCGAAAGGGCGGAGAAGTTCGGAGAGGAGTTGACGGGGTGCGGGGATCGCCGCGCACCCCGTCAGGACATCACTCTCGGGATGCCGCGGCGCTTCGCGGGCGGGACCTCGTCATGAGCACGGTGCCGCCCGCCACGAGGAGGGCCAGCGCCGTGAGGATCATCGCGACGGGAAACTCGGTGCCGGTGGAGGCGAGGGAACCCGTCTGTGCGGAACCGGCGGCTCCGGGCGCTGCGGCGCCGCGGCTGCCGGTACCGCCGGGAGGCGTGCCGGGATCGGACGGGTCGACCGGGTCGACAGGATCGACAGGATCGACCGGATCGACAGGCTCCGCGGCGACCGCGGCGGGCGCGCTCTCCACCGCTGCGGCGTCGAGCGCGGTGACGACCCAGGTCTCTCCGGCCGCACGAGCCGTGGAGTCGAGTGCCGCGGGTTCGGAGGAAGGAACCGTGTACCCCGCTTCGGCCGCGCCCCCTGCCCAGATCGTGTCGACGAGTGTGCCGCTTCCGGCGACGATCTCCTCGGGCGAGCCCGTGCCGCGGTAGATCGCATACTGGCGCGCTTCTGCAGCATCGCCGGCGCGCCACGTCAACCGGGCGCCGTCGAGGGCCAGGTCGGTCGGGGCAGCGACCGAGCCATCCGACAGCCACGGCTTGGCGGGAACCAGCGTGGGGTGCGCGAACGCCTCGCTGCGGAGCAGGTCGATCGCGGTGTTCTTCGCCTGGTGCTTGGGCTGCTGGTCGGCGGGCAGCGCCGCGATGTCGCTCGGCTTCATGTCGTTGTAGCTGAAGAGCACGCTGCCGTCGATCCCGTCGAGCTTCTGATCGAAGCGGATCTGGTTGGGCACCTCTTCGGGATTCATCCACGCGGCCTCCCACCCGCCGTTGTTCACGTGCTTATAGAGGGCGTGACCGACGTAGATCTGCGTGCGGCTGCCCTCTGCGACGTCGCTCCACCATCGAGCGAGCTCGCCGTACGGGGCGGCGGCCTGGTCGAAGCTCCAGTAGATCTGGGGCGTGAGGTAGTCGACCAGTTCGTCCTGCACCCACGCCCGGGTGTCGGCGAACACCGCGTTGCTGTAGGTCTGCGATGATCCGGTCGGCGTGTTCGAGCCGTCGGGGTTCAGCGCCCTGTGCTCCCAGATGCCGAACGGGCTGATCCCGAGCTGCACGGCCGTGCCGGCATCCGCGTTGTGCGCGTCGATGACGTCGCCGACCTGGGTGATGAGACCGGTGATGTTGTCGCGACGCCACGCCTCGATGCCCTCCGGGCTGTCGGCGTAACCCGCCGTCAGCCCGAACTCCTCGAACGTCGGCCGGTCCTCGCCGGCCGAACCGAAGAACACGTTCACGCCGTCGACCGTGATGCGGTACGGGTAGAAGTAGTCGTCGAAGTGGATCGCGTCGACGTCGTAGTTCTCGACGATCTCGGCGACCGAGTCGGCGACGAACGCGGGCACCTCGGGCTGGCCGGGGTCGAGGAACAGCTTCTCTTCGAACGACAGCACCCAGTCGGGATGCTGAACGGCGAAGTTGTCGTCGGCGAGGATGCCGGCCTCGTTGAGCGCGGCGATGTACTCGGGGACGGTGAGAGCCTTGACCTCGTCGGCGGTGAGGCCGAGCGCGGAGAGGATGGCGGGCGCGGTCATCTTCGTGTTCGTCACCCGGTACGGGTTGAGCCAGGCGTGGAACTCCATGCCGCGCGCGTGGGTCGCGTCGACCATGCGCTGCAGCGGGTCGTAGCCCGGGTCGGCACCCTGGGTGCCGGTGAGGAACTCCGACCACGGGTTGAGGGTCGACGGGTAGTACGCGTCGAGCAGCGGCCTGACCTGGAAGATCACGGCGTTCATGTTCCACGCGGTGAAGTCGTCGAGCACCGCCGCGTACTTCGCGTCGAAGTCGGCGGCGTCGGTCGGCTTGCCGAAGTTGAGGTTTCCGATCGTGCCGACCCACGCGCTCGAGAAACGGCGGTTCTCGGGCTCGAGGCTCGTCGGGATCGTGACCTGCTCCCCTGAACCGGGGTACGTCTCCACGGGCGTCGCGCTGTACCCGTACGTGCCGTCGGCGTTCTTGACGTACGCGGTCAGCGCCTCCTCGTCGACGGCCGCTCCCGCGGCGGCGGCGGGCGCGGTCAGCGCGAGCATTGCCGCTGCAGCGATCGCGATGGGTCTTCTCTTCATCGAGTCCTCCTCGGTCGTCCTGGAAATCATTTTCGTAGGCAAAACAGATCGTGAAAGTTACTATCACTCTGACACATGCCGGTCCGGATGACCAGGGACAGATGGAGTAGCGCGCTGGAGAAGCAGAAGACCCCGACCGGATGTCTCCGGTCGGGGTCTTCGCGCAGTACGTGTTTCGGTGGCGAGTGAGGGATTCGAACCCCCGAATGCAGTGCAGTCTGATTTACAGTCAGATCCCTTTGGCCGCTTGGGTAACTCGCCGTTGCGCGCCCGTCCGACTTCGACAGCCAACCGGGGGCACGAGTCATAATCATACCCGGATGCGGCGGGCCGGAGAAATCGAGCGGTCAGCTGCCGTGCACGCCCTTCTCCCCCTCGCGCAGCGACTCCGGCGTACGCAGCAGACCGCCCTCGGCACGAACGGTCGCCGCGGCGACATCCATCGCCCGCTCGAGCAGCGTGAGCCACCCCGCCCGGTCGGTCGGGGTGCCGTCGACCAGGCTCGCCGACACAGCGGCGAGCGTCGCGTCGCCGGCGCCGACGGTGTCGACGACCCGCCCCGGGAGCGACGAGATCGGGGCGTGCACGGCCCCGGCATCCGATTCCAGCGTCGCGCCGTCGGCACCGGCCGTGGCGAGGACCGCACTGACGCCGAACCCCCGCAGGCGTTCACGCAGAGCGTCGAGGTCGCCGTCGTAGAGCAGAGCCGCGTCATCGGCCCCGACCTTCACGATCTCGGCATCCGCGGCCAGCCGCTCGAAGCCGCGGACGAACTCGGCGCGGTCGCTGAGCATGCCCGACCGCGGGTTCGGATCGATCGCGAGGCGCGCGCCGGCCACGGCGTCCGCCAGCGCGTCCACCTCGGCGGGCACGTCGAAGGGGAAGCAGCTCACCGCGACGAGCGCGGCATCGGCGATCGCGCTGCGCGCCTCGTCGGAATATCGGATGCTGCGCCGCTGCGCCGCCTCATTGAACAGGTACACGGGCTCGCCGTTGGCGGCCCGCTGCACGATCGCCCGCGACGAACCGAGGGGCGCCTCGCTCTCGATCAATCGCACGTCGTGATCGCCCAGGTACTCGCGGATGTGCGCACCCGCTTCGTCGTCGCCCACCATCGCGATGAGCGTCGTCGGCACGCCGAGACGCCGCAGACCGACGGCCACGTTCAGGGCGGCGCCGCCCACCAGTTCGCGGACGCCACCGGCATCCCGGATCTCGTCGATGAGGGCGTCGCCGATCACGACGACGGACGCGGGGGAATCAGTGCTCATTCCGCCGACACTACCGGTCGCCACACGCCTTGTGCGGCGGCATGTCCGCCCGACTCGCAAGACCCGGGGCGGTACGGTGAGCGCATGAACCGACGACTCGCCGCCAGTGCGGCTGCCCTGGTGCTCCTCGTCGCGCTCACCGGCTGCGGGGCGGACACGTCCGGCGGATCCGACGCGAAACCCTCGCCATCCGCATCCAGCGCGTCGCCCGACGAGACCGCCTCCCCCACACCCACGCCGACACCCACGGCCGACGCCGTCGAGCTGCCGACCGACTGCCGGGCCATCCTCTCCGAGGACGTGCTGTCGCAGCTCGGCGAGACGCCGTTGAACGACGCCGCGTTCGGCCCGTCCGGCGTCGGCGAAGACGGCACACTGACATGCATCTGGCGCGACCCGCGTGCCGACACCAGCGGTCTCGTCACCACCATCTCGCGCATGAACCGTGGCCCGGCCCTAGACATGCTCAACGCACTCGTCGCGAACGAGGGCTTCTCGTGCTTCACCCCCGACGGCGGCACGCGCTGCGAGAAGACCTGGCAGAACGAGCAGTACCCCGTGACCGACGGTCGGACGCTGTTCTGGCGCGACGACATCCTCATCGACACCCGGTACTCGAACCTCGCGCCGACCGGCTACACCTCGAGCATCATCGCCCACGTCTTCGACTGACGCCCACTCGGGCACAGCTTCGGATGCCGCGCGCGACACGCCGCCCCCGGCATCCGTTCGTCCGGCGCGTCGTCGCCAGCCTCCGAATCCGTGCCTGCCGGGCACGGTCCCGCACACACGAAGAAGGCCCCGGACGGATGCCCGGGGCCTTCTCAGTCACTCAGTACCTCAGTTGTAGGTACCGGGGGTGATGTCGTCCGTCGAGAACGCGTCGAAGTCGACGTAGCCGAAGTCGCCGTCGGCGTACGCACCGTCGGATGCGAAGATCCGGTTCGGGTAGCGCTCGCTCTTGGCCTCCTCGGTGGCCTCGACCGTGACGTCGCGGTACTTCGAGAGACCGGTTCCGGCGGGGATGAGCTTACCGATGATGACGTTCTCCTTGAGACCGACCAGCGGGTCGCGCTTGCCCTCCATGGCGGCCTGCGTGAGAACGCGGGTCGTCTCCTGGAAGGACGCGGCCGACAGCCACGACTCGGTCGCGAGCGACGCCTTCGTGATACCCATCAGCTCCGGACGACCCGACGCGGGGCGCTTGCCCTCTGCCACGGCCTCGCGGTTGATCGACTGGTAGCGCTTGAGGTCGACCATCTCACCCGGCAGCAGGGTCGTGTCGGCGTGATCGACGACGGTGACCTTGCGGAGCATCTGGCGGACGATGACCTCGATGTGCTTGTCGTGGATCGGCACACCCTGCGAGCGGTAGACGCCCTGGACGCCGCCGACGAGGTAACGCTGCACCTCGCGAGCACCCATGACGCGCATGACCTCCTTGGGGTCGAGCGTGCCGACCTGCAGGGGCTGACCGACCGTGACGTGCTGCCCGTCCTCGACGAGGAGGGTCGCACGCTTCAGCACCGGGTAGACGACGGGCTCGTCGCCGTTGTCGGGCGTCAGGATGACCTTCTTGGCCTTGTCGGTCTCGTCGATCGTGATGCGGCCGTCGGCCTCCGCGATCGGCGACGCACCCTTGGGGGTACGGGCCTCGAAGAGCTCCTGCACACGCGGCAGACCCTGGGTGATGTCATCCGCCGATGCCGAACCACCGGTGTGGAACGTACGCATCGTCAGCTGGGTACCGGGCTCACCGATCGACTGGGCCGCGATGATGCCGACGGCCTCGCCGATGTCGACGGTCTTGCCCGTCGCCAGCGAACGGCCGTAGCACTGCGCGCAGACACCCACGGCGGAGTCGCAGGTCAGGACCGAGCGGACCTTGATGGTCTCGACACCGGCGGCGACCAGCTTGTCGATGAGCACGTCACCCACGTCGTCACCGGCAGCGGCGAGGACCTCGCCCTTGCTGTCGACGACGTCGGACGCCAGGGTACGGGCGAACACCGAGTTCTCGACGTTCGCGTCGCGCACCAGCTCGCCCGCGGCGTTCGGAGCGGCGATCGGGAGCTCGAGGCCCTTCGACGTGCCGCAGTCCTCCTCGCGGATGATGACGTCCTGCGAGACGTCCACCAGACGACGGGTCAGGTAACCCGAGTCGGCGGTACGCAGAGCGGTGTCGGCGAGACCCTTACGGGTACCGTGCGTCGCGATGAAGTACTCCGCCACCGACAGACCCTCGCGGTACGAGGAGATGATCGGACGGGGGATGATCTCACCCTTGGGGTTGTTCACGAGACCCCGCATACCGGCGATGTTCCGGATCTGCAGCCAGTTACCACGAGCACCCGACGACACCATGCGGTTGATGGTGTTGTCCTGCGGGAAGTGCGCCTTCATCGCAGCCTGCACCTCGTCGGTCGCCTCGGTCCAGATCTTGATGAGCTCCTGACGACGCTCGGCGTCGGTCGTGAGGCCCTTCTCGTACTGCGACTGGACCTTCGCGGCCTGCTTCTCGTAGCCGGCGACGATCTCCGCCTTGTTCGGCGGGGTGAGGATGTCGCTGAGCGCGACGGTCACACCCGAGCGCGTGGCCCAGTAGAAACCGGCGTCCTTGATGCGGTCCAGCGTCGCCGCCGTCTCGACCTTGGGGTACTCCTCGGCCAGCTTGTTGACGATCTGCGACAGCTTGCCCTTGTCGGCCTGCTCGCGGACGAAGGGGTAGCCCTTCGGCAGCGCGTCGTTGAAGATCGCCTGACCGAGCGACGCGTCGACCAGACCGTGCTTCTCGTAGCCCTCGGGGGCCTCGCCCTCGAGGAAGGCCAGACCCGGGATGCGGATGCGGACCTTCGCCTGCAGGTCGAGCGTGCCCTCGTCGTACGCCAGCTGCGCCTCGCCCACGGAGCCGAACGCGCGACCCTCACCGGCTGCGCCCTCCTTGACCGTGGTCAGGTGGTGCAGACCGATGATCATGTCCTGCGAAGGCAGGGTGACCGGGCGGCCGTCGGACGGCTTCAGGATGTTGTTCGACGCGAGCATCAGCACGCGGGCCTCGGCCTGAGCCTCGACCGACAGCGGCAGGTGCACGGCCATCTGGTCACCGTCGAAGTCGGCGTTGAACGCCGCGCAGACGAGCGGGTGCAGCTGGATGGCCTTGCCCTCGACGAGCTGCGGCTCGAACGCCTGGATGCCGAGACGGTGCAGCGTGGGCGCACGGTTCAGCAGCACGGGACGCTCGCGGATGATCTCCTCGAGCACGTCCCAGACCTCGGGACGGGTGCGCTCGACGGCGCGCTTCGCAGCCTTGATGTTCTGCGAGTGACCGAGGTCGATCAGACGCTTGATGACGAACGGCTTGAAGAGCTCGAGCGCCATCTGCTTGGGCAGACCGCACTGGTGCAGCTTCAGCTGCGGGCCGACCACGATGACCGAACGGCCCGAGTAGTCGACGCGCTTGCCGAGCAGGTTCTGACGGAAGCGACCCTGCTTGCCCTTCAGCATGTCGCTGAGGGACTTCAGGGCGCGGTTGCCGGTACCGGTGACGGGACGACCGCGGCGGCCGTTGTCGAACAGCGCGTCGACGGCCTCCTGCAGCATCCGCTTCTCGTTGTTGACGATGATCTCGGGGGCGCCGAGGTCGATCAGACGACGAAGACGGTTGTTGCGGTTGATCACACGACGGTAGAGGTCGTTCAGGTCGGAGGTCGCGAAGCGGCCACCGTCGAGCTGCACCATCGGGCGCAGCTCCGGCGGGATCACCGGCACGACGTCGAGGACCATGGCGGCCGGGCTCATGCCGGTCTCCAGGAACGAGTTGACGACCTTGAGGCGCTTGATCGCACGGATCTTGCGCTGGCCCTTGCCCTCGGAGATCTGCAGGTGCAGGCTCTCCGCCTCGGCGGCCAGGTCGAACGACTGCAGACGGCGCTGGATCGACTCCGCGCCCATGTACGCCTCGAAGTACTGACCGAAGCGGTCCTGCAGCTCGTGGAAGACGTCGTCCTCGGGGCGGAGTGCGCCGACCTCGAGCGTGCGGAAGTCCTCCCACACGCGCTCGAGCTTGGCGATCGCCTCGTCGGCACCCTTGCGGATGAGCGACATCTCCTTCTCGGCGGCGTCCTTGACCTTCTTCTTCTGGTCGGCCTTGGCACCCTCCGCCTCGAGAGCGGCGAGTTCCTCCTCCAGCTTGGCCAGGCGCTCCGCGATCTTCGAGTCGCGGCGGTCGCCGAGCGTCTTCAGCTCGAGACGGATGTTGTTCTCCTGCGTGCCCAGGTCGCGGTGACGAGCTTCCTCGTCGACCGAGATGACCATGTAGGCGGCGAAGTAGATGACCTTCTCGAGGTCCTTCGGCGCCATGTCGAGCAGGTAGCCGAGGCGCGAGGGCACGCCCTTGAAGTACCAGATGTGGGTGACGGGTGCGGCGAGCTCGATGTGGCCCATGCGCTCACGACGGACGGAGGACTTGGTGACCTCCACGCCGCAGCGCTCGCAGACGATGCCCTTGAAGCGGACGCGCTTGTACTTTCCACAGGCGCACTCCCAGTCGCGGGAGGGGCCGAAGATCTGCTCCCCGAAGAGGCCGTCCTTCTCCGGCTTCAGGGTGCGGTAGTTGATGGTCTCAGGCTTCTTGACCTCGCCGTACGACCACGCGCGGATGTGGTCAGCGGTGGCCAGGCCGATGCGAAGCTCATCGAAGGTTGTTGCGTCGAGCACTAGTTCTCCTGTGTCGGAATTCTTTTGAGAAATCGGGCTTCGGCGGGCTCAGCGGCGATGCGGCGCTGAGCCCGTCGAGGCGTTTAGATCTCGTCGATCGAGGCGGCCTCGAAGCGGCTGGAGATGTTGATTCCGAGCTCCTCCGCTGCGCGGAAGGCCTCGTCGTCGGTGTCGCGGAGGTTGACAGCCGTGCCGTCGGCCGAGAGGACCTCGACGTTCAGGCAGAGGGACTGCATCTCCTTCATGAGCACCTTGAAGGACTCGGGGATGCCGGGCTCCTGGATGTTCTCGCCCTTGACGATCGCCTCGTACACCTTGACGCGGCCGAGGATGTCGTCGGACTTGATCGTGAGGAGCTCCTGGAGCGCGTACGCGGCGCCGTAGGCCTCGAGGGCCCACACCTCCATCTCACCGAAGCGCTGGCCACCGAACTGCGCCTTACCACCGAGCGGCTGCTGGGTGATCATCGAGTACGGGCCGGTCGAACGGGCGTGGATCTTGTCGTCGACCAGGTGGTGCAGCTTCAGGATGTACATGTAGCCCACCGAGATCGGCGCGGGGAACGGCTCGCCGGAGCGACCGTCGAACAGCTGCGTCTTTCCGCTCGAGTCGATCAGGCGCACTCCGTCGCGCGTCGGGAGCGTCGAGTCGAGGAGACCGGAGATCTCCTCCTCGCTCGCGCCGTCGAACACCGGGGTCGCGACCTTCGTGCCGGGTGCGGCCTCGAAGGCCTGCTCGGGCAGCTTGACGGCCCACTCGGGGGTGCCCTCGACCTTCCAGCCCTGCTTCGCGATCCACCCGAGGTGGGTCTCGAGGACTTGGCCGAAGTTCATTCGACCGGGGATGCCGAGCGGGTTGAGGACGATGTCGACCGGGGTTCCGTCGGCGAGGAACGGCATGTCCTCGATCGGCAGGATCTTCGCGATGACACCCTTGTTGCCGTGACGGCCGGCGAGCTTGTCACCCTCGGTGATCTTGCGCTTCTGGGCGATGTAGACCACGACGCGGCGGTTCACGCCGGAGCCGAGCTCGTCGTCGCCGTCCTCGGCGTTGAACTCCTTGACGGCGATGATCGTGCCCTGCTCACCGTGGGGCACCTTCAGGGAGGTGTCACGGACCTCGCGGCTCTTCTCGTTGAAGATCGCGCGGAGCAGGCGCTCCTCCGCCGACAGCTCGGTCTCGCCCTTCGGCGTGACCTTGCCGACGAGGATGTCGCCGGGGCGGACCTCGGCGCCGATGCGGATGATGCCGCGCTCGTCGAGGTCCTTCAGGAGCTCGGGGCTGACGTTGGGGAGGTCACGGGTGATCTCCTCCTTGCCGAGCTTCGTGTCGCGGGCGTCGACCTCGTACTCCTCGATGTGGATCGAGGAGAGGGTGTCGTCCTTCACCAGGTCCTGGCTGAGGATGATGGCGTCCTCGAAGTTGTAGCCCTCCCACGTCATGAACGCGACGAGGAGGTTCTTGCCGAGGGCCAGCTCGCCGTTCTCGGTGGCGGGGCCATCGGCGATGACCTCTCCGACCTCGACGCGCTCACCGGCGCTGACGACGACCTTCTGGTTGTACGACGTGCCCTGGTTCGAGCGGTCGAACTTGCGCAGGTGGTACTCCTGCGTGCCGCCCTCGTCGAGCATGACGACGACGCGGTCTGCGGAGACCTCGGAGACGACACCGGCCTTCTCGGCGGTGATCACGTCACCGGCGTCGATGGCGGTGTAGCCCTCCATACCGGTTCCGACGAGCGGCGAGTCGCTGCGCAGCAGCGGCACGGCCTGACGCTGCATGTTGGCGCCCATGAGCGCGCGCTGCGCGTCGTCGTGCTCGAGGAACGGCACGAGCGAGGTCGCGACCGACACCATCTGGCGCGGCGAGACGTCGATGTAGCCGATCTCCTCCGGCAGGAAGAGGTCGACCTCGCCGCTGCCGCCCTTGGGGCGTGCGAGCACGTGGCTCTCACGGAAGCGACCCTTCGCATCGAGCGGCGCGTTGGCCTGCGCGATGTTGAAGTCGACCTCCTCGGATGCCGTGAGGTAGTCGATCTGCTCGGTCACGACACCATCGACGACCTTGCGGTACGGGGTCTCGATGAAACCGAACGAGTTGATGCGCGCGAACGTCGCGAGAGCACCGATCAGACCGATGTTCGGGCCTTCAGGGGTCTCGATCGGGCACATGCGGCCGTAGTGCGACGGGTGGACGTCACGGACCTCGACGCCGGCGCGGTCGCGGCTCAGACCACCGGGGCCGAGAGCCGAGAGACGGCGCTTGTTGGTCAGACCCGCGAGCGGGTTGTTCTGGTCCATGAACTGCGAGAGCTGAGACGTTCCGAAGAACTCCTTGATCGCGGCGACGACGGGGCGCACGTTGATCAGGGTCTGCGGCGTGATCGCCTCGATGTCCTGCGTGGTCATGCGCTCGCGGACGACGCGCTCCATGCGGGACAGACCGGTGCGGACCTGGTTCTGGATCAGCTCGCCGACCGCGCGGATGCGACGGTTGCCGAAGTTGTCGATGTCGTCGGTCGCGATGCGGATCTCGGCCTGCTTGCCCGAGCGGATGCCGTCGAACGACTCGACACCGGCGTGGATGCGGACCAGGTACTTGATCGTCGCGACGATGTCTTCGACCGTGAGCACCGAGTCGGTGAGCGGGGCGTCGAGACCGAGCTTGTGGTTGATCTTGTACCGGCCGACCTTCGCCAGGTCGTAGCGCTTCGGGTTGAAGTAGAAGTTGTCCAGGAGCGCGCGAGCGGCCTCAGCGGCCACCTGCTCGCCCGGACGCAGCTTGCGGTAGATGTCGCGCAGCGCGTCTTCCTTGGTGACGATGGTGTCCTTCGCCAGGGTCTCCTCGATCGAGGGGAAGCCGGCGAACTCGGCGAGGATCTCCTCGCTCGACATGCCCAGGGCCTTGAGGAAGACGGTGACCGACTGCTTGCGCTTGCGGTCGATGCGGACGCCGACCTGGTCGCGCTTGTCGATCTCGAACTCGAGCCATGCACCGCGGCTCGGGATCACGCGCGCCGACACGATGTCCTTGTCGGACGTCTTGTCGGGGGTCTTGTCGAAGTAGACACCGGGCGAGCGGACGAGCTGCGACACGACGACGCGCTCGGAGCCGTTGATGATGAACGTGCCCTTGTCGGTCTGCAGCGGGAAGTCGCCCATGAAGACCGTCTGGGTCTTGATCTCACCGGTGAGGTGGTTCATGAACTCGGCCTCGACGTACAGCGGGGCGGCGTAGGTCTTGCCGCGCTCCTTGCACTCCTCGATCGAGTACTTCTCGGGCTCGAGGTACGGGTTCGTGAACGAGAGCTGCATCGTCTCGCCGAGGTCCTCGATCGGGGAGATCTCCTCGAAGATCTCGCCGAGTCCGGAGACCTCGTTGACGTCGGTGCGACCGGCCTGCTTGGCCTCTTCGACACGCGCCTTCCAGGCGTCGTTGCCGACGAGCCAACCGAAGGACTCGGTCTGCAGGGCGAGAAGGTCGGGGACCGTCAGCGTGTCGGAGATCTTGGCGAACGAGAGGCGGGATGCTCCGCGTCCGTTCTTGGTGGTGGTGGATGTGGATGCGTTGCGAGCAGCAGCCAAGGGAATAACCTCCGTGAGCCCCGCAGGGCTTCTCGATTCCTTTGTCGTCAGGTGGAGTTGCGCGCTCAGAAGCTCAACGGATGCCGACCACCATATGAGGGCACGGAGAAGCGAGCGCAACTACCAACTATAGACGCGATTGTGCGACATGGCAAGCTCAATCCTTGACCAATTCCGGATGCTGCGGTAAAAGCATCCGGAACCGGTCGAGGACGGCCGCCGTCAGGACGCGATGTTCAGCTCGTTACCCGGGATCGAGGCGAGCAGGCGCCGCGTGTACGGGTCCCGAGGGTTCGTGAAGATCTCCTCCGAGGAGGCGGCCTCCACAAGCACCCCGTCCTTCATCACGCACACGTAATCGCTGATCAGGCGCACCACCGCGAGGTCGTGCGAGATGAACAGGTAGCTCAGGCCGTACTCGCGCTGCAGGTCGCCGAGCAGCGTGAGGATCTGGTCCTGCACCAGCACGTCGAGAGCCGACACGGGCTCGTCGCACACGATCAGGTCGGGCGACAGGGCGAGCGCCCTGGCGATCGCAACGCGCTGGCGCTGGCCGCCGGACAGCTCCGACGGGTAGCGCGTGAGCATCGACTGCGGCAGCGCCACGTCGTCGAGCAGCTGCCGCACGCGCTTGCGGCGATCCGCTCCGCTCCCCCGCCGGTAGAAGTCCAGCGGCTCGGAGATGAGTCGCTCGATCGTGAACATCGGATTCAGGCTCGAGTACGGATCCTGGAAGATCGGCTGCACGCGTTGACGGAAGTCCTTCGTCTCGGCCTTGCTGAGCGACGACACGTCCTTGCCCTCGAAGCGGATGAGACCGCTCGTCGGCTCGATGATCTTCAGCAGCATCCGCGCGGTCGTGGTCTTGCCCGACCCGGACTCCCCCACGATCGCCACCGTCTCGCCGCGCGGGATGGCGAGCGACACGTCGTTCACCGCGACGAAGTCGTCCTTCTGCCCGCGCACCGGGTACACCTTGGTGAGGTTCTCGATCTCGACGATGTTGTCGGACGCGCCGCGTGTCGTCTCGTCACGGCGCTCCTCGCTCGACGACGGATCGAGCTCCGACGGCTCCTCGACCTGGAACGCCTCCGGGCGCAGCCGTGCGGCGGCGACGGACGGCGCCGCCTTCACGAGCGACTGCGTGTACGGATGCTGCGGAGCCTCGAGGATCTGCCTGGCCGGCCCCTGCTCCACCACGCGACCGCGGTGCATCACGACGACGCGCTCCGCGCGCTCCGCCGCCAGGCCGAGGTCGTGCGTGATGAGCAGCACGGCGGTGCCGAGCTCGCGGGTCATCGCACCGATCTGGTCGAGGATCGTCTGCTGCACCGTGACGTCGAGCGCACTGGTGGGCTCGTCGGCGATGAGCAGACGCGGCTTGCAGGCCAGGCCGATCGCGATGAGCGCCCGCTGGCGCATGCCGCCCGAGAACTCGTGCGGGTACTGCTTGGCCCGGCGCTCGGGGTCGGGCAGGCCGGCGGCGCTCAGCGCCTCGACCACCTTCTCCTGCACGTTCTGCCGGGTGGCGAGGCCGTGTGCGAGCAGAGTCTCGGCGACCTGCGTACCGATCTTCGCCACCGGGTTGAGGTTCGACATCGGGTCTTGCGGGACCATGCCGATGTCGCGACCCCTGATCGTGCGCAGCTCGTTCTCGGAGGCATGCGCGATCTCACGCCCGTCGAGGCGGATGCTGCCGGCGGACACGCGACCTCCGCCCGCGAGCAGGCCGATGATCGCCATGGCGGTCGTCGACTTACCCGACCCTGACTCGCCGACGATCGCGACGGTCTCGCCCGGTGCGATCTCCAGGTCCACCCCCTCGACGGCGTGCACGACGCCGTCCATGGTGGCGAAGTCGACGGCGAGGCCCTCGACCGACAGCAGCGGAGCGCTCGGCATCCGATTCTCCTTGTTCTGTTCCATGACGCCCTCGTCGTTCATCGCGCCCTCGTCCTCGGGTCCATCGCCTCACGCAGCGCTTCACCGAACAGGGTGAAGCCGAGCGCGGTGACCGCGATGCAGATGCCGGGGAGGAACGCCAGCCACGGGGCGATCGCCAGCTCGTCCTGCGCGTAGGTGAGCATCCGGCCCCATTCGGCCGTCTCCGGGCGTCCGCCGCCGAGTCCGAGGAACGACAGCGCTGCGGCGTCGATCACGGCGGTGGCAAGCGTCAGGGTCCCCTGCACGATCACCGGGCCGATCGCGTTGGGCAGCACGTGCGACATCGTGATGCGACCCCGGCCGAGGCCGAGGGTCTGCGCCGACAGCACGTAGTCGCTCGAGCGCTGCTGCAGCATCGAGGCACGCAGCAGGCGGGCGAAGATCGGCACCTGAGAGGCTCCGATCGCGATCATCACCGCGAACGGCGTCTGTCCGAGGATCGCCGCGATCGACACCGCGAGCAGCAGGTTGGGCACCGACAGGATGATGTCGACGACGCGCATGATGACCGTGTCGACCCAACCGCCGAACGTGCCGGCGATGAGGCCGAGCAGCATGCCGCCGACGAGACCGAGTGCTGTCGAGACCACGCCGACGAGCAGCGAGGCCTGAGCACCCCAGATGAGCTTCGACAGCACGTCGCCGCCGAACCGGTCGAGCCCGAGCGGGAACTCCGGCAGCTCGCCCGGTCCGGGGATGTACGTCGGAGTGATGTTCTTCGCGCCGGGCAGCGCCGTCTCGGGGTACGGTGCCAGCAGCGGGGCGAGAGCCGCGACGAGGACGAACGCGAGCACGATGGCCGCGCCGATCCACGCCGTCGGGTTGCGACGGAGCCGACGGAAGACGTCGCGCCAGAAGCCGCCGGGGCCTTCCTTGAGCCCGGCCTGCGCGACCGCGACGGTGTCGACGACCTCGCCGCCGGCGGCCGACGGGCCCTGGGCGGGCGGGAGCGAGATGCTCATGACGCCGCCTCCTCTCCGTGGGTGTTCGGGTGGGACACGTCGATCATCACTGCACCCGCACTCTCGGATCGATCAGGCTGTACGACACGTCGACCGCGAGGTTGATCAGCGCGTACGCGATGGCGATGAAGATGATGAACCCCTGCAGCACCGGGAAGTCTCTCGTGAAGATCGCCCTCGCCAGGAACGAGCCGATGCCCGGGAAGGCGAAGACGGTCTCTGTGAGCACGGCCCCCGAGATGAGCAGGCCCGTCTGCAGGCCGATGGTCGTGACCACCGGCAGCATCGCGTTGCGGAGGATGAACCGGTTGCGCAGGGTCGTCGACCCCACGCCCTTCGCCCGTCCGGTGCGCACGAAGTCGGCGTTCTGCACCTCGAGCACGCTGGCCCTCGTGATGCGGACGATGATCGCGAGCGGGATGGTACCCAGCGCGAGCGCGGGGAGGATCAGATGCAGGATGGCGTCCCACGATGCGTCGAACTCGCCGGTGATGATGCCGTCCCACACGTAGAACCCGGTGACGTGAGTCGCGTCGATGCGGGGATCCTGCCGGCCGTCGGACGGCAGCCAGCCCAGCTGCACCGCGAACACGTACTTGAGGATGAACGCGAGGAAGAACACCGGGATGGTGATGCCGACGAGGCTCAGCACGACCGAGGCGTGGTCGGTGAACTTACCGTGCCGGCGGGCGGCCCAGTACCCGAGCGGGATGCCGACGCCCACCGCGAAGATGAGAGCCGTGACACTCAGCTCGATCGTCGCGGGGAACCGCCGGAAGAACTCCTCCATCACGGGCCGGTTCGTCTGGATCGACGTCCCGAAGTCCCCCTGCAAGAGGCGGGAGACCCAGACGAAGTACTGCTCGAGGATCGGTCTGTCGAATCCGTAGAGCTTGTTGACCCGCTCGATGGCCTCGGGGGTCGCCTTCTCGCCGAGAAGCGCGACGGCCGGGCCGCCGGGCAAGGCCCTCACCCAGGCGAACAGCAAGATGCTGAGGCCGATCAGGGTGGGGATGAGGAACAGCAGTCGCCTGCCGATGGTGCGCAGCAAAGAGGTCTCCTAACCGATGGTCGTCGAGCGAGCGGAGCGAGACGAAACGCAGGTTCCGCGAGGGTCCCTGCGTTTCGTCTCGTCGCGTAGACCCGCACTGAGCGAGCGGAGCGAGACGCAGCGTCCTCGCTCGACGACCTGTTGGCGGCGTCAGCCTGTTACTTCGTGAGGACGATGTCCGTGAAGACCTCGTCGTTCACCGGGCTGGCCGGGTAGCTCTTGACACGCGGGTCGAACGCGAGCGTCGGAGCCGGGTGCGCGAGCGGCACACCGGGGATGAACTGCGCCACCATCTCGTTGATGTCCTCGTACAGCGCGGTCTGCTCGTCGAGGTTGGCGACGCCACGCGCCTCGGTGAGCTTCTGGAACAGCTCGGGGTTGTCGAAGCCCCACTCCGAGCTCTGCTGACCGAAGAACACGCCGACGAAGTTGTCGGTGTCGTTGTAGTCGCCGGTCCAGCCGAGCAGGTGGATGCCGTGGTCCGACGTGCCGGTGGTGCGGTCGAGGTACTCGACCCACTCCTCCGAGACGGGCGTGGTCTGCACGCCGACCTCGGAGAGCTGCGACGACAGCACCGTGAAGATCTGCTCGGGGTCCGGCATGTACGGACGCGAGACGTTGACCGGGTAGTTGAAGTCGAGCGACAGCGGGTTCGCCTCGGTGTAGCCTGCCTCCGCGAGCAGCTGCTTCGCCTTCTCGGGGTCGTAGTCGTAGGTCGTGACGTCGGGGTTGTAGCCGTTGACCGTGTCGGGCACGAACTCGATCGCCTTCTCGGTGCCCTCGGGCAGCACCTGGCTGATCAGGGCGTCCTTGTCGATCGCGTACGACAGTGCCTCGCGGACCTTCGGGTCCTGCAGCGCGGGAATCGCCTGGTTGAACGCCAGGTAGAGGATGGTGAACGGCGGGCGCGAGACCATCGTGAAGCCGTCGTCCTCGAGCGCCTTGGTGTCGGCGGGGCCGACCAGGTCGTAGCCGTCGATCGAGCCGGACTCGAGCGCCTGACGGCGAGCCGTCGGGTCGTCGATGGTGCGGAAGATGATCTCGTCGACCTGACCCGCCTCGCCCCAGTAGTCGCCGTAGGCCTTGAGCGTGACCTGCTCGCCCGGAGCCCACTCCTCGAACTGGAAGGGGCCGGTGCCGACCGGGTGGCCCATGGCGTACTCGGACAGCACGGGCGCCTCAGCGGTGCCGCTCACGTCGTCGGCGCCGAACTCCGACATCGCGGAGGGGCTCTGCATGCCGAACGCGGGGAGCGAGAGCGAGGCGACGAAGCCGGCGAACGGCTTGTTGAGGTCGATCGTGACCGAGTAGTCGCCGTCGGGCGTGCACGACTTGTACACGGCGTTGGCCGGGTCGGACGCGTAGCCCTTGAAGAGCTTGTTGTAGTAGTAGCCCAGCGCCTCGGAGGCGGCGAGACCGGTCCAGTTGTACCAGCGGTCGAAGTTCGCGCACACGGCCTCGGCGTTGAACGGCGTGCCGTCGTGGAAGGTCACACCCTCCTTGAGGGTGAACGTGTGGCTCATGCCGTCTTCCGACGACTCCCACTTCTCGGCCAGGAGCGGAGCCGGGTCGGCTGTGCCGGGCTCGGTGCCGACGAGTCCCTCGAAGATCTGGCGCGAGACGCGGAAGGTCTCACCGTCCTGCGCGAACGCGGGGTCGAGGCTGGCCGGGTCGGACGACGCCGCGAAGACGAACGTGCCGTCGACGTCGCCGGATGCTCCGCCGTCGCCGTCGCCGCGCTGGCTGGCGACGCATCCTGAGAGGACCAGCGCCGCGAGAACGGCTCCGGAGACGGCGATGAGACCTCGCCGGCGTGTGATCGAGTGGTGCATGTGAAGAATGACCTTCCCTGTGGGGCGCTGCATTGCGCGATCGGGGAGTGTTCGCCCCGGCTCACGGTGATTCCTTCGAAGCTACCCAGCGGATCCACGGATGCCAATCACCGATTTATCTCAATCGGGTATCGACTGACCGCGAATGAGGACTCAGCGACCGGATGCGCGGCGTCGAGGCGCGGCGGCCTCGTGCGTGAGCTGCAGGGGGATGACGACCGGCTCGCCTCGATGCTGCACGACCCGCACGAACAGGATGTCGACGAGCGCGAGCTGTGCGATGCGGCTCGACATCGCCGCCATGCGGAACGGCGACTCCTGCGCGTAGGTCAGCAGCACGACGTCGGCGGCGATGGCGAGAGACGAATCCGAGACGCTCGTGATCGCGACGGTGAGAGCCCCCGCATCCCTGGCGACCTCGACGCCCCGCACGACCTCCTGCGTCTCGCCCCCGTGCGAGATCGCGACGACGACGTCGTCCGCAGTGCGGATCGAGGCCGCGGTGAGCGACAGGTGGGGGTCGGACGAGTGCGCGGCCGAGCACCCGATGCGGGAGAGCTTCTGCTGCAGGTCCTGGGCGGTGAGCGACGACGACGCCTGGCCGAGGATCTCGATGTGCCGGGCGCCCACGATGGCCAGGGCCGCACGGTCGAGGGCCGTCGCGTCGAGGCCGCGCGCGGTCTTCTCGATCGCGTCGATCTCCTGGGCGGCGAGCTTGGCGGCGATCGCGGCCGGTTCGTCGTCTCGGTCGATCGCGGTCGTGTCGAGGCCGAATCGCGCCTGCTGGGCCTGAGCGAGCGTCACGGTGCGGGCGACCGCCACGCGCAGCTCGCGGTAGCCGCTGAACCCGAGCGACTGCGCGAACCGCGCGACGGTCGACAGCGAGGTGCTGCACAGCCGGGCGAGGTCGTTGATGGTGAGGTCGACGACGAGCGTGGGGTCGCCGAGTATCGTCTCCGCGACGCGCGCCTCTGCAGCACTCAGTCGGGGAACGGATCGGCGCACCAGCGCGAGAACGTCAGCGTCCACGGTGCCATCCTGCCTCAGACGGGGCGTTCTGCACCCTCCGATGACGAAATGAGGGGAACGGATGATGCGCTCAGACGCGCCCGCGCGACCTCGGCGCCGACCCTGCTGGCCGCTCCGACCTCGACGACGGGCAGCGGCAAGGCCTCCTCGGGCACCAGCCCGACGTTCACGACGACCGCCTCGGGGTCGCGCCGCGCGACGCGCTCCACGAGGTCGCGCTGGGCGGGATCGGCGTCGGGTCGATCGATCAGCAGCACGGTGAGACCGTCGGCGGAGACAGCCGCGTCGAGCGCGGCATCCTGCTCCTCGACAGACGTCCGCGCCACGTCGAGACGCACCCGGTGGCCGTCACCCGCCAGTGCGGCCGCGACGTAGCCTGCGGCGCTGTCGACCGCGAGCGAGGAGCGGCGCCGGGCGTCGACGACGGACAGGGCCTGCGCCGCGCCCTCGGCGCCGGTGACAGCCCTGCCGACGATCTCGGCGGCGTCGAAGGCCGCCGAGGGCCGCGTCGCGGCATCCCTCTCCTGCAGGGTCTGTGCGAGACGAGCCACTCGACGGGCGGCCTCCTCGACGCGCTCACGAGACAGCGACCCGTCACGCAGTGCGGCGACGATGCCGTCGCGAGCCGCGTGGAAGTCGCGCTCGTCCTGGTCGGAGGCCGCAGCGTCTCCGGGGTTGGTGGGGTTGCCGATGCAGAGCAGGTCGGCGCCGGCCGCGAGGGCACGCGCCGCTCCCCCGCCGAGACCCACGGTCTCGCGGATGGCGGCCATGTCGAGGGCATCGGTGATGATGACCCCGTCGAAGCCCCAGTCGCGCAGCATCCCGAGCACGCGCGGATTGAGCGTGGCCGGTTCGTCGCCCCATGCGGGCACGACGATGTGCGCGGTCATGATGCTGTCGACACCGGCCTCGATCGCGGCGCGGAACGGTGCGAGGTGCACGCGCTCGAACTCCTCGATGTCGAGGGAGATCTCGGGCAGCGAATGGTGCGAGTCGAGGTGCGTGTCGCCGTGCCCGGGGAAGTGCTTGACGCACGCGGCCGCACCGCCGGACTGGATGCCGTCGACCTCGGCCACGACGTGGCGGGAGACGAGCGCCTCGTCGCTGCCGAACGACCGCACGCCGATCACGGGGTTGCGCGGGTCGGTGTTGACGTCGGCAACGGGTCCGAGCACGACGTTGCCGCCGATCGCGGCGACCCGCCTGGCGAGCTCCGCACCGGTCGCCCTCGTCGCCTCGATGTCGTCGACGCGGCCGAGCTGGGCGGCTCCGGGCAGGGTCGATCCCGTCGCCGACTCGAGACGCGTGACGCTGCCGCCCTCCTCGTCGATGCCGATCAGCGCGACAGGGTTCGCCGCGAGGATCGCATCGCTCAGCTCGGAGAGTCCGTCGCCCACGTTCTGACCGAAGTACACCACTCCGGCGAGGCCGTCACGGAGCTCGGCGAGCAGCCACTCCGGCGCCTCGGTTCCGAAGAATCCCGGCCAGAGCACGCCGTTCGCGAGGCGCTCGAGTTCGTCGGTCATCCCTTCACCGCTCCCGCGACCATGCCTGCCGACAGGCGCCGCTGCACGATGACGAAGAAGATCATGACCGGGACCGTGATGATGGTCGAGGCGGCCATGATGCTGCCCCAGTCGTTGGCGTACAGACCGAAGAACGACTTGAGTCCGATCGACACCGTGTACTGATCGGTCTGAGCGCCGAGGATCGTCATCGCGAAGATGAACTCGTTCCACGCCGTGATGAAGCTGAAGATGCTGGTCGCGACGAGACCCGGCATCACGAGCGGCAGCAGGATCGAGCGGAACATGCGCCACCAGCTCGCGCCGTCGATGTACGCGGCCTCCTCGAGCTCGACGGGCACCGCGGCGACGAAGCCGCGCAGCATCCAGATGCCGAACGCGAGCGAGAGCGCCACGTACACGACCATGAGGCCGAGGATGCTGTTGAGCAGGCCGAGGCTCTTGACCTGCAGGAAGAGGGGGATCACGAGCGCCTCGAGCGGCACCATCTGCACCACGAGGATCATCATGAGGATCGTCGTGCGGAACTTGAACTTGAACCGCGCGACCGCGACGGCGGCGAGCAGACACACGAGCGCGCTCACGAGCACGGTCACGAGCGCCACGATCGCCGAGTTGCGGAGGTACGTGCCGAAGCCGCCCTCGGTCAGGACGAAGGCGAAGTTGTCGAAGCTGAACTCCTGCGGCAGGAGCGACTGACCTCCCGACGACGCCTTCTTGTCGAAGGCGCTGGAGACCATCCAGTAGACAGGGAACAGCGTGAAGATCAGGACGGCGGCGACGCCGATCCCGACGCCGATGCGCGAGCGGAGCCTGGGGCGCGGGTTCACAGCTCGTCCTCCTTCATGAGGGATCGGATGTAGACGATCGTGATGCCGATCAGCACGAGCGTGAGCAGCACGGCGAGCGCCGCGCCGAAGCCGTAGCGGTTCTGCCCGAAGGACTCCACGTACGACCAGACGCCGAGGTTGAGGACCTGCCTGTTGCCTCCGCCTCCGCCGGGCATGAGGTAGACCTGCGCGAAGACCTTGAAGTCCCAGATCGTCGACAGGATGATGACGACCGAGAAGACGGGCTTGAGGGTCGGGAAGATGATCTTCCAGAAGCGCGTCCAGGCGTTCGCCCCGTCGAGGGCGGCGGCCTCGAGCATCTCTTTGGAGACGCCGAGGAGGCCTGCGAGAACGGTGATCGCGACGAACGGGAAGCCGTGGTGCACGACGTTGAGGAGCACGATGCCGTAGAAGGACCACTGGTTCGTGAACCAGTTCACCGCTCCGTCGATCAGGCCGAGGTTCTGCAGCACCGTGTTGAAGATGCCGCGGTCGGCATCGAAGATGAAGGTCCACACATACGTGCCCGTGACCGCGGGCATCGCCCACGCGACCATGATGCAGCTGGAGACGATGGTGCGCCACACCGGGCCGAGGCGCGCGAGCAGCAGGGCCACGAGCGTGCCCACGGCGACCGTGACGAACACGGCGACGGCTGCGAAGCCGACGGTGTTCGGCAGCACCACCGTCCACAGGGTCGGATTGGTGAGCGCCTCGACGTAGTTCCCGAGGCCGATCCAGTTGCTCTCCCCCGTGTTGATCTCACGCAGACCGTAGTCCTGCAGCGAGTAGATGACCACCTGGACGAGCGGCCAGAGCATGAGCACCGCGAGGATGATCAGCCCGGGAGCGAGAAGGAGCCAGGGGCGAGCCGTGATCAGCGAGAGGCCTCGCTTCTTCGGCCGGCCGCCGGCCACGGGGGCGGAGCTGGACTCCGCCTCCGTGACCGGCAGTGGCGCGTGCACCATCGACATGGGGTGATATTGCCTAACTGTCTTACTGGTTGAGCAGCTCGGTCATCTCAGCAGCGGCATCCTTCGTCGCCGTTGCGACGTCCTTCTGCCCGCTGAGGATGGCCTGGATCATGGCGTTGGTCGTCTTCTTGGCCTGGACGGCGCCGAAGTTCGGGGTGACCGGCACGGAAGCGCCGCCCTCGACCATCTGCTCCGCGAACGGAGCGACGAGCGGGTCGGTCGAGGCGAGGGCCTCTTCCATCGCCGACTGCACGCCGGGGAAGTAGCCGGTCTCGTCCGCCCACTTCTCGGCGAACTCGCCGGTGGTCATGAGCTTGACGAACTGCCACGCGAGGTCGGCGTTCTTCGTCGTGTTGAACACCGACAGGTGCGAGCCGCCGAGCACGGACGGGGCGATGCCGCCGTCCTCACCGGGGATCACGGCCGCGCCGATCTTGCCGTCGAGGTCGGGGTTGGCCTCGATGAGGGCCTTGGGCGTCCACGAGCCGGAGAGCATCATCGCGACGTTGCCCTGCGTGAAGGCGTCGCGGAGGTCGGTCTCCTTCCAGGTGGTCGCACCGGCGGAGGAGAAGCCGTGCTCGGTCGCGAGTCCGGTGTAGAACTCGATACCCGCCTGCGACTCCTCGCTGTCCAGCTCGCTGGTCCACTCGCCGCCGTCCTGCGTGGCGACCTCGCCGCCGGCGCCCCAGACCCAGGGGTAGACCTGGAACTCGGCGTCACCGGGAACCGGGAACGGCAGCATGTCGGGCTTGGCGGCCTTGATGGCCTCACCGGCGGCGACGATGTCGTCCCACGTCTTCGGAGCCTCGAGACCGAGCTCCTCGAACACGTCGGTGCGGTAGACGAGCGAACGGACGCCGGCGTACCAGGGCATGCCGTACAGCTCGTCGTCGTAGGTGCCGGCGACCGCGAGGCCCTCGACGAGGTCGTCGCGCAGGCCCTTCTCGGCGTCGACGTACTCGTCGAGCGGCTCGAGTGCGCCGGCGTCGGCGAACTCGGCGGTCCAGGTGGTGCCGGTCTCGGCGATGTCGGGGGTGGTGCCGCCGGCGATCGAGGTCACGAACCGGTCGTGGGCGTCCGCCCACTGGATCTCCTCGATCTTGACGGTCGCGCCGGTCTCGTCCTCGAAGGCCTTCGAGACCTCGTCATAGAAGGCGCTGGAGTCGGGGTTGGTGCCCTTCATGATCCAGACGGTGAGCTCCTGGCCTTCGCCGTCGACCGCTCCGCCGTTGTCGTCACCGGCTCCGCCGGCGCAGGCCGCCAGGCCCAGGGTGGCCACGGCGCCGAGCGCCACGACCGGAAGGATGCGCTTGTGCATCAGGGATCTCCTCTTTGAACGTCCTGGCGGCATCGGGTGCTGCCTACCACGTAGGAAAAAGTATTCACGACTAACTAATTCCCTGCAAGTTCCTCCCGGAAACGTCATGCACCCGTAACATCGGGCTTCGTCAGGCTCGCCGGGTAGGCTCTGCCGCATGTCAGGCGCCCTCGACGACACGAGACGATCGACCGTCGCACGCCACGCGACCCTGCCGACGCCCACGGCGCTCTCATCCTTCCTGAAGTTCCTGGGCATCTCGCTCAGCGTGCTTCTGGTATCGGCGATCGCAGTGGGCGGATTCGTCGCGGCCGACCTCCTCAACCGCACCGGCGACGGCGCTGTCGCACTCGAGGACGGCGGCGACGCCGCTCCCCCGGCGCTCGGCGCTTACCCGGACGACCAAGCGTTCAGCATCCTCGTCGTGGGGACCGACGAGTGCGGCGAGATCACCACCCAGCTCCTCGGAGAGCGGTGCGAGGAGGCAGACGACGGCATCCGCAACGACGTCAACCTGCTGGTGCACGTGTCGGCCGCGCCCCGCAACGTCACCGTGGTGTCGTTCCCCCGCGACCTGATGGTGCGCGTCCCCGAGTGCACGCGGGATGACGGGTCGACCGCCTCGTCGATGTCGAAGGCGCCGATGAACTCCCTGTTCGACCACGCAGGCGTCTCGTGCATCGCGAAGACCATCACCGACCTCAGCGGCATCCCGATCGAGTTCGCCGCGAAGATCAGCTTCGACGGCGTGATCGAGATCACCGACGCGATCGGCGGCGTCGAGGTGTGCGTCGCCGGCGAGGGGATCCGCGACCCCCAGGCCGGCATCGACCTCCCCGTAGGCACCCATACGGTCTCGGGTGCCGACGCGCTCGCTTTCATCCGCACCCGCCACGGCGTCGGCGACGAGAGCGACCTCGCCCGCATCTCCAATCAGCAGCAGTACATGTCGCGACTCGCGAAGAAGATCCTCAGCGCCGAGACGCTCACCGATCCCTCGACCGTGCTGCGGCTCGCGAACACGGTCGCCGACAACATCGTCCCGAGCCAGTCGCTGTACAACCCGCTGACGCTCAGCCAGCTCGCTCTCGCGCTCAAGGACGTGCGGTTCTCGGACTTCGTGTTCGTGCAGTACCCCAACCTCGACGACCCCGACAACCCGGGCATCAAGGTGGTGCCCGATGAGCGGGCGGCAGAGCCCCTCTGGGCGGCGCTCGCGGCGGGCGAGCCGGTCTCGCTGTCGGGCGACGTGGCGACGAACTCAGGGGTGGAACTGACCGAGCCCGCTCCCACCGAGGAAGCTCCGGCCACACCCGCGCCGACGGAGGCTCCGCGTGCGACACTGCCTCCCGAGATCTCCGGGCAGAGCGTCGACCAGGAGACGTGCTCGGTGGGCAAGCAGTCCCGCTGATCGACTCGAGTGAACGCGTAGTCTCGGAGCATGGGCAGGACGAGAGCGCGCGACACCGAGCATCCGCAGGTCCGGCTCGACCACGGCGGCATCGCCCGCATCGTCCCCTCCGACTTCACGAGCGGCTTCGAGCTCATCGTCGACGACACCCCGCAGTCGCACGTCGACCTCGACGACCCCACCCACCTGCACTTCGAGTACATCGTGCGGATGGGCGCGGTGATCGATCAACTGCCCGAAGGACCGCTCACCGCGGTGCACCTCGGCGCCGGCGCGCTCACCATCCCCCGCTACGTGGCGGCGACGCGGCCCGGCTCGCGACAGCAGGTCATCGAGCTGGAGGCGCCGCTCGCCGCTCTCGTGAAGGAGCATCTTCCCCTCCCCCGCGATGCGGCGATCCGGGTGCGCATCGGCGATGCCAGGGAAGGTGTCGGCCGCCTGCCCGCCGCGCTGCAGGGATCGTGCGACCTCGTCGTCTCCGACGTGTACTCCGGCGCGCAGACCCCCGCCCACCTCACCAGCGTCGAGTTCTACCGCGAGCTGCGCACCCTGCTCGCCCCGACGGGGGTGCTGCTCGTGAACGTCGCCGACGGCCCGGGTCTCGCGTTCGCGCGCCGTCAGGTCGCCACGATCGCCGAGGTGCTGCCCGAGATCGGCATCCTCGCCGACACCCAGGTGCTGAAGGGCCGCCGTTTCGGCAATCTCGTCATCGCGGCATCCGCCTCTCCCCTGCCGACGGAATGGCTCCCGCGGATGCTGGCCGCCGGCCCCCACCCGGCGAAGATCGCACAGGGTGCGGAGGTGGCGTCGTTCATCCAGGGCGCGCGCGTCGTGACGGACGCGGATGCCGTGGCCTCGCCGCGTCCGGACGCCTCGCTCTTCCTGCGCTGAGCATCGACCGCTCGATCGGATGCGGCGACTCGGGGCGCGCCGCCCCGGCTGCGACGCCGACGGAGGGCACACTGGTCGGGGGATGCTGCGAGAGGAGAGCAATGAGTTTCATCCGTGGATACGACCACGAGAGTCTTCGCGAACTGGTCGATCTCGATGAATGCGCGGCACGCCTGGAGGAGATCTCGGATCAGCGCAGCCTTCCCGCCCTGCTGGAGCGAGTGTGGCTGCTGAAGGTGCTGAATCGCCTCGACGACGCTCTCGCGGTCGCCGACGAGACCGTGCGTCAGGCACGCATGGCCGGCACTCGCAAGGACGTGCTGCGCGCCCGCGTGCTGCACGCGACCGTGCTGCAGCACCGCCGAGCGCACGCCGCCGCCGAGCAGGAGCTGGCGACCTGCGCGACCGAGGCGGAGGGGCAGCGGTGGCTGTCGATCGCGGCGTTCGCGTACCACCACCACGGGCGCAACGCCTACGAGGCCGGCGACTACGAGACGGCGCGCGAGAGCTTCAAGCAGTCGCTCTTCCTGCGTCGCGAGGCCGGAGCCGATGACCGCGAGCTCGAGACCGTGCTGCTCGCGATCGAGGCGGCCGAGCGCCGTCGCTCGTCGGAGCTGCTCGCGGGCTGACCCCGGTCGGCCTTCGGTGGAAGGATGCCGTGCGGCGGCGTCCGCGTGCGGATGCCCCCGAGATGTCGGCGGCATGGCTTAGCCTGAGCGCATGGCGGAACTTGACCGGGTGCGCGTCTGGGGCGAAGCACTCATCTCGATGCATCTCGACGACAGCTGGTCGTTCGGGTTCGACCATGCGAAGCGTCGCGCGGGCCAGTGCGACTACTCGAAGAAGCGCATCACGGTGTCGCGGTACCTGGCTGCCCGGTTCGACGACGACGAGATCCACCAGGTGCTGCTGCACGAGGTCGCCCATGCTCTCGCGGGTCACGCCGCCGCGCACGGCCCGGTGTGGAAGCGCGTGGCGCGCGATCTCGGTTACGTCGGCGGCACCACGCACCACGGCGAGACCGCCGTCGAACTCGCGCCCTGGGTGGGGCGGTGTCCCGCCGGACACGTGACCTACCGCCACCGGCGGCCATCGCGCGCGACGTCGTGCGCCCGCTGCTCGCGCACGTTCGACGCGCGTCACCTCTTCTCATGGACGCGCCGTGAGATCACGGCCGACACACGGCTCGCGGCGCAGATGTCGCGCTGACCGCGCGCGGGTCGCCGTGCTCAGTCGCGACGAGGATCGCGATCGTGCTCCACGGTTCCCTCGTCCGGCGCCGCAGGCTCGGATGCACCGGTGTCGTCGAGCGCCGCGGCACCCGCGTGCCCGCTCACGCCGTCGAGCGCTCCACCGTCACCGGCAGGAGCCGAAGCCGCCCGCGCACTTGAGCGACGGCGGAGGAGTGCTGCGACGGCACGCCACCCGACCAGCAGCACCCCGAGGACCAGTGTCGCGACGATGATGAACGCGACCTGCGCCGTGTCGCCCGAGACGACGCGCAGGAGCATTCCGCCCACGACGGTCACGACCCACACCACAGCGCCCCACGCCAACGACCATGGCCGCCGAGGGCGACCGGGCAGCAGCGCAGCCACGAGGTGCCCGAGCAGCAGCGCCACGAGGAACGGCCAGGCCGTGACGAGGAAGCCCGCGGCGTCCTCCTGATGAGACGCTCGCCCGATCACGGCGAAGACGAGCACGAACACGGCGTCGAGGATGAAGGCGGGGACGAACCTCATGCCCCGACCCTACGACCAGGTCGGCCGATCGGTCGCCAGACTCACGCGAAGGCGACGAACACCCCGTCGCGCAGCACCGGAACCGCGTCGATCGCGTCGAGTTCGGCGGCGTCCGCGGCAGTGGTCGGTGTCAGGCCCGCCGCCGTCATGCGGTCGGTGGCGGGCACGCCGGCGGCGATTTCGCGCGCCGACCCGCTCGCGCTGAGCATGTGACGCAGCGCGCGGCGGAGAGCGCGGAACCCCTCGGCCGCGACCGCGGCATCCGGAGCGGTGTGGTCGATGCCCACATCGGTGAGGGCGGCGATGACCGCACCTGCGCCGAGGTGGTCCTCCACGGCGAAGCGGAGTCCCCCCGTGCTGTCGAGCTCGCCCGCCGCGATCACGGCGACCGACGTGCGGGCCTGGCGCCGCTCCTGCTCGACGGCGATCGCCCGCGCGACGGCACCCGCGTTGCGCACGCTGCCGAGGAGGACCGTCGCCCCCTCCGCCACAGCGGCCACAGCAGCGCCGTTGCGCGACCACTCCCCCGCGTCGGCGAGCGACACGGTCGCGCCGGAGGCGACGGCATCCGCCACCGTCGACGAGAAGCGCAGCACGTCGACCACCACGACGACGTCGGCCGGGGCCAACCGTCCGAGACCCTCGACGCCCCAGTCGAGGCGCACCTGATACGTGGACTGGTCGAAGGGAGTCGGCATCCGTCCAGCCTAGAGCGCGAGGTCACCCCCGCCCTCCGTGAGAGGGCGAGGGTGACGGAAGATGACGCTCAGTCGGCGGCGAGCGCCTCGACCGGGGCGACCCGGGTCGCGAGCCTCGTCGGTGCGGCAGCCGCGACGAGGGTCAGCACCGCCGTGGCGACGACGATGATGACGACCGGGAGCCACGGCACGTGCGGCGCGACCAGCCCTGCGGGGGCGAAGTCGGGGTAGGTCGGCACCGAGCCCAGCAGCGACTGGGCGGCGATCCAGCCGTAGACCACGCCGAGCACCAGGCCGGTGAGGGTCGCCGCGACCGTGATGTGCGTCGCCTCGAGCAGCACCATACGGCGCACCTGGCGGTTCGAGAGTCCGATCGACCGCAGCAGTCCCAGCTCGCGGCGGCGCTGTACGACACCGATCGTCAGCAGGTTCACGAGACCGACCGCAGCGATCACCGCCGACACCGCGACGAGCACCATCATGACGCCGGCGAACGCGTCATAGGGCGCGAAGAACTCGGGCGGCACCTCTCCGCCCGACTGGCCGATCATCATCTGCTTGACCGACTCCAGGGCGACGGCGAACAGCGTGACGAGCGTGACACCCATGACCACGCCGATCGTCATTCGTGACGACCGCTCGGGGTAGCGCAGCGCATTCTCGGCGGCGAGCCGCGCGGTGGCGCTCGAGCCGAACATCCGACCGACCAGTCGCAGCACGGGCGGCATGAACAGCACGGAGCCGGTCGCGAGCCCCGTGAACGACAGGACTCCGCCGAAGAACGCCACGACGACGCCCACCGGGTGCAGCAGACCGAGGCCGACGCCTGCGGCGAGCAGAACGGCCCCCGTGACGAGCAGGATCCAGGCGCCGATGTGGCGGCTGGGGCGCGAGACCTCGTCATGTGTGCGCTCGACGGATCCGCCGATCGCCTGCAGCGGAGTGACGGTCAGCACGCGGCGCGATCCGGCCCAGGCCGCGAGCCAGGTCGTGAGCGCGACGCCGATGACCGGAAGCGCGACGAAGGGCTGCACGAGGGTGAAGGTCTCGGGCGAGGCGCCGATCAGCTGTGATCCGATCTGCACGCCCACGGCAGCGAGCGCGATGCCTGCCACGAGTCCGAGCAGCGCGCCGATCACGCCGACGATGAGCCCCTGTCTTCCCACCTCCGCGCGCTGCGAGCGCGCCGAGGCGCCGATCAGGCGCATGAGGGCGATCTGCCGCGTACGCCCCGCGATGATCGTCGAGAACGTGTTGGCGGTGACGATGGCCGCGACGTACATCGCCACCCCCGTCAGCAGGACGGAGAGGATGCCGACGACGAGGGCGAGACTCTCGCTGTCGCCGATGAACGGGTCCGCCTGCAGTACCGCGCCGAGATACGCGGTCGTCTCGACGAGCACGACGCCGAAACCTGCCGACAGCGCGGCGACGAGGACGCTCGCACCCATGCCGCGATCGCGGAGCCAGGCGAGGCGCGGTGCGGTGGCAGCCGTCTCGGGGACGATGGTGTGCGTGAGCGGCTCGGCCACGGCGGTCATGCCGTCACCTCGGCGGCGAGCATGTAGGCCGAGATCTCCTCGGCGCTCTGCCGGGGGTGGTCGGCGACGATGCGGCCGTCCCCGAGGAACAGCACGCGATCGGCGTAGCTCGCCGCGATCGCGTCGTGGGTGACCATCGCGATGGACTGACCGTGCTCGCGGCTGGCGGCGGCGAGCAGCTGCAGCACCTCGCGCCCCGTCTGCGAGTCGAGGTTCCCGGTGGGTTCGTCGGCGAACACGAGGTCGGGCGCGGTGGCGAGGGCCCGGGCGATGGCCACGCGCTGCTGCTGCCCGCCCGACAGCTGATGCGGTCGGTGGTTCAGCCGGGGTCCGAGTCCGAGCGTCTCGACGAGGCCGTCGATGCGCGCCTTCTCGATCGCGCTCGGGCGGCGGCCGTCGAGCTCGAACGGCAGCAGGACGTTCCCCATCGCCGTGAGAGTCGGGACGAGGTTGAACGCCTGGAAGATGAAGCCGACGCGACGGCGGCGCAGGACGGTGAGGTCGACGTCTCCGAGGCCCGTGATGTCGGTGTCGCCGATCCAGACGCGTCCGTCGGTCGGGGTGTCGAGCCCGGCCATGATGTGCATGAGCGTCGACTTGCCGGATCCGGACGGACCCATGATCGCGGTGAACTGACCGCGGCGGATTCCGACGCTGACGTCGTCGAGGGCGTGGACCGTGCCCTCTCCCGAGCCGTACGTCTTCGTGAGGTGCTGGACGCGGGCGGCGAGGCCCAGGTCGGTGGTCGTGATCTCCATGCCATCGACGCTATTTCCGGCGCCGTTCTCGGCGCGTCGCCCTGACGGCGCATCCTCGTACATCGCGAGGATGATCCGCCCGCTCGCCGACCCACCCCCTTCTGTGCGAGCCACCCCCTTCCGGGCACGCCCGAAGGGGGTGGCTCGCGCGAAAAGGGGTGGCTCGCGCTGAGTGGAGAGTGAGAGGGTCAGGCCAGGCCGTGCTCGAACGCGAACACGACGAGCTGCACCCGGTCGCGAAGCGCGAGCTTGGTGAGGATGCGGCTGATGTGCGTCTTCACCGTCGCCTCACTGAGGTACTCACGTGCCGCGATCTCGGAGTTCGACAGGCCGCGTGCGGCGAGGGCGAAGATCTCCTGCTCCCGGTCGGTCAGCGCGGCGAACTGCGGCGGGACCGGCTTGGGCGCTTCGGCGAAGTGCTGGAACAGCTCGCGAGTCGCGGATGCCGCGATCACGCTCGACCCGGAGTGCACGGTGCGGATCGCGGCGAGCAGGAACTCGGGGTCGGCGTCCTTCAGCAGGAAGCCACTCGCCCCCTGCCGGATGGCGCGCGCCGCGGCTTCGTCGAGGTCGAACGTCGTGAGCATGACGATGCGCGGCGGATCGGGCTGGTTGAGGATCTCTGCGGTCGCGGCGAGGCCGTCCATGACCGGCATCCTGATGTCCATCAACACGACGTCCGGACGCACCGAGCGGACGAGCTCGACGGCCTCCTGCCCGTTGCCCGCCTCCCCGACCACGTCGAGGTCGGGCTGCGAGGCGATGAGCATCCGGATGCCGGCGCGGAACAGCGCCTGGTCATCGACGAGTACGACCCTGATCATGCAACTTCTCCGATCGGGAGCGTCGCGCGCACGACGAACTGCGCGCCCTCCCGCTCCGCCTGAAGGCTACCGCCCACGAGCTGTGCCCGCTCGCGCATGCCGATGACGCCGTGTCCGCCGCTCGACTGCGACGACGCGGACCCGACCGCGTTGCGGACCTGGATCTCGACCCGGTCGGGCAGCCAGGCGAGGTGCACGTCGACGGCGCCGTCGCCGTGGCGGATGCTGTTCGTCAGCGCCTCCTGCAGGATGCGGTAGACAGCGAGCTGGATGGCCCCCGGCGGCTCTCCCGGCGGCGTCGGGTCGACCGTGATGCGGGGCTCGATGCCTGCCTGGCGCACCTGCGCGAACAGGGTCTCGAGGTCGGCGAGCGTGGGCTGCGGACCGTCGCCCTGCCGATGGCGCAGCTGCGTGAGCAGCAGACGCACGTCGCTGAGCGCTCCGCGCGCGGTCTGCGCGATGGTGCCGAGCGCCTCCGTCGCCATCTCCGGCTTCACCGCCGCGGCGTAGCGCGCTCCGTCGGCCTGGGCGATGACGACGGCGAGCGAGTGCGCGACGATGTCGTGCATGTCGCGCGCGATGCGCACGCGCTCCTGCTCCTCGGCGGCGAGGGATTCGGCCTGCAGCTGGGCCGTGCGGGTGCGGCGAGCGCGCAGCACCACGCGCCACAGCAGACCGCAGACCCAGGCGAACCCGAGAGCGAGGATCGAGAGAGCCAGCAGCAGCGTGCCCGCCGTCAGCTGGTCCCATCCGCTGCCTGTGCCGAACGATGCCCCGCTCACGAAGACCAGGAAGACTGCCGCGACGAGACCGCCGAACAGCGCGGAGCCGAAACCCCACCACAGGACGGTGCGGGAACCCCACGCCGAGGTCGCGTACAGCACGAGAAGGATCGCCAGATCGATCGGAAGGGGACCGAAACCCGCGAGCATCTGGAGCACGGCGCCCACCCAGGCCGCGATCAACGCGAGCGCGGGAGAGAGTCGGCCGATCGCCACGCCGCCGAACATGAGCAGACCCGCACCGATCACGGCGGCGGCCGCGGCTCCCTGCACGGCGAGGCTGCCGGTCGACGGTCCGTAGAAGGCCAGCGACAGCGGCGTGAGCAGAAGGAAGAGCACCGCCGCGCCCACGATGTCGAGGGTGAGCGCGGTGCGCGAGAGCGGGCGGATCACTCCCCTACGCTACGCGGCACGGCGCGCTCCCGGCATCCGCCTGCAGATGTATCCGCGGGCGCGCCGCCGCTCCGCCGTCTCAGGCGCGCGCGATGATCTCTCCGTGCGGAACGAGGTACCACCCGTCGCCGTCCGCGGCCCAGCGCCTCCACGCCTCGCTGATGTCGTCGAGGTCTTCCGCGGTGGCCATGCCCGAGTCGACGAGCTGCCGCGCGAGGGCGGACTCGCGGATGCGGTCGGCCCACATCCCACCCCACCACGCTCGCTGCTCCGGAGTCGCGTAGCACCAGGTGGATGCCGTCGCCTCGACCTCCTCGAAGCCCGCCGCGCGCGCCCAGGAGAGCAGCCGGCGACCGGCATCCGGCTCCCCGCCGTTCGCCCGCGCTGCGCGGCGATACAGGTCGAGCCACCGGTCGAGCTCCGGGATGGCCGGAAACCACAGGAAGCCCGCGTAGTCGGCATCGCGTACCGCCACGACGCCACCGGGCGCGGTCACGCGGCGCATCTCGCGCAGCGCCTGCACGGGATCGGCGACGTGCTGCAGCACCTGGTGCGCGTGCACGACGTCGAAGCTGTCATCGGCGAAGCTCAGGCCGTGCACGTCCTCGACGGAGAAGTCGAGGTTCGTCAGGCCCCGTTCGGTGGCCAGGTCCCGCGAGAGCGACAGCGCGGCCTCGTCGATCTCGGTCGCGGTCACGTGCGCGACCACCGACGCGAAGTCGACCGTGATGCTCCCAGGCCCCGCGCCCACGTCGAGCAGCCGGGTGCCGTCGTGCAGATGCGGTCGAAGGTACGCCGCCGAGTTCGCGATGTCACGGACGTTGTGCGAGCGGAGGACGGACTCGTGATGCCCGTGGGTGTAGGTGGCCATGCCTCAGTCTGTCAGGACGCCGGGTCGCCGACCGACGAGATGCCACCCCCGAGAGCGCGCCGCACCGCATCGACGGCAGCCCGCGTCCGTCAGTGCAGCTCGGCGACCACCCGGCGGATCGCTTCGCGATCGGGCTTGCCCGAGGCGAGCAGCTGCAACTCGTCGACGAGGATCAGCCGCGCAGGACGCGCATGCTTGCCGAGCTGCTCCGCGACGGCATCCCTGGCGTGCGCGAGCTGCTCGGCCTCACTGCGGCGCAGGGCCTCGCCTCGTGCCGCGACGATGACCGAGGCCTCTCCCCACCGCTCGTCATCGACTCCGACGACGACCGCACCGCTCAGCCCAGGCACACTGCGGACGATCCGCTCGACGCGATCGAGGGAGACGTTGATCCCGCCCGACACGATCACGTTGTCTGCGCGGCCGTGCACCCGCACCACCCCGTCCTCCACGAGGCCGAGGTCGCCGGTGCGATACCAGCGGATGCCGTGCTCGTCGCGCACGAAGTTCCTGGCCGTCAGCGCGCCGTCGCCGATGTATCCGTCGGCGAGCATGGGACCGGCGATGCGCAGCTCGCCGTCGACCGCGCGCACGAGGGCGCCGTCGAGCGGGACGCCGTCGTAGACGCATCCGCCGCTCGTCTCGGTCGATCCGTATGTGCGCACGAGCCGGACGCCGAGGTCGGCCGCCCGATCGCGTAACGGTTCCGGAAGCGCCTGGCCTCCCACGAGGATCGCGCGATAGGCGCGGAGCGCCGCGAGCACGGGGACGTCGGCCGCCGCATCGAGCAGGGTGGAGAGCTGCGCCGGCACGAGAGACGTGAAGAGCTCGGGGATGCCGTCGCCCGGCGTGGGCCGCAGCAGAGACATCGTCGCCTCGGCGAAGGCCTCGGGCGAGAAACGTCCGTCGAGCGCGACCGGCTCCGTCCCAGCGAGGATGGACCGGACCACGACCTGCAGGCCGGCGACGTAGCCGCCCGGAAGCGCAAGCAGCCAGCGCCCGGACCCGATGCGCTGCGCCGTGGCCTCGGCGCTCGCCCGCAGCGCCTCCCCGCTCAGGGCGACCCGCTTCGGGATGCCGCTCGACCCCGACGTCGCGATGACGACGGCGGTGCCCGCCGGCACCCAGTCCGGTGCGTCGGCGAGCATGCCGAAGCCGAGAGCCGGTCCGCCGTCGAGCGCACGGGCCAGGGCGTCCCGCAGCTGCGCCGGATCGTCGGCATCCATCGGGATCAGCGCGACCATGACCGTGCCCTCAGCGCCTCAGTAGTGCCAGGGGAACGACGACCAGTCGGCATCGCGCTTCTCGAGGAACGAGTCCCGGCCCTCGACGGCCTCATCGGTGCCGTAGGCGAGACGCGTGGCCTCACCGGCGAAGACCTGCTGCCCGACGAGCCCGTCGTCGACCGCGTTGAACGCGAACTTGAGCATCCGGATCGCGGTGGGCGACTTCGTCAGCACGGTGCGGGCCATCGCCAGCGCCTCGCGCTCGAGGTCGTCGTGCGGCACGACGCGGTTCACGGCTCCCGCCTCGTACGCCCGCTGCGCCGAGTACTCCTCGGCGAGGAAGAACACCTCCCGCGCGAACTTCTGCCCGGTCTGCCTGGCCATGTAGGCGGAGCCGTACCCGGCGTCGAAGCTGCCGACGTCGGCATCCGTCTGCTTGAAGCGCGCCTGCTCGGCGGAGGCGATCGTGAGGTCGCAGACGACGTGGAGGGAGTGGCCTCCGCCGGCCGCCCACCCGGGGACGACGGCGATGACGACCTTCGGCATGAAGCGGATCAGCCGCTGCACCTCGAGGATGTGCAGGCGTCCGGCGCGCGCGGGGTCGGCCACCTCGGTCGCGGAATCGGAGTACTTGTAGCCGTCCCGTCCGCGGATGCGCTGGTCGCCGCCGGAGCAGAACGCCCAGCCGCCGTCCTTCGGGCTCGGACCGTTGCCGGTGAGCAGCACGGCGCCGATCCGCGGATCCTGACGGGCGATGTCGAGGGCGCGATACAGCTCGTCGACCGTGTGCGGACGGAACGCGTTGCGCACCTCGGGGCGGTTGAAGGCGATGCGGGCGACGCCGCCGTCGTGCGTGACGTGGGCGGTGATGTCGGTGTAGTCCTCGGCGCCGGGCGCGAGCACCCATTCGTCGGGGTCGAACAGGTCGGAGACGAATGCGCTGGTCACGGCATCCAGCCTATTCCCGCACGTTCCGTCGACGAGGTGTTCCGGTCGCAGTTCGTGCCGCGCCTCCCCTCGAAGGACGACACGAAGTGCGACCGGGACACGGGCCCGCCGCTCACGAGCGGCGAGCGCGCAGCGCCTTGATCCAGCCGTCGACGATGTCCCAGAGGCCGCTGCCGACGATCACCACGCCGAGGATGACCGAGAGGATGCGGAGTACTCCGCCCTGCTCCGCCGCCCCCGCGTCGGCCTGCGCCATCTCCGCCGCGTGCTCCACGGCGAGATACTGCAGGAACCCCGGATTGACCAGGTCTCCCGAGAGCAGCAGATACATCGCCGGGACGACGAAGGCCACCGCGAGGATCGTGTTGACGATCGCGGCGCCGACCGTCCACCGACGCTGCCGCCGGATGACGATGGCCAGGGCCGCCTCGGCGAGCATGAGGACCAGAAGCACCGTCATGCCGACCGGCCACAGAGAGGGGTTGAGGATCGGCACCGGCACTCCGTCGTCGCGGACGAATCCGCGCAGCGCATCCCACAGGATCGCCCCGGCCGCGAGCGCCAGGAAGACGAGCGAGCCGATGACCTCGCTGCGCCCCGCGCCCTCGTCTGTGGGCTCCGGCAGCTGGTCGACGGTCCACGTCGCTCCGGCGTCGGTCGCCGTGCGCTCCAGCACCGCGAAGACGAGCGTGGTCCAGAAGCCGACGTGCACGATCGACATGATGATCGCGACCACCACGGCGCCGATCGTCTCCCCGATGGTCGCGAACTCGAGGATCTTCGCGAGCGCGACGCCGATGGCCGCGAACGTCGGCACGATCCAGAGCTGGATCTTCAGCAGTCGCCACCACGTCAGGTAGTACTTGGGTCCGATGAGGTGGAGCGGACGATCGGCGTACCCGGCCGCGAGGATGCCCGGGTCACCGAGATCGGTGAGCACAGCGCGCTCTGCGGCGCGAAGATCCTCGCCCTGCTCACGTCGGGCTTCGACGGCATCGGCGATGGATGCTTCGAGCTCGGCCCGCACATCGTCCTGCGCCTCGGGGCGCAGGCTGCGGACGGTCGCGCTGATGTAGCGCTCGGTGAGGGTGGCGGTGCTGGTGCTGGGCATGTCAGTTCTCCTCTGCGGTGAGAGAGGCGATGGCCGCGGTGAGTGCGCGCCATTCGTCGGTGAGTGTGTCGGCGAGCCGGGTTCCGGCTTCGGAGGTGCGGTAGAACTTGCGCGGCCGAGCCTCGTCGGTGTTCCACTCGCTCGTGAGGTACCCCTGCTTCTCGAGACGGCGCAGCAGCGGGTAGAGCGTGTTCGCATCGGTGGCGAACCCGCGGGCGTCGAGCTGCTCGAGCAGGCCGTAGCCGTATCCCGCTGTACGAAGCAGCTGCAGGCAGGCCAGCACCACCGTGCCGCGCCGCAGCTCCTGCAGGTGGGTGTCGAGCGTCTCGTTCATGCGGATGACATTAGTGTGTGTTACACATCATTGTCAATGACACATAGATGGGTGGCGCGCGCTCCCGATTCGGCGACTCGATAGCGTGGAGCCATGCCCTTCACCCTGCGCCGCGTGAATCCGCTCGACACCACGGCAGTGGACGCATGGTGGGGTGCTTATGCCGCTGCGGAACGTGCCGACCGCGGTGCCGACGCAGTCGTCTGGACTCTCGAGGAGTCACGCGCCGAGCTCCAGCAGAAGTCCGCCACGGTCGACCGACGCGCGTACCTCGTCTGCGACGGCGAGTCGCTCGTCGGGTCCGCCAGCCTCGCGCTCCCCCTCAAGGACAACACGCACCTGGCACGCCTCCAGGTCAGCGTTCCCCTCGCGCATCGCCGTCGGGGAGTCGGATCCCGCGCACTCGGATTGCTCGAAGACGAAGCCGTCGCAGCCGGACGGACCACCGCCCATGCCGCTGCGGCGTGGCCTCACTCCCTCGGCATCGACGGCGCGGGATCACCGGGCCGCGAGTTCGCTCGCCGCCACGGCTACACGCTCGCGCTCGGCGACGTCATGAGCCGCCTCGATCTGCCCACCGACCGCTCCGCGCTTCGCCCCCTGGAGGATGCCGTCGCGGCAGCCACCCCGGCCTACGGGATTCGGAGTTGGACGGGGCGCGTCCCCGAGGACCTCATCGACCGCTGGGCGATCCTCGACGCATCCCTCGACACCGAGGCGCCCGTCGGCGACAAGCACATCGAGGAACAGGCGCCGGACTCCGCGAGCATCCGTGAGAGCGATGACCTGATCGAGCGTCAACGGCGTCTCTCGTTCGGCACGATCGCGCTCGCGCCCGATGGTTCCGCCGCCGCGTACTCCCAGCTCGTGGTCTCGACCGATGACGGAAACGCCTACCAGTGGGGCACGCTCGTGCGGACTCCGCACCGGGGCCGCCGACTGGGCCTCGCCGTGAAGCTCGCGAACCTGCGGATGCTGGAGACCCAGGCGCCCGAGGTGACGGCGGTCTACACCTTCAACGCGGAGTCGAACACGCACATGCTCGCGGTCAACACCGCGCTCGGGTTCCATCCCGCAGAGCGCCTCGGCGAACTGCAGAAGGTGCTGGGCTGAGCGCCCGACCCACGAAAGCCGATACCTCGCATGAGCGCTGCCGCAGAGCAGAATGGGCACATGATCCCGCCGCTCGCAGACCTGCTCGACTCCGCCCGGGTCGTCGCCCTCCCGATGCACACCCGCTTCCGAGGAGTCGACACCCGGGAGGCGCTGCTCTTCGAGGGCCCGGAGGGATGGGCGGAGTTCTCGCCGTTCGTCGAATACGACGACGCGGAGGCGGCCACCTGGCTGAGCGCCGGCATCGACTTCGCGTGGCGGCCGCAGCCCGCACCAGTGCGCGACAGCATCCGCGTGAATGCGACCGTGCCCGCCATCGAGGCGGCTCGCGTGTCGGAAGTGCTCGGCCGCTTCACGGGATGCCGCACGGCGAAGGTCAAGGTCGCCGAGCCCGGTCAGTCGCTCGCCGACGACGCCGCCCGGGTCCGTGCCGTGCGCGAGGCCATGGGGCCCGAGGGCCGCATCCGCGTCGACGCGAACGGACTGTGGAACGTCGACGAGGCCGAGCACGCCGTGCACGCCCTGGCCGAGTACGACCTCGAGTACGTCGAACAGCCGTGCGCGACCGTTCCGGAACTCGCCGAGCTCCGCGCGCGCGTGAAGTACATGGGAATCCCTGTCGCCGCCGACGAGAGCGTGCGCAAGTCATCCGACCCGCTGGCCGTGGCGCGCGCCGAAGCCGCCGACCTGCTGGTCGTCAAAGCGCAGCCGCTCGGCGGCATCACCCACGCCCTGCAGATCGTCACTGCGGCAGGGCTCCCCGTGGTCGTGTCGAGCGCTCTCGACACCGCGATCGGCCTGTCACAGGGAGCAGCGCTCGCCGCCGCCCTTCCGACGCTGGACTACGACTGCGGGCTCGGCACGGCATCCCTCTTCCTCGACGACGTCGCCGACCGTCGCCCGGTCGACGGCGCGATCCCGGCGGGACGCGTCGCCCCCGATGCTGCGGCGCTCGGCCGCCTCGCGGCCCCCGCCGACCGCCGCGACTGGTGGCTCGACCGCCTGCGCCGCTGCCACGAGCTGCTCGCCGCCGACTGAGTCCGCGAGGGCCGCGCGGTCACTCCGCGAGCAGGAGCTGCACGAGCCGGCCGAGCTCCTCGCTGCCGGAGCGACGCAGCTGCTCGGCGTCGTGACCGGCCATCGCGCCGCGCACGGTCATGCCCTCCCAGATGATCATGAGCATGCGTGCGGCGGCGTCGGCGGGGACCCGCAGCTCGAGCGAACTCGCGTCGACGATGTCCGACACGATCGTCGCGATGCTCGCCACCATCTCGCGCTCCTGGGCGAGGTAGGCCGCGCCGAACTGCGCGTCGCGCAGGGCGCGGATGCGGATCTCGCTCATGAGCATGACGTTCAGGCGGTCGTCGCTCCCGGCGTCCATGATCTGCTGCACGAGGTCGACGGGGTCGCAGTCCTCGACGAGGCCCCCGTCGGCGGCGATCTCGTCGACGCGGGCGCGCACCGCCTCGACCCGCTGCTCGGCGACCCGGCCGGCGAGCATGAGGAACAGCTCGTCCTTCGATTCGAAGTTGGAGTAGAAGGCGCCGCGCGTGAAGCCCGCACGCTCGCACACCGTCTCGACGGATGCGCCTTCGAGCCCGACCTCGGCGAACACCTGCGCGGCGGCGTCGAGCAGACGGGCGCGGGTGTTCTCCCTGCTCCGAGTGGCGGTCGTCGTCATCGAATCCTCCTGACCCCTCATTCTCACACCTCGTCCACAGACTTCGGCGTCCGGATCACTTTACGATACAACTATGTATTGGATACAGCTGTGTATCCAACCCGCATCCTCGGAGGAGCACCGTGTCCACACTCCTGTCCTCGCTCGGACGTTGGTCGTACCGGCATCCCTGGCGCGTCCTCGTGTCGTGGCTGCTCGCGCTGGGGCTCGCCGGTGCCGGCGCCCTCGTGCTCGGCGCCGGGACCGACAACACCTTCTCGATCCCCGGGACCGAGTCGCAGGCGGGCCTCGAGCAGCTGAACCGCTCGTTCCCCCAGGTGAGCGGCACGAGCGCGCAGATCATCGTCGTCGCGGCAGACGGCGACTCGATCGTCGACGATCCGTACCGATCCGACATCGAGGATGCCGTCAAGAAGCTCGCCGACCTCGACGACTCCGTGCTCTCCGCGACCTCGCCCTTCGACGAGAACGTCAGCGGCATGGTCAACGACGACGAGACCGCCGGCATCATCCGCCTGCAGTTCGAGGGGCAGTCCAGCGACGTCGACGACCAGACGAAGGACGATCTCCGCGCCGTCGTCGCCGACCTCTCCGACGAGCTCCCCTCCGGCTCGCAGACCGCGCTCGGCGGCGAGCTGTTCGCGACGTCGATCCCCGGAGTCACGCTCACCGAGGCGGTCGGCCTGCTGATCGCGCTGCTCGTGCTCATCGTGACGTTCCGCTCGTTCGTCGTCGCGGGCCTGCCCCTCCTCACGGCTGTGCTCGGCGTGGGCATCTCGATGGCCGGCATCTTCGCCGCCACAGCCTTCGCCACCGTGTCCTCGACGACCCCGCTGCTCGCGCTCATGCTCGGACTCGCCGTCGGCATCGACTACGCGCTGTTCATCATGGCGAGACACCAGGACCAGGTGAGAGCCGGCACCGACCCCGAGGAGTCGGCCTCGCGCGCCGTGGGCACCGCCGGCTCGGCCGTGGTGTTCGCGGGTGTCACCGTGCTGATCGCCCTGATCGGGCTCGGCTTCGCCGGCATCCCCTTCCTCACCACGATGGGCATCGCCGCGTCCGTCGCCGTCGCCATCGCCGTGGCCATCGCCGTGACGCTCACACCCGCTCTGCTCGGATTCATGAAGGGGCGCGTCGTCGGACGACCGCGAAGGCAGCCGAAGGCGAAGAAGGGCCGGGCTCCGGCTCCCCGCCGCGGCTTCAGCGATCGGTGGGTCGCCGGAGTCACGAAGCGACCGGTCCTGGTGTCGCTCGCCGTCGTGCTCGGACTGGGCATCGTCGCCGTCCCCGCGCTCAGCCTGAACCTGGCCCTCCCCAACGCGGGCGTCCTCCCGAAGGACTCCGAGGCGCGCCAGAGCTACGACCTGGTCGCCGACGAGTTCGGGGCCGGATTCAACGGGCCGCTGATCCTCACCGGCACGATCGTCACGAGCACCGATCCGCTCACCCTCATGCAGGACCTCGGCGACGAGGTCGCGACCATCGACGGCGTGAAGGAGGTCGCTCTCGCCACCCCGAACGAGACCGCCGACACCGGCATCGTGCAGATCGTTCCGGAGACGGCTCCGGACGACCCCGCGACAGCCGACCTCGTGCGAGAGCTCCGTGCGCACCACGACGAGTGGCTCGACGAGTACGGCATCGATCTCAAGGTCACCGGCTTCACGGCTGTCGGCATCGACATCTCGGACCAGCTGGGTCACGCCCTGCTGCCGTTCGGCATCTTCGTGATCGGTCTCTCACTCATCCTCCTCACGATCGTCTTCCGCTCGCTGTGGGTGCCGGTGACGGCCGCCGCCGGATACCTGCTGTCGATCGTCGCCGGGTTCGGCGTCGTCGGAGCCGTGTTCGAATGGGGCTGGTTCGCCGACGCCCTGCACGTCGCGAAGGTCGGCCCGATCATCAGCTTCATGCCGATCATCCTCATGGGCGTGCTGTTCGGCCTCGCGATGGACTACCAGGTGTTCCTCGTCTCGCGCATGCGCGAGGACTACGTGCACGACCCGGACGCCAAGAGCCCCGACCGCGCCACCCGACGCGCAGCCGCCCTCCGCGCGGTCCGCAGCGGCTTCACCGGCTCGGCCAAGGTCGTCACCGCCGCAGGTCTCATCATGTTCGCGGTGTTCGTCGCGTTCGTGCCGGAAGGAGACTCCTCGCTCAAGCCGATCGCGCTGGGCCTCGCGGCCGGCATCGCGATCGACGCCTTCCTCGTGCGGATGACGCTGATCCCCGCGCTCATGGCGATCCTCGGCGAGCGCGCCTGGCAGATCCCGGCCTGGCTCGAACGCATCCTGCCGAGCGTCGATATCGAGGGCGAGGCGGTCGAGCGCGAGCGTCACCTGGCCGACTGGCCCGGCGACGGCTCGGTCGTGGCCGCCGACGACCTCACGATCTCGGATGCCGGCATCCGCGCCCTGCATCTGCGGGTACCGCCTCGCGGGTCGGCCGTCGTGACCGGATCGTCGACCGGCGCGCTGCGCGTGCTCGCGCTCGCCCTCGCGGGACGCATCACCCCCGACGGCGGTCGCCTCCGCGTCGCCGGCCACCTGCTGCCGGGACGAGCCGCGTGGGTGCGGGCGCACGTCGGTGCGGTGATCGTCTCGGATGCCGGCGACACGGCATCCGAGCTCTCCGAGGCCCTGCGCGGGCGCCCCTCGCTCGTCGTGATCGACGGCGTCGACCGGCTCTCCCCGTCCGAGCGCGATCAGCTCGCCGCGCGTCTGCGCGACACCGATCAGGCGCTCGCCGTCGTGCTCACGGCACTCGCCGCCGAGCCGGCGCTCGCCGTGCTCAAGGCGGCCGAACGCACCGCGCCCTCTCTCATCGACCTCGACGCCCCTGCTGAGCGTCGAGGCCCCCTCTCAGACACGTCCACCGACCGGGGCGTACACGAGGAGCAGGGGCGTCGGCACGAGCCGGCATCCGAACCCACCACCACGACCGAGGTGCACGCATGACCCGCTCGCTCACACCCCGCCGCTCGCTCACCTGGCTGACGATCCTCGGCATCCTGCTGCTGCCCGCAGCGATCGGAGGCATCCTCGTCGCCGCGCTGCAGAACCCGACCGAGCGTCTCGACTCGATGACCGCCGCGATCGTGAACCTCGACGAGCCCGTCGAGATCGACGGACAGGTCACCCCGCTGGGTCGACAGCTCGCGTCAGGACTCGTCGAAGGGTCCGACGACCTCGATTCGAACCTCACCTGGGTGATATCGAACGAGGAGGATGCCGCAGACGGCCTGGCCGACGGCACCTATCAGGCCGTGATCACGATCCCAGAGGACTTCTCCGCCGCCGCGACTTCGGCGGGCCAGACGATCTCCGACGGCGGCGGCTCGGCCGAGCAGGCCACGATCCGGGTCACCACACCCGACGACGGCCTCGTCGCCGACGATCTCATCACCAGTCAGATCGCGAACGTCGCCGCGTCGAGCATGGGCACCATGCTGTCGGAGGCGACGACCGACAACATCCTCGTCGGCTTCACCACGATCGGCGACCAGATCGGCGAGGCCGCAGACGGCGCCGACCAGCTCGCGACAGGAGCACGGGATGCCGCCACCGGCGCCGCGGCGATCCCCGATGGCGCGACCCAGCTCGCATCCGGTGCCTCGCAGCTCGGGTCGGGCGCGACGACCCTCGCCTCCGGACTCGACACGCTCACGACGAAGACGCGCGAGGCGGCGGCGGGCGCCTCGACCATCGGACAGGGCCTCACGGCCGGCGCGCAGCAGCTGCAGGCTCAGGCAAGCGGTGCAGCGCTCGTCGCGGAGGGATCGTCTCAGCTGGCGGCCGGTCTGCAGCAGCTCGCCGCCGGGTGCACGGCTTCGGGCGGGTCGGCGGAGTTCTGCGCACAACTGGCCGGCGCAGCCGCCGGCGCGACCGAGACCGACAAGGGAGTGCAGCAGCTTGCGGCGCTGCCCGGAACCATCGCCCCGCAGATGAGTCAGGCCGGCGCTGGAGCCTCACAGCTCGCGAGCGGCCTCACGCAGCTCGCCAACGAGGGCCTCGTGCAGTCGGCCACCGGTGCGCGAACCCTCGCCACGGGAGCGGATCAGCTGTCGACCGGCGCGACCGATCTCGCCACGGGCGCCACGGAGCTCACGACGGGCCTCGACAGTCTCGCCACCGGCACCGGCGACCTCGCCGGAGGGCTGCGGACGGCATCCGACTCCCTCCCCTCGTTCAGCGACGCCGAGTCGACGTCTCTCGCGTCTGTGATCGCCGACCCGGTGGCCGCCGAAGGTGCGGGCGACACCATCTTCGGGCCGACGGCGATCCCGCTGCTGACCGCCGTCGTGCTGTGGTTCGGAGCGCTGGCCTCGTTCCTCGTGCTGCGCCCGCACACTGCCCGCGCCCTCACATCGCGTCGCTCATCGGCGGGACTCGCGCTCCGCGCCTTCACACCGGCGGCGGCGATCGGTGCCGGTCAGGGTGTGCTCGTCTCGCTGATCGTGCAGATCGTGGCCGGATACGACGCCGCGACGTGGTGGGCGTTCGCCGGGATGGCCGTGCTCACAGGGATCGCCTTCGCCGCGGTGAATCAGGCGCTCGTCGCCGTCTTCGGCGGCGTCGGCCGGTGGGTCGCGGCGCTCGTGGGCGTGCTCGCGATCGCCACGGGGATCGTGTCGACCGTGCCCGAGTGGCTCGCGGCGATCGGGGACGCTCTGCCCACGGCATCCGCCTTCTCCGGCTTGATCTCCGCGAACGGAGCAGCCGCAGCCGCGCTCGTCGTCTGGGGCGTGCTCGCCCTCGTCGCGACGACGCTCGCGGTCGCGCTCCGACGCACGACGTCGGTGAAGGCGGCTCTCGCGACCGTCTGATCGCGGGAGAACCCAGACCCGCTGCCCCTTGCTCGGCGGGTCGCGACGCGACACGCCGCGAGGGCCGCATCCGCTCTCCGTTTCCCGGCCGCGTCCGTATGTGACGGGGCGGATGGCTGCGCATCCGTACGATCGGAGCATGCGCCGGCCGTTCATGGACACCCCCGACCAGCTCGCCTCGCTCGACGGGCAGCAGTACCTCGTGCTGCGGCCGACCGGTGCGGTGGCCGAGCTGTACGAGCGGGAGCAGGATGCCGCGCTGCAGCGCGCCGACGTCCGGCACCCGTACACGGGGCACGTGACCCTGCGCGGGCTCTACGAACCGGAGCGACGGGAGGCGCTTGCGGCACTCGTTCGCGATTGGGCAGCCACGCAGTCGCCGATCGAGGTGACCGTCGAAGCCGTCGACGTCTTCCCCGCGCCCTGGCAGATCCTGATCCTGCGGCTCGCGCGCAGCGCCGCACTCGTCGCCGCGTACGCGAGCCTGACCGACGCGCTACAGGCGACGGACTTCCGACGGCTCGGCGAACTCGCCCTCGAGGACTGGACGTTCCACCTGTCAGTCGTCTACGGCAAGACGCTCTCCCCGGACGAATGGGACGCCGTCGCGACAGCATCCGTGCGGGATCTGGCCGACCGTCCCTCCGAGACCATCGACGAGATCGAACTCGTCTCCTACGTCGGCGGGATCGAGCACGCCGAGGTCATCCGACTCGGGGGCTGAGTCACGGGGCGTCGTACGCCGGGCGGGTCAGCTCAGGCCGGAGTAGGCGTGCAGGCCCTTGAAGAACACGTTGACGATCGTGAAGTTGAAGATCACGGCCGAGAAGCCGACGATCGACAGCCACGCCGAGGGGTTGCCCCGCCAACCGCGGGTCGCGCGCGCGTGGATGTAGCCGGCGTAGAGCACCCAGATCACGAAGGTCCAGGTCTCCTTGACGTCGAAGCCCCAGAAGCGGCTCCACGCGTAGTACGCCCAGATCGAGCCGGCGATGAGGGTGAAGGTCCAGAGGATGAAGCCGATGATCGTGAACCGGTACGCCATGCTCTCGAGGCGCTCCGAGCCGGGGAACGTGCGCAGGAATCCGGGACCGGTCTTCTCGGCACCCTCCGAGATCAGGCGCTCGCGACGCGACTGCATCAGCTGGATCACCGAGAGCGCGAACGACAGCGCGAAGAACGCCGTGCCGAGCGAGGCCACGAACACGTGGATGACGAGCCACACGCTCTTCAACGGGTCCATGAGGGGCGAGACCTCGACGTAGAAGTTCGTCGCGGCGAGCCCCAGCAGGATCACGACCAGACCGGTCATGAACGTGCCGAGGAAGCGCAGGTCGACGCGGGTCAGCACGACGAGGAAGACCGCGACGATCAGCAGGGTGCCCATCATCGCGAACTCGTACAGGTTCGCCCACGGCACGCGCCCGGCGGCGAAGCCGCGCGTGAGGGTGGCGGCGAGGTGGAAGACGAACGCGAGCACCGTGAGCGATGTACCGATGCGGGCCATGACGAACCGCTTCGGAGCGGAGCCGGACCCGGATGCCGCGGCGCCGCCCTTCGCAACCGCACCGCCCCGCGTCGCGGCGGAGGCGCCCACGAGCTCGAACTCCCGCACGCTCGCCGCATCGGCGGAGAGCTGCGAGCGGCGCGCGAGGTCGAAGGCGTAAGCCACGAAGGCCGCCGCGTAGATCGCGATCGCCGTCCACAGCAGGACGGGAGAGATCACTTCGAGATCGAGCATGGTGTCAGTCTACTTTCGGGGTGTCGGAAGCGGGCCGGTCGGGTTCGGTCGTCGAGGGAGCGGAGCTGTCGGAGACGTCACCAGGACCGCCCGTTGAGCGAGCGGAGCGAGACGAAACGCGCCGATCGTCGTGGGACCCCTCGGCGTCGTCGTCAGCATCCGCCTCCGCCTCCGGAATCGCCGTCGTGACGCCCGCCGCGTCGAGAAGCCGTGCGTGTCCCGCGACGAGGTCGTCGACCGCGGCCGCCAGCGTCGGGTCCTCGCCGCGAGCGAGTCCGGCGTACTCCAGCGAGACTCCCCCGTCGACCGGCGTCGCCTTGACCCACACCCGGCGGCGCGGCACGAACAGCGCGAGCATGAGGCCGCCGAGCGCGAGCAGCGCGAACCCGAGCACCCAGGGTCCTGAGGCGTCGCGGTGGATCTGCAGTGACGCGAAGCGCTTGACCGATTGCGACGCGTCCGTCGCTCCTGCCGGCGACTCGTCGTCGAACGTGACCGTGCCGAGTCCGTTCGGCAGGTCGGCGGTCTCGCCGGGGGCGAGCTCGATCGATTCGAGATCGGTTCCCCGACCGGTGACCTTCGTCATCCCCTCGGTGTCGAGCACGTACACCGAGCGCGGCACGCCGTCGTCGATGCCGAGGTCGCCCGAGTACACGTCGAGCGTGAGCGTCGGGTTGGTCAGGTCCGGATAGGCCGAGAAGAAGGCCCCGGTGTCGAGCACCGCCGTGGTCGGGTAGAAGAATCCGACGAGACCGATCTGCTCGGCGAGCCCGTCGGGGATCTTGATCACGCCGAGCGAGGTCATGTTGTTGTCCTGCGGCAAGAAGGGCGTGCTGTTCGTGAAGACGACGTCGCCGTCCGCGTTGCGCACGGTGATGGTCGGCGCGTAGCCGTTGCCGAGCAGGAAGACGTTGTCGTCGGCCACGGCGAGCGGCTCGTTGACCTTCACGGCGCCCGTGCGCTCGTCGCCGTTCTCCAGCACCGTCATGTTGGCCGAGAAGTCGCCGGCCTGTCCGGAGCCTGCTTCTCCGAACGGCTGGTAGGTCACATCGAACGAGTCCAGGCGCATCGAGTAGGGCGCCAGGGCTCCGTCGCTCACGAAGCGCCCGCGGTTCATCGAGTCGTAGTCGAGGAGGGTGTTCGCGAAGGTCTCCCCCTCGACCAGCACGCGCTGGCCCGTGTAGGCGAAACCACCGCCGACGCCGATCGTGATGAGCACACCGACCAGGGCGAGGTGGAACAGCAGGTTCCCCGTCTCGCGCCAGTAGCCGCGCTCCGCCGACACCGACGACGACCGCTTGTCGTCGTAGCGCTCGACGCGATAGCCGAGGGCCTTGAGCTGCTTCTGGGCGACATCGATGGTCGCGGACGCGTCGGCCGCGGCATCCGTCGAGGTGCGCTCGACCGCGCGGAAGTCGGCGAGCCGCTTCAGACGCGCCGGGGTACGAGGCGGCCGGGCGCGCAGCGCCTTCGCGTGGTGCTTGATGCGCGGGATCACGCAGCCCACCAGCGAGGTGAACAGCAGCAGGTAGATCGCCGAGAACCACGGCGAGAGGTACACGTCGAACATCTTCAGCCCATCGAGGATGGGGAAGAGATCGGGGTTGTCGCGCTGCCACTGCGTGACGCCGTTCGGGTCGGCCATGCGCTGCGGGAAGATCGATCCGGGGATCGCGGCGATCGCCAGCACGAGCAGCAGGATGAGCGCCGTGCGCATCGAGGTGAGCTGACGCCAGCCCCAGCGCAGCCAGCCCACGAACCCCAGGCGGGGCTGCGTGATCGACTCCTCGCCGTCGATGTGGTCGGACGGGCGGAGCGGATCGCTGGATCTGCTGGCCTTGGTGCTCACGGGATCCTTCCGATCCGTCGTCTTCTCGTCTGGCGTCTTCTGATCAGAGCGGGAGGAGGACACTGCTCATCACCGCCTGGAGTCGGGACATGATGTCGGTCCACAGTCCGGTCACCATCAGCACGCCGAGCAGGATCAGCAGCACGCCGCCGATGATGTTCACGACGCGGATGTGGCGGCGCAGGAAGCCGATGGTCTTCGTCGCCCACCCGAACCCGAGGGCGACGAGCAGGAACGGGATGCCGAGACCCAGCGAGTACGCGAGGCCGAGGAAGCCGGCCCGCACCGGGTCGCCGGCGTTGAAGGAGAGGGCGAAGATCGCCGTCAGCGTAGGGCCGAGGCACGGCGCCCACCCGATGCCCAGCGCGATGCCGAGCAGCGGTGCGCCGATCACGCCGTACTTCGAGTCGACATGGAAGCGGAGCTCGCGCTGCGCGAAGCCGAAGAGGCCGAGGAACACGAGACCCATGAGGATGACGACGGCGCCGAGGATGCGGGTGACGAGATCGCCCCAGCGGATCAGGAAGACGTTCGCCACCCCGCCGAGCGAGGTGAGCGCGACGAAGACGACGCTGAAGCCCAGGATGAACAGCAGCACACCCAGGACGAGCCGACCACGACCCGGGGCGACCTGCTGCGCACCCTGCGCAGGGCGCGGCGACACGGCGCCCCCGAGGAAACCGAGGTAGCCGGGCACGAGCGGGAGCACGCACGGCGACAGGAACGAGATGAGCCCCGCGAGCATGGCCACGGGGATCGCCAACCAGAGTGCGCCCGAGTTGATGATGACTTCGGGGTTCACGGCGCACCCGCCGGGCTCACGAGTCCTCCGCCAGCGCGTCCTTGACGAGCGTGGAGAGGACGGAGGTGCCGTCGATCGGGCCGATGATCTTCGCGGCGACCCTGCCCTGCTTGTCGAGCACCAGAGTCGTCGGGGTCGCCTGGATCGGCACGGCCTCGGCGAAGGCGAGCTTGGCCTCGGCCGTGTCGACGTCGATGAGGCTCGGGTACGTCACGCCGAACTCCGTCGAGAACGCCTTGGCGGTGTCGGGCTGATCACGGGTGTTGATGCCGACGAATGCGACGCCGTCACCACCCTGCTCCTGCCAGACGGTCTCGAGATCCTTCGCCTCGAGGCGGCAGGGAGCGCAGCCCGCGTACCAGAAGTTCACGACAGTGACCTTGCCGGCGATGTCGGCCGAGTCGAACTTCTCACCGTCTTCCGTGACGCCGCCGAAGGCGACGGGCTCCCCGCGCTGGGCGACGGGGATCTCGACGATCGCGCCGTCGGCGGCCACGTACCCGGTGTTGTCTCCACTGAGGAAGGAATCGCTGACCGCGTCGGGAGCGCAGGCGCTCAAACCGATGGCGAGCACCGCGGCGAGCGCGACTCCGACCGCACGGCGAGAAGACCGGATGCGGGAGGGGCGGCCGCTGCGGATCGGACGAACCGTCGAGGCGAGTGGCACGATTCCCAGTTTACGCGCGGGTTCCTATGCGTCGGCCGGGTGGAGGCGCGCCGGAAACCTTGCCCCGTTTCGTCTCATCGCTGCGCTCCTCGCTCAACGACCGGGGGGAAGCGGCCGTTGAGCGAGCGAGACGAAACGCGGTGATCTTCCGTCAGACCGCCCCGACGTCGACCGCGCCGCCCGTCGCCGCGGGCTCGGCGTACCCGACCTCGCGCCACACGTCGCCGACCAGTTCGAACGACGTGACGCTCGAGAGCGCGCAGCGCCGGGTGCGTGGGTCGTGCCGCAGCGGCAGACCCGCGACGCGCAGGTGGGTGATCCAGATCGGTGCCTGGTGCGACACCATCACGAGGTCTCCCCCGTCGGAGGCGTTCCAGGCCTCGGCCATGAGTCCCGTCATCCGCTCGGCGATCGAGGCGTACGGCTCGCCCCAGCTCGGCAGCGACGGCTGTCGCAGATGCCACCAGTTCAACGGGTTGAGCAGAGACCGCTTCATCTGCGTGCCCTCGAACACGTTGGTCGGCTCGATCAGCCGCACGTCGATCTCGGGCACGAGGTCGAAGCGCTCCCCGAAAGGCTCAGCCGACTCCTGGGTGCGCTCGAGCGGCGAGCAGAACAGTCCGCTCACCGGACGGTCGAGTCCGGCGACGTACTCGGCGGCCGCGCTCGCCATCTTCCGCCCCGCGCGGCTCAGGTGGTAGTCGGGAAGCCGCCCGTAGAGCACGCGGCGAGGATTGTGCACCTCACCGTGACGGACGAGATGCAGTCGTGACGCCGGCACGTCAGGCCCTGCTGTAGCGCGAGTCGCCGAAGCCCAGGATCAGGTAGCCGATGTAGGGGAAGACGAAGAGAAGGAAGAACGAGAACAGCCCGCCCTTGCCGAAGCGCTCGCCGAGCTTGATCGCCACGACGATGCCGAAGATGAAGCCGACGATCGGGATCAGGTAGAGCAGCGCCAGCCACCCGGACATCCCGGCGATCTTCACGAGGAAGACGACGTTGACGATGGGGATGATCGCGAGGATGCCGGGGTATCCGGCCTTCGTGAACACCTTCCACAGGCCGATGACGACGAGGATGTAGAAGACGAGGGCGATGAGGCCCGTGGTTCCCGAGAAGATCGATGCGTACAGGTCGGAGATGCCGTTGCGGTCCATGGTGCGCCTTTCTGTCGTGGCGATCCTACTGACCGATATGCCGCGGGCCGGGGAGGCGATGGCTCCCCCCGTAGAATGGGCGGGTTCACCATCTCCCAGATCAGGAGGAATCCTCCGTGCTTCGCACTCACTCCGCCGGCTCCCTGCGAGCCGAGCACATCGGCCAGACCGTCACCCTCACCGGGTGGGTGGATCGCCGTCGTGATCACGGAGGAGTCGCGTTCATCGATCTGCGGGACGCTTCGGGCATCGCCCAGGTCGTCATCCGCGACGAGGAGACCGCGCACCCGCTGCGCAACGAGTTCGTGCTCCAGGTCACGGGCGAGGTGTCCCGTCGCCCCGACGGCAACGAGAACCCGAACCTCCCGACGGGCGAGATCGAGGTCATCTCCACCGACGTCGTCGTGCTGAACGAGTCCGCTCCTCTGCCCTTCCAGGTGTCGACGGCGCTCGCCGAGACCGAGAACGTCGGCGAGGAGGCCCGCCTCAAGTACCGCTACCTCGACCTGCGTCGCCCCGCCGCGGCATCCGCTCTGCGTCTGCGTTCCGACGTGTACAAGGCGATCCGCGACGTGCTGCACGCCGAGGACTTCACCGAGGTCGAGACCCCGACCCTCACACGCTCGACGCCCGAGGGCGCCCGCGACTTCGTCGTGCCGGCGCGCCTGCACCCGGGCAGCTGGTACGCGCTGCCGCAGTCGCCGCAGCTGTTCAAGCAGCTGCTCATGGTCGGCGGTGTCGAGAAGTACTTCCAGATCGCCCGCTGCTACCGCGACGAGGACTTCCGCGCCGACCGTCAGCCGGAGTTCACGCAGCTCGACATCGAGATGAGCTTCGTCGAGCAGGAAGACGTCATCGCGCTCATGGAGCGCCTCGTCGTCGCGATGTGGAAGACGATCGGCGTCGAGGTGCAGACCCCGCTGCCGCGCATGACCTATGCCGAGGCGATGTCGAAGTACGGCTCCGACAAGCCCGACCTGCGCTTCGGCCTCGAGCTCGTCGAGGCGACCGCGTACTTCGCCGAGACGCCCTTCCGCGTCTTCCAGGCAGAGTACGTCGGCGCGGTGCGCATGCCCGGCGGCGCGAGCCAGCCGCGCAAGCAGCTCGACGCCTGGCAGGACTGGGCCAAGCAGCGCGGCGCTCGCGGTCTCGCGTACGTGCTCTTCAACGAGGACGGCACCCTCGGCGGCCCCGCCGCCAAGAACCTGTCCGAGGCCGAGCAGGCCGGTCTCGCCGAGTTCGTCGGCGCCGAGCCCGGCGACTGCGTGTTCTTCGCCGCCGGCGCCACGAAGGAGAGCCGGGCGCTGCTCGGCGCCGCCCGCGTCGAGATCGGTCGCCGTCTCGGGTACCTGAATCCCGACGAGTTCGCGTTCACGTGGGTCGTCGACGCCCCGATGTTCGAGTCTGCGGCGGATGCCGTGGCTTCGGGCGACGTCGCTGTCGGCGCCGGCGCCTGGACCGCCGTGCACCACGCCTTCACGGGTCCGAAGCCGGAGTTCGAGGACACCTTCGACACCGACCCCGGCTCCGCCCTCGCCTACGCGTACGACATCGTGTGCAACGGCTCGGAGCTCGGCGGCGGATCCATCCGCATCCACCGCGAAGACATCCAGAAGCGGGTCTTCGAGGTCATGGGCCTCAGCGACGAGCTGGCCGAGGAGCAGTTCGGCTTCCTGCTCGACGCCTTCAAGTTCGGCGCCCCGCCGCACGGCGGGATCGCGCTCGGCATGGACCGCGTGCTGCAGCACCTGTCGAAGACCGAGTCGATCCGCGAGGTCATCGCCTTCCCGAAGTCGGGCAACGGCTTCGACCCGCTCACCGCTGCTCCCGCACCCATCACGCCGGAGCAGCGCGCGGAGGCCGGAGTCGACTTCGAGCCGGAGGATGCCGAGGCCTGACCCGGCGCGCTGCCCCCTCTTCAGTTGGCACCTGTTGCCGGAACTCCTCGCGAATTCCGGCAACGGGTGCCAACTCGTTTCGGAGTCTCCTCCACCGCGGACGCGGGTCAGCGCAGCGACGCGATCGCGGGGACGATGTTCTCGTTCCACACGTCGACACCGAGCTTCGCGATGAGCGCGACGACCACGAGCAGGAACACGACGCGGATGAACGTCGCGCCGCGGGAGATCGCCATCCGCGATCCGAGATAGCTGCCCGCGACGTTCGCGATCGCGAGGATGCCGCCGAGCAGCCAGAGCACCGCACCGTGCGGGATGAACAGCAGCAGCGCTCCCGTGTTCGTGGCGAGGTTCACGATCTTGGCCTTCGCGCTCGCCTGCAGGAAGTCGTAGCCGAGCAGCGCGACGAGTGAGATCACGAGGAACGTGCCCGTCCCCGGTCCGATGAGCCCGTCGTAGAACCCGATCACGAGCCCGGCCAGCCCCGCCATGATGTGGTGCCTGTGCCCGGAGAACCGCAGCTTCGTGGCCGCCCCCATCTGCGGACGGAACGCCGTGAACAGCGCGACCGCAAGCAGCGCGACGACGATGATGGGCTTGAACGCCGCTGGCGGCAGCACGGTGGCGACGGCCGCGCCGCCGAAGGATCCGGCGAGCGCGATCACCGCCATCGGCAACGCCGTGCGGATGTCCGGTTTCGCGCGTCGGTAGTACGTCACGCTGCTCGTCGCGGTGCCGAACACCGATGCGAGCTTGTTCGTCGCGAGAGCCTGGATCGGCGAGATCCCCGGGACCAATAGCAGCGCCGGGAGCTGCAGCAGTCCCCCGCCTCCGACGACGGCATCGATCCACCCGGCGGCGAAGGCCGCGACGACGATGAGGATCAGCGTGCCCCAGGTGAGCTGCTCCAGCCCGAGCACACTGCCGATGTCCATCCCTCCAGGATGTCAGACCGCGCGTCCGCACCAGCGACGCCAGCCGCGGCGAGTGGCCTCGTGTCCGGCATCCTGCATCTCTGCGCACAGCTGTCCTGACGGCGCACCACGCCGCACCGGATCGGCCATGAACCGGACACCGTTCGTTCACCCACCCCCGCACGATCGGCAACGTGGGAGCCGTAGTTTCCTCTCGCAACCCGAATACCGGCTCACAGCGCCGGACACCGAGAGGACACCCATGTCTCGCATCACCCGCCGCGCCCGCATCGGCGCCGGCCTCGCCCTGGTCACCACGGCCGCCCTCGCCCTGACCGCCTGCTCCGGTGCGGCCGACGCCGCGGGCTCCGGCTCTGGCGAGGGTTCCGTCGACGCCGCGACCGCCACGTCCGTCGAGGACTTCGGCACGTTCGCCGACCTCGAGGAGGCAGCGAAGGCCGAGGGACAGCTCAACGTCATCGCCCTGCCCCGCGACTGGGCGAACTACGGCGAGATCATCGACCTGTTCATGGAGAAGTACCCCGAGATCACGGTCAACGAGGCGTCGCCCGATGTCTCCAGCGCCGAGGAGATCCAGGCCGCGGAGACCAACAAGGGACTCGACACCGCTCCCGACGTGTTCGACCTCGGCCTGACCGTCGCCCTGCAGAACACCGACCACTTCGCCCCCTACAAGGTGCAGACGTGGGATGACATCCCCGACGAGCTGAAGGAGCCCACCGGTCTCTTCGTCGGTGACTACGGCGGCTACATGTCGATCGGCTACGACTCCTCGAAGTTCCCCGCGCCCGACTCGCTCGACGACCTGCTGGGCGCCGACTACAAGGGCGCCGTGGCGATCAACGGCGACCCGACGCAGGCCGGTGCGGCGTTCGCCGCCGTGGGCCTCGCGACCGTGCAGTCCGATGGCACGCTCGACGACTACCAGCCGGGCATCGACTTCTTCTCCGAACTGCAGAAGGCCGGCAACCTGCTCAAGGTCGACGTGACCACCGCGACGATCGCGAGCGGCGAGACCCCCGTCGTCTTCGACTGGGACTACCTGAACGCGACGCACGTCGCCGACAACAAGGACTGGAAGGTCGTCGTGTTCGACGGCACCGGCTACGCCGGCTACTACAACCAGGCCGTGAACGCCGACGCTCCGCACCCGGCCGCCGCCCGCCTGTGGCAGGAGTTCCTCTACAGCGACGAGGTGCAGAACCTGTGGCTCGGCGGCGGCGCCCGCCCGGCGCGCATGGACGCCATGACCGAGGCCGGCACGATCGACGCCGACCTCGCCGCGGCCCTTCCCGAGGTCCCGGCCGAGACGGTCGTCCCGACCGAGGAGCAGTCGACGAACGCCGGCACGCTGCTCGGCGAGAAGTGGGCAGCGGCGGTCCAGTGACCACTGCCATCGCAGCGGGGGCGGATGCTTCGGCATCCGCCCCCGTCCCCTCCGCTCCGCTCAGCGCGGGGTCTGCGACGTCGTCGCGGGCTCCGCGCTCGGCGCCGTCCGCGGCCTGGCTGGGACTCGTCCCGTTCGCCGCGTACGTGCTCCTGTTCCTGGCGGTGCCGACCGTGCTCGCGATCGGCTCCGGCTTCTTCACGAAAGACGGCGACTTCACCTGGACGAACGTCTCGGCACTCGCCGATCCGGTCGTCCTCACGACCTTCGCCAACTCCGCCTGGCTCTCGCTCCTCACCGCCGTGGTCGGCGCGGTCGTCGGTGCGCTCGTCTGCTACGCCCTGCTCGGCATGGATCCCGAGGGCGTCGTCCGCTCGACGGTGGATGCCGCGGCCGGCGTGCTCGCGCAGTTCGGCGGTGTCATGCTCGCGTTCGCGTTCATCGCGACGATCGGCATCCAGGGCGTGCTGAAGCTCTTCCTGCAGGACACGTTCGGGATCAACATCTACGAGAACGGCACGTGGCTGTACGAACTGCCCGGCCTGATCCTGCCGTACATCTACTTCCAGATCCCGCTCATGGTCATCACGTTCATGCCGGCCCTGGCGGCGCTGAAGCCGCAGTGGGCCGAGGCGAACCTCACCCTGGGCGGCACGCGCTCAAGCTTCTGGCTGCGCATCGGCATCCCGGTGCTCGCTCCGTCCTTTCTCGCGAGCCTGCTGCTGCTGTTCGCGAACGCCTTCTCCTCGTACGCGACCGCCGCCGCGCTCGCGAGCCAGGGGTCGCAGATCGTGCCGCTGCAGATCCGGACAGCGCTCACGAGCGAGACCGTGCTGGGCCGTGAGAACCTCGCCGGCGCCCTCGCGCTCGGCATGATCATCGTCGTCGGAGTCGTCATGGCCCTGTACTCGCTCATCCAGCGCCGGGCAGCGAGGTGGCAGTCGTGAACCGTCTCGCCCCCTCCCCCGTCACGCGCTGGGTCATCGGCATCCTCGTCGGAGCGTTCTTCGCGATCCCGCTCATCTCGACCTTCCTGTACACACTGCGTCAGACCGACGGCACGCTCGGCCTCGAACGCTGGGCCGCGCTGTTCGACCCGGAGAAGTCCGCGGCGATCCGTCCGATCTGGATGGGCCTCGGCAATTCGCTCGTGCTCGCGGTCGTGACCGTCGCGATCGTTCTGCTGCTGCTCGCGCCGACCATGATCCTGGTGAACCTGCGCTTCGGGCGCCTCAAGCCGGCGTTCGAGTTCGCGGTCCTGCTGCCGATCTCGATCCCCGCGATCGTGCTCGTGGTCGGCCTAGCGCCGATCTACCTGCAGATCGGCCGCACGGTCGGCACCGGCACGTGGACCCTGGCGTTCGCCTACGGGATCACCGTCCTGCCCTTCGCCTACCGCTCGATCCAGGCGTCGATCGACGCCGCCGACCTGCGCACGCTCGCCGAGGCTGCGCGGTCGCTCGGCGCCAGCTGGCCGACCGTCGTGCTGAAGGTCCTCGCGCCGAACCTGCGCCAGGGACTGCTCGCGGCATCGCTCATCTCGATCGCCGTCGTGCTGGGCGAGTTCACGATCGCCTCGCTGCTCAACCGCCAGGTGTTCCAGACCGCGATGGTGGTCGTGCAGAAGCAGGACCCGTATGCGCCGGCGATCTTCACCCTCCTGGCGCTGGTGTTCGTCTTCGTGCTGCTCCTCCTCATCGGCCGCGTCGCGCGCGGCAATCGAAAGGCCCTGTCATGACCCTCCCCCAGACCGCCGACAACATCCTGCTCGCCGAGGCCGGTGAGGGAACGCGCGTGCAGCTGCAGAGCATCGTCAAGAGCTACGGCAGCAATACGGTGCTGCACGGCGTCGATCTCGACATCGCTCCGGGCGAGTTCGTGTCGCTGCTCGGGCCGTCGGGATGCGGCAAGACGACGCTGCTGCGGGTGCTCGCCGGACTCGAAGGGCTCGACAGCGGAGCCGTGCTCCTCGACGGCGGCGATGTGTCGCGCGTCCCCACGAACAAGCGCGACATCGGCATGGTCTTCCAGTCGTACTCGCTGTTCCCGCACCTGCGAGTCGTCGACAACACGGCGTTCGGTCTGCGTCGCCGCGGCGTCGGAAAGGCGGAGGCCGCGAAGCGCGCGCTCGACGCCCTCGCGCTCGTGGGTCTCGGCGACTTCGCCGATCGCTACCCGCACCAGCTCTCCGGTGGCCAGCAGCAGCGCGTGGCGCTCGCCCGAGCGCTGGTGACCGAGCCGAAGGTGCTGCTGCTCGATGAGCCGCTGTCGGCGCTCGACGCCAAGGTGCGGGTGCAGCTGCGCGACGAGATCCGCCGCATCCAGCTGCGCCTCGGGATCACCACGGTCTTCGTGACCCATGACCAGGAGGAAGCCCTCGCCGTCTCCGACCGCATCGCCGTGATGAACTCCGGCCGCATCGAGCAGATCGGCACGCCGGAAGAGCTGTACACGACGCCGTCCACGGCCGGTGTCGCGGCGTTCGTCGGGCTGTCGAGCGTCGTCTCGGGCGTCGCCGAGGGCGATCACGTCGTGGTGTGGGGACAGCGGCTTCCGCTGCAGTCGCCCGCCGACGGGCCCGTCGACGTCTACCTGCGGCCCGAGAACGTGCACTTCGCGTCGGAGGCGGATGCCGCGACCGACGCCCTCGTGCAGGAGAGCACGTTCCTGGGCAGCATGCGCCGCACGCTTGTGCGCACCGAGTCGGGCGAACTCGTGCGGCTGCAGCACGCCCCCGGCATCCACCCCGCGTTCGGCGACCGCGTGCGCATCGCGGTGGCTCCCGAGCCGGTAGCGGTGCACCCGCGCGGCTGATCGACGCCCCACGCCCCCCTTTCCCTCGCCCCTTCTCCGCCCGCGCCGAAGCCCACCGTGCGCGTCGAAGCCCACCAGTGATCACGTCCGCGCTGGTGGGTTTCGGCGCGCATGGTGGGTCTGGGCGCGATGTAGGACGCGCGCGACGGCGAGACGCGCCGGAGGCGGAGCGCGCGCGGAGCAGGACGCGCGGGGGCTGGGCGCGCGACGACCGTCAGAGGACGCGGGAGAGGAAGTCCTGCGTGCGCGGATGCTGGGGGTTCGCCAGCACCTCGCGCGGGTCGCCCTCTTCGACGATGTGACCGCCGTCCATGAAGATCAGGCGCGAGCCGACCTCACGGGCGAAGCCCATCTCGTGCGTCACGACGAGCATCGTCATGCCCTCGTCGGCGAGCGAGCGCATGACCTGCAGCACTTCGCCGACCAGTTCGGGGTCGAGCGCCGACGTCGGCTCGTCGAACAGCATCATGTCGGGGTTCATACACAGCGCCCGCGCGATCGCCACGCGCTGCTGCTGCCCGCCGGACAGGTGCCCGGGGAACGCCTTCGCCTTCTCGGCCAGCCCGACCCGCCCGAGCATCTCGTGCGCGATGCGCTCCGAGTCGGCCTTGTTGCGCTTCTTCACACGGCGCTGAGCGATCGTCAGGTTGTCGAGCACGCTGAGGTGCGGGAACAGGTTGAAGCTCTGGAACACCATCCCGATGCGAGTGCGGACGCGGTCGATGTCGACATCGGGGTCGGTGATGTCGATGCCCTCGATGAGCACCTTGCCGTCGGTCGGCTCCTCGAGCAGGTTCACCGAGCGCAGCAGCGTCGACTTGCCCGAGCCGGACGGACCGATCACGCAGACGACCTCCCCGGCCGTGACCGTGAGGTCGATGCCCTTGAGCACCTCGTTGTCGCCGAAGGTCTTGACGAGTCCCTGGACGTCGATCGCCGGGGCGTGGACGTCGATCAGATCGGTGGTCATCGCTGCCTCGCCATCCGCCGCTCGAGGTACGCCGTGAAGCGCGTGAGCGGGATCGTCACGATCAGGTACAGGATCGCCGCCATGATGAGCGGCGTCGCGTTGGAGTTCTGCGTCGTCGCGTCGCGAGCGAACGTCGTGAGCTCCTTCGACCAGATGAACGCCCCAGCGATGAAGAGCAGCGACGTGTCCTTGAGCAGCAGCACGAACTCGTTCGTGAGCGGCGGGATGATGATGCGGAAGCCCTGCGGCACCACGATCCAGAACGTCGTCTTCATGGGCGACATGCCGAGGGACCGCGCCGCCTCTGTCTGCCCCTTCGGCACCGCCTGGAGGCCGGCGCGGATGGTCTCCGCCATGTACGCCGAGGCGACCAGGATCAATCCGATGAGTCCGAGCACCACAGGACCACCGAGCTCCTGCCCGCGGATACCTGTGGCGATCGGCACGATGAAGGCCACGCCGAAGATCGTCAGGATCGCCGGGAGACCGCGGAACAGCTCGATCCAGGCCGTCGCGATCCAGCGGAACGGGCCGATGCTCGACAGCTTCAACAGAGCGAGGAAGATGCCGAGCAGCAGTCCTCCGGCGAAGGCCACGACGGTGAACCAGATGGTGTTCACGAGGGCGGTGGTGATGATCCCGGGGAACATCTTCGCCGCGACCTCGGGGTTGAAGAAGAGCGGTCCGATCTTCGCCCAGTTGGTGGTGACCGCCGCCCAGACGACGATCGCGATCAGCACCGCATAGACGATGTACCGGTACAGTTTCTGCTTCGTGGTGCGCCTCAACGCCATTGTCAAGGTCCTCCCGATCCCTTGCCTACCGCCGGGTCAGTTCGCGGTGAAGTAGGTGTCGTAGATCGTCTGGTAGTCGCCGCTGTCGCGGAGCTCCTTCAGAGCGCCGTTGACGGCGTCGAGCAGCTCGGCCTTCTCGCCCTTCGCGAAGGCGAAGCCGTAGGACTCGTCGGTGTTGTACTCCTCGACGATCTCGTAGGCGCTGTCGGCCTTCTCGTGCTCGAGGTTCACCGGCTGGTCTTGAAGGATCGCATCGATCTGACCGGCCTGCATCGCGGGCCACAGCTCGCCATCGGAGGGGTACTGCACGATCTGCGCCCCGGTCGCGTTCTCATTCGCGTAGGCCTCGCCCGTGGTGCCCTGCTGGACGCCGACGTTCTTGCCGCTCAGGTCGTCGATCGACGCGATTCCCGAGTCGGTGCGCACGAGCAGCGACTGCAGCGAGTCGTAATAGGGGTCGGAGAAGTCGAGGTTCGCCTTGCGCTCGTCGGTGATGGTCATGGCGGATGCGCCCACGTCGCACGTTCCGGCCGCAAGGGTGGTTCCCGACTGCAGAGCGTCGAAGCCGACATCCTGGACGGAGAGCTTGAGGTCGAGCTTCTTCGCGATCGCGTCGAGCAGGTCGATGTCGAAGCCGGTGTACCCCGTGCCGTTGTCGCCGCCCTCGAACTCGAAGGGCGGGTAGGGGATGTCGGAGCACACCGTCAGAGTGCCCGCCTCGACGAGGCCGTACTCGTTGTCCGCAGCAGAATCGCCGGATCCGGATCCTCCTGCGCCGCCTGCGCAGCCCGCGAGGGCGAGGGTGGCGGTCGCCGCGAGAGCGATCCCGGCGATGATGTTGCGACGCTGCATGTCAGCTCCTGAGGGGACGAGGGCCGAATGCCCACGGACGGGTAGGAGAACATCTAAACACGGGCGACGCCGCCCGACGGAACCGCGAGCCCCCTCTGCGCATTACGTTTGTGTTGCAAAGGGCGCCGACGCCGCGAGCGTCAGATCTCGAAGTCGACGGCGACGCGTCCGGCCACGACGGAGCGGACGTATGCGACGACCTCCTCGTGCGCAGGGTGCACCTGATACTCCTCGAGCGCGGCGATCGAGTCGAAGTCCGCGACCAGCGTCACATCCCAGTTCGCATCCGGATATGCGACGTTCGCACCGGCCGAGATCGACCGCAGCTGCGGCACGACACCGTCGAGTGCCAGCAGGCGGCCGGCGACCTCCGCAGCCTGCTCGGCGCGCACCTCGGGGTCTTCGGCGGCGAGCTTCCAGCTCACGACGTGGCGGATGGTCATCGGGTCTCCTTCGCGGGGTTCTCGGCGTCGCGGACGACGGCGGCCTCGAGCGCCTCGCGCAGACGGTCGGCCGACACCCGCCAGTGCGCGTGGAGCTCGCCGTCGATGAGCACGACGGGGATCTTCTCCCACCACAGCTCGTACAGCGCGGGGTCGTCGGCGATCGACGCCTCGACGATCTCGATGCGTTCGGCCGCGGCATCCGGCAGCTCGGCGACGACGGCGTCGACGATCTCCGAGGCGACGTCGCAGAGATGGCAGTCGGGCTTGCCGATCAGCGTCAGCGTGGTCACGCCGACGGCACCTCGACCTCGCGGCCCTGAGCGATCCACTCGCCCGTGCCGCCCTCGACGTTGGTCGCGTCGTATCCGCGGGCTTCGAGCGCCTCGACGACGCGCGCGGACCGCCCGCCGGCCTGGCAGATGACGTCGAACGGCTCGGCCGGGAGCTCCTCCAGGCGGTTGCCGATCTCGGACATCGGGATGTTGACGGCGCCTGGCACGTGCCCTGCGGCGAACTCGTGCGCCTCACGCACATCGATGAGCGGCGTGTTCTGTCGCTCGGCGAGCTCGGTGACGGTGATCGACTTCATGACTACTCCTCGACGTCAGGCGGAACCGGAGGCAGAGACACGAAGCGCCCGTCCGGAGACAGGCGCTCAGTGTCTGGCCGCTTACTTCTTGTTGCGGCGCTGGTGGCGAGTCTTGCGAAGCAGCTTGCGGTGCTTCTTCTTCGCCATGCGCTTGCGGCGCTTCTTGATGACAGAACCCACGGAAACCTCACTACGTCAGGGGCTGGGCGTCGCATGGTCGCGGACACCCGGGTACGGGCATGGAAAAAAATGCCTCGGAGCAGTCTAGCAAATCCAACGGCCTGCTCCGTCACCGGGAGAGGCGGACCCCCGCCCGGTGTTCAGCCGACGTCGGAGATCGGACGCTGCAGCGCCTCGGCGACCGCGGACTCCGGCACACGGAAACTCCGACCGAAGCGGATGGCAGGCAACTCCCCAGCATGCACCATCCGATAAACGGTCATCTTCGACACACGCATCAACTCGGCGACCTCAGCCACCGTAAGGAACCGGACATCTGGCACCTCGGGCATCCCACGTACCCCTTTCTCGATGTGCACACTCTATGGTCTGGCTGGGACGCGTGTAAACCCGTGTGACTCGTGTGATCAATGTTCGCCGTCGACGGTGGCGAAGGCCCGGACCGGGAACGTGCCGAATCCGCGGACGGCTGGCGGCGCCGCGGTGAATCGAGCCCCGCGCGCCGGCACCGCGGCCAGCTCGGTCAGGTGCTCGACCACGTGCACGCCCGCGGCCAGCAGGATGCTGTGCGCCGGCCGCTCCCCTCCGCTCTCGGTGTCATCGATGTTGAGCGAGTCGATGCCGACGAGCACGACACCCGCCTCGACGAGATGACGCGCGCCGCCCTCGGTGAGGAAGGGCGCACCGCTGCCGTAGGCCGGCGTCCCGAAGTGACGACTCCATCCCGTGTCGAGCAGCACCGCGGCCCCCGCGAGGTCGCGATCCGCGAGCGTGGCCGCATCGATGCCGCGCCGCTCCGACGTCCACGCGTCGTGAAGGTGGAAGACCTCCGCCGGGAGGTCGACGAGAGTACTCAGGTCCAGCGCTGCGAGGTCACCGCCGTCAACGTAGCGGTGGAAGGGCGCGTCGATATACGTCCCCGTATTGCCGATCATCGTGATGATGTCCATCGCGAACTCGGTGCCCGCCGCGTACTTCCCGCGCGAATCCTCGCGGGTGAGGTGGGGCGTGATGACCGGTGCCGGGAGTCCCGGGTAGGTCACGAGCCCCTCCTCGATGGGGTGACTGAGGTCGATCACCCGCCGACCTGCCGCCGCCGGAGCCTCCACGCCCCGCGAGCCGCGATGCGACTCCTCGACGATCTGCAGGTCCCGTAGCTCGACGTCCTGGACGAGCGCGAGTCCGAGGTGGCGCACGAGCAGCGTCGCGATCTCCGCTTCACCGAGGTGGGCCGAAGGCAGGTCGAGACGGAAGCCTTCGCCTGCCAGTCCCCCTCCGTTCGCGAACGAGAGTGAGAAGTCGAAGTGGGCCCGGTACTCGGCAGGTCGCGTCATCTCCACATCATGGCAAAGGGCCGTGACACTGCGGTGCAGCACCCCGGTGATCCCAGGGGTGCGGCGCCCGGGTGATCCCAGGAGAGACATAGCGGCCGTCCCGCATCCGTTCAGGCGCGCCTGACACGCTGAGACGACGGCTCGGACAGGCACCTTTCCGGCCCACGCGGGTATGGGGCCCGCGGTTCCGCCCCCGACGACAAGCCCCCCGTGTCGTCGGGGGCGGAATGCGTCCGACGGATCAGTTCCCGAAGCGCTTCAGAGCCGACGTGACGACGTGCTTCGCGGATGCCGCGGCACGGCCGACGACCTCGGCGGCGTGCGCAGCTCCGTCCGGCAGCGGCTGGCCCGGGTAGTCGATGTCCGGCGCGTCATCGCCGTAGGCGTCGACGAGGAACGGCACCAGCCAGTCGTCGACGGCTTCGAGCGGCTCGACCGCGAGGCTGTAGAAGCGACGCTGACCGTCCTCCCGCACGCTCACGAGCTCCGCCTCGCGGAGGACCTTCAGGTGCTTCGACACGGTCGGCTGGCTGATGCCGAGGTCGGCGACGATGTGGCTCACGCTCGTGCCGGCATCCCCTTCCGAGGTGCGCCGCAGGAGGAGCTGGAGGATGTCGCGCCTCGTGCCGTCTGCGATCACGTCGAAGATGTCGGTCATGTGATCAGGGTAGTCGTCCCCGGCACGGAGTACCATGACGAAGGCTCGGCGAACGCCGCCGTGCCGCCGCCGCTGGGGTGGGGAGTCGGACGAAGGGGGACGCGATGTCGGGCATCGTGTCTGCGTCGTCTCCCGGCCATCGCCTCAAGACCGCGGCATCCTGGGGCAAGCACATCATCACGTCCTCGCCATCGCGCTTCGCGATCGTGATCTTCGCCCTCCTGATCCTCGTCTTCACGGTCCTGCTGTCGCTGCCGATCTCGTCGGCGTCACGAACCGTCACACCGCTCGCGGACGCGCTGTTCACGGCGGTGTCGACGATCTGCGTCACCGGACTGGCCACGGTCGACATGGCCAACCACTGGTCCCCGTTCGGGCACGTGCTGATCTTCATCGGCGTCAACATCGGCGCCCTCGGCGTGCTGACTCTGGCCTCGCTCATGGGCATGCTCATCTCGAAGCGGCTCGGGCTTCGAGCCAAGCTCCTCGCGGCCGGCGACACCAACCCCCTGCGCGCGCACGGCGGTGTGGTCAACGAGAGCCAGACCGTTCGTCTCGGCGAGGTCGGCCAGCTGCTCACCACCGTCGCGGTCTCGGCCCTCATCATCGAGGGCACGCTCGCCGTGCTCCTCTACCCCGCGCTGGTGATGGCGGGGGTCGACCCGATCGCCGCCCTGTGGGAGGCTCCGTACTTCTCGGCCATGGCCTTCACGAACACGGGCTTCGCCCCGAACGACGGCGGGGTCGCCGTGTTCGCCGACGACTACCTCGTGCTCTCGCTGCTCATGGTGGGCGTGTTCCTCGGGAGCATCGGGTTCCCGGTGATCTACACGCTCGCGAAACACGTCTGGCACGTGCAGAAGTGGTCGCTGCACACAAAGCTCACGCTGGTCACGACCGTGCTGCTCTTCGTGCTCGGAGCCGCGGTGTTCCTCGTGCTCGAATACAACAACCCGAAGACCTTCGGGTCGATGGATGCCGCGGACACGACGTTCCAGGCGTTCTTCCTGTCGGCGATGACCCGCTCCGGCGGGTTCAGCGTGATCGAGATCGACGACATGAACGGCTCGTCGCTGCTGGCCGCGAGCATGCTCATGTTCGTCGGCGGCGGCTCGGCATCCACCGCCGGCGGCATCAAGGTGACGACCCTGGCGGTGCTCGCCATCGCGGTGTGGTCGGAGGCGAAGGGCCGTCAGTCGGTCGAGGCGTTCGGCCGCCGCATCCCCAGCGACGTGCAGCGCGTCGCGCTCAGCGTCGTCGCGTGGGGCGCCACCATCGTGGCGCTGTCGACGATCGTGATCGCACAGATCACGAAGGCCGACATCAGTCACGTGCTGTTCGACGTGATCTCCGCCTTCGCGACGGTGGGCCTCTCGTCTGGACTCACGGCCGAGCTGCCGGACGCCGGCGCCTACGTGCTCGCCGCCACCATCTTCATGGGGCGCGTTGGTACAGTGACTCTCGCCGCGGCCGTCGCCGCGACATCGCGAACGCAGTACTACTCACTGCCCGTGGAAAGGCCGATCGTTGGTTGATGTCCTCCGGGGCGACGCTCCCGTCCTCGTCATCGGTCTCGGCCGGTTCGGCGCTGCGTGCGCCGGCGAGCTCGACCGCCTCGATCGCGAGGTGCTCGCGATCGACGGCAACCTCGAGCTCGTGCAGAAGTGGTCCGACCGGGTCACCCACACGGTGCAGGCCGACGCGAAGAACATCGACGCCCTGCGCCAGATCGGCGCGCAGGACTTCCAGGTCGCCGTCGTCGCGGTCGGCTCGTCGATCGAGGCATCCGTCCTCATCACCGCCAACCTCGTCGACCTCAAGGTGCCGCAGATCTGGGCGAAGGCGGTCTCGCAGTCGCACGGTAAGATCCTGGCCCGCGTCGGCGCCAACCACGTGATCTACCCTGAGCGCGAGGCCGGCGAGCGCGTGGCGCACCTGGTCAGCGGGCGGATGCTCGACTTCATCCGCTTCGACGACGATTTCGTGCTGGCGAAGATGTACCCGCCCAAGTTCATCCGCGGCATCGGCCTCAACGAGTCCGGCGTGCGCAGCAAGTACAGGGTGACGGTCGTCGGGGTGAAGAGTCCTGGCAAGCCGTTCCGCTACGCCGAGGCGAACACGATCGTCACGAACCACGACCTCATCATCGTCTCAGGCACCAACAGCGACATCGAGCGCTTCGCGGCACTCGATCGCTGATTTCCGCGCCTTCGAACTCAGGCGCCTGCGGCGAGCTCCTTCGCCCTCGCGAGAGCCGCCGCCGCGGCATCCGCGAACGTGCGATCGAGGTGCGCATCCTGCAGCACGGCGACCGCCCGCTCCGTCGTGCCCTTCGGGCTGGTGACGCGTCGCCGCAGCTCTGCGGGCTCCTCCCCCGAGACGTCGAGCAGCGCGGTCGCGCCGATGAAGGTCTGCTCGGCCATGAGTCGAGCGTCGGCCCGGTCGAACCCCATGACCTCGGCCGCCTTCGTGAGCTCCTCGATGAGGAGGAACACGTAGGCCGGGCCAGAGCCCGAGATGGTCGAGAGCGCATCGATCTGCGACTCCGGCACCTCGATCACCGCTCCGACCGTCTCGAACAGGCGGCGGACGAGGGCGAGGTCGGCGGCGGAGGCGGCACCCCCTGCTGCGAGACCGGTGACGGCCCTGCCCACGGTTGCCGGGGTGTTCGGCATCGACCGGACGATGCGGGCGTCGGCGCCGAGGATGTCCGCGAACGTCGCGAGGGTGACGCCCGCCGCGAGGCTCACGACGATGGTGTCGTCGCCCAGCGACGGGACGATCTCGCGGAGCAGGTCGGGCACCATGGCCGGCTTGACGCCGACGAGCACGATCCGGGCGCCGGAGACCGCCGCGGCGTTGCCGTCCGGCTGCTCGGAGAGCGCGATGCTGGTGACGCCGTCGAGGTCGGCGAGGGCCGCGGCCTTGTCGGCGGAGCGGTTGGTGGCGGTGATCCCGCCGTCGACGTGGATGCCGGAGGCGATCACTCCGCGGAGGATGGCTCCTCCCATCGATCCGGCACCGACGAACGCGAGAGAGGGAAGGGAGTCAGCCATGTCGTCATCCTACGGCGGGCTCACCCGGCATCCTCCGGCGGGCGGTTCTAGACTCGGACCATGAGTGCTTCCGGCGGCAGCAAGGCGATCATCGCGGCGTTCCTGGCGAACCTGGGCATCGCCCTCGCGAAGTTCCTCGCGTGGGCGCTCTCGGGCTCGGCATCCATGCTCGCCGAGGCCATCCACTCCGTCGCCGACTCCGGCAACCAGCTGCTCCTGATGCTCGGCGGGCGCAAGGCGAAGCGCGAGGCCGACCGCGCCCACCCGTTCGGGTACGGGCGCGAGCGCTACGTCTACGCATTCGTCGTGTCGATCATCCTCTTCTCCGTCGGCGGTCTGTTCGCGATCTACGAGGGTGTCGAGAAGCTCACCCACCCGCACGAGCTCGACCAGACGTGGTGGTGGCTGCCGATCGTCGTGCTGCTCGTCGCGATCGGACTCGAGTCGTTCTCGCTGCGCACCGCCGTCAAGGAGAGCAACCTCGTCCGCGAGAAGGGCCAGTCGTGGGTGTCGTTCGTGCGCCGAGCGAAGGCGCCGGAGCTCCCCGTCGTGCTTCTGGAGGACGTCGGGGCTCTGACGGGTCTCAGCTTCGCGCTGCTCGGCGTCGGCCTCACCGTGATCACCGGCAACCCCCTGTTCGACGCACTGGGCACCGTCATGATCGGTGTCCTGCTGGTGCTGATCGCGATCGTGCTGGGCGTGGAGACCAAGAGCCTGTTGGTCGGTGAGGGCGCGACGCCGGCCGATCACGACCGCATCGTCGACGCGATCAACGCGGGCGACGAGATCGAGAAGATCATCCACATGAAGACCCTGTACCTGGGTCCGGACGAGCTGATGGTCGCGGTGAAGATCGCCCTGAGCGCAGACAAGCCCCTTCGCGAGGCTGCCGACGACATCGACGTGATCGAGGCCCGCATCCGCGAGGCCGTGCCGATCGCCCGAGTGATCTACATCGAGCCCGATGTGTACCGCCCGTCGCTGGACCCGGAACCGTCGACCGACGTCTTCGTGCTGAAGTCCTCCGACTGACTGCGAGGCGTGCGCGCTGATCGACTCAGGTCAGCGCCGCTGCTCGAAGAAGTCCCGGAGCAGTGCCGTCGCGGCATCCGCCTCGATTCCTGCGACCACCTCGGCGCGGTAGGGAAGCCGCCGATCACGCAGCACGTCGTACATCGACCCCGCCGCGCCGGCCTTGTCGTCCCATGCGCCGAACACGACACGCGCGATGCGCGCCTGCAGGATCGCGCCCGCGCACATCACGCACGGTTCGAGGGTCACCACCAGGGTGCACCCCTGCAGATTCCAGGAGCCGAGGGATGCCGCAGCGCGCCGTAGCGCCTCGACCTCCGCGTGTCCGGTCGGGTCGTGGGTCTCTTCGCGGGTGTTGCGCCCTTCGGCGATGATGAGTCCGTCCGGGTCGAGGACGACCGCGCCGACCGGGATCTCATCGGCTCGTGCCGCCTCGCCGGCGAGTTCGAGCGCGCGCTGCATGGCTGCGGTGTCGGCCTCGGTCATGCGTCGAGCCTATGGGGTCGGATGTCGTGCGCGCGCCCGCGGCGCATTAGCCTGTATTCATGCGTGTCCACGTCGCCGACCACCCTCTCGTCACCCACAAGCTCTCGGTGCTGCGCGACCATCGCACCCCGTCGCCGGTGTTCCGTCAGCTCACGGAGGAACTCGTGACGCTCCTCGCGTACGAGGCGACCCGCAGCGTCAAGGTCAGCCCGATCGAGATCACGACCCCGGTCACCACGACCATGGGCGTGAAGATCTCGGAGCCCCGCCCCATCGTCGTCCCGATCCTGCGCGCCGGCCTCGGAATGCTCGAAGGCCTCGTGAAGCTGCTGCCCACCGCCGAGGTCGGCTTCCTCGGAATGGTGCGCGACGAGCAGACGTTCGAGCCGACGACCTACGCCGAGCGACTCCCCGAGGACCTCAGCGACCGTCAGTGCTTCGCGATCGACCCGATGCTCGCCACCGGCGGTTCGCTCGCCGCCGCGATCCAGTTCCTGTTCGATCGCGGCGCCAAGGACGTCACCGCGATCTGCCTGCTCGGCACCCCTGAGGGTGTCGCCGCGATCGAGGAGATGGCCGGCGACCGCGACGTCACGCTCGTGCTCGGTGCCCTCGACGAGCGGCTGAACGAGAAGGGCTACATCGTTCCCGGCCTCGGCGACGCCGGCGACCGCCTGTACGGCACGGTCTGACCCGCACGCCTCACACGTTCAGGCGGTAGCCCCGTTCGTCGCCGTAGTGCACGAATCCCGCACGACGGAGGATCGGTGCAGACGTCGAGATGCGGCCCTTCACGAGCGCGGTGGTCGCGCCTCTCTCCGCGCTCGCGCGAAGGCGTTCGGCGAGCACTGCACGATACGCCCCGCGTCCGCGTGCGTGCTCCAGCGTCGCAGCACCCCAGAGCCGGGCGAAACCGTCGACGATGGTGCAGCCGCCGGTGCTGACGGGTATGCCGTCGATACGGGCCAGCACGCGGAGACCTCCTCCGGCGTCGAGCGCGGCTGTGACCTCGGCGAGCTCGGCGCGCAATCCGTCGTCGTCGAGCGCGCTCTGCTCCCACACCGGCACGTTCACGCTGTCGACGTCTCGCACCTGGTCGAGGGTGCGCACGATCTCCACGGTGACGTCAGGCGGCACCTCGATGGCGGGGCCGTCGATCGCGCGGGCGAAGACGGCGACCGTGTCGATGTGGTCGGCGCCGCGGCGGCGGAGTTCGTCCTCGAGGTCAGGCGAATCAGACTCGTTCGTCCAGAACGTGAAGACGGTCTCGCCCCACGACTTCGTCTGCTCCAGCGCGTGGTCGATCACCGCACCCGGGTCGGCGCGCGAGTCGACCTGTGACCCGCGGACCCCGCCGCCGAAGCGTGCGGGGTAGCGCACGAGCTGCAGATGGGTCTTCGCCTGTTCGCTGTCGCGCGGGAACCACGCCCACGCGGCGGAAGCCCGCAGGATCTGCTCGGTGGTGTGCCCGGTCGAGGCTGCCTGGCTCACTCGGCAGCTCCCACCAGTCGTGCGAAGGCGCTCAGCCGGGCGACCCCCTCGGGCGTGCGAGGGAGGTCGTCGAGCAGCGCGGGCGAGTGGATCAGGTAGGCCACGACCTGGGCCCGCGAGATGGCGACGTTCAGACGGTTCTGCATGAGCAGGAACTCCGGTCCGCGCGGCGCATCCTTGCCGCTCGACGCTGCGAGCGATGTGATCGAGACGACGGCTTCCTTGCCCTGGAAGTTGTCGACCGTGCCGACGGGCACGTCGGGGAAGCCTGCCGCGGCGAGAGCGTCGTGAACGAGCTGTCGCTGGGCGTTGTACGGCGTGACGACGATGATGTCGTTCTGGGCGAGGGGACGCGTGGACGTCTCGGCGGTGTGATCGGTGACCGCGCGGCCGAGCAGGTCGCGGACCAGCGCCACCACCTCGGCGGCTTCCTCGGGCGACTGCGTGGCGTTGCCGCGATGACGCAGCGGAACCACGTGCAGGCCGGGATCGATGCCCTCGATCCCGCGCTTCTCCGTGCCCGCCGCCGACGCCAGGCGTCCGGCGTAGGCCAGGCGTGAGACGGGGGCCGCGACGAACGGGTGCATGCGCCAGGAGCGCTCGAGGAAGTACCCGTACTCGGGCCGCACGACCTCATCGCCGTCCATGACCCAGCCGAGCGCCGACGTGTCGACGGGCTCGGGATGCGCGCCCTGGCTGACCTGCGGCAGCTGCTGCGGGTCTCCGAGGAGCAGCAGGTTCTTCGCACCCGCTGCGACCGCGATCGTCGACGCGAGCGAGAACTGACCGGCCTCGTCGACGACGAGGAGGTCGAGGCCGTGACGCTCGACTCTCGTCGTGTTGCTGAAATCCCAGGCCGTGCCGCCGACGACGACGCCCCGGCCCTCGTTCTCGGCGAGGAACGACGCCATGCCGGTCTTCGGGATCACCGTGTACCCCGGCTCAGCCGACGGATCCTTCGGCGCCTTCCCCACCTGTCCAGGCGGCACCCCGTCGGCGACGACGCGTTCGAGCAGGTTCTCGATGATCGAGTGCGACTGCGCCACGACGCCGATGCGGTAGCCGTGTTCGTTCACGAGCCGCGCGATGACCCGTGATCCCGTGTAGGTCTTGCCGGTGCCGGGAGGGCCCTGCACGGCCAGGTAGCTGTCGTCGAGATCGAGGACGGCTCGGACGATCGCGTCGACCGTGTCGTCGGCCTGTGCGGGAAGGCTCTCCCCCGACCGCGTGCGCGGCGGGATGCGCCGCAGGATGTCGGTGGCCGCGTCGCTCGGATAACCGGGTGCGGCGGCATGCACGGCATCCGCCCACTCGTCGATCGCCCCCTGCAGCGACACGACCCGCGGAGGGGCGGCCGGTGTCAGCGCAAGGGGCAGGGCGTCCCAGGTCTGTCCCTGGATCGCCGACTCGGTCACGAGATAGCCGTCATCGAGCACCCCCGTGATCGTGACGGTGTGCGGCACGTGCACGGCTCGCGACGGCACCTCGAGGTCGAACGGCGCCGGCACCTCGTAGAGCGCGAACGGCTGGCCGCCCTCGCCCAGGGTCGTACCCGGAGAGACCTCGCCCCTGATCTCGATGTCGCGCGACATCACGCGGCGCCCCTCCCCCACGCTCCACTCACGGACCACGCGCGACGCCAGGCGGTCGACGCGGACGACGTCACGCGTGTGGTCCCACATCGTGACGGGCTCCCGCAGCCGCTGGAAGTGCGAGACCCAGAAGCTCTTGGCCTCCCGGGGGAAATAGTCGATCGCCGCGGCCGCGATGCGGTGCAGCTGACCGTCGCTCCCCGCTGCGGCGGCGAGCTCGGCGTCGGCAAGCAGCGCGACCGAGCGCGGCGACGGCTCGTAGATCACCTCGTCCGCCTCATCGGGCGGGGCCGGATTCACGCCCTCGCGGCGCGCGATCTCGATCAGCCAGTCGCGGAGGCGCCTCGTCGAGACGCAGTCGTACCGGTTGTAGTCGGCGAGGTCGGCGAGCACGGCATCCGCCTCCGCCTGTTCTCCCGCCGCGGCGAGCTCGCGGGCCGCGACGTACTGCACGATCGAGTCGTCGCCCTTCTGCACGTCGCTCGTGCGCACGTCGTCGCCCATGTAGAGCGGCTCGAGCTTCTTGATCGAGTACGAGCGCGACCCGACGCGCACCGTCCGAAGCACGAGCGGGTAGAGATCGACGAACACACCCTCGCGCAGCAGCCGGTCGACCTCGGCCTCACGCACGCCGTAGCGGGCCGCCATCGCCATGAGGTGCGAGGTCTCATACGGCGCGTAGTGGTAGATGTGCATGCCGGGGTGGGTGGTGCGGCGGAGCTTCACGAAGTCGAGGAACTGCTCGAAGGCACGCTTCTCGGCCGCGAAGTCGTGCGCCCACAGCGCGGAGTACTGGTCGTGGTTGTCCACCCAGCCGAAGAGGTAGTCGAGTCCCCAGTGCGGGCGATCGTCGGGTGCCGGCTCGGTGTACAGCGGGTCGCCCTCGAAGTCGAAGAAGATGTCGCCGTGGCTCGGCACCGGCAGCGTGTGTATCGCAGCGGCGTAGTGCACGTCGTAGGCGGCCACGCCCTCGGCGTCCGCCCGCAGCTGCACCCGCGCCTGCGAGCGGAGGGTCTCGAACGTGTCGACGTTCATGCCCTCCGGCGCCGCCGTCGCCTCGGCGAGCGCGTCGATGGTCCCGATACCGGCCGCGCGCAGACGTGCGCGCTGAACCGGCCGCATCCTGGCGACCATCAGCAGGTCGCGGTGGGCGATCACCTGCTCCTCGCAGGTCGCGCAGCGACCGCACGCGACGACGTCGAGGTCTCCGCGGTCGTCTCCCCAGGCGAGCGCTGCGTCGGGGCTGGGATCGTCGATGCGGCGATCGGCGATGAGGGAGCGGAGCCGCGCACGGCGCACCTGGAACAGGGGCAGCAGGTCGTCGACGCGATGCGTGCTGACTGTGCCGTCGCCGAGGATCAGGTCGACCTCGTCCGAGCGAGGTACCCCCAGTCGATCGAGCTGGTCGACATATGCCGCCAGCTGCATGAGAGCCGTGACCCGCGCCGTGCGGGCGAGCTTCGAGTCCTGCACCCGCCAGCGACCGTCGTCGTCGCGCTTCAGGAAGTCGGCGAACCCCACGAACTCGTCGGTCGAGAACGCCGCCTGGAAGACGACGTGGGCGTCGGAATCGAGAGCCGCGATCGTCTCGGCGACGGCGGCGGAGAGGGCGTCGGCATCGACCGACGACACCTTCTCGACCTGGTGCACTCGCTCGTCTCCGAGCTCCGCGATGTACCGCTCGAGCACGTTCTGCTCATGCACGTCACCGAGGCGGGCGGCGCGGGCCAGGGTGGCGTCTTCCGGCTCGTCGACCGCGGGTACGCGCCCGAGCTTCGCGTCGATCGCGCGACACCAGGCGAACTCGCACTCGGCGGCCGCCTTGAGATCGCTCGCGCTCCAGATGACGCGCTGCGCCAGGGTGTCGATCCGCACGTTTCTCCCGTTCCTTCGGATGCTTCGACCCTAGCCGCGGCATCCGACACGGGACCTCCGTCGCGCAGGGCCCGTCAGCGCCACCAGGTGTCGTCGGGCGTCACCGGGAGGTGCCGCTTGTGCTGCGTCGCGAGGTACCGGGACTCGATGCGCCCGGCGACCTCCGGATCGACGTCCTCACCCTCGAGGAACGCGTCGATCTGCTCGTAGGTGAGGCCCAGCTCGTCTTCGTCGGCGCGGCCGGGCTGTCCGTCGAGCAGGTCTGCCGTCGGCACCTTGTAAGCGAGTCGTTCCGGGGCATCGAGGTGCAGCAGCAGGGAACGCCCCTGACGCTTGGTCAGGCCGGAGAGCGGCAGGATGTCGGCCGCGCCGTCGCCGAACTTCGTGTAGAAGCCCGTGACTGCCTCGGCCGCATGGTCGGTGCCGATCACGAGCAGTCCGTCGTGACCTGCGAGGGCGTACTGGGTCACCATGCGCAGACGCGCCTTGATGTTCCCGCGGTTGAAATCGGTGATGTCGCTCGTGACCGCGAACTCGATGTCGGCCTCGACGCCGTCGACTCCGTTCTGGATGTTCACCTCGACCGACGCGTCAGGCTCGATGAAGGCCAACGCAGCGGCAGCATCCTCCGCGTCATGCTGCACCCGGTACGGGAGCCGCACGGCGAGGAACTTCGCCTCGCCGCCTTCGGCGCGCACACGCTCGACCGCGAGCTGCGCGAGCCTGCCCGCCAGAGTGGAGTCCTGACCGCCCGAGATGCCGAGGACGAAGCCCTTGGCTCCGGTCGTGCGCAGGTAGTCGACGAGGAACTGCACGCGGCGTTCCACTTCGGCTTCCGGGTCGATCTCGGGCTGTACACCGAGCGCTTCCGCGATCTGCTTCTGCAGGGTCATGGCGGTCCTCCGGTCTCGTCGACATCAGTATCCTCCTCCAGTGTTACATCGGAATGACGTGCCGGGCGCGGAGCACGCGGGGCGTCGACGCACGATGGGAGAATGGGCGCGTGAGACTTCTCGTCGCCGCGATGGCATCCGAACTCGAAGCGTTCCCCGACGACCTGGAGGGCTTCGATCAACTCGTCACCGGCGAGGGCAAGATGCAGGCGACGTATGCGCTGACGAGAGCGCTGTCCGCGAAGGACTACGAGGAGATCGTCGTCGTCGGCACCGCGGGCGGCATCGACCCCGAGCTGGACGCCGTGGTGCACGAGGTGGGCAGTGCGCTGCAGCATGACGTCTTCGACCTCGAGGGCGTCGCGGGGCAGCACGTGTCGCTGCCCGCGCGCGTGTCGACCGGCCGCGAGGGTGTGCTGATCGCCACGGGAGACAGCTTCGTGGGCGATGCGGGGATCACCGCGGTCATCCGCCCGTCCGGTGCCGGGCTCGTCGACATGGAGACGTACGCGTACATCTGGGTCGCGCAGCAGTTCGGCGTGCCGATCCGCGCGTTCAGAGCGATCTCGGATCGTGCGGAGGACGGCGCACTCGTCGACTTCCGTGCGGCGATCGCGCGCTGCAGCGTGATGCTGCGCGAGACGGTGCGCCAGGAGTACGGCGTCTGACGCTCAGCGCGTCTCGATCACGCTCGGACCGTTCGGCGTGGCGCGCACGGACAGCTGAGCCGGGATCTGCTCCTGCATCGCCTCGACGTGGCTGATGACGCCGACGGTTCGGCCACCCTGACGCAGCTCGTCGAGCGTGCGCATGGCGACGTCGAGCGTGTCGCCGTCGAGTGATCCGAAGCCCTCGTCGATGAAGAGAGTGTCGAGACGGATGCCGCCGGCTCGCGCCGTGACGACCTCGGCGAGTCCGAGCGCGAGCGCGAGAGAGCTCAGGAAAGTCTCACCGCCGGACAGCGATTGCGCGGGACGCGTCTGGCCCGTGTAGGCGTCGAACACGACGATGCCGAGGCCGGAGGCGGCACCGCGCGCGGCGAGGGCGTCGGAGTGGCGCAGCTGATACCGTCCGGTGGACATGTCGGCCAGACGGCGATTGGCCGCCTCGGCGATCTCCTCGAGCTCGGCGGCCAGCACGAAGGTCTCGAGGGTCATCTTGCGCGTGTTGGCGCCGCGACCCGCGAGAGCGTCGGCGAGCCCTCGCAGCACCTCGAAGTCGGCGGCGCCCGCAGCGCTCTCCTCGTGAGCGGCGGAGGCGGAGCCGATGAGCGCTCCCAGCTGCTCAGCGAGCGCAGCGGCGCGCTCCGCGTCGGCCACGGCCGTCGACCACAGCGATCTCGCCGCGGCAGAACGCTGCTCGATCGGGTCGAGGTCGATCGGCTCCTCGGGCAGGGTCCGGAGTTCGAGGTCGAGGAGGATCGCCCGTTCCTTCTCACGCTCGACGGCGTGGTGGGAGACGCGTGATTCGAGCTCGGCCTGCACGAGAGGCGATCGGAGCGCGGCCTCGGCGGCGCTCGCGTCGTCGAACGCGGAGGCGTCGAGCGCTGTGCTCAGCTCCTGGGCGGCCGATGCCGCGGTGTCAGCGCGTCGCGCTCGTTCGTCGGTCGCCTCGATGAGCGTGCGCGCATCGGTGACCTCGCGTTCCGCCGCGGCGATCCTCTCGGCCACCGAGGGGAAGGCTCCACGAGCATCCGCCACCGCGGACGCCGCCTCGATCTCCCTCTGCTCGACGATCGCGTGGGTCTCGCGTGCCGCCGCGAGCGCGGCGGCCGCCGATTCGCGTTCGCTCTGCAGTCCGGCGATGCGCGCCGACAGCTCGGTGGCGCGTCGGTCGAGGGCGGTCACCCGTTCGGCGGCGGCGAGACTCTGCGCATGCTCGTCTGTCGCTCGGGTCAGCTCGTCAGTCGCAGTGCGGACGTCTCTCCCGTCGGCGCGACTGCTCGCGGCCGCCAGCTCGACGCGCAGCGACGCCACCTTCTCAGCGGCCGAGCGCTCGACATCGACCGCGTCGTCGCGTCGTGCTTCCGCGGCGACGATGTCGTCGGCGGATACGGGATCGGTGTGGTCGGCCGGCGCCGGATGCTCATGCGCACCGCACACCGGGCAGGCCTCGCCGTCGATGAGAGCGCTCGCGAGCTCACCCGCGAACCCGTCGAGACGACGCTGTCGAAGGCGCGCGAGCTCTGTCTGCCTCTCCGCGAGCACAGAGCTCGCCGCGACCAGATCCTGCTCTGCAGCCGCGCTCTCCGCCTCCAGCCGCACGACGTCGTGCGCGGCTGCCACGCGCCCCGTCGCTGCCTGCAGAGCCGCGGCGAGGTCGTCCGATCGGTCCGCGACACGACGGAGAGCGTCGCGCTCGCGGGTCGTCTCGTCGAGTCGGACCGGGAGGGTCTCGCCTTCTGCGTCGACCGCTGCGAGGCGATCCCCAGCGCCGGTGACGGCCTCCGCCGCCCGGTGCAGTTCGGACTCGCGCGCCGACGCCGACCGCTCGAGCGCGTCTGCGCGCCTCCAGGCCCCGGTCTCTCGGGTCCGCTCGGACGCCCACGCGGCGAGGTCGTCGGCGTCGACGTCATGAGCGTCCCAGTCGCGCTGCGCTCGCGCCTCCTCCTCGACGGCCTGGACGAGCGCCACGTCGGCGCGCGTCGCCGCCAGGATCATCGTCCGCAGGGCCTCTGCTTCTCGCGCTCGCGACAGCTCCTCGCGCGCTGCGACGATCTGCGGCTCGACCTCCTCGAGGCGCGCGAGCGCCTGCCTGGCACGGTCGCGCTCCTGCTGGGCTCGGCGCTCCTCCCTGGCGGTACTCAGCGCTTCATCGGCCGCAGCCGACCGTGTCGCGGCATCCTCCCGCTCCGCGGCCCGTCGCTCCGCGCGATAGTCCGCTCGTGCACGGGCGAGGGCCAGTTCGTCGAGCCGCTGCTCGGTCGTGCGCGCGGCGACCGGCTTCGTTCCTTCGCCGCGCGGCGACCCGCTCTCGACGGCTTCGTGCTCCTCGGTCAGAAGTCCGCCGTTCTCGACGAGCCGCTCGGCCTCGTCGAGTCTCGCATCCACGACGGCGAGCCCCGAGGCGAGCTCCTGCTCGGCAGCGCGTCGACGCTCGTCGAACCGGGCCTGTACGTCTTCGAAGCGCTCGGTGCCGAACAACCTCCGCAGCAGCGCCTGTCGCTCGCGGCTGCCGGCCAGAAGGAACTCCGAGAAGCGGTTCTGAGCGAGGAGGATGACCTGAAGGAACTGCTCGCGACTCAACTGCAGGATGTCGTCGAGCTCGTACGCCGCCTCTCGCTCCTTGGCGGCGAGACCGATCCACTCACCCGCGACGAGCGCGTCGAGTTGGACGGCGGACGCCTGCACGGTCATGCCACCGCCGCGCTTCTTGGGCCTCTCGTACTCGGGCGATCGCCGCACGCGATACCGCCCGGCGGGCGTGCTGAACTCGACGACGACCTCGGTGACGTCGTCTGGTTCGCAGTGGTCGCTGCGCAGGCGCTTGTCTCCGCTCTCGTAGCGGGGCACGCCGCCGTAGAGCCCGAAGCACACGGCGTCCAGGATGCTCGACTTCCCGGCACCGGTCCGACCCTCGATCAGGAAGATGCCGTCGTCGGCGAATGCGTCGAAATCGACGATCTGGCGTTCGCGGAAGGGACCGAACCCTTCGACCTCGAGGCGATGGAGCTGCACCGGGACTCTCCGCCTCAGATCAGCGCGTCAGCGCGCACGCGGTCGTCGAGGACCTCGCGAATCAGCTCGCGCTCGCGCTCCGTGGGGCCGTGCCCCGCGCGGACATGCTCGAGGAAGGCATCGATGCGCTCGACGTCGGATACCGCTCCGCGCAGTCTGTCGACGTAGGTGCGCGGCGTCTGATCGCCGGCCTCGGCCGGCTGATGCTGGACCATCGCGCAGAACGGGAACTGCTCGCGCAGACGACGCATCGGCTCCGTCTGAGCGACCGCATCGGTGTACACCGCGGACACCCAGTGCTCGGCGTGCGCCTCGACGTTCGCGGTCGACAGGATCTCGTCGAGCGTTCCCGTGAGGGTCACCAGCGGGCGAGGCACGGGCAGATCGAGCCATTCCACCGTGGTGAGGCCGTCGGCGTCGAGGTCGACGAGCCACGACCCGCGCGGCTTGTTCTGCTCGCCGAAGCTGTAGTGCAGCGGTGCCCCCGAATAGCGCACCCGCTCGCTGACCTGCTGGCGTCCGTGGATGTGACCGAGCGCCACGTAGTCCGGACCGTCGAACACCGCGAGCGGAACGACGTCGAGACCGCCCTGACGCACTTCGCGCTCGAGCCCTACGGTGGCGTCGACTCCCGCGGAGAAGCAGTGCGAGATCGCGACGGAGCGGCCGGGGTGGTCCCGCATGCCGCTGCGGACGAGGTCCATCGCGTGAGCGACGGTCTGGGCCTGCGTGCGCAACTCGACATCCGGCCAGTGCTGGCGGACGACCGCCGGCTCGAGGTACGGGATGCCGAAGAACCGCACCGGCCCGTGCTCGTCTTCGACGGTGATGGGCGTGCCGATCGCGCGCGGGTCGGTGAGCACATGGATGCCGTCCCGCAGCAGCCGAGCCTGGAAACCCAGCCGTGCGGCCGAGTCGTGGTTGCCGCTCGTGACGATCACGCGCGCGCCCGTCTCGCTCAGTGCGACGAGCGCGTCGCTGAGCAGGGTGTAGGCCGCGCCGGCCGGAGTCGCGGAGTCGAAGACGTCTCCCGCGATCACGACGACGTCGACCGCGTGGTCGCGCACCTGCTCCGTGAGCGCTCCGAGCACCTCGGCCAGTGCGTCCATGGTGGAGTTGCCATGGAACGTGCGGCCGATGTGCCAGTCGGAGGTGTGCAGGATGCGCATACTCACACGGTACGAACCCCCACCGACATTCGTTCAGAGGCGTGCCGCCGACAGCACGGACCGGGTCGAGGGACGCTGCCGGTCCCCGGATCTCGAGCGGAGCACGTGTAACACGGCGTCACACGACGGAACGCTCACCGGGAGCGCAGGAGTCCGGCGTGCTCGGGGTGCGCGGAGAACCAGTCGGCGACGTACCAGCACACCGCGTCGACCTTGCGATCGCCCCGCGCCTCGATGTCGGCGACGGCGCCCTCGACGACGGTCCCGGCGTAGCCGTGGCCGCGGAAAGTCGGGATCGTGAAGGCTCTCGTGAGAGCGATGGTCCGGCCGTCGTCGCGGTAGTCGAGCACGCTCACGAGCTTCCCGTCACGAGTCAGCGTGTACCGCGAGGCGTCCTTCTCATCTGTGAGGATGAATCCGGAGGCGAGTGTCGAGGTGGTCACCCGTCCACGTTACGCCCGCCGCGCCCAGGGGTCGCCGTTTTGACACACGGGGACTTCTTCGGACATAATCCCTCCCATGACTACCAACGCAAGCCCTTTGTCCGCCCAGGAGGCGAACGGGACTGCCGGGATGATGATGCCCGGTCGCGTTGGCATGTGTTGCCGAATGTGTCGCTGAACGAACAGCCACTCCGTCTGACCTGACTTCTCGCGATCTGCGAGGTCCGGGTCTCCGAGCATCCACCCTTGCTCGCTCCTCCGGCTCGCCCGGTCATTCATGCAACGCATCAGAGCCTTCCGGCTCACGTCCTGAGGACTTCATCATCATGTCGAACACCGCACTTCTCGAGCGTCCCTCCACCGCATCCGCCCCGGCCTCCGCCGCCTCGGCACCGCTCGCCGCCGATCTTCCCGCCGTCCGCTCCCCCCGCGGCTTCGCCCTGTACGTCGGCCTCGACGAGATCAAGGCCGCCGAAGCCGGCGTGAGCCTCCCGCTCCTCGTCGACGCCCTGCGCCGCACCCTCGCCGAGCTCGCACCCGGTGCCGAGACCCACGCCACCGTGGCGCTCGCCCCGCACGGCTCCGGCGGACGCGACCTCGACGTCGTGCGCCTCGCGCTGCACGAGCCCGGTGCGATCGCCCGCACCAAGGCGGCCGCCGAGGAGGAGACCACCGACGAAGAGGGCGGCGTCGTCGTCGACATCTCCCGCAAGCGCGTGCTCATCGACGGAGAATCCGCCGCCTTCACCTACAAGGAGTTCGAGCTGCTGCAGTACCTCGTGCTTCGGGAGGGACGCACGATCGAGCGCAGCGAGCTCGTGTCCGCTCTGTGGCAGGCGCAGGACGACGAGACCCCCGGCGAGCGCACGATCGATGTGCACGTGCGTCGTCTCCGCGCGAAGCTCGGCCGCTACGAGGACATCGTGCGCACGGTGCGCGGCATCGGCTACCGCTTCGACCGCCACGCCGACGTCGTGATCCGCTACGGCCACGGAACGCCGTCGCCCGACCGCTTCTGATCGGCGCGCACTCGCACCGGGGTGTCAGCCCCGCCGCGTAGGGTGGGCGCATGACCCTGACGCAGGATGCCGCAGCCGCCGAGGCGGCCGCTCACCCTCGTCGGGAATCGGTGTACCGACCCGGTCACGACGTCGACGTCCGACGCACGGTCGGCATGCTCCGTCGCGGCCCCGGCGATCCCACCATGGTGTTCGACGGCGCCGTCATCTGGCGTGCGGTGCGCACCTCGCACGGAGCAGCCACGCTCGCGCTCCGCGCCGTCGGCGACGAGATCAGGGCGAGCGCGTGGGGCGCCGGTGCCGACGAGGCGCTCGCGACCGTGCCCGCGCTGTGCGGCGCGCACGACGACCCGTCGGGATTCGACCCCTCCCACCATCCCCTCATCGCGGAGGTCGCGCGGCGGTCTCCGGGTATCCGCCTCGCCAGGACGAACGAGGTCTTCGACGCGCTCGCCTGCGCGATCCTCGAACAGAAGGTCACCGGGCTGGAGGCCTTTCGCGCCTGGCGTCTGCTGGTCACGAAGTTCGGCCACCGCGCGCCGGGCCCCACTCCCCGCCCCCTGTACGCCGCGCCCGCGGCATCCCAATGGCACCGCATCCCCTCGTGGGAGTGGCACCGCGCCGGCGTACAGCCCCCGCAGTCGAAGACGATCGTGAGAGCCGCCGCGCGTGCCGACTCCGTCTCCCGCGCCCTCCTCGCCGCGACGACCGGTGACGACCGCGATCGCGTGCTCACGAGTCTCCCCGGCATCGGGGTGTGGACCTCCGCCGAGACGCGACTCCGCGCGCTGGGCGACCCCGACGCCGTGAGCGTGGGCGACTACCACCTCGCTCACGAGGTCGGCCACGCCCTCACCGGCCACCGCACCGACGACGACGGGATGCTGGAGCTCCTCGCCCCCTGGGCGGGCCACCGACAGCGCGTGATCCGGCTCATCTTCGCGAGCGGCGTCAGCGAGCCGCGCCGCGGCCCCCGGCTCACCCCGGCAGACCACCGTCGGCACTGACCGCGTGCAGGCCCCGCGGCGGCTCTAGGCTGAGACCATGTCACGCACCGCACTCCGCGTCTCCGTCACCGTCGGTCTGCTCGTCGCCGGCGTCGTGATCGGTCTCGTCTTCCAGAACGTGTGGCTCGGCATCCTGCTCGCGGCGATCGTCTGGCTGGGCTGGTTCCTGGGCTACGAGTCGCGACGCGGTCGCAACGCCGGTGTGAACGACGAGGACCACGGCATCGAGCTGTGACCGCCGACGGTCGCCGCGCTCAGTAGTAGACGGCGAGCGGACCGGACGGCCCCTCGACCACCCGCACCGGGGTGTCGAACACCCGGGTGAGCACGTCGTCGGTCATGATCTCGGCCGGCGTGCCGAACTCGACGATCGCCCCGTCCTTCATGGCGCAGATGCGGTCTGCGTAGTGCCCCGCGAAGTTGATGTCGTGCAGCACGATGACGATCGTGCGTCCGAGCTCCTCGGCGGCCCGCCGGAGGTGCTTCATCATCTGCACCGCGTGCTTCATGTCGAGGTTGTTGAGCGGTTCGTCGAGCAGCACGAACTCCGTGTCCTGCGCGAGCACCATGGCGACGTACGCGCGCTGCCGCTGGCCGCCCGACAGCTCGTCGATGAAGCGCCGCTCGAGGTCGGTCAGACCGAGGAAGTCGATCGCCTCCGAGATCCGCTCCTCGTCGAGCTGTGTGAGACGTCCACCCGAGTGCGGGTAGCGTCCGAAGCCGACGAGTTGACGCACCGTGAGCCGCGTCACGAAGTGGTTCTCCTGCCGGAGGATCGAGACGATCTTCGCGATCTGCTTCGAGGGCGTGCGCTGGACGTCGAGCCCGGCGATCTCGACCCGCCCGTCGTCGGGGGCGAGAAGCCGCCCGATCATGGTCAGCAGCGTCGATTTCCCCGCCCCGTTCGGACCGATCAGCGCGACGATTCCGCCGGAGGGCAGGTCGAGCGTGAGCGGTCCGATCTCGGTGTCGCTGCTGTAGCGGTGGACGAGTTCGCGGATGCTGATCACAACCGCCCCTTTCGGAGGATCACGACGAGGAAGACGAGCCCCCCGATCAGTTCGACGATGATCGTCGCCGCGCTGACCAGAGTGAACACGTGCTTGAGGAGGAAGTAGGCGAGGCCGAGCGCGACGTATCCCAGGAGCCAGGCCATCGGAAGCAGGATCCGGTGGTCGTAGGTGTCGGCGATCGCATAGGCGAGCGTCGCGACGAGAAACCCGAGGAACGTCATCGGGCCGAACAACGAGGTGCTCATCGCCGACAGGATCGCGACCAGAGTGAGCATGAGCATCACCTGCCGCCTGTGGTTCAGACCGAGGTTCGTGCTGACGTCACGGCCGAGTCCGATGAGATCGAGGCGCCTCGACAGCATCCAGATCGCCCCTCCGACGGCGGCGCACACCGGGATGACGAACCACAGGAAGTCCGTGTTCGCGCTCGCGATGCTGCCGAACAGGCGCGCCGCGAGCACGTCGAACTCGTTCGGGTCGAGCATCTGCTGCAGGAAGGCCGACAGCGCGCCCATCCCCGTGCCGAGGATGATCCCGATCAGCAGCATCACGTGCAGATTCCCGAAGCGCCCGGACAGCAGCCACGAATACAGCAGCACCGCGAACACCACCATGAGCGCGGACTGCAGCAGGAAGCGGGTGAACGGATCGAAGCCCGAGACTCCTGCGACGCCGAAGAAGAAGACGATCGCGGTCTGGATGAGGACGTACAGCGACTCGAACCCCATGATCGACGGGGTGATGATGCGGTTGTTCGTGGCGGTCTGGAACGCGACGGTCGCGAAAGCCTGGCAGAAGGTGACGACTGCGACGACGAGCACACCCGAGACGCGCATCCGAGAGATCCGCAGCCACCGCTCGCTGAACGGCGCGTACGGGTTGTCCCAGCACAGCAGGAGAGCGGTGATGACGACCGCGCCCACGATCAGCGCCGCGAGGACGAACCGGTACCGCCGGCGGTGCGCGGGGTCGGCGAAGGATCGCGTGGTCCGCGCGGAGGGACGGATGCCGAGGTCAGCTGACACGGGTCCTCCTCGTGCGCAGGAGCATCGCGATGAAGACGGCGGAGCCGACGACGCCGAGCACGAGCGCGATGGGGACCTCGAACGGCATGATGATCGTCCGTCCGATCAGATCGCAGAGCGTGACGATCCAGATCCCGGTGAGGAACACCCACGGCAGGTTCGAGCGGAGATCGTCTCCCCGCACCATCGCCACGAGGTTGGGGACGATGAGGCCGAGGAAGGGCAGGGCGCCGACCATCACCGTCACGACACCGGTCGTCATGGCGACCAGCCCCACGCCGAGGAGCACGACGCGCTCATAGCGGAGACCGACGTTCGTCGCGATGTCGCGGCCGAGCCCGGCGACGGTGAATCGGTCGGCGGCGATCCACACCATGATCGAGACTCCCAGCACGATCCAGAGCGGTTCGTAACGGCCGACCTCGATGCCGGTGAAGCGCCCCAGGAACCATCCACCGATCACCTGCAGGAGGTTGAAGCGCAGGGCGAGGAACGTCGAGATCGCGCTCACCACGGCGCCGAACATGATGCCGACGATCGGAACGATCAGGGAGGACTTCAGGGTGACGCGTCGCAGGAAGACGAAGAACACGAGCGTGCCGACGAAGGCGAAGACGATCGCGATCGCCATCTTCGCGAGGATCCCGGATGCCGGCAGCAGGATGTATGTGACGAGAAGACCCAGTCCCGCCCATTCGGTCGTGCCGACCGTGGTCGGCTCGACGAAGCGGTTCTGCGTCATGAGCTGCATGACCAGACCGGCCATGGCCATGCTCGCCCCCGCCAGCACGAGCGAGGCCGTGCGCGGGATCCGCGTGATCCAGAGGAACTCGCCGCCGTGCCCATCGGGTGCCGTGATGTCGGCCACGCCCGTGATGAGCGAGAGGCCGATGAGTCCGGCCGTCAGGACGAGAGCGAGCGGCAGCGGCCACCCGCGTCGCCGGCCCGGTCGTGGTCGGGGTGCCGACGCACTCGCGAGCCCGTCGACGTTCGTGATGCGCCGGGCCGGGGGCTCGGCGGGTGTCGTCGAAGTCAAGGGTTCCCTCCGGACGGGGGCGCGCTGCCACCATGCCAGGGGCACGGTGGCAGCGCTCGGTCGGAATCAGCGCGTCAGGCGGTTTCGAACAGCTCGGTGAGCCCGTCGAGGACCGCGATGTACGCGAACACGTCCTCGGTCAGGTAGTAGTCGGCCGGCATGACCGAGATCGCCTCGTTGCGCACGGCGGGAACGTTCGCGAGGGCGGCCGATCCCGTGATCAGCTCCCGTGCCGGGACCACCGTCTGCCCCTCCTCCGACACCGCCGCGTCGCGGTCGAGCACGAGCAGGTAATCCGCGTCCGCCTGCGCGAGAGCCTCCAGCGACACGGTGTCGCCGGTGTGGTCCGCGGAACCCTCGGCGTCGAGCGCCGGAGTCATCCCGACCAGATCGAAGAAGATGCTCGCTCCGCGCCCGTCCTTCGGGTTCGAGTAGTTGATCTCGCCGCCGGACGTGACGAGACCCATGACGGTCTTCTCCGAATCGTAGGCAGCCTTCGCATCATCGAGCGCGGTGTGGAACCGGCTGATGAGCTCTTCCGCCTCGGCGGTGCGGTTGAAGATCTCGCCCATGAGCGTGATGCTGTCGACGACGTACTCATCGGCCGGCTGGTCCTCCGGCCCGGTCATCTCGACGAACGCCGCGTCGGGCGCCGCGTCCTTCACTCCCTGAGCCCTCTCCTCGCTGCTGAAGCGGTACCCGTTGATGACGAGATCGGGATCCGCCGCGACGATCTGCTCGAAGTCCGGCTCGGTGTGCAGGCCGATGTTGAGGATCTCCGACGAGTCCTTCAGCGGGTTCTCGGGGCTGAACAGATCGAGCGGCGCGACCGTGACGGGGAGATCCCAGTCGGCGGCCAGCTGGAAGAAGCGGTTGTCGGTGATCGCGACACTGTCCGCGCTCTCGATCGTCACCTCGTTGCCGGCCATGTCGGTGACCGTGACGGGATAGTAGTCATCGGCCGCCGTCGTCTCTGCGGCGTCAGGGGCGTCCGCGGTGGCTGCGCAGCCGCCGAGGGCGAGCACGGCGACGAGACCGAATCCGGCCGCGGAGAGCTTTCTGGGCATGGACATGGAGAGACTCCTGTTCTGCTGGGCATCGCGCACGAATGGCGCGGAATGGACGGGAGTTAGGCTGACCTAACCCCTTCGAGGATAGGTTAGCCTTACTTTATGAGCGATACGCAATCCGGCTTCTCGATCGAGCGGCGCGGGCTCGATCTGCGGTTCCGCACCGTCACCCTCTCCTCGCGCGAATGGCTCGCACCCGACTATGTGCGCGTGCGAGTGACCGGCAGCGACCTCGCCGGCTTCGCTTCGCTCGGGTCCGACGATCACATGCGCCTGTTCTTCCCCGCGGGTCCGGTGGGATCCGTCGAGGAGATGCGCGCTGCACCGAGCCGCGAGTACACGCCGCTCGAATGGGGAGACGACTGGCTCGACGTGGAGTTCGCGGTGCACGGCGACGCGGGCGTGGCGGCGCCGTGGGCGGCGAACGCTCCCCTCGGGTCGTCGATCGGCGTCGGCGGACCGCGCGGCTCCGCCGTCATCGTGGGAGAACCCGGATCCTGGTTCCTCGTCGGCGATGAGACGGCGATCCCCGCGATCCGGCGTTTCGCCGCGCTCATCCCCGACGGTACGCCGGCGCGCATCGTCATCGAGACCGTCTCCGCCGGGCGCGAGCTCGACATCGATGCGCCTGTCGAGGTCGAATGGCTGCACAGGGGCGACGCGGCACCCGGCGCGGCCCTGATCGCCTTCCTCGACGGGCTGACCGAGGCGGATGCCGTCGGCGCCGACCCGTTCATCTTCATCGCCGCCGAGCAGTCGGTCGTGAAGCCCGGTCGGGCTCTCCTGGAGCGCTGGGGCATCGACACCGGGAAGGCGGTCGTGAAGGGCTACTGGAAGCGCGGCGAAGCCGAGTATCACGCTCCCCACTGACACCGACGCAGCGCCCTGACAGACTGGGCGGATGGCTCTTCTCGATCACCTGGGCATCACCGTCGACGACCTCGAACGCGGACGGACGCAGTTCCACCCCGTGCTCACCGCTCTCGGATACGTGAGCGGAGGGGAGGACGACCACTCGATCTCCTGGAACAACGGAGACGAGACCGAGATCATCCTCTACGTCTGGGATGAGGACTCCACTCCGCACAGGCATGGGCGCATCGGCTGGCAGCACATCGCCTTCGCCGTCGACTCGCGCGACGAGGTCGATCGTCTGCACGACATCGCGAAGGATGCCGGCTGGACCGTCGTCCGCGAGCCGAAGGACTACCCGCGGTATTCGGCTCGCTACTACGCGTCTTTCGTCGAGGATGCCGACGGCATCCGCATCGAGTTCATGCACAATCCACCGCGGGAGAGCTGACGCGCCGACCCTCTCTGCACCGTACGAGGTTTCGGTCACCTTTCCCCCGTCGGTGGAATCCCGGAATCCGTTGTCGCGGACACGTGCCAGACTCGCCTGATCGATGCGACGATCGGGGGATGGGGTTCATGAACGATGCGCAGACCTGGACGATGATCGGCGTCGTCAGTGCCCTGCTGTTCGGCATGATCGGCGTCGTCTCGACCCTCTTCGTGAGAATCCTGCGCGCCGAGATCGGCGGACTCCGCGGCGAGATGAACGCTCAGATCGGCGGACTCCGCGGCGAGATGAACGCTCGTTTCGACGCCGTCGACAGCAAGTTCGACGCGGTCGACAGCAAGTTCGACGCGGTCGACAGCAGGTTCGACGCGATCAACAGCCGCATCGATGCGATGAGCATCCGCATCGACGGACTCGATCGCGACGTGCAGGCGCTCGTGAAGCGCACCTTCGGCCTCGACCGCGAATGACGCCGGTACCGGACATTTGACGCCCGGGCGTGTCGTCCCCTACTGTGGCAAAGCTGTGCCGATCGGCGCAGCACGCCAGCCGAGGAGACGACAGATGACCGCCCTGCGGAATCTTCCCATCGCAGCGGTGTCGATGTTTCAGCAGAAGCACGATGACCGCTACGAGTCGTACCCTCCGGCGCGCGCCGTGTGACAGCATCCGCTCTCGCAACGCCCCGCACCGTCAGGTCCGGGGCGTTTTCCGTATGGGAGACCCCTGACCTGTGACTGGACACCTCACAAGGAAAGGAATCATGGAGAGGCTCTCCGCACGGCTGCTGTCGTGGGCGTCTCTGATCGACGAGAAGACGCTCGATCAGGCGCACACCACGGCCCGCATGCCGTTCATCCACCCGCACCTGGCGCTGATGCCGGACGCGCACCTCGGAAAGGGCGCGACGGTCGGCTCGGTCATCCCGACGCTCGGCGCGATCATCCCCGCCGCCGTCGGCGTCGACATCGGATGCGGCATGATCGCCGTTCGCACCGCGGTCACGAGAAGCGACCTCGACGGTCGCGACCTCGCTGAGCTGCGGGAGCAGATCGAACGCGCCATCCCGCTGTCCGCCGGCCGCTACAACCGCAAGGTCGTCGCGACGGCCGAGCCCAGGGTCGCCGAGCTCGAGCAGCTCGCCGAGAGGAACGGGTTCGACCCTGCGACGTACGCCGGGAACTGGCGTCTGCAGCTCGGCACGCTCGGATCCGGCAACCACTTCATCGAGGTCTCGGTGGACGAACTCGACCGCGTGTGGCTGTTCCTGCACTCGGGGTCGCGGGGAGTGGGCAACCGGATCGCCGGCCACCACATCGGCGTCGCGCAGCAGCTCGCCAAGCAATGGTGGATCGATCTGCCCGATCCCGACCTGGCCTACCTCGTCGAGGGCACGCCCGAGTTCACCCGGTACATCAAAGAACTGCGGTGGGCACAGCGCTTCGCTCTGCTGAACCGGGAGGAGATGATGGACCGCGTGATCCGCCAGGTGTCGGAGTTCCTCGGCTCGCCGGTGGAGGAGCAGGAGAGGATCAACTGCCACCACAACTTCACCGAGTCGGAGAAGCACTACGGCAAGCAGGTCTGGGTGTCTCGGAAGGGAGCGATCCAGGCCGACCTCGGTCGGCCGGGACTCATCCCCGGATCGATGGGGACCGCCTCGTATGTCGTCGAGGGCCTCGGCGACCCGCAGTCGCTGAACTCCTCCCCGCACGGCGCAGGCCGCGAGTACTCGCGGTCCGCGGCACGGCGCACCTTCTCCCACGAGCAGCTGCGCGAGGCGATGACGGGCATCGAGTTCCGCGACACCGACGCGTTCGTCGACGAGATCCCGCAGGCCTACAAGCCGATCGACCAGGTGATGGCGGATGCCGCGAGCCTGGTGTCGATCCGGCACACGCTGCGGCAGCTCGTCAACGTGAAGGGCGACTGAGGGAGGGGTGGACGACGGGCGACGTCGTCCACCCCTCCTGCACATCTCGACTCCGTCGCGGGTTCTCCCCTCTTCGTGGAATCCCGGAATCCGTTGTCGCGCGACCGTGGCAGACTCCCTGCATCGGTGCGACGATCGGAGGATGGGGTTCATGAACGATGCACAGACCTGGACGGTGATCGGCGTCGTCTCGACGCTTCTGTTCAGCATGCTCGGCGTCGTCTCGACGCTGTTCGTCCGGATCCTGCGCACCGAGATCGGCGGACTCCGCGGCGAGATGGTGGCGGAGATCAGTGGTCTGCGCGCCGAGACCACCGCCCGATTCGACGCCGTGAGCAGTCGATTCGACTCCGTGGACAGCAAGTTCGACGTCGTGCACAGTCGCATCGACGCGATGAGCGCCCGCATCGACGGCCTGGACCGCGATGTGCAAGCACTGGTGAAGCGCACCTTCGGCCTCGACCGCGAGTGACACGCTGCCCGCGACTTCAGAGCACCGGCGCAACTGCGGCCTCGGCATCCGTCCTGTCGGTGAAAGCGGTCTTCGGCACGAAAGCGAGCAGTACGGCTGCCGCGAGGGCGGTCACGCCGCACACGACCCACACCGTCACATAACCGGCGAATGATCCGGCTGTGCCCTCGACGGCGCCCACGGCTCCGTTCAGGAGCGCGATTCCGAACACGCACGACGCGATCGCGCCGCCGACGGTCTTGACGGAGTTCGTGAGCCCCGTGGCGACGCCGGTCTGCGTCGCGGGAGCCGCCGACGCCGCCGCAGCGGGCAGCGCCGCCACGAGGGCTCCGGACCCGAGACCCACCACGACCATGTTCGTGATGACCTGGGCGTAGGCATCGTGGAAGGGCAGGAAGAGCAGGAATCCGACGCCGACGAGCACCGAGGCCCCCATGAGCGTGACCCTCGGCGTGAGAGCCCGGGCGACGACCGGGAACAGGAGGGCGCCGACGATCATGCCGATCAGATAGATGCCGATGATCAGGGAGGTGGCGAATCCCGTGGTTCCGAGGCCGTACCCGTACATCTCCGGATCGGTGCGCGCGAACGTCGACAGCGGCGCCTGGGCGCCCAGCACGCTGACGCCGAAGAGCCCTGCGGTGAGGAAGACCGGTCCGAGGGCCGGCGAGCGGAACATGCGCACGTCGATCAGCGGGTCGTCGTTGCGCAGCTCCCACAGCACGAACGGGATCACGAGCAGGATGCCGAACAGCACGACGCCCCACGACAGCGGGTTGACGAGGCCGCCCTCCAGCCGCAGCAAGCTGAGTCCCCCCGTGAAGCAGATGAGCGCCAGCGAGATGAGGATCACGCCGACGGTGTCGAAGACGCCGCCGACCGGCTCCGGCGACTCGGTCACCCCGAACAGGATCACGAAGAAGCACACCACGATGAGCAGCGCGGGGATGAGCAGCACGACGGTGAGCGGGAGCACGTCGATGAGCGCGCCACCGGCGAGCGCTCCGATGATGGCCCCCGCCTCGAGCGCGGCGACCAGGAGTCCCGCAGCCTTCGCGGTGATCGAGGCACGGCCCTCCAGACGACGGGCACGCGACCAGATCAGCGCGATCTCGAGCGGCAGCCACACGACGTAGAAGCCCATCAGCGTCCACCCGATGAGGAACACGGCGAACGAATCGGTGAACGGCAGCACCATCGCGGCGGCAGCGGTCAGCGCGGTGGAGATCAGCAGCATCCGCTTGTGGCCGACCATGTCGCCGAGCTTCGCGAACGCCGGCACGACGAGCGCCGACAGCATCAGCTGCGTACCTTCGAGCCAGTTCACGTCGGCGTCATGGATGCCGAGGTGCCGCGCGATGTCGCTGAGCATCGGGGTGTAGTACCCCTGCAGCACACCGCTGGTGAACTCGACGAAGGCGAGGAAGCCGACGACGACGGCCAGAGTGCCCAGGGTGCGGGTGCGCGTCATCGCGACTCCTCGGAGACAAGGCGGGACCGGTCGCGGCGGCGACCGGGAACGGGTGAGATCACCCTAGCCGTTCGAGCAGCGCGCGATGGAAGCGCTCGCCGCGCTCGAGAGCCGCGATCTCGACGTGCTCGTCGACCCCGTGGATGGAGGCCCGCTGCGCGTTCGACATCTCCAGCGGAGCGAAACGATAGACGGCCGAGGCGAAGCGGTGGAAGTGCCGGGAGTCGGTAGCCGCCATCATCACGTACGGCACTGCGGGGATGCCGGGGTGGGACACGGCGAGCGCGTCGGCGAGCAGAGCGAACTGCGCGTTGTCGACCGCCGACTCGGGCGAGGGCTCGCTGGCGTCGACCACCGTGACCGTGACGAGCGGATCGCGGATGCGGCGGCGCACCCTCAGCACGGTCTGCTGCGTCGTCTCCCCCAGCGCGATACGGAGGTTCACGGTCGCCGACGCCTGCGAGGGCAGGACGTTCGCGGCCGTGCCGCCCGACTGCATGGTCGGCGCCACGGTGGTGCGCACGAGAGCTGCGGCTTCTCCCCCGAGCGCCGCGAACGCGGGCCCCGTGAGCCAGGGCGCGGAGCCCAGCAGCCGCAGCAGGTGGCGAGCGGCGCCCGGCGTCTCGGCGGCGAACCGAGTCAGCATCCGTGCGATCGCCGTCGAGACCCGGGGCCGGAAGGTCGTCGGCCCGAGGCGGTCCACCGCTCGCGCGATACGGCGCACGGCGGTCAGCGGCGGCGGCGCCGAAGCGTGGCCGCCGTCGCCACGGGCCGACAGAGTGAGCGTCATGACGCCCTTCTCGCCGACGCCGATCATCGCGGCACGACCCGGCACGAACGGCAGCGGGGCGTCGACGACCGCACCGCCCTCGTCGACGACGAGCCACGGGACGATGCCGCGGTCGCGGAGTACACGCGCGATCTCCTCGGCCGCGCGGCCGAACGTCTCCTCGTTGCCGCCGAACGAGAGGTACACGTCGCGCGTCGGGGTGAACCCGCCCGCCAGGAGGTTCTCGACCGCTTCGAGCACGACGATGAGCGGGCCCTTGTCGTCGAGCGCGCCGCGCCCGTACACGATGCCGTCGGCGATCACGCCGTCGAAGGGAGGATGGGTCCAGTCGTCGCTCTCGTCGACCGGCACCACGTCGTAGTGCGCCATCAGCACGACAGGTTCATCGGAGCGACCTAGGCTGCCTCGCCAGTGGAAGAGGAGACCGAGGTCGGTGTGCCGCTCGACGGTGAGAGACTCGTGCGTCAACGGGTAGAGCTCTCGGAGGAGGGCGACGAAGTCCTCGAAAGGCTGCATCCCGCGCTGATCGAGCTCGGCCGACACCGTGGGGAGCTGGATCACCCGCGAGAGGCGGTCGGCGATTCCGGGGCGGGGATCTGTCACGAGGGCCATGGTATCGGCGGAGGCATCTTCGGAACGCGAGAGAATCGAAGGGTGAGCCTGTTCGCCTTCGCCCCGTCCCGCGGCCCGCGATGGCCCCTCGCCACACAGGCCGCGCTGGGGATCGCCGCACCGATCGCGATCATGACCCTGCTCGGTCAGCCGTCGCTCGGGTACATCGCGGCATCCGGAGCGTTCACGGTGCTGTTCGCCGGCTCGGCGCCGACGATCGACCGGGCACGCGTGCTCCCGTTCGTCGCCACCGGCCTCATCGCCAGTGCGGCGCTCGGCGTCGCGGTGTCGGGCAGCCCGTGGCTCGTCAGCGTCGGCGTCGTCGTCATCGCGATCGTCAGCGCCGCGCTGTCGTTCGGCTTCCGTCTGGGGCCACCAGGGCCGCTGTTCTTCGTGCTCGTGTTCGGGCTCTCCGCCCACGTCGTCGCGAGTTCGCCGGTGGCGCCACTCGTCTACCTCGGCGCTCTCGCCGGCGGGTGCGTCTTCTCGTACGCGGTGGCCATGACGCCGCTCCTGCTCCCCCGCCCGCGGGCCGCCGCCGCGCGTCCGCTCGGCGAACTGCTCCCAGGGCCGTCGCTCGACGTCGACTCCCGCCTGCTGCTCCTCCGCGTCGCCATCGTGTCGGTGCTGGGCGTGCTGCTCGGTCTCGTCGTCGACCCGGCCCGCACCTACTGGATCGTCGGCTCGGCGGTGGCGGTCATCGGCATCGCCGCAGCCCGCCGGGCGGCCGTGCAGCGGGGTCTGCACCGGATGGTGGGAACGGTCGTCGGCGCGGGTGTCTACGCACTGCTGGCGCTGCTGCATCCGACCGGGCTGTGGCTGGCGGTGCTGCTCGGCGCCCTGCAGTTCGCGATCGAGCTCGTCGTCGTGCGTCACTACGCGCTCGCGCTCGTCTTCATAACCCCGCTCGTGCTCCTCCTCACCGGGGCTGCCACGGGCGACATCGGCTCGATGGGCGTGGCGGGAGAGCGCATCGTCGACACCGTGGTCGGGGCGGCTCTCGGCGCCGCATCCGGTCTCCTGCATCCGCGCTCCCCCGCCGAGGCGTGACGGCATCGGGAACAGCCGCGGACGGCATCCCGTTCTCCCCTGTGTGAGAGGACGACGATCATGGAGCTGACCCTGGTGACCTCGGCGTTCTGCGGTGCCTGCGCGCGAACGCGCTCCGTATTGGCCGAGGCGACCCGATATCTCCCCGATGCCACCGTCACAGAGATCGACGTCGCGCGTGACCCGGATGCGGCGGAAGCGCTCGACATCCGCGTCACGCCCACCGTCATCATCCGCGATGCCGTGGGTGTGCAGGTGTTCCGCGCAGAAGGGGTGCCCACCGTGCCCCAGGTGCTCACCGCGGCGGTCAAGGCCCTGCCCGCCTGAACGACGAAGCAGGAGCTCGAGACCGCCCTGCAGCACCCGCTCAGTGCTGTTCGATGCGAACGGAGCGTTCGGCGTCGGGGAAGAGCGCGTCGAGCATCCGTTCGCCCTCGACCACCACCGCCTCCTCGTCCGCGATCGGCGCGAAGGCGCGGACCGTGATCCCGCCGGGGCCGCTCTTCCAGATGCCGGCCGCCATGCCGTCGACGAGAAGCGGACGCGCCGGCAGCAGGAGGATCTTCGACCGGTGCTCGGTCGCGAGCACACGGGTGCGATCGTCGTGTCCGAGCAGGACGTTGTCGAACTCGCCGAGGAAGCGAGGAGGCACGGGAGTGTCTTCGTCGGGCAGCGGACCGTCCGGCACATCCAGCAGCTCACGGCGGCGATCGTCGGAGAACCGGCGCAGGTCGAGTCGCTTCACGATGTCGCGAACGCCGGCGAGCCCGGTGAACGCGCGGATGTCAGAGGTGCTCGCCGGGCCGAAGGCCGTGAGGTAGCGCAGCACGAGATCCGCCGGGTCGGCATCCGCGCGCAGCGGACGGCCGAGCGTGGCGGCGATCGGAGCCAGCATCGCCTCTGCTCTCTCTCCCCAGACTCCCCGCGGTGGCGGTTGCAGGAGCGGCGCGAGGTAGACGACGGCCGCAGCGAGAGCCGCCGGCGGGTGCCCGGGGAATCGTTCGGCGAGCTCCCTGCCGAGCGCCGAGGCGGTCCGAGGCTCGGCTTCCAGAAGCGCGCTTCCCCACTGTGCGACCTCGGCGACGTCCACCCCGTCGAGTTGACCCCGGAATCCGTTGCGCAGCGCCCGATCGAGTGTCGGCTGCACGATCGGTCGCCAGGCGAGCGCGTCATCGACAGTGTGCAGGTGGATGGTGGCGCGCTGCGCGACGAGGCGTACCAACGAGAGATTGGCGATTCGGCTGCCGAGCTCGTGAGGATCGAAATCGGCGATCCGCGACCAGAGCGCGAAGTACGGAGCGATCGGCACCTGCGCCTGCACACCGGCGAGATACGCGACCGCCTCGCGGATATCGATCTGTGCGCGCTCGTCGAGGAGCTGCCGCCGCATCAGCGCGCGATTCAGTGCGCGGGTCGACAGAACGGAGCCGGCGGGTCTCGTCATGAGCAGACGCTAGCAGGGGCTCTTGCGCGCGCGGCCGCCCGGGCGCACGATGATCGTAGTTCGGACCGATCAGGACAGAGCACACCCGGGAGCAGTCATGGCGAATCTGAATCCGTATCTCTCGTTCCGCACCGAGGCGCGGCAGGCGATGGAGTTCTACCGGGAGGTGCTCGGGGGCGACCTCGAGATCACCACGTTCGGGGAGTTCCCCGACATGGTGCAGGACCGGGACCAGGCGGACCTCGTGATGCACGCGCAGCTCACGACCGACGACGGCCTCGTGCTCATGGCATCGGACACCCCGATCGGGATGACGTACGAGGCTCCCGCCGGCATCTCGGTCTCGCTGAGCGGCAACACGCAGGCGCGCACGCAGGAGGTGTGGAACGCGCTGTCCGCGGGCGCGACGGTCACGATGCCGCTCGACACCCCGCCGTGGGGCGGGACGTTCGGGATGCTCGTCGACCGCTTCGGCATCGCATGGATGCTGCACGGCGACCCCGAATGACCGGATCGCCGCGAGCGGTCAGCGCAGCGCGTTCTCCTGGATGAACGCGCGGAGGGCCTGCTCGTCGTCAGCCATCTCGGTCACGTGCTGCGGGGCGTCGAGCATGGCTCGGAGCTCGTCGGAGTAGTCCAGCTCGATGCCGATCGCCTCGCGGATCGTGTCGGCGAACTTCTGCGGCTTCGCCGTCTCGAGCACGAGCATGGGGACGCCCGACTCGACGTACTCGCGGGCCACCTTCACACCGTCGGCCGTGTGCGGGTCGATCACGTCGTCCGAGGTCTCGTAGACCGAGCGGATGGTCGCGAGTCGGTCGTCGTGCGTCGAGGTGCCGCTGACGATGCCGTACTCGTCGACGAACCGCGCGAGGTCGGCCGTGAAGTCGAAGTGGCCCTGCGTGTCGAGGTCGTTCCACGCGCTCACCACACGGGCGGCATCGCGGCCGACGAGCTCGAAGATGAACCGCTCGAGGTTCGAGGCCTTCGAGATGTCCATCGACGGGCTCGAGGTCGCCAGGGTCTGCGCGGCGCTGCGCGGACGGTAGACGCCCGTGCGGAAGAACTCGTCGAGCACGTTGTTCTCGTTCGCGGCCAGCACGAGGCGGCGGATCGGCAGCCCCATCTCCTTCGCGAAGAACCCGGAGAGGATGTTGCCGAAGTTGCCTGACGGGACCGTGAAGGACACCTCGGTCCAGCCCCCGGCATCCGTCGCCCGCAGCCAGGCCCAGAAGTAGTAGACGACCTGCGCGGTGATGCGCGCGAGGTTGATCGAGTTCACCGCACCGAGGTGCTGCGCGCGCTTGAAATCGAGGTCTCCGGCGAGCGCCTTGACGAGGTTCTGACAGTCGTCGAAGACGCCGTCGATCGCGATGTTGTGGATGTTGTCGTCGTCGAGGGAGAACATCTGCGCACGCTGGAACGTGCTCATGCGGCCCTGCGGCGAGAGCATGAAGACCGAGATGCGGTCCTTGCCGCGCAGCGCGTGCTCGGCTGCCGACCCGGTGTCGCCCGAGGTCGCGCCCAGGACGTTGAGGACATCGCCCCTCTGCTCCAGCGCGTACTCGACGACCTGGCCGAGGAACTGCATAGCGAGATCCTTGAACGCCAGAGTCGGTCCCTCCGAGAGTCCGACCAGGGTGAGACCCCCGTCGATCTCGCGGAGCGGCACGACCTCCTCGGGGAACGGCGCGTAGGCCGCGGCCGTCATTCGGGCCAGGTCCTCGCGCGGGATGTCGGTGGCGAACAGGCCGAGCACCTCGGTGGCCAGTTGCGGATAGGCGAGCGCGCGCCAGCGCTCCAGGGTCTCCCCGTCGACCGTCGGCATGACCTCGGGCACGGCGAGACCGCCGTCGGGGGCGAGGCCTTCGAGCAGCGTCTCGCAGTACGGCAGCGGCTGCATGCCGCCTCGGGTGGAGATGTACTGCACGGGAGCTCCTCGGTTCGGAATCGGCACGGGATCTCCATTGTCGCAGGTGCGCCGTCGGTGGTTTCACGATCGGCCTCCTCGGCCGAGCGCACGCCACAGCCCGGCCCACTCCTCGGCGCCGAGCTCGCGCGGTAGACGCAGATCCGCTGCGCCCGCTTCGCGCAGGGCCGCTCGCGCGCGCGCAGCGCCGACGTGCGTCGCTGCGGAGACCATCGCGGTCAGGCTCGCTCCGCGCGCGGTGAAGACGGCACGGACGAATGCCTCGTACGCGCGGCGGTCGCGCGCCGACACGAGCGGCTCGTCGCGGCGAGCGATCGTGAGCAGGCCGCCGTCGACGCTCGGCTGAGGTGTGAAGGCCCATGCGGGCACCCGTGCCTCGAGAGCGACCGTGAACCACGGTGCGACCTGCGCGGTCATCATCGTGCCGCCGCCGACTCCGGCCCGCTTGCGCGCCACCTCCCACTGCGTGAGCAGCACCGCGTGCGTCCAGCGGTACGACGACAGCATCCGCCGCAGGATCGGGGTGGTCAGATGGAAGGGGATGTTCCCCACGAGGACGTCCGCGTCGAAAGGATGCCGCAGCGCGTCGCCTGCGCGGACGGTGACGCTCGGCAGAGCTGCGCTGAGTCGCCGGGCACGGCGCTCGTCGAGTTCGACAGCGGTGAGCGGCCTGTTCAGACGCGCCAGCGCGCGTGTGAGGGCGCCGTCGCCGGCTCCGAGTTCGAGGATCGATCCCGAGGTCGCGCCGACGAGGGAGACGATCCGGTCGACGGTGGGCGTGTGGGTGAGGAAGTTCTGGCCGAGCTCGTGGCGGCCGCCATGGTGTGAACGAGGCATAAGTGCGCTCCGGATGAGTGATCGGAGCACCTCTGAGCAGGGTGGACGCGATGCGTCGAGAGACAGCCCGTCCCGAGGTGCGATGACATCTCGGTGGACGGCGCGCTGATGCGTGCGAGTGCGAGCGCGCCGTCAGGGGCGGCGGTCGCGGAACACGGCGATGCGCCCCATCACGGGCGCGCTGTCTATCATGCCGGCCAGCCTAGCCCAGGGGCGCACGCGATGCGCATCGGTATACCCTGTGTGTCCGTCGGAGGCAATGGGTTATCCCTTCTCGACCCGAACTCGTAGCGTGAGGCTCACCAACTACAGAATCGGGAGCACTCATGTCTGCGAACACCCCCACCGCACATGACCAACGCACGGAGTCGCGGGACCTTGACGCGCAGCCGACACCCGCTTCCGAGCCCCTGTACGAGCGCGTCGACATCGACCGCTACGTTGTCTTGCATGAGGGTCCTGTCGGATACATCGAGCACGTCGCCCCGGTCTTCGTCTGCTACGTCGGAGTGCCGTACCCCCGCGCGGAGGAGGTGGCGCAGGTGCACGACTTCCACGACGCGGTGAAGACGGTCCTGCACCGCGCAGCGTCTGTTCGGCGCGCTCTGTGAGCCTCGAGGTCTGGCCCGGGTCGCCGTATCCCCTGGGGGCGACGTTCGACGGACAGGGCACGAACTTCGCGCTGTTCAGCGAGGGAGCCGAGAAGGTCGAGCTGTGCCTCTTCGACGAGGACGGCACCGAGCATCGCGTCGAGCTGGAAGAGGTCGACGCGTTCGTCTGGCACGGCTACCTGCCCTCGATCCAGCCCGGTCGTCTCTACGGCTACCGCGTGCACGGGCCGTTCGACCCCGCGCAGGGGCAGCGCTTCAATCCGAACAAGCTCCTGCTCGACCCGTATGCGAAGGCCGTCTCCGGCCGACTCGACTGGGGCCAGCCGCTGTTCGGATACGACTTCGGCGAACCCGACTCCCGCAACGACGAAGACTCGGCCGCGGCGATGGTCAAGGGCGTCGTCGTGAACCCGTTCTTCGAGTGGGCGGGCGACCGTCTGCCCAAGACTCCCTATGCGCAGACCGTGATCTACGAGGCGCATGTGAAGGGCCTCACGATCCAGCACCCCGACGTCCCGGAGGACCTTCGGGGGACGTACGCCGGGATCGCCCACCCCGCCGTCATCGAGCACCTCGTGCACCTGGGGATCACGGCCATCGAGCTGATGCCGGTGCACCAGTTCGTGCACGATTCGATCCTCGAGGAGAAGGGGCTCGCGAACTACTGGGGCTACAACACCCTCGGCTTCTTCGCCCCCCACAACGAATACGCGTCGAGCGGCCAGCACGGCGAGCAGGTGCAGGAGTTCAAGGCGATGGTGCGCGCGCTGCACGCGGCGGGCATCGAGGTGATCCTCGACGTGGTCTACAACCACACCGCCGAGGGCAACCACCTCGGGCCGACCCTGTCGATGCGCGGCATCGACAACGAGGCCTACTACCGACTGGAGGAGGACCGCCGGTACTACACCGACTACACCGGCACGGGCAACAGCCTGAACGCGGGCAACCCGCATTCGCTGCAGCTCATCATGGACTCGCTGCGCTACTGGGTGACCGAGATGCACGTCGACGGGTTCCGCTTCGACCTCGCATCGACCCTGGCCCGGGAGTTCTACGACGTCGACCGCCTCGCGGCGTTCTTCGAGCTCGTGCAACAGGATCCGGTGGTCTCGCAGGTCAAGCTGATCGCCGAGCCTTGGGACGTCGGCCCCGGCGGATACCAGGTCGGCAACTTCCCGCCGCAGTGGACGGAGTGGAACGGCAAGTACCGTGACACGGTCCGCGATTTCTGGCGCGGCGAGCCGCAGGCGCTCGGCGAGTTCGCCTCCCGGCTGACGGGGTCGGCCGACCTCTACGAGCGTTCGGGCCGGCGCCCGGTCGCCTCGATCAACTTCGTCACGGCCCACGACGGCTTCACGCTGCGCGATCTCGTGTCGTACAACGAGAAGCACAACGACGACAACGGCGAGGACAACAACGACGGCGAATCGCACAACCGCTCCGCGAACAACGGGGTCGAGGGCCCGACCGACGACGAAGGCATCAACCGGCTCCGCGCCCGTCAGCAGCGCAACTTCCTTGCGACGCTGCTGCTGTCGCAGGGCGTCCCGATGATCGCCCACGGCGATGAGCTCGGCCGCACGCAGCACGGCAACAACAACGGCTACGCGCAGGACAACGAGATCACCTGGGTGGACTGGGAGTCGGCCGACCTGCCTCTCGTCGAGTTCACCGCGGCCGTCGCGCGCCTGCGCCGCAACCACCCGGCGTTCCGACGCAGCAGGTTCTTCGACGGGCGCCCTGTGCGTTCGGAAGACGGCGAGCGTGTGCCAGACGTGGTCTGGTTGCGCCCGGACGGACGCCGGATGGAACCGGAGGACTGGGACAACGGCTTCGGCCTGGCGGTCGGCATGTTCTTGAACGGGCAGGGCATCAGGGAGAAGGATCGCCGCGGCCAGCCCGTCTCGGACCAGAACTTCCTGGTCTACTTCCACAGCGGAACGGATGCCGTCGACGCCGTGCTCCCCGACGAACGCCTCGGCAGCGCCTGGGACGTGGTCGTCGACACCTTCGGCGAGCGCGCGGGCGAGACCCGCCTCGCCCCCGGATCGTCGATCACGCTCGAGGCGGCCTCGCTGCTGGTGCTGCGCGAAGCTGCGGAGGAGGAGCCGCCGACCGACGACTCGGTCGAGGCGTCACTGCGCATGCAGACCGAGCGCACCGAGGCACCCGCCCCGGCGCCGTCCCCGGAGCTCCCTCGATGACTCGGCGTCCGCTCTCGACGTATCGCCTGCAGATCCGCGCGGGATTCACGCTCGACGACGCGGCGGCGACGACCGACTACCTGTCGGCGCTCGGCGCGTCGTGGGCGTACCTCTCGCCTCTGCTGGCTGCGACCCCGGGCTCGGACCACGGCTACGACGTCGTCGACCACTCGCGCGTCGACGAGTCGCGCGGCGGGCGGGAGGGCCTCGACCGGTTCGCCGCCGCGGCGCGCGCAGCCGGCCTCGGCATCCTCATCGACATCGTGCCGAACCACGTCGGCGTCGGAAGCCCTCGCGACAACCCATGGTGGTGGGATGTGCTGCGTCTCGGTCGCGCGTCTCGTCACGCCATCGCGTTCGACGTCGACCGTCGGCTCGGCGACGGTCGCATCCGCCTGCCAATCCTCGGCTCATCCGTCTCCGAGGTGCTGGCCGCCGGGGACCTCGTCGTCGACACGACTCCGGCCGACGATGCTCCGGACGGCACCCTGCACTACTTCGAGCACGTGCTCCCGCTCGCCCCCGGCACGGGCGAGCTCGCGGACGACGTGCCGGCACTGCTCGATGCGCAGAATTACGAGCTGCGCTTCTGGGAGGATCAGAACGCCGAGCTGAACTACCGCCGCTTCTTCGCGGTGCCGGAGCTGGCCGGCATCCGGGTCGAGCTCCCGGACGTGTTCCAGGAGTCGCACCGCGAGATCGTCCGCTGGATCACCGACGGTCTGGCCGACGGTCTGCGCGTCGATCACCCCGACGGCCTGGTCGATCCCGCCGGCTACCTCGAGAGCCTCGCGGATGCCACGGGTGCGGCGTACACGCTGGTCGAGAAGATCCTGGAGCCGGGTGAGGAGCTGCCGCCGTGGTGGCGCACCGATGGGACCACAGGGTACGACGCCCTGGCGGAGATCGACCGCGTGCTCGTCGACGGCGACGGCGTGGCAGAGCTCGACGCGCTCGACGCCCGCCTTCGCGAGGAGACCGGGCTGCCCGTGCGGGAGGACTGGCACGACCTCACGGTGTCGACGAAGCGCATGGTCGCCGAGACGATCCTCCAGTCCGAGGTGCACCGGCTCGTGCGGTCGCTGCCGCACGGCGTCGTCGCAGCGAAGTACGCCCTCGCCGAGATCATCGCCGGGTTCCCGGTGTACCGCTCGTACCTCCCGGCCGGAGGCGAGCACCTGCAGCGGGCGATCGACGCGGCGACCGCACGCCGGCCCGACCTCGCCGAGGCCATCGGCGAACTCACCCCGCTGCTCTTCGACACGGCGCTCGAGGTGTCGGAGCGCTTCCCGCAGGTGAGCGGCGCGGTGATGGCGAAAGGCGTCGAGGACACCGCGTTCTACCGCTTCACCCGGCTGGGAACGCTGACCGAGGTCGGGGCCGATCCGTCGATCGCGTCGCTGTCGGTCGAGGCGTTCCATGAGGCGCAACGCACCCGGCTGGCCTCCTGGCCGCACTCCATGACCACCCTGTCGACGCATGACACGAAGCGCTCGGAGGACGTACGCGCCCGCCTCTCGGTGCTCGCCGAGATCCCGGATCGGTGGGCCGAGGTCCTGTCGGATCTCCGCGCCGTCGCGTCAACCGGACACGGCCCGCTCGACGCCCTGCTGTGGCAGGCGGCCGTGGGTGCCTGGCCGATCTCGACCGAGCGACTGCGCGAGTACGGGCTGAAGGCCGCGCGCGAAGCCGCAGAGGGCACCACCTGGCAGCATCCGGACGAGGAGTTCGAGAAGGGCGTCGTCGCGATCGCCGAGGCGGCGAACGGCGCGGCCCGCGGCATCCTCGACGGATTCGTCGGCGAGATCGTCGACCACGGGCGCAGCAACTCGCTCTCCGCCAAGGTGCTGCAGCTCGCCGCGCCCGGCGTGCCCGACGTCTATCAGGGCACCGAGCTCTGGGACCACTCGCTCGTCGACCCCGACAACCGCCGTCCGGTCGACTTCACGGAGCGCGAGCGGATGCTGCGCATGCTCGACGCCGACGTGGCGCGCGGCGCCCTGCCGCCGGTCGACGACTCCGGGATCGCGAAGATGCTCGTCACATCCCGCACCCTGCGACTCCGTCGTGACAACCCCGAGCTGTTCGAGCGCTATCGCCCTGGTGTCGCCGCGGGTTCAGCATCCGATCACGTGGTGGCGATGGACCGCGGCGGCGTGCTCGCGGTCGCGACCCGGCTGCCGGTCGCTCTCGAGCGGCGCGGCGGGTGGGGCGACACGGTGCTGCTCCGCCACGACCTCCCCGCGACCGACGCCTTCACGGGTCGCCGCATCGAGCCGGGGCCCGTGCGGCTCGCCGAGCTGCTCGATACCTATCCCGTCGCACTGCTGGTGGACGAACGATGATCCGCGTCTGGGCTCCCCGCGCCGAGCGCGTGCGTCTGCGCCGGCTCACCCCCGGCGGCGCGATGATCGGCGAGCACGAGCTCGCTCGCGACGAAAACCGCGATGGCTGGTGGGCGATCGACGTCGACCTGCCCGAGGGCGAGCGCTACGGCTTCCTTCTCGGCGACAGCGACGAGCTGCGCCCCGACCCGCGCTCGCTGCGTCAGCCGGGCGGCGTGCACGGTCCCTCGGCGGTGTTCGACACGAAGCTCTTCGAGTGGGACGACCACGACTGGACCGGTCGCCAACTCGCCGGCGGCGTGATCTACGAGCTGCACGTCGGGACCTTCACGCCGGACGGCACGCTGGACGCGTTGATCGGACGGCTCGACCACCTCGCAGACCTCGGCGTCACCCACGTCGAGCTGCTGCCAGTGAACGACTTCAACGGCGAGTGGAACTGGGGCTACGACGGCGTGCTCTGGTACGCCGTGCACGAGGGGTACGGCGGCCCCGCCGCGTATCAGCGGTTCGTGGAGGCTGCGCACGATCGCGGCCTCGCCGTGATCCAGGACGTCGTGTACAACCACCTCGGCCCGAGCGGCAACTACCTGCCCGAGTTCGGTCCGTACCTGCGCGACGGCCAGAGCAACACGTGGGGCGCGTCCGTGAACCTCGACGAGCACGAGGTACGCGAATACATCATCGAGAACGCGCTGATGTGGCTGCGGGACTTCCATGTCGACGGCCTGCGCCTCGACGCCGTGCACGCGCTGCACGACGACAGCCCGACGCACCTGCTGCGTGAGCTCGCGGAGCGGGTCGACGCGCTGTCGGCGCACCTCGGCCGCCCTCTGACGCTGATCGCCGAGTCGGACATGAACGATCCGACGCTGATCCTGCCCCGCGAGGCCGGGGGCTACGGGCTCACCGCCCAGTGGTCGGACGACTGGCACCATTCCGCTCACGTCGCGCTGACCGGCGAGACCGCCGGGTACTACGAGGACTTCGCCGATCCCGAGGCGCTCGTGAAGGTGTCGCAGAGCGGGTTCTTCCACGATGGCACCTACTCATCGTTCCGGGAGCGCAACCACGGCTCGCGGATCCCGGAGACGGTGCCCGCGTGGCGCCTGGTCACGTTCGCGCAGGACCACGACCAGATCGGCAACCGCGCTGCGGGAGACCGCCTGTCTGCGACGCTCTCGCCCGAGCGGCTCGCGGTCGCCGCGGTGCTGACCCTGACCACTCCCGGCACGCCGATGCTGTTCATGGGCGAGGAGTGGGGCGCGTCGACTCCGTGGCAGTTCTTCACCTCGCATCCCGAGCCGGAACTCGGCCGCGCGACCGCCGAGGGACGCATCGCCGAGTTCGCCAAGATGGGCTGGGATCCGGCGCAGGTGCCCGACCCGCAGGATCCGGCGACCTTCGAGCGCTCCCACCTGCGCTGGGAGGAGATCGATGAGCCGACGCACGCGGGCCTGCTGTCGCTCTACCGTCGTCTGACCGCGCTGCGGCGGGAGCGGCCCGAGCTCACCGACCCCGACATGACGCACACGCTGGCCGCCGTCGAGCACGCGGACGCAGCCCCGGATGCCCGGGCGTTCCGCATCGATCGCGGCGCGGTGGCGGTGCTGATCAACCTCACGACGGGCGACGTCGACTTCGAGATCCGCCCCGGCGACTCGGTGCTGGTGGAGACCGCGGACTCCCGCCTGCACGAGGACCGGATCACTCTCGGACCCGAGTCGGCCGCGATCGTCGGACCGCCCCTCTGAGCTCGCTCAGGGCGTGAGGTCCTTCGCGAAGCAGAGCGACAGGTCGCTGCCGACGTAATGCCCGTAGAGCGGGATCGCCGCGTACCCCTCGCGCGTGTAGAACCGGACAGCGTCAGGTTGCGCGGTGCCCGTCTCGAGCACGAGACGACGGATGCCGAGGCTGCGCGCCTCGTCCTCCAGACCGCGCAGCAGGGATGCTGCGGCACCGGTGCCCCGCGCCTCCGGTGCCGCGTACATGCGCTTGATCTCGGCGACCGCGGCTCCGAGATCAGGTTCGTCGAGCGGGCGGAGGCCGCCGCAGACGATCGCCTGCCCCGCGGAGTCCCGCGCGAGGAGGAACACCGCGACGTCGTCGGCAGAGGGGATGACTCCCGGCTCGTGATCGTCGCTGCCGTACCGTTCGTCGAGCTCCCGACGCTGTGCAGCGCGCAGCCGCACGGCATCCGCGTGCTCCCAGTCGACGCGGTGGATCGTCACGCCCATCTGTCCCTCTCCCTCATCGCTGCGCCCAGGCTACCGACGCGACGTTTCGCCGATGTTGCGAGGATCTCGTCAGATCCAGCCGCGCTCCTCGGCGACGAGTACGGCCTGCTGACGCGTGGCGACCGACAGCTTCGTCAGCACCGCGGAGATGTGGTTGCGCACGGTCCCCGGCGCGAGCGACAGAGCGCGAGCGATCTGCCCCGTCGTCTCCCCTCGTCTGCCGGCCCGCAGCACGTCGAGCTCGCGGTCGGTGAGGGGCGAGCGCTCGTCGCTGAGCGCGTCGGCCGCGATCTCGGGGTCGACGTAGCGCGCTCCGGCGGCGACCCGGCGGATGACGTCGGCGACCTCGTCCGCTCCCCGGGACTTGGGCAGGAACCCCGCCACCCCGGAGGCCAGGGCACGCCGAAGCACGCCGGGGCGCGCGTGGCGGGTGACGACCACGCAGCGGGTGGCGATCGCTCTGTTCAGCCGCTCCGCGACCTCGACGCCGTCGAGACCCGGCATCTCCAGGTCGAGCAGACAGACGTCGGGCGTCAGTCGCAGCGCCTCGGCGACCGCCTGCTCGCCGTCCTCGCATTCGGCGACCACGTCGATATCGCCCTCGAGTCGCAGCAGCGCGGCGAGCGCTGACCTGATCATTCCCTCGTCGTCGGCGAGCAGCACCCGGATCATCGTCGCCCTCCCTGCGGATCGTCCGTCGCCGGCACGGTGACGACGACCGCGAACTCGCCGCCCTGGTCTCGCACCTCCAGCGTGCCACCGGCCTCGGTGATGCGCCGTTTCACGCCGTCGAGGCCGGACCCCGTGTGCTCGCGCTGCGCGGCGGGGTCGACGTCGTTCACCACCTCGTACCGCCATTCGTCCCCCGCGCGCGCGAAGGTGAGCCGCGCGCGGCGCCCAGCGCCATGCCGGAGCACGTTCGTGGTGGTCTCGCGGATCACGGGACCGAGCGCGGATGCCGGGGCCTCACCGGCATCCGGAGCGATCTCGGCCTCGACGGCGATGCCTGCGGCACTGAGCAGATCGCGGGCGTTGGCGACCTCGTCGCCGAGCGGCACGGATCGGAACCGGGTGGCGAGGTCGCGCGTGCCCTGCCTGGCGTCGTCTACGCTCGCGCGTGCGGCGCGAAGCTGTTCCAGCGCGGCATCCGGGTCGCGCGCCATGAGTCGTTCGGCGAGTTCCAGCTGGAGCGCGATGACCTGCAGATGATGCCCCTGCAGGTCGTGCACGTCGGTCGCGATGCGCAGACGCTCCTGCGTCGCAGCGAGGCGTGCCTCCGACGCGCGCGCCCGGTCCAGGGTGACAAGCACGTCCCACCACCAGAGCGACGACACCGACATCGCCGGGATGACGATCGCGTAGAGCGTGGGAATCCAGTCGGGGATGCCGCCACCCAGCGCGCCGCGCGCGCCGTCGATGAACGCGAAGCCGATCATCACGAGAGTGGCGAGGCCCACGACCCGCACCCGCACCCCGCGCTGCCAGTTCAGCAGCACCACCGACTGGGCGACGGGCATGATCCCGAACAGCCAGCTGTCGGCAGCGAGCCCGGCCGCGACGCCGTAGGCGACGGCGATGAGCAGCGGCACGGCGATCCGCGCCCACGGGAATCCCGGCCCGTTCTCGACCCGGTGCCGATACGCCGACAGCAGCACCACCGTCGACAGCAGCCAGACGATGCCGCCGATGCCGACCACGACGACCGCGATCGGGTCGACGGGGGTCGCGAGCACGCGGAGCGCCCAGGCGAACACGAGGAACAGCTCGATGAAGACGACGGCGGTGACCGTGTACCACCAGGTCGCGGTGATGCCGCGGGCGAGCGCGCGCTCCCCGGGAGGCGGGTCGCCGAGCGGACCGGCGACGGCGGAAGGGCTGCTCACCCCTCCCACCATAGGGGCGTGACACATGTCACGGATGCCGTGGGCGAACCGTCCGGAAACCGGTGACGGTGCGACACTGCCGCAACATCCGCAGACGCGATGGACTGGTGTCATGAGGGCGGAGACACCGCCTCCCCAGAGCCACAGGAGCCCATCATGAACCTCGTCGAGACGTTCCAGAACCTCGTCGCGCAGGTCCCCGAACTCGTGCAGCCGCTCATCGTCGCACTCGCCGGTGCGGTCCCCTTCATCGAGGGCGAGGGGGCCGCTGCGATCGGCATCATCGGCGGCATCCACCCGGTGATCGCTGCACTCGCCGCGATGGCAGGCAACTTCCTCTGCGTCGCGATCCTCGTGATCGCCGGCGCCGGGGCACGCAACGCCATCGTCACCCGCTCGCGCAACCGCGAGGCCGTCGCCGCGGGCGGCGGTTCCCTCGCCGAGGTGGATGCCGAGACCGACCGCGGCTCCGCGCGCCGCGCGAAGTTCCAGCGCGCGTTCGAGCGCTACGGCGTGCCCGGCGTGAGCCTGCTCGGCCCGCTGCTGCTGCCGACGCACTTCACCGCGACCATGCTCGCCGCCGCCGGCGTCGGCAAGGGCCGCGTGCTCATCTGGCAGGCCGCGGCGATCATCCTCTGGACCACGGCGGTGTCGATCATCGTCGGCGGAGCGGTCTACGCCATCCGCTGACGCGCGGACTCCGCACCCCGGTCGCAGTTCGTGCCGTCGAGATCGCATCTCGGCGGCACGAACTGCGACCCGGGCAGGTGGGCCTCAGCGAGCCGTGCGCGGCGCGAGCGTCGACAGCAGCTGCAGCTTCTCGTGGCTCTCGGAGCCGGGCACGGCGGTGTACACGAGCAGCAGATGGGACTGCACCGGGTCGACGAGCGTCTGACAGGCGAGAGCGATCTCGCCGAGATCGGGATGCAGGAAGCGCTTGATCTCCCGGGGCCTGATGCCGACTTCCTGACGGGCCCACAGCTCCCGGAACTCCGCACTCCGCTCGCCGAGGAGGCGGCAGTACTCGCCGGCCCTCGACTGCGCGCCCCGCAGCGACAAGAGCTCCCGAAGCCCCGATGCGAAGAGCCGGGAGAGGAACTCGTGGTCGTCCGGGTGGTACAGCGCCCTGGTGCGGGCGTCCGTGAACCAGCGGAAGCCCAGGCTGCGCTCCGGTCCGGTGAGCGCCTCTGTGTCACCGGTCAGGGCGACGCCGAGCGGCGTCTGGCGGAGGGTCTCGCCGAGCTCGGTCACGATCTCCGCCGGGGTGTCGTCGAGTCTGTCGAGGATGCGCTGCATGCCGGGGCTCACATGCTCGGTGCCGAGCCCGCTCTGCGGCGGCCGGTGTCCCGCGAGGCGGAAGAGGTGGTCGCGTTCGTCGCGCGTCAGATGAAGGCCCTGTGCGATCGACCCCAGCATCTGCTCCGAGGGCTGCGGGCCGCTGCCCCTCTCGAGCCGCGCGAGATAGTCGGGCGACATGTGACTCAGCGACGCGACCTCCTCGCGTCGCAACCCGGACGTACGGCGGCGGGTCCCCCGTGCCAGGCCGACGTCCTCCGGCTGCAGCACCTCACGGCGGTGGCGGAGGAACTCGGCGAGTCCGTCGCGATCGAAAGGCATCTGTCCCCCTGGGTCGTCGGATCGATCCTGACACGGCCCTCGCGGCGCATCCACTGATCGTCATGTCCTGGATACGTCGTCGGCGCGCCCCGAGAGTGGAGGGCGACACAGAGGAGCACACCATGCCACGACGCACCATCGACATCACCCTCCCCTCCTTGACCGGCCGCCGCGCCGTCGTCACCGGCGCCAGCGACGGCATCGGGCTGCGCATCGCCACGCGCCTGGCGCGGGCCGGCGCCGAGGTGATCCTCCCGGTGCGCAACACCGCGAAGGGGGATGCCGCAGTGAGGACGATCCGCGCTGATACTGCGGACGCGCAGGTGCGCACGCTTCCGCTCGACCTCTCGTCGCTGGATTCGGTCGAGTCGTTCGGCGCTGCCATGCGCGGCGACGGCGCTCCGATACATCTGCTGATCAACAACGCGGGAGTCATGACTCCGCCGGAACGTCAGAGCACGGCCGACGGCTTCGAGCTGCAGTTCGGGACGAACCATCTGGGTCACTTCGCCCTCGTGGCGCACCTGCTGCCGCTGCTGAGGGAGGGGCGGGCGCGGGTGACGACGCAGATCAGTGTCTCCGCGAACCAGGGTGCGATCAACTGGGACGACCCGAACTGGGAGCGCTCGTACCGCGGCGGCAGGGCGTACAGCCACTCGAAGATCGCGTTCGGGCTGTTCGGCCTCGAACTCGAACGACGCAGCCGCGCGCTCGACTGGGGCATCACCAGCAACCTCGCGCACCCCGGCGTCGCACCCACGAGCCTCCTCGCCGCCCGCCCGGAACTCGGCCGCGCGGAGGACGGTTTCGATGTGCGCCTGATCCGCTGGCTGTCGGCGCGCGGCATCCTGCTGGGGACTCCGGAGTCCGCCGCCCTGCCCGCGCTGTTCGCCGCCGTGTCACCGGAGTCGCGGGGCGGCGCCTTCTACGGCCCGAGCGGCCCCGGCCACCTCGGTGGAGCTCCCGCCGAGCAGCCGCTGTATTCGCGGCTGCGAAGCGAAGACGACGCGCGCCGGATCTGGTCCCTGTCGGAGCGACTCACACGGGTCGAGTTCCCCGCGGCGTAAGGGGCTGCCATGGCAGATCGACGCCGGGCGCAGCGGCGGCGACCGCTGTTCACGTGTGAGGTGTGATCGCTGTCAACGGGCGCCCACTACGGTCATGAGGTCCCGACCGATCCCGAGGAATCCCCATGACCGATCCCCACTTCCCCGTCTCCGCCCGTTCGCGCTTCGCGCGCTCCGAATCGGCCCCGTACCGCCCGACCATCGTCGTCGCCGGGATCTTCCTCTTCGTCTGGCTGATCGCCCCCTACGTGAATCGGCTCGCCCCGCTGTTCGGGGGCAGTCCCGAGGAGGCGAAGGGCGACCCCCTGGCCGCCCTCCAGGAGCTCACCCCGTTGGCCGACCTCACCTTCGACCAGTTCGCCTTCCAGGTGATCGCCGTCATCGCCTTCGTCACCGTCATGCGGTGGTGGCGCTTGCTTCAGCACGAGCCACACCCGCTCCGACCCCGATTCTTCGCCGCTCTCCCGTTCGGCACAGCCGCCGCATTCGTCATCGCGACCGTTGTCGGGATCGCCGCCACGCCGAACCCGAACGTGTCGTTGCTGTCCCTCCAGTTCCTCTTCATGGTGCTCGTGGCGGTGATCGAGGAGTTCGGATGGCGTGGTGTCGCCGTCATCGGGCTGCGAGGTTCCGGAACGCCGGAATGGCTCGTGTGGTTGCTCACCTCGGCGGGCTTCGCCGCGATGCACTTCCTGAATCTCTTCTCCGGCGCCGCGCTGGAGGACACTCTCGGCCAGGTCGTGTTCACGTTCCTGCTCGGCACCGCCTGCTACCTCGCGCGCCGCGCGGGCGGCATCTGGCTCGCGGTCGGTGTGCACCTCGCGAACAACTACCTGCAGGTCGCCGCCGCCGGAAGTGCGGGGTCACAGCTCTTCGATCTCGTGAACATCGTGGCGATCGTCGGCCAGCTGCTGATGGCGCTCGCTCTGCCGGTGACGATCGTCGTGCTGATCCTCGAGGCGCGACGTGAACGCCGCACCTCGAGGGAGTCAGCGGCGACTACTCCGTCAGAGTGAACTGCACGGTCGCGGCGTTGCCGGCGACGTCCCGCACCACCAGAGTGTTCAGGCCGGCCACCGCGCCCATCTTCCCGACGACCACGTCGTTGACGTCCGACCACACGGCGTCGGTGAGGTTCTTCACGGAGCCGTTCAGCACGACGAGATCGACCTTGCCCGGGTCGTGCACCTTGAAGGAGACCTTGCTGTAGACCCCGTCGCCGCCCACGGTCTGTGCGGCTCCGCCCTTCGCGGTGACGACCGGCGGCGTGACGTCGAGCGTGAAGGTGACGGTCGTGGCGTTGCCGGCGAGGTCGGACACCACGAGGGTGTTCGATCCCTCGACAGCGCCGAAGGCCCCGGGGACCACGCCGTTGAGGTCGGACCAGACGGCATCCGTGAGGTCCTTCTCCACACCGTTCAGCGTCAGGCGGTCGATCCGGCCCTCGTCGTGGAGCTTGAACGACACCCTGCTGTAGACGCCGTCGCGCCCGACCGTCGCGCCCGCCTCGCTCTTCACCGTGACCACGGGGGCGACGTCGTCGACCGCAGCGGCCGTGACCGTCAGGTCGCGCAGCCGCCCGACGTTGTCGAACGAGCCGAAGCCCACTCGCCCGGTGGGGAACGTCGTGTCGGTCGCGGTCAGCAGCGGCGACGGCAGACCGTCGAGGTAGACGGCGACCTGACCGGTGTCGGCGCACCGGATGAGCCGCACGTCGTGCCACTCCTCGTCGGTAACCGCCGGTGGAGCGCCGATCGTGCCGTTCCACTGATCGTCGATGCGGACGCGGTCGACCCCGTTCACCTTGAAGATGCCGTTGTGCGGGTAGATCGTGTTGTCCTTCGACAGATGGGCGTAGTAGTACTCGGTGTCGGACTGCCAGCCGAAGACCACGATCACGTCGCGGTTGTTCACCGACGCCTTCTCGTCGAGCCGCACCTGCGCTGTGAGGTCGAACGAGCCGAGCTCGTCGCCCTCGGTGAGCACGGCGTACTCGAAGGGGCGGCGTATGCCGTCGCCCGGGTCGGTTCCCGGCTCGGCGAGCACGATCTCGTCGCCGGGGAAGTCCCACTTCGCCGGGGTGCGCGGCGCCCAGTCCGCGGCATCCATGACGTCGGTGATGACCTCGCCGTCCGGCGTGCACGGGGCGGGCGCCGGCGGCTCGGTCGGCACGGCGCCGTACAGCGCGTACTGCGCGGCGATCTGCTCGGCGGTGGGCACCGTGTCGAGCAGCATCACGTCGTCCATGCGTCCGTGGAACGGGTTCGCCTCGCGAGTGTTCTGCGGGAAGCTGCCGCCGATCTTGATGCCTGCTGGTGCGGTATCGGACGTCGCGCCCCCACCCCAGGGGTTGGATGCCGTGTACCGGCCCGCCAGCTCCTCGCCGTTCATGAACAGCTTCATCTCGCCGGCCGCGAAGTCGAACGTCGCGGCGAGGTGCACCCACTGCCCCTTCTTCAGGATCTCGTCCCAGGGCAGGTCGGCCGCGAAGGTCCACGACCCTCCCCCGTCGACGCGGCGACCGAGGGCGACGAGCTTGAGCTCGCCGTCGACCGTGATGACTTCGAGCAGCGCACGCACCGCATGTCCGTCCGAGGTTCCGGTGAGCACACCGGCGAGTCCGATCGCGTTGTAGACGTCGTCGGGGTTCGCGGTGTTCGAGTTCGGCGCCGGGTGGTCGCCGGTCGGTTTGAACCACCCCATCACCGACACCTGCTCGGCCCCGGCGAACGCCGACAGCGAGTCGACACCCGAGGAGTCGTACACGCCCGCCTTCCAGTCGTCGTTCGACGCGGTGCGCGGACTCATCTGCTGCGTCTGCAGCGCCCTGCCCGCGCCGGGGTACGCGCTGTCGGCGACGCGCATCTCCACGCCGCCGTTGATGAGCGCGATGTCGGTGCCCGAGCGCCCCTGGTCGACCTCGACCGTCGGGTTCGCGGTGTCGGCGTGGTCGAAGTCGTGGTGAGTCACGAGGTTCGGCGCCAGCTCGGGAAGCACGAACGGCGAAGCCGGGGCGCCCGCATCACGCGCACCGGTCACCTTCCAGATCTTCCCGTTGGCCTTCGACACGAGGTACAGCTCGCCGTCGGCATCCGACCCGAATCGCAAGTCGACGCGCGTGTCGCCGACGAGTTCCTGGAACGTCGTCTCGACGCCGTCGGCGAAGACCCGCAGCTGCTCGATCGTCGCCAGGTCGTCGATGTCGCCGTCGTTGCGGACCATCTCGTCGGCCTGCGTCGAGAGCACCCACCCGCGCACCAGATCGGTGAACAGATAGCGCCCCTGCAGCTCGGCGATGTCGCCGCGGTAGACGAACCCGCCGTTCACGGCCACTCCGGCATCCCCTGTCTGCCCGGGATCCCGGTTGTGGTCGTAGGCCGCGACCGGGTACGTGAATCCGTACTGCGCGTCGTCGGCGGGCAGCGGGAAGATCTGCCGGTTCTCGGCGAGGAACGATCCCTCGCGCACCGACCACCCGAAGTTGTCGCCCGGCTCGACGGCGTAGATCGACTCGACCTGCCACTCGCCGATGTGGGCGAGGTACATGGTGTGGTCTCCCTCGGGGTCCCAGCTGATGCGGTGCGGGTCGCGCAGCCCCAGCGCATAGATCTCGGGGAGGGCTCCGGCCTGTCCGACGAAGGGGTTGTCGGCGGGCACGCCGTACTCGCCGTTCGCACTGTCGGACCCGGTCGGGTCGATGCGCAGCACCTTGCCCTGCGGCGTCGCGAGGTCCTGCGGATTGCCGTTGCCGACGCCGTTGCCGCCGTCGCCCACGAGGATGTACAGGATGCCGTGCTCGGCACTGCCCGGCTCGGCGGTCGGGTTGAACGCGATCTGCTGCACGGTGTGCACGCGGCCGCCGAAGGGGATGCGCATGATCTCGCGATGGGTACCCGCGAAGGTCTCAGCGGAGGGGTCGGTGGCCTTCCACTCGGTGATGACGCTGTGGAACTGCGTGTTGCCGTAGGCGGGGAAGTCGGGGGCGTCCTCGGTCAGCGCCGTTCCGCCCTCGGTGTGCACCGTGTAGAAGAGGCCGTTGTCGGCGAAGTCGGGGTGGAACTCCGCGGCGCCCAGTCCGGTGCCCAGCCCCGCGCTGTTGTGGAAGTTGTCGACGAACTGATCACGCACATTCAGATACGGCACGTACTCGCCCGATGCCTTGTCGACGAGGTAGAGGACCGCGTTGTTGTCGGGCACCATCAGGCGACCCGATCCATCGGGCACCTCGTCGAGGTGCGTGATGCGGTTGTGCCGTACGAGGCGCGGATCCTGCGTGGCCGGGGTGGTCTGCGACGCCGGCAGCTGCGCGAGCTCCGTGACCTCGATGCCGAGAGAGGCGAGCTCGGGGTCGGGCAGCGGGTTGAGCAGCGGCTGAGCCGGTGTCTCCCCCGGTGCGCAGTCGCCCTCGTTGCCCGTGGCGATCGCGAGGTTCTCGCGGGCGGTGTCGACCGCGACGTCGTCGAGCAACAGGCGACCGGCGCTCGATGAGCCGTTCTTCCAGAAGAAGCGGTCGAGCGAGCCGTCGACGGCCTGGCGGAACCCGAACTGCTCCTCGGTGCCCTCGGGCAGTCGGGTGATCTGCTCGTACGGGCCGCCCTGACTGTATACGGCGACCTGGTCGTTCGCGTTGTCCGCGACGATCCACACGCACTGCCAGGCGTCGCGCGACCACACGCCGGCGGGCTGGAACGCCCCTCCGTCGCGGACGCGCAGCACGTCGTCGTTCTGGTTGTTCACGTAGGCGCGGCTGTGCGTGTAGTCGTTCGGAGCATCGACGTCGGTGAGGCCGAACGAGGTGTCGACGCTGCCGGTGCGCAGGAACCGGAAGAACAGCGTGCCGGTGTCGCCCTCGGCGATCGCGGGGATCTCCCGGTAGGCCTGCTGCCCTCCGCCGACCGACTCGACCACCTGGTTGTTGCCGTTCAGCGGGTCGGCGACCACCTGCGGCGCGGTCGAGGCGACCCATCCGTCCTGACCGTTCAGGGCCGTGCGCTGGTAGTCCTCGAAGTCGATCAGCTCGGTGAACGGCTCCGCGGCCGCGGCCGGGGCTGCGGCGAGCAGCCCGCCCACCATGATCGCCGCGACCGCTCCGGCGGCCGCCCTTCTGCGTGCTCGGCGGGACGGCGGAGCCCCTCCCGCACTTTCGCTGCCCTGCATCGATCGCATGCTTCGTTCCTGCATCAGAGACCTCTCAACGTCGTCGTCGTGCGGTGTCGTGCCGGGGTGACTGCTGCCTCGCTCCGGGGCGGCACTGCAGCGGAGCGGACGATCGTGACGAGCGGACCGACGGCCTACCCGTCAGGGTGCGGATCAGTGGTTGGCGGCGGGCTTCCCTCCGAGGTAGAGCGCGGCCAGCGTGGGGTCGGCGAGCAATTCGGATGCCGGACCCGAGATGTGGACCCGACCGAGGTCGAGCACGCAGCCGATGTCGGCGGTCTCGAGTGCGCGCCGGGCGTTCTGCTCGACGAGCAGCACGGCCGTGCCGGCATCCCGCATCCGGACGACCTGCTCGAACACCTTCTCGGTCGTCTTGGGGTCGAGTCCCATCGACGGCTCGTCGAGCAGCACGACCTTCGGGCTGACCATGAGCGAGCGTGCGAACTCGACCTGCTTCTGCTGGCCGCCGGAGAGGAGACCCGCGAGCTGCTTCCACCGCTCCCCCACGATCGGGAAGAGGTTCTGCACGAACTCGACGCGCTCCTGGATGACCTTCTGGTCTGTGAGGGTGAACGCGCCGAGCATGACGTTCTCGCCGACCGTCATCTCACGGAAGACGCTGTGCCCCTGGAGGACGTGCGCGAGGCCGTTGCGCAGCATCGACTGCGGTCCGTCTCCCGTGATGTCACGGCCGTCGACCTCGATGCGCCCCGACCGCGGCTTGAGCATGCCGCTGGCGACCTTGAGCACGGTCGACTTGCCCGCGCCGTTCGGGCCGACGAGACAGACGACCGACCCGGGCGGCACCTCGACGGTGAGCCCTCGAAGCACGAGCGCGGCGCGGCCGTACCCGGCCTCGATGTCGCGCAGTTCGAGCAGGTTCTTCGCTTCAGACTCCAAGGTAGGCCTCCAGGACGCGCGGATCTTGCTGGATGATCTCGGGGGTGCCCTCGGCGATCGGCCGGCCGCGGTCGAAGACCACGACGTGATCGCACAGGCTCATGACCATCTCCATGTTGTGCTCGACGATGATGAAGGTCTTGCCCTCCTCGTTGAGTTCGCGCACGAGGGTGGCGATGCGACCGATGAGTGCGGGGTTCACCCCGCCGGCCGGCTCGTCGAGCATGATCGTGTCCGGCTCGCCCATGAGCACGCCCGCGAGCTCGAGGAGCTTCTGCTGGCCGTAGCTGAGGTTGCGGGCCTCGGCGTGCTCGAGGTGGTCGATGCCGACGCGACGCAGCCATCCGCGTGCTCGTTCCAGTTCGTCGGGATCGTGCGCCGATCGCAGCTGCTGACGGATGCTCGTGCTCCGCACCGCGACGAGCAGGTTCTCCATCACGGTCATCCGAGGGAAGACACGGCACAGCTGGAAGCTGCGTCCGATCCCCGCCCGCGCGATGCGGTCGGGAGACTTCCGCGTGATCGACTGACCCCGATAGCGCACCTCGCCCGAGTCGGGCTTGATCATGCCGGTCACGCAGTTGAAGAACGTCGTCTTGCCTGATCCGTTGGGCCCGATCAGGCCGTTGACCTTGCCCTCCTGGAAGCGGACCGAGGCCGCGTCGACGGCGGTGACGCCGCCGAACGACTTCGTCATCGAGTCCGTGCTCAGGCTCTCGAGCGTGGTGGTGGCGGCGTTCATGCTGACGTCTCCTTGCTCGCGGCATCCGCTTTTCGCTTCTCGTTCTGCTCGAGCAGCTGCGCCGCGGTGATCTCGCGGATCGACGCCTGGTCGGACTTGCGCCGGAACAGCGATCCGACGGCGGGGATCACGCCGTCGGGCATGAAGAGCACGACGACGCCGAGCAGGATGCCGGTGGCGATGAGGTGGAACTGGGTGTCGCCGAACTCGAGCTTGAAGTACTCCAGCGCGACGCCGACCACGACGGCTCCGAGCAGCGGGCCGAAGAGGTTGCGCACGCCGCCCAGCAGAGCCATGAGCACCATGTACGAGCCGATGAGGATGGAGAACTGGAAGATCGGGTCGAGGTCGCCGAACCACAGCGCGTACAGACCGCCGCCGAGCGCCACGAAGAACGCCGAGAGGATGTAGGCGATCAGCTTGTACCGGGTCGTGGGGACACCGAGCGACTGCGCCTTGTCCTCGTCCTCGCGGATCGACTTCAGCGCGGTGCCGAACTTCGACCGGTCGATGATCCACCAGGTGAGCAGTGCCACCGCGAGGATCGCGACGAACAGGTAGAAGAACACGCGGTGGTGCTCTGGGCGCAGCATTCCCGGGAACGGACGGGGGACGTTGAGCCCCTCGGATCCGCCCGTGACGTCGCGCCAGCTCTGGAACACCAGGAGCATGATGAGCACGAACGCGATCGAGACGATCACGAACGACGCGCCGCGCACCCGGAGGGCGGCGATGCCGATCGGGATGGCGATCACCGCCACGAGGACGGTCGCGAGGATCCAGGCGACGAAGCCGGGCAGCGCGAGGTACTTGATGAGGAGGCCGGTGCCGTAGGCGCCCAGTCCGAAGTATGCGGCGTGGCCCAGGGAGATGTACCCGGTGAACCCGCCCATGAAGTTCCACCCCGTCGACAGCACGGCGTAGTTCAGGATGACGACCCCGGCCGACAGGATGTACGGGTTCGGCGCGATCGCCGGGAAGGAGAGGATGAGCGCCGCCCCGATCACGATCAGGACGAGGCGCACCCAGGTCGCCGACGGGCGGCGGACGGGAGCGGGCGGAGCGACGACGACCGTCTCGGTCGCGATCGGTTCGCGGCTAGAAACGCTGGGCAAGACGACCTCCGAAGAATCCCTGCGGGCGGAACATGAGCGTGGCGAACAGCGCGACGTAGAACACCGTCTGCGCCCAGGTCGGCCCGAGCGGCAGCTGCAGCAGGCTCTGCGCGATGCCGAGGACGAGAGCTGCGATCGCCGCACCCGGGATGCTGCCGAGACCGCCGACCACGATGATCGCCATGAGCGGGCCGATCCAGTGCCAGTGCAGCGACGGGTAGATCGTGGCGTCGAGCGACAGCGCCGTGCCGCCGATCGCCGCGGTCGCGAGGCCGAGTCCGAAGCCGTAGCCCGCCACTCGGTCGGTGTTGATGCCGACCAGACGCGCGGCTTCAGGGTGCTGGATCGTCGCCCGCAGCGCCTGACCGAACTTCGTGTACTTCAGCAGCGCGAACAGACCGGCGAGGGCGACCGCCGCCAACCCGAAGGCGATCAGCTTGACCACCGGCACCTGGGCGCCGAGGACCTCGATGCTCGCGCTCGCGTAGGGCAGCGGGATCCGACGCTGGGTTCCGGAGAAGAAGAACCCGAGCGCGCCCTCGATGATGAGCGCCACCGCGAAGGTGAGCAGCACCGACATCATCGTGAGTGTCAGCGGCTTGAGTCGTGACACGAGCAGCCGCTGCATCACGACGCCGGTCAGGAAGAACAGCGGCACGGTGACGACCAGCGACACCAGCGGGTCGATCCCCGTCTCCCGGTTGAACCACCAGGCGAGGTACGCCGCGAGGATCAGGAAGGCGGAGTGCGCGATCATGACGACGCGCATGATGCCGAAGTAGAGGGTGAGCCCGGCGGCCAGGAGGGCGTAGAGCCCACCGAGCAGGATGCCGAGGATGAGACTTTGAAGGAGGAGGGATCCGCTCACGATGCGCTGATCACCACGTCGGCTTCGGGAAGAGGAAGTCGGTCTCCTTGACGTCCTCGGGGAGGACGATCCGGATCTCGCCGCCGACCCACTGCTGGATCAGGTGGGCGCCGGTGGGCTTGCCCGTCTCGTCCCAGCTGAGCGGACCGACGACCGTCTCCACCTCGTTCTCGCGGAGCCAGTCGATGAGCTCCTGCTGGCACTCGCCCTGCTCGGCGCAGCCCACCGCCTCGACGGCGGCCGCGACGACCTGACCCGTCGTGTAGGCGTTCGCCTCGTCTTCCGCGGGCGGGTTCCCGTGCATCTCGGTGTACTTCTCCACGAACTCGATGTTGCTGGGGAACTGCGAGTCCGGCGAGTACCCGGTGGGCGCGAGGATGCCCTCGGTCGCCCCGCCGATCGCCGCGGCGAACTCGGGGTTGGTCGGTGCCGTCGAGAAGGCGGCGAGCTCGGGCTGGTAGTCGAGCTGCTGCAGCGCGATGATGAGGTTCACCGCATCCTGGTACTGCGTCCCGCCGATCACGATGTCGGCGTCCGACTGCGCGATCTTCGCGGCGATCGTGGAGAAGTCCGTGGTGTTCGGCGGATAGACCTCGTCGACGAGGATCTCGACGCCGGCCTCTTCGAGCTTGTCGCGGAGGCCGTACGCCGTGCCCTGTGCGAAGGGGTCGTCCATCGCGGCGACCGCGGCGGTCTCGGGTCGCTGGTCCTCGGGCAGGGCGAGGAGGTACTCGGCGAGGTTGTTGTAGTGGTCGTTCGCGATGGCGGGCGCGGCGTAGAAGAGGTTGTCGAAGCCCTGCTCGAACACCTCCGCGGCGGCGCCGGCCGGCTCGACGAACAGCATGCCGTACTCCTGCGCGACGCGCGCCGAGGGGACGACGAGTCGGGTGGAGAACGGCCCGAACACGAGGTCGACGCCGTCCTGGGCGATGAGCGACTCGTAGTCGGAGACGACCCGGTCGGCGTTGGACTGGTCGTCGAGGATCTTGAGCTCGACCGGGCGACCGAGGAGTCCGCCGTTCTCGTTGACGATGTCGCGCCAGGCCTCGTAGCCCCGCTCGACGCCCTTGCCCGGCTCCGAGAAGTCTCCGGTCAGGGGCAGCGAGATCCCGATGACGATCGGGTCGCCCTCTCCACCCCCGCCCGCGTCTCCGGTTCCGGAACAGGCTGCGAGCAGCAGACCGGCGATCGTGACGGTTCCGATCGCAGCGGGAATCCGTCGGCTGTGGCGGCGTGCAGTCATTGCGGTGTCTCCTACGTCATCGTAGCGAAAGCGCTTTCGTAAGCGCTTCCGCTAATATACTGGGATACAAACGCCGAGAGCAACCCTCAACGCCCATCGCGTCGGATTAGCTCCCTGGGGGAGGTTCTCAATGAAGCGCATCACCGGCACACCGCGTCTGATCGACGTCGCCCAGGCCGCGGGGGTGTCGCTCGCCAGCGCGTCGCGTGCGATGACAGGCGGGTCGGGCATCTCGCAGGCGGTCGCCGAGCATGTCCGACGCATCGCGAAAGAGCTCGGGTATGAGCCCGACCTGCACGCCCGGGGCCTCGCCGGCGGACTCGTGCCGACCATCGGGCTGCTCGTGCACGAGATCGGCGACCCGTACTTCTCCGAGATCGCGAGCGGCGTCATCCGCAGCGCCACGCTCGAGAACCGCTCGGTGCAGATCGCCCAGGCCGACCGCACCCCCGAGAGCGAGCTTGCGCAGGTGCAGTCGCTCAGACGGCAGCGGGTCGGCTCGATCATCATCGCGGGTTCCGGCTACTCCGACCCTGCGCACGAGGAGCGGATGACCGCAGCCCTCGCGGACTTCGCTCAGGCGGGCGGGCGCGCGGCGGCGATCGGTCGACACCACCTGGCGATCGACTCGGTCCTGCCCGACAACCACGGCGCCGGGGTCTCGATCGGACGCCACCTCGCCGACCTCGGTCACCGCCGCATCGGCGTGGTCGCCGGGCCACTCGAACTCAACACCGTCACCGACCGCATCGCCGGCCTCCGTGAGGGGCTGGCCGACGCGAACGCCGAGCTCACCGTGGTGTCGCACGCCTTCACCCGCGAGGGCGGCATGGCCGGAGCGCGCGAGCTTCTCGACAGGGAGCTCACCGCGATCGTCGGACTCAACGACGCCATGGCCATCGGCATCCTGAGCGAACTCCGCCAGCACGGCATCCGGGTGCCCGACGACCGCTCCGTCGTCGGGTTCGACGACATCGCCGTGGCCGCCGACGTCGCTCCCGCGCTCACCACCGCCCGCATCCCGATGTTCGAGATGGGACAGCACGCGGTCTCACTCATCCTGCGCCCGGAGAGCGACGAGCCGCGCACCGTGACGACCTCGCACGAGCTGATCGTCCGCGACTCGTCCGGACCGCCCCGCTCCTGACGGGTCGCGGTCCGCGATTCTGCCAGGATGCTGTCATGCCCCGCTTCGATCTCGATCCTGAACAGCTGCGCGCCTACCGCCCCGACGTCGCGGAACCCGCCGACTTCGACGAGTTCTGGAGCACGACCCTCGCCGCATCCCGCGCCAAGGCGGAGCCCGCACGCCTGAACCGCGTCGACTCGCCGCTCCGCACCGTGGACGTCTTCGACGTCACGTTCTCGGGGTACGACGGCGACCCGATCTCCGGGTGGCTGACGCGCCCCGCCGGAGCCCGGGAGCCGCTGCCGGTCGTCGTCGAGTACAACGGCTACAACGGCGGACGAGGTCTCCCCCACGAGCACCTCGCGTGGGCCGCGTCCGGCTACGCTCACCTGTTCATGGACACCCGCGGTCAGGGATCCGGCTGGGGAACCGGCGGCAGCACCCCCGACCCGCACGGCACCGGCCCCTCGGCGGCCGGCTACATGACCAGGGGCATCCTCGACCCCGCCGACTACTACTACCGCCGCGTCTTCACCGACGGGGTGCTCGCGGTCGACGCCGTCCGCGGCGTCGACGGACTCGACCCGGAGCGGGTCGCCGTGACCGGTGGAAGCCAGGGCGGCGGCATAGCGATCGCCGTCGCGGGGCTCGCCGACGGCCTCGTCGCGGCGATGCCGGACGTGCCGTTCCTCTGCCTCTTCGAGCGTGCCGTCGGCATGACCGGACGCGACCCGTACCAGGAGATCGTGCGGTACCTCTCGGTGCACCGCGATCAGGTCGACCAGGTCTTCCGGACGCTCTCGTACTTCGACGGCGTCAACTTCGCCGCGCGCGCGACGGCCCCCGCGCTCTTCTCGGTCGCCCTGCTCGACCAGGTCTGCCCGCCCTCGACGGTGTACGCAGCGCGGAACAACTGGGGTGGGACCGCCGACATCGTCGACTACCCGTTCAACGAGCACGAGGGCGGCCTGGGCGAGCAGTGGCTGCGGCAGGCGCGGTTCCTCGCCGAGGTGGACGGGGCGCGCTGAGCCCATCGCACGTCAGCGACTGAACTCGGGGTCGCTCAGCGCACCGCGCCCGCGGTGAGCCCTCCGACGAGCCAGCGCTGGAAGAACACCGCCGCCGCGAACACCGGGATCACGCCGATGAACGACGCCGCGGCGATCTTGCCGAAGTGCGGCGTGCGGTCGCCGTAGAACAGCGACAGCGCGACGGGGAACGTCTGTGCGTCCACACTCTGCGTCAGGAACGTCGCCAGCAGGAACTCGTTGTAGTTCAGGATCGCGACGATGATGCCGATCGCGACCAGGCTCGGCAGCAGCAGCGGCACGACGACCGACCACAGCATCCGTGCGGATCCCGCGCCGTCGATGCGCGCCGCCTCCTCGATCTCGACGGGCAGCCGACGGACGAACCCCTCCAGCAGCCACACCGCGACCGGCACGTTCACGAGCGCGTACACGAGGGTCAGACCGACGAGGGTGTTGTTCAGCCCGATCACACGCAGCAGCGTGAGGAGCGGCACCACCGCGACGATCGGCGGCAGCAGCCACGGGCTCATGAGCGTCGCGCCGAGCGTGCGACCGCCGGCGTTGTGCCGCACGATCGCCCAGGCGCCGGGCACCGCGAAGGCCAGCGAGATCAAAGCCCCGCCGAGGGCCGCGAGCACCGAGTTGAGGATCGACCGGGGGATGTCGGTCGAGAGCACGTCGCCCCAGTTCGACCAGTGCGGGTCGGCGCTCCACAGCACCCCGGCGACGGTCTCGTCTCGACCCATGAGCGATACCGAGAAGAGGTACAGCAGGGGCACGAGCGTCACGGCGAGCGCGACGAACAGCACCGTGCTCGCGACAGGGCGGGCGTGCACTCGACGCTCACTCATGGCGGGCCTTCCGGGCGAGGCCGGCGACGACGAGCGTGACGGCCGTGACGATGACGGCGAAGACGATCGTGATGGCCGACGCCCGGCCGATGTCGAACTCCTTCAGCGCGACCTGCTGGATGAGATAGGTCGTGGTGGTCGACGCCTGCCCCGGCCCGCCCGAGGTCATCACGAACACGAGGTCGAACACCTTGAGCGCGATGACGAGGCGGATGAAGAAGGCCGCCACGACCGTTCCGGCGATCGCGGGCCACGTGATGTGCCGGAAGAGGCGGATGCCGTGCGCTCCGTCGAGCGAGGCCGCCTCGCGGACGGCGGGGTCCTGCGTCCGCAGTGCGGCGTAGACGAGGATGACGATGAGCGGCGTCCACTGCCAGACATCGGCGAGACCGATCGCGGGCAGCGCCCAGGCCGTCGTCGAGAGCGGAGCGAGCGAGACGTCGGGCAGCACGGTCGCGAGCAGACCGCCGCCGGGGTTGAACACGAGCTTCCACAGAGTGCCGACGACCACCGGCGGAGTGATGAGCGGCAGCAGGAGCAGGGTGCGCACGACCGCTCCCGACCGTGTCGCCCGCTCCAGCGCGACGGCGATGGCCACCCCGAACACGGCGCTGGCGACCGCGACGACGAGGGCGTAGCCGACCGTCCGCGCGAAGGAGGCGACGACGTCGGCGTCCGTCAGGATGCTCTCCAGGTTCGCCGTGCCCACCCACTCCTGGAAGGGCCGCCCGAGGGTCGAGTCGCTGAGGGCCGCGGCGAGGATGAAGAGCAGCGGGTACGCCCCCAGCACGATGATCGACAGGATCGTCGGCGCGGTGAACAGGGCGACGGATGCCGACGCGCGCCGACCCGCCCGTCGCGGCGCTAGGCCGGACGGGCGGGCGGAACGCGGGAGCGCACGCGCGGCGAGAGTGTCAGCCAAGGATGTCTTCCCACTCGGCCTGCACCCGGTCGAGCGTCTCCTGCGCCGAGCCGCCGTCACCCGCGATGAGCTTTGCGAGCTCGTCGGTGAGGATCTGCGCGGCCTGGGAGGCGTTCTCCCCCGTCGGCCAGGCGAGCGAGCCGGTGAGCGTCGTGCGGTTGACGCGCTGGAGGTCGGGGTAGGTCTCGCCGTAGGCGGCGCTCTCCAGGGACGACTCGCGGTTCGGGTCGATGCCGGTCTGCGGGTCGGCGACGATGAGCTCGGAGTTCACCTCGCTCGACGCGGCGTACTCGATGAACGCCTTCGCGAGGTCGGTCTTCTGCGTGTTCGCGGCGATCACCCACGTGAAGCCGGCGACGAGCGACGCCTTCGGCTCGGTGTTGTCGCCGCCCACCGGGAGGGTCGTGACGCCCCACTTGCCCGCGACCTTCGAGTCGGGGTTCGTCTCGGAGCCCACACCCAGGTCGGTCCAGTTCTCGATGAAGCCGACCTTGCCGTCGTACCAGGCGCCGTTCCCGACGCCGAAGTCGGTCTCGGCGGGAGTCGGGAACGCGTAGGGCACGGCATCCACCAGCGCCTGCGCGGCCGCGACGGCCTCCGGCGAGTTGATGGTGGGCTTTCCGTCCTCGTCGACGAACTCGCCGCCGAAGCCGGCGAGGCGGTTCGCGAAGGCCGCGCCGAGGATCAGCGGCGACTTCTGGCCGAAGATCGCCGAACCGTAGACGCCCTGGTCGCCCTCGTTCTCGGTGATGGTCTTCACGTCGGCGAGGTACTCGTCCCACGTGGTCGGCGGCTCGGTGATGCCGTTCCGCTCGAGGATCTCCGTGTTGTAGAACAGCACGTGCGTGTCGCCGTCGAACGGCAGGCCGTAGCGGCGGTCGCCGACGAGCGTGTACGGGTCGTTGATCGACGGGATGAAGTCGTCGGTCTCGAGCGACGGCGTCTCGTCGATCCAGTCCGTGAGGTCCTGGATCGAGCCGCCCTCCGCGAGGTCGCCGATCGACACGTACCAGGGCGCCGCGACGTCGAAGGTGTTCGCGCCGGACTGCTGGTCGAGAGCGAGGGTCGAGCCGATCTCGTCGTAGGGCACGATCGTGAGGTTCACCTCGGCGCCCGTCTCCTCCTCGAAGTGCTCCTTGAGCCAGTTGCCCGCCCCTTCGTGCGAGGTGATCAGCAGGGCGTTGAGCGACTGTCCGGAGAAGTCGCCGTCGTCATCCGAGCCGCCCGCGTCGGGCGACGACGATGCGCAGCCGGCGATGGCGATGGTCGCGGCCGTGACACCGGCGACGCCGAGCAGCAGACGGCGAGCGCGGCGGCTCGGAAGAAGGGACATGGGGGCTCCTCAGGAATCGGGTTCGGGAAGCGGATCGGCGCTCACGCTAGGGACGGACCGGCCGCCCGCGCACCGCCGCCGTAACAGTTCGTCGCGGAGCGACCAGCAACGTCATCGTGCGCGCGGGCGACCGCACGGAATGGCTAGTGTCGCGGCATCCCTACCCTCCCGAGGAGCACCGTGCCCGGCCGCATCATCCTGAACGCCTTCGACATGACCTGCGTGACCCACCAGGCGCCGGGGCTGTGGCGGCACCCCGACAATCAGGCCGACCGGTACCACGACCTCGACTACTGGGTCGACCTCGCGAAGACGCTGGAGCGCGGGACCTTCGACGCCCTCTTCATCGCCGACGTGCTCGGCACGTACGACGTCTATCGCGATTCCGCGGCCGCGGCGCTCGGGGATGCCGCGCAGGTGCCGCTCGGCGACCCGGTGGTGCAGATCTCCGCGATGGCGCACGCGACCGAGCACCTCGGCTTCGGCGTCACGGTCGCCACCACCTACGAGCAGCCGTACGCGCTCGCGCGGCGGTTCTCGACCCTCGACCACTTCACCCGCGGCCGGGTGGGGTGGAACGTCGTCACCAGCTACCTCGATTCGGCGGCGCGCAACCTCGGCCTCGACACGCAGATCGCTCACGACGACCGCTACGAGATCGCGGAGGAGTTCCTCGACGTCACCTACAAGCTGTGGGAGGGGTCGTGGGAGGACGGCGCGGTGCAGCGCGACCGCGACTCCGGCGTCTTCACCGATGCGTCGCGGGTGCATCCGATCGGACACGAGGGGCGCAACTACCGGGTGCCCGGCATCCACCTCGCCGAACCGAGTCCGCAGCGCACCCCGGTGATCTTCCAGGCGGGAGCGTCGCCACGGGGCCGCGAGTTCGCGGCCAGGCACGGCGAGGCGATCTTCATCAACGGCCTGCGGCCCGAGGTCACCCGTCCCGTCACCGACGACATCCGCGCCCGCGCCGAGGCGCTCGGTCGTCCCCGCGACTCGGTGTCGATCCTCACGCTCGCCACGGTCATCGTCGCCGCGACCGACGAGGAGGCGCAGGCCAAGCTCGACGACTACCGTCAGTACGTCTCACTCGAGGGCGCGCTCGCGCTGTACGGCGGCTGGTCCGGTCTCGACCTGTCGCAGTTCGATCCCGACGTGCCGCTCACCTACGTCGACACGGATGCCGCGCGCTCGGCGCTCTCGATCTTCACCAAGGCCGACCCCGAGCGACAGTGGACGCCCCGCGACATCGCCCACTACGTCGGCATCGGCGGGATCGGCCCCGTCATCGTCGGCAGTGCGCAGACGGTGGCCGACGAGCTGGAGCGGTGGGTCGAGGTCGGGGGCGTCGACGGCTTCAACCTCGCGTACGTCATCACCCCCGGCACGTTCGAGGACATCGTGGAGCACCTCGTCCCCGAACTGCGCCGCCGCGGACGGGTCTGGGACGAGTACCCGGAGGGCACGCTGCGCGGACGCCTCCGCGGCGACGGCTCGCCCATCGTGCCGGAGTGGCACCCCGCCCACGCGTACCGCGGCGCCTTCGCCGGCGCTGCGAGCGCCCTCGACGGCACGATCGGCGAGCCGCTCGACCCCACCGACCTGACCGATCTGACCGACCTGACTGACCTCACCGAGAAGGAGGACGCCCGATGAGCGTCATCGCAGAGACCTCGAACCGCAGCCTCTGGAAAGGCACGGCGGATGCCGCGGAGCGCGCGCACTGGAGCGCCGTCGCCGAGCGCGTGGCCGCAGAGCTCGCGACCGACGCGCTGCAGCGCGACCGGGCGAATCAGGATCCGACGGCCGAGCTCGATCTGCTGCGGGACGCCGGCCTCGTGAACCTGCTCCAGCCGGCGGAGTTCGGCGGAGGCGGAGCGCACTGGGAGACGGCGTTCCTCGTCATCCGCATCCTGTCGCGGGCCGACGCGTCGGTCGCCCAGGTGCTCGCGTACCACTACATCAACTCGGGGAACATCGGCTTCGCCGCCGACCCTTCGGTGCAGGAGGAGTGGCACCGCAAGACGATCGCCGGCCGCTGGGTGTGGGGCGACTCGGTCAACCCGACCGACCCCGACCTCGCGCTCACGGCGGACGGCGACGGGTACCGTCTCGACGGTCTCAAGCGGTTCTCCACCGGGGCGTCGGCGGGAGACGTCGTGCTGGCGGCTGCGGCCGTGCGCGGCGGCGATCTCGACGGCACGGTGCAGCTCGTCGTTCTCGATCACGATCGCGACGGCATCCGCTACCTGGGCGACTGGGATGCTCTGGGGCAGCGCCTCTCGGCGAGCGGCTCGGTGCGGTTCGAGAACGTGCGGGTCGAGATCTCTGACGTCCTGGGCCAGCTCGGTGACGAGCCGTTCTCGACGCTCATCACCCCCGGCATCCAGCTCGCCTTCGGGAATCTCTATCTCGGCATCGCGGAGGGCGGGCTCGCCCGCGGCCTCGACATCGTTCGCGCGCGACCACGCGCGTGGTTCCTCAGCCAGGCCGACACGTACCGGCAGGATCCGTTCGTGCAGCGCGTCGTCGGGGAGTTCGCCTCGCGCATCGCCGCCGTCGAGGCGCTCGCGGATCGAGCCGGCCGCCTGTTCGACGAGGTCGTCGACGAAGGCGCGGCCGTCACGGCCGAGCGCCGCGGGCAGCTCGCCATCGAGATCGCCAAGGTCAAGGTCGTGTCGACCGAGGTCGGGATCGAGGTCGCCGATCGCATCTTCGAGGTCACCGGGTCTAGTTCGGCCCGTGCGGATGTCGGGCTGGACCTGTTCTGGCGGAACATCCGCACGCACTCGCTGCACGACCCGATCGACTACAAGAAGCTCGAGGTCGGCGCGTGGACGCTGAACGGCGAGCTGCAGCCGATCTCCCTCTACACCTGATGGGCACGCACGTGACGGAACGGAAGACGCGGCTGGATGCTGCGCGTGACCGCCTGCGCCCCCTCTTCGCAGAGATCGCCGAGGGCACCGTCGCGAGGGAGCAGAGCCGTTCGCTGCCGTTCCCCGAGGTCGAGGCGCTGCGCGCGGCCGGCTTCGGACGTCTGCGCCTCCCTGTCGAGCTCGGCGGCGACGGGCTGGACTGGCCGTCGTTCGCCGAGCTGTTGATCGAACTCGCGGCGGCGGACTCCAACCTGCCGCAGATCTTCCGCGGTCACATCGCCTACGTCGAGCACGTGCTCGCTTCTCCCCCTGGTGCACGCCGCGACCTCTGGCTCGACCGTCTCGCGCGGGGAGAGCTGGTCGGGAACGCCTGGTCGGAGAACGGCGCGGCGGCCGTCGGCACCAACGCCACCCGCGTCTCACGCAGACCCGACGGCACCTGGCGGGTCGACGGTCGCAAGTTCTACACGACGGGCAGCATCTTCGCCGACTGGATCGACGCCACTGTCGACCTCGACGGCACCACGGTCACCGCGTTGATTCCGCGGAATCAGGGCGGCGTGTCGGTCTCCGACGACTGGGACGGCTTCGGCCAGCCCCTGACCGGCACCGGCACCGCGGTGTTCGACGACGCCTCGGTCGATGAGGGTGACGTCGAGCCGTTCACCGCACGGTTCCCGTTCCAGACCGCGGTGTACCAGCTCACCCTGCTCTCGGTACTCGCGGGCATCGCCGCCGCCGTCGAGCGCGACACCGCGGCCCAGGTCCGGGCTCGGACCCGGGTATACAGCCACGGCACGGCCGACCGGGTGGCCGACGATCCGCAGGTGCTCCAGATCGTCGGTGAGCTCACCGCGACGAGCGCGACGGCCAGGGCGCTCGTGCTCGATGTCGCCCGCGAGGTGCAGCACGCGGCCGACAGCCTCGGCACGCCGGAGGCGCAGGATGCCGTGGTCGCGGCGGAACTGCGGTCGACCCACGCGCAGATCGTGCTCACCGACCTCGTCCCCCGCGCAGCGACCCGCCTCTTCGACACCCTCGGGGCATCCGCCGTGCGCTCGGGCACGGCGCTGGACCGGCACTGGCGCAACGCGCGCACGGTGTCGTCGCACAATCCGTGGATCTTCAAGGCGCGGCAGCTCGGCGACCACGCGGTCAACGGCCGGGTGCCGGACTTCGTCTGGACGGTCGGGGCTGCGACGGAGCACACGAACGCGCCGGCGCCTGCCTGAGCCCACCGAGGTCGTACGCCCGAATTCGCGCCGAGCGCGACGGATCTCTGCCATGCTGTCGATCATGAGGACCGGGACCACTGTGGCGTGGAGCGTCGGCGTCGTCGCCGTGATTGCAGCGGTCGGTGTCGGGGCTGTGATGCTCGCGACGTCCGTCGCATCGGGTGCAGCACCGTCCGGGGCTGCGGAATCGACGCCTGTTCCGACGCCGAGTCCGACTGCGCCTCTCGACGAAGAGGCCGCGATGATGGCGGAGCTCGGCGACGGCTACCAGTACCTGGGCCACGGCACGAGCATCCCGAAGAACGCGATCGCGGGATGTCCCGAAGCCGGCTACATCTTCCTCGGCAGCGACGACGGCGGTCCCTCGCACGCGGAGCACCTCGGGGCCGATCTCGTCGACCTCGGGCCGAGGGATTTCGCCCGAGGCACAGTCGGCTTCGATGCGGCCGGGGGTATCGCCACCTACACGGTGGCGGCCGGCGATGTGGAGACCGTGATCGGCGAGCGCTTCTGCATCTACAACGGCATAGCGCTCGGAATGCTGAACGGGTATCCGGGCGGCGACGCGATCCAGCCCGGCGACGTCATCACGCTGAACGCGGACCTCGTCACCGACTGGGTCAGCCCCTACCCCGAGGGCTGAGCGTCGCGCGGCCTGTCGTCGGTTCAGCGGTGGCTCTCTCAGACGTCGCACGTCGCGCGCGAAGCCCGAGGATGAAACCGAGGGAGCCGAGGGAGCCGAGGGAGCCGAGAAAGACCGTACCGGCGGCCGGTCCGTACAGCATCAGGTAGGACGTTCGTGGTTCAGGTGGCCGCGCCGCTGTCGAGCAGCCAGTGGTATCGCATCATCAGCGCGCGGTCGGTCGCCCCGAGTGCGGCGGCCACACCGATCGCGAGATTCACCCACCACGGCAGATGGATCGGCGACTCGAACACTCCGATCGACTCGGCGATCAGCGGGAAGCGCGAGAGCGGCTCGGCGAGCTGGAGCAGGTTCACTCCCAGACCGACGACCAGCGCGACGACAGCGGCAGCCCCGAGGAAGCGGCTGGCGGCGGGGTGCTGTCGAGACAGTCGCAGGCGTCGCCCCTCCGCCGACGCGGGATCCGGTTGCAGCTGCCGCTCCGAGCCGTCGGACGAGACGAAGACGCAGCGCCGCAACCCTGCTTCGCTGGTGCGCACCTCGATGACGCCGCCCGCCACGGGAAACCGTGCGGGCACGCGCGAGATCGCGGATCTGCGCCCGTCGAGGTACAGACTGGCCATGATCTCGCCGGTCTCGGGATCTCCCCCGTGCTTGACCTCGATCGTATGCACGACCTGGCGCCCTTCCACAGGAAGGCTGATCGACAGCACGGAACGCCGGAACATCTGCCACCACCGGAACGGGCGGAGGGGTCGCCCGTCCCCCGGCTTGATCCGCGTGCTCCATCTGACCATGTGCGACCATCTCCTTCCGACGAGCGGACTTCACACGCTAGGCGAGCGCCCGCGGTCGTCACATCGGTCGCGCGCAGGCGGCCGCTCATACTTTGGTCGGAGAGCCGACGACCACGGCACGAGGCACGCACCGGAGTGCGACTCGTAGGATCGGGATCATGGACGCGCCTGCCACTCCGCACGCTCGCGCACCTCGGAATCACGTCGTCGACGTCGTGCTGATCGTCTTCTCCGCCGCGCTCGGGTATATCGCTGTCACGACCCTGGACCGCCCGTTCGGCTGGCCCGCCTGGACCGGACCCGTCGAGCTCGCGCTCGGCCTGTGCGCGTGCCTGTCACTGTGGTGGCGTCTGACACATCCCGTCGCCGTCGCGACCGTCCTCCTCGTCGCGGGGACCTTCCTGTCGTCGGTGTCGGTCGCACCCCTGTTCGCTCTCTACGCCGTCGCTCTGCTCTGCTCGATCCGCGTCACCATCCTGTTCTGCGCGCTGAATCTCGTATCCGTCGCCGGTCCGCTGCTTCTCCGACCGGAATTCCACGCGTCCCCGCTGCTGTTGCTGAGCGCGCACATCGTCGGGGTGATCGCCGCGACCGCCTTCGGTCTCGTCATCCGGAGTCGGCGCGCTCTCGTGCAGTCCCTGCGCGAACGCGCGGTCGCCGCAGAGACCGAGGCCGCGCTCCGGGCGTCGCAGGCGGAGCACGAGGCTCGCGAGGAGCTCGCCAGGGAGATGCACGACGTCCTCGGGCACCGCCTGTCGCTGCTCAGCATCCAGGCCGGCGCCCTCGGCTACAACGCCACGATGTCGTCGGCCGAGAGCGCACAGGTCGTCGAGGAGATCCGACGCAACTCGCGCGCTGCGCTGCAGGATCTCCGCGAGGTACTGCATGTGCTCCGCTCTCCGCAGGCCGACGTACCTCTCCCCGGCGCCGCCGACATCCCCACCCTCGTCCGCGAAGCCTCACCCGTCGGCGGCTCCATCGCGCTCTCCGATGAGAGCGGCCTGACCTCGGTCGACAGCGATGTCCCCGCTCTTCTGGGCCGGACGCTGTATCGCTTCGTGCAGGAGGGACTGACGAATGTACGCAGGCACGCGCCCGGAGCGGATGCCGTGGTGTCGATCACCGGGCGCGTGGGGAGCGGCATCCGCGCGGAGATCCGAGACACGGGCACGGGAGAACCGGCTCCGCCGGCGGCGAGTGGAACCGGGTCGGGTCTGCGTGGCCTCGCCGAACGCGCAGCCCTCGTGGGCGGCGAGGTCTCTCACGGTCCGACCGAAGACGGCGGCTGGCGAGTGGCGATGAGACTACCGTGGCTCGCATGATCGATGATGCCGGCATCCGCGTCCTCATCGTCGACGACGACCCCGTGGTGCGATTCGGACTGGCGATGATGCTCCGTGCCGCCTCCGACCTCTACGTCGCCGGTGAGGCGTCCACCGGGCTGGAGGCGCTCGACCGCGTCGATGAGCTCGATCCCGACGTCGTGCTGATGGACGTGCGGATGCCGGGGATGGACGGCCTGACCGCCACCGAGCACCTCCTGTCGCGACCTGACCCGCCCGGGATCATCGTGCTGACGACCTTCGACGCCGATGACACCGTTCTTCGCGCGCTGCGCGCCGGTGCCGCCGGGTTCCTCCTGAAGGACACGCCGCCGGACGAGCTGGTCGGCGCCGTGCGCGCCGTCGCGCTGGGCAGTCACACGCTCTCGGCCGACGTGACCCGCCGACTCATCGACCTCGCCGACACCGCACACGGCAGGCCTCGTCGCGCCGCGGCGCGCGAACGACTCGGAGTGCTCGCCCCGCGCGAACTGGAGGTGGCGAAGGAGGTGGGCGCCGGTCGATCGAACGCGCAGATCGCCAGCCGGCACCACATCAGCCTGCCCACCGTCAAGACGCACGTCTCGTCGATCCTGACGAAGCTCGGCGTCGCCAGCAGGGTGCAGGTCGCGCTTCTCGTGCAGGATGCCGAGCTCGACGACGACTAGCTCGCGCGCACAGGAAGGGGACCCGTGCGAGACGGGCGCCCTTCCTGCTTCCGGTCGCGGAGCTACTGAGCCGGCAGTGCGCAGGTCGCTCCCTCGGCGGGCACCTCGAGATCGATCAGGTACTTCTCCACGATGTCGTTCACGCAATCGCTGCGGCCCAGAAGGTACGCGGCGTGCTGGTTCCCCTCCACGGTCAGCAGGCTGCCGCCCAGCGCCTCCGCCATCGCGACTCCCCCGGAGTGCGGTGTCGCAGGGTCGCCGGTGACCGAGACCGTGAGAGTCATGGGGATCTCGCCCTCCGGCACCTCCAGCCAGGGATCGCCGCGGGTCGGAGGCTCCGGCCAGGATGCGCACTCGTGGTGGTACTCGACGCCCGCTTCGCCCAGGTCGAGCAAGGGCGCGACCTCCGCGATCCGTTCGGCGAGCGCCGTCTGCTCCTCCGGCGTGCGGGCCGGGGCGTCCATGCACCGGATCGCGACGTTCGCGTCGGGATCGGTGCCGTAGACACCGTCGGCGCCGCGCTCGAAGTAGCGGTCGCGCAGCAGAGTCAGCGTCGCCCCGCTTCCCTCCTCGACCTCGGCGAGGCCCGCGATCACCAGGGGCCAATCCGCCTCGGCGTAAAGCCCGGAGGTGACCGCGGCGAGCGCGTCGTAAAGGCCCAGTTCTCGGCCGTCGCCGGTCGACACCGGGGCGTCGGCCAGAGGGCGGATGATGTCGTGCAGCCGATCTGTCGCTTCCTCCGGCTCTGAGCCGAGCGGACAGTCGCTCGCCTCCGCGCACTGCGCGGCCAGCTTGTCGAAGGTCGCCTGGAAACCGGCGAACTGCGAGACGCGGAAGTCGGAGGAGGTGAGCGTCGGGTCGACCGCGCCGTCGAGGACGATCGCGCGGACGTTCCCGGGGAACGTGGTCGCGTACATCGCGGCGATCTCCGACCCGTAGCTGTATCCGAGGAACGACAGCTTCTCGTCGCCCAGCGCGGCGCGCATGATGTCCATGTCCTGCACGACGTTCGTCGAGCCGACGCTGGTGAGGGCGGATTCGCCGCCCGAGCCGTCGATGCATCGCTGAGCGGCCTCGTCGGCCTCCTCCTTCGACGTCAGGGCGTAGACCGCGCCGCCGACGAAGCCCTCCCCCCGGTCGTACTCCGCGTCGGAGAAGCAGTCCACCTTCGGTGTCGACGCTCCCACGCCGCGCGGGTCGAACCCGACGATGTCGAAGTTCTCGAGCAGAGGATTGGTCTGCCAGGCGGGCTCCAGCCGGGCGATGAACGTGTTACCGGAGACTGCGGGCCCTCCGGGGTTCACCAGCAGCGAGCCCTTGCGCTCGCCCTTCGCCGGCACACGCAGCACGGCGATCTCGGCCGTGTCGCCGTCGGCGTCGCTGTAGTCGAGCGGAACCTCCACCGTCGCGCACTCGATGTTCGGATTCGCATACAGGACCGCGTTCTCCTGTGTCGTCGCGAACGGATCGCACGGGCCCCACTCGATGTCCTGGTCGTGGAACTGACTGAGGTCAGCGCCGGGCGGATCGTCGGGCGGAGCGGTCGTCGGGGTGCAGGCGGTCACGACGAGAAGGGCGGCCACGAGAGCGAGGCCGCCGACCATCGTGCCCCGCCATCGGGACTTCTGTAGGAATGACATACCGCCACGCTAGGAAGACCGCGCGGCGGCCGAATCGGGGCGAAGTCGGGTCGGGGGCATCCGAAGTATGATCCGGCAGCGTCGATCGACGGAGGCTCGACGATCCGCCCCCGCGTCTCACACGGAAGCACGCCCCTCGAGGATCGCCTGCTCGTCGAGTCCTCGTCCGCCGCGGAAGCGGGCGGCCGGATGAGTGTCTGCCACACGCGGTCCGGCGCCATGCACGCGCTCGCGCAGCGTCTCCCCCGGCGTGTAGGCGTCGCGCAGCCGACCGCGGCGGCGCAGCTCGGGAACCGCGTGCTCGACGAAATCGCGGGCCGTGTCGTACGAGTGGTACTGCACGAGGTTGATGCCGTCGATGTCGTGGTCGTCGAGCCAGGACTCGATCTCGTCGGCCACGTCGGTCGGCGACCCCACGGCCATGAAGGGCTTCCGGTGGAACCCCTTCATCGTGGCGAGGAACTCGCCGATCGTCTGCTCCTGCGGCAGGAACGCCGCCGTGAGGTCGTCGGCCCGACCCTCACGACGAAGCGCCTCGCCGAGGGTGAGGTCGGCGGGGTGCGCGGTCGGGTCGAACGGCAGACTCGCGTGCGCGAGCACCCCGTCGATGCTCGCGTACCGCTCGTACTCGGCGAGCTTCGCCTCCGCCTCCTCGCGGGTGGGCGCGACGATCACGGTGGCGCCCACGACGAACTTGATGTCGTCGCGTGCTCGACCCTGCCGCTCGAGCTCGTCGCGAATCCGACCGATCGTGCCGCTCACCTGTTCGAAGGAGCGCCCTCCCGTGAAGATCAGTTCGGCGTGGCGGCCGGCGAACTCGATGCCCCGCGACGACTGCGTGGCCTGGATGAGGAAGGGTGTGCGCTGCCGCGAGGGTGAGGACAGATGCGGACCGGCCACCGAGTATCTCGGACCGCGGTGGTTGATGTATCGGATCTTCTCGGGATCGGCGAACACCCCGTTCTCCCGATCCTCGACGATCGCGTCGTCGTCCCACGACCCCTCCCACAGCTTGTAGAGCACCTCGAGGTACTCGTCGGCGATCTCGTAGCGGGTGTCGTGGTCGACCTCGCCCTCGAGACCGAAGTTCCGCGCGGCGTTGGGCAGGTACGAGGTCACGATGTTCCACCCCACCCGGCCCTTGGTGAGGTGGTCGAGGGTCGACATGCGGCGCGCGAACGCGAACGGCGGTTCGTAGGTGGTCGAGAACGTGATGCCGAACCCGAGGTGCTGCGTCACGGCGGCCATCGCCGGCACGACGAGCATCGGATCGTTGCTGGGGATCTGGAGGCCCTCGCGGATCGCCGTCTCCGGCCCGCCGCGGAACACGTCGTAGGCACCGATCACGTCGGCGAGGAACACGGCATCGAAGCCGCCGGCCTCGAGCAGCTGCGCGAGCTCGGTCCAGTACTCGATGTCTGTGAAGTGCGTCCGTCGATTGCCGGGGAGCCGCCAGAGTCCGTGGGTGATGTGGCTGACGCAGTTCATCTCGAACAGGTTGAGGATGAGGCGCTTGGGTTCGGACATGACGGGGCTCCTTCCGTGACGCACACGCGCCACCGCCGATCGTCCCGCGTGAGGGCGACGCGACGGCATCCGATGACGTTGCATGAGGCCGCATGACGCCGCGTGACGTCGCACGGCGCCCCGTGACACGAGGGATGTGAGTCGCCGCCCGGCTCGGAATGATCGCACCAACGCGGCGTCCATCGACCGCTGCGTCGACACCCGACGAAAGGCCCAGAGCCCCATGAACGCTTCCAGGACCCGCCGAGCACTGGCCGCGACCGCGGCCGCGGCCGTGGTCGCCCTCGCCCTGTCCGCCTGCAGCGGCGGCGCCGTCGCGCAGCCCGCCGCCGACGCCGAACGCGTCGACGGCGGCACCATCGTCTACGCGCACCAGCAGGAGCCGCAGTGCCTCTTCGGCGGCTGGATCGAGCAGGCGTACATCTCGTACCAGTTCCTCGACAGCCTGTTCTCCCTCACCGAGGACGGCGAGGTCGTGCCGTGGCTCGCGGAGGACTGGGCTGTGAGCGACGACGGTCTGACCTACACCCTCACCCTCAAGGAGGGGGTCGAGTTCACCGACGGCACCCCGGTGGATGCCGAGGCCGTGGCGTACAACTTCGACTATTGGGTCGACGGCGGCAACAGCACCGCGGCCGTGTGGCTGGGCGGATACTACGAGTCGGCCGAGGCCGTCGACGACCTCACCGTCGCCGTGCACCTCTCCCGCCCCTACACCCGCTTCGTCGAGAACCTCACGCAGGGGTACTTCGGCATCCAGTCGCAGCACGCGCTCGAGACCCGCACCGAGGAGGAGAACTGCGAGCAGCCGATCGGCTCCGGAGCGTTCGTGGTCGAGGAGTGGAATCGCGGCGAGAACGTCATCCTCGTGCGCAACGACGACTACACCTCGTGGCCGGAGAACGCGAAGCACACGGGTCCGGCATACGTCGAGAAGGTGGACTGGCGGTTCGTCGCCGACGGAGTCACCCGTGTCTCGGCGCTGCGCTCCGGCGAGGCCGACGCGATCTACGACATCCCCGCGATCGAGTGGGAGGGCATCGAGAACGAGCAGTACGAGCTGCACAAGTACGTGACACCGGGCCGCCCGCAGCAGATCTCCTTCAACACGACGCGCGCGCCGTTCTCCGACGAGAACCTGCGCAAGGCCTTCATCTACAGCCTCGACCGCGAGAGCATCGTCGACACGATCGGCCACGGTGTGATCCCGTTCGAGGGCAACGGCGGGGTGAGCAGGGCGACGCCGGCATACAGCGAGAAGGCCGCGGACTGGTACGCGTACGACGCCGACGAGGCGAACCGACTGCTCGACGAGGCCGGGTGGACCGAGCGCGACGACGACGGCTACCGCGTCAAGGACGGGAAGACCCTCGAGGTCGTGTTCCCGTACAACGCGGGCACGATCATCAACGCCGACGGCGCCTCCATCTTCCAGGCCGTGCAGGAGCAGGCGAAGGCGACGGGGTTCAAAGTCGACCTCATCCCGGTGCCGCCGTCCGAGACCTGGGCGGGGAAGTACGCCGGTCGCGACGCCTACGACATCTCGGCCGGGTACTGGACCTCGGTGAACGCCGGCATCCTCTACATCAACTGGCGCCCGAGCACGGAGGACAACCCCAACTTCTCGAACAGCGCCTTCTACGACGATCCCGCGCTCGAGGCGATCATCCTCGCGGCGAACTCCGAGCCGGATGCCGCGGCACAGGACGCGCTGTATCAGCAGGCTCAGGAGTACATCGCGGAGCACGCGCTCTCGTTCGGTCTGTACGACCGGCTGAGCACGCTCGGCGTGAACCCGCATCTGCGCGACGTCTGGCAGGAGCACGCACAGGGGGGACCGACGTTCTATGACGCGTACTTCGTCGAGTGAGGCCCGACCGGCCGACCGGATCTCCTCCGGTCGGCCGACGGCCCCGAAGCGCACGCTCCGCCGCCTCCGCCGCCTGGCCTCGAGCCTGATCGGCGCCCTGGTCGTGCTGTGGGGCGCGGCCACCACCGCGTTCCTCGCGCAGACCGCTCTGCCCGGCGACCGGGCGACCGCGATCCTCAACATCCGCACCTGCCAGGCGCAGGAGCGCACTCCGGCGGAGCTGGCACCGATCGTCGACGCCTACGGGCTCGACCATCCTCTGGTCGTGCAGTATCTGAACTACATCGGCGGCCTCCTGCGCGGCGATCTCGGCACGTCCTACCAGCAGTTCCGGCCGGTGTGGGATCTCATCGGCGAGCAGCTCGGATCGACGCTCGTTCTCACGTTCACCGGCATCCTGCTCGCGTGGGTGCTGATGATCGTGTGGGTGACGCTCACCGCGGGTCGCGGCCCGCGGGTCCGCGCGCTCGGCTCGGCGGTCGACACGGTCACCGCCGCGCTGCCGCCGTACTGGCTCGGCATCCTCCTCCTGCTGGTCTTCGCGCTCACGCTGCGCTGGTTCCCCGTTATGGGCGGCAGCGGGGTCAACAGCATCGTCCTCCCCGCGCTCACGCTGGCGATCCCGCTCGCGGGCTTCATGGGCCAGTCCGTCCGCGCCGAGTACGAGCGCGCGCTCGACCAGCCGTTCGTGCTCAGCGCGCGGATGCGGGGCATGGGCGACCTCGGCATCCGCCTGCGTCACGTGCTGCGGCACGGCTCGATCCCCGCCGTCACGCTCACGGGGTGGGCGCTCGGCGCGACCGTCTCCGGCGCCGTCATCGTCGAGCAGATCTACTCGCGTCCTGGCATCGGCAAGACCCTCGTCGCCGCGGTCGGCGCGCAGGACCTGCCGGTCGTCACCGGCATCGTCGTGCTCGTCGCCGTCCTCTACGTCGTCGCCAACCTCCTGGTCGACGTCGTCTACACGCTCATCGACCCGAGGCTGAAGACGTCATGACCACCACGCCCCTCTCGCCGTCCCGCGTCCCCGCCACGACGCAGCCGCGCACTCGTCGCCGCCTGCGGGTGAACTGGTCGCTGCTCGTCTCGATCGTGTTCGCCGTGCTCTTCGCGATCGCGGCGCTCGCCCCGGCCGTGCTGGCCACCCACAGCCCGACGGCGCAGAGCTTCGCCGACGCCCTGCAGGCTCCCTCGCTCGCGCACTGGTTCGGCACCGACGAAGCGGGGCGGGATCTGTACAGCCGCGTCGTGCACGGCACCAGGGAGTCGCTGCTCATCGGCATCGGCGCGGCCGGGATCGCGCTGGTCGCCGCCCTCGTGCTGGGATCGCTCGCCGCGCTCGGCGACCGCGTCACCGCGGCGATCGTGAACCGCGGCATCGAGGTCGTCTTCGCCTTCCCGAACCTCCTGCTCGCCCTGCTGCTCGTGTCGATCCTGGGCCCCTCGCCCTGGACCCAGGTCGTCGCCGTCGGGGTCAGCACCGCTCCGGGGTACGCCCGCATGGTGCGCGGCCAGATCCTGTCAGCCAAGAACGCCGGCTACGTCGAAGCCGCCCGGGCGCTCGGCCACGGGTGGTGGCGGATCCTCGGTCGTCACGTGCTGCCGAACGCGATCCGACCGCTCGTCGCCGTATTCACCATGGCGATCGGCCAGTCGATCGTCTGGGCGTCGGGCCTGTCGTTCCTCGGACTCGGCGTCGCGCCACCCTCCTCGGAGTGGGGCGCCCTGCTCGACGCAGGACGGACCAACATCCTGCAGGCGCCGTGGCTCACCTTCATCCCGGGGCTCGTCATCCTCGCGCTCGCTCTGACGGCGACGACGATCGGCAAGCACATCCAGAACAGCCTCGAGAAGGGACGCTGACATGAGCGTCGTCGAACTCCCCGCACGATCCGCCGCGCCTGCGAGCGCGACCGATCCTCGCCTGACCGTCCGCAACCTGCACGTCGGATTCACGCGCGACGGCGAGACCCGCAGCGTCGTGCGCGACGTGTCCTTCACCCTCGGCGCAGGTCGGTGCGTCGCGATCGTCGGCGAGTCAGGATCAGGCAAGAGCGTCACCGCGCGAACGCTTGCCGGGCTCACCGGGCACGGCGCACACGTCGAGGCCGAGGAGATCGCGCTCGGCGAGGTGGATCTGACCGCGCAGACCGACCGGTCATGGCGCGGCATCCGCGGCCGGCGGATCGGATTCATCCAGCAGGATGCTCTCGTCTCGCTCGATCCGCTGCGCCCCGTCGGGCGCGAGATCGCGGAGGCGCTGCGGCTGCACGGCTGGCGCGACCGCGCGGCGCGGCGACGCAAGGCGGTCGAGCTGCTCGCGAGCGTCGACGTGCCGAACCCCGAGCTCCGTGCGCGGCAGAGGCCGGGCGAGCTGTCAGGCGGACTGCGGCAGCGCGCTCTGATCGCGTCCGCGATCGCCCTCGACCCCGAGGTGATCATCGCCGACGAGCCGACCACCGCGCTCGACGTCACGGTGCAGGCGCAGGTGCTGTCGCTGCTGGAGGACGCGAAGAACCGCGGTGCGTCGATCATCCTCATCAGCCACGATCTGTCGGTGGTGGCACAGCTCGCCGACGACATCCTCGTGATGCGGGGCGGGGAGGTCGTCGAGCAGGGTGCGGCGGCGCAGGTGCTCGGCGCACCGCAGCACGAGTACACGCAGAGCCTGGTCGACGCCGTGCCGAGCGGGCACACCCGCGGCGAGCGCCTCGCCCCGCAGCAGACCACCGTTCCGAATCTGCACCTGGCACGACCGTCGTCGGGTGATCGCGGAGAGCCGGTGATCGAGGCGCGCGACCTGGTGAAGCGCTTCGTCGCCCCGGACGGACGACACAGCACGGCCGTCGACCACGTGTCGTTCACGCTGCACCGCGGCGAGACGCTCGGGATCGTCGGCGAATCGGGGTCGGGCAAGAGCACGACGGCTCGCATCGCGCTCGCACTGGAGACAGCGGACGAGGGAGAGGTCCGGCTGTTCGGGTCGCCCTGGTCGGAAGTCTCCGAGCGGAAGCGGCGTGCGCTGCGCCCCCGCATCGGCGTCGTCTACCAGGACCCGCTCAGCTCGTTCGACCCGCGCTGGAACACCGAGCGGATCCTGCTGGACGCCATCCCCGCGGATGCCGGGCTCACCCGCCGCCAGCGCGAGCAGCGCGTCGTCGACCTGCTCGCGCAGGTCGCGCTTCCGGCATCCGTGCGCGAGCGCTTTCCGCTCCGGCTCTCGGGCGGGCAGCGGCAGCGCATCGCGATCGCACGGGCTCTCGCGACATCGCCGGAGATCCTCGTGCTCGACGAGGCCGTGTCGGCGCTCGACGTGTCGGTGCAGGCGCAGGTGCTCGACCTGCTCGTCGATCTGCAGGACGAGTACGGCCTCAGCTACCTCTTCATCTCGCACGACCTCGGCGTGATCCACCACCTCAGCGACCGCGTGCTCGTCATGAAAGACGGCCGTGTCGTCGAGGAGGGCGACGCCGAGCGGATCTTCCGCGACCCGCAGCATCCGTACACCCAGGAGCTGCTGCGGTCGCTGCCGACGCTCGAAGTCGAGGGCCGAGAGGATGCCGGGCAGACGCATCCGTGACGGGTCTGTCACGATCGACGGGTGAGCACCTCCGCAGACGACCCCCAGATCGGCCCGCTGGACGTCGATGCTGCCGCACTCGCCGTGGCCGGCGAGCCGTTGGCCGCACTTCTCGACCGACTCGGAGTACCGTTCGATCCGGACGACGCTGAGGGCGCTCCAGCCACGGGCTGGCGCGTGCTCAAGACCTCGAAGCCAGGGTCGGTCGTCATAGGAGCGCCCACCCACCCGGACGGGATGCAGTGGCGCATCGCCGAGATCGTCGGCGGGGCACCCGGCGCGTCGCGCCCGCCGGTGAGAATCCACCCCGACACGATGCCGTTGCGCCCGAGCCGGGCCGAACGCGCGGCCGGGCTCGCCTTGCGCTGGCCGCCGTTGAGCGCAGATGAGGCCGCGCGCGGAGTGTTCGTGATCGATGTCGTGAACACCGGGGCCACGGCATGGCGGCCCGACGGGGATCCGTTCCTCGCCATCGGGCTGGTCACCGACCCCGACGTCCAGCCAGGAACAGCAAGGTTCGGCTTCTTCGGCGGGCAGGACGCGGCAGTGCCGCTCGACCCGGGCGAATACGCGCGTATCCATGTGCGCGTCGACGACAATCAGTGGGCCGATCGCGAGGCAGGCCCGTACGATCTGCACGTGATGCTCGCGACTCTTCCCGTTCGCACTTCCCGCCCGTTGACAGCCGTGCTGACCGCGGAGCAGATCGAGTCCCGTCGTACTCGCGTCGACGCGCGTGCCCGGAGGGTTGCCGAGTCGGCCGAGATGCGAAGGCAGCGACGGGAGACTCAGCGGCAACTGACCGCGGGAGCCTCGCGGCTGGAGGAGATCGCGCGCGTCGTCGCCGGGTCCGAAACGGTGGAGGACGCGGTCGCCTCGTTGGCGCCCGCGTTCGACGGCGATGCGAATGCCGCTCGCACGATCGTCTATGCGTCTCTGTCGCAGTTCACGAAGTCCGAGATCGCCGGGCTGGGGGATGGTGCCCGCTATCCGGACTAGGAACGCCTGCGGGAGTGAAATCGGGCGCGAACGACTCCGGCGCCCTCGACCTCGCTCGATCCTGTCAACCCCGTTCGGCGCCGGACGCGCGCGCCTTAGCGTCGCGCCATGTCAGCAGATCAGGGAGACGCTACCGCGGACACCGCTCGGGCGGCGAAGGACGGGACGACCGGGACGAACGACCCTGCTCGCGCGACGTATTCGAAGCGCAATCTCTGGTCGGGGTTCCTCTTCGGCGTCGGTCTGGTGGCTTTCATCGACGAGGCCGTCTTCCACCAGCTGCTGCACTGGCATCACTTCTACGACCTTTCGACCTCGGAGGTCGGCCTCGTCTCCGACGGCTTCTTCCACGCGCTGAGCTGGTTCGCCACGATCGCCGGACTCTTCCTGCTCGCGGATCTGCGACGACGAGGGGCGCTCTGGCAGTTGCGCTGGTGGGGTGGCGTGCTGCTCGGGGCGGGAGCTTTCCAGCTCTACGACGGCGTCATCCACCACAAGGTGCTGGGCATCCACCAGATCCGCTACGTTCCCGACCTCGTCGTGTACGACCTCACGTGGGGGATCATCGCGGTGCTGCTGCTCGTCGTCGGCGGCATCCTCACCGTGCGCACGCGTCGCAGCCGGGTACGGGTCGGGTGACCGTGCACGACCACTCCTCGGGTGCCGGGATCAGCTCGGACGTCATCCTCGCCCTCCCGTTCGCGTTCGCCCTCGTCTTCTACGTGGTGTGCGCGCTGGTGCAGTGGCGCCGCGGACGGCCCTGGCCCTGGTTCCGCAGCGCCGCGTGGACGGCGGGAATCGTCGCCGCGGCGACCGGCTTCATCGGCCCGCTGGCGGCGGCCTCCCACGGCGACTTCGTCGCGCACATGTGGACGCACCTCCTGGTCGGCATGGCGGCGCCGCCGCTGCTCGTGCTCGGCGCGCCGATCACGCTGATCCTGCGGTCGATCGACGTCGGCGCCGCTCGACGCCTCTCGCGGGCCCTGAGAAGTTGGCCCGCTCGCTTCTTCACCGCCCCCGTGACGGCCGCGATCCTCACCATCGGCGGGATGTGGATGCTGTACGCCACCCCGCTGTACGCCGAGATGCAGGGCAGCGTCCTGGTGCACCTCGCGATCATGACGCATCTCTTCGTGGCCGGCTATCTCTTCACCGCGGCGATCATTCCCGTCGATCCGGCGCCGCATCGCGCCGGCTTCGCACTTCGGACGGTGGTGATGATCGTCGTGCTCGCGGCCCACGGCATCCTGGCGAAGACCCTCTACGCCCATCCTCCGGAGGGGGTGAGCGCGATCGACGCGCAGGCGGGAGCCCAACTGATGTACTACGCGGGAGACGTCATCGACGCGGTGATCATCGTGGTCCTCTGTGCGCAGTGGTACCGCGCGTCGGGAAGGAACCTGCGGAAGGCAGTGGGACATCCATCCGGAGGGTCTGCCGCCGCCGACGGCGCGGCGAAGAATTCCGTGACCAAACCGTTGCATTCGTTATCTCGCCGTTATAGAGTGATCGCACGGTGAATGTTTGCTGTGGCATCCACCTCATGTGATTGCAGGACACTCTTGGTGCAAGGGACAAGGGCCGGTCGGGAGCCTCTCCGACCGGCCCTTTACTGTTGCCGTACTCTTTTCCCATGACCGATCGCAAGCTCGCCCTCGAGGCCTGGGAGAGCCTGTTCCGCGCGCAGCACGAGCTGTTCACCGAGATGAACGCCGACTTCGATCACTCCGACCTCGGGCAGGCCGAGTACGACGTCCTGCTCACGGTCACCCGCTCCCCCGACATGTCCGCTCGGCTGCGTGACGTCACCGCCAACATGCTCATCAGCCAGCCGAGCGTCTCCAGACTTGTGGACCGGATGGTTTCACGCGGCCTCGTCGAGAAGTGCCCCGACCCCGAAGACGGTCGCGGCGCGCTGATCCGGGCGACGGATGCCGGCGCCAGGGCGTTCCGCAGCGTGGCCACCGTGCACGGCCGGTCGATCGCCGCACGGATGTCGGTGCTCGACGACGCCGAGCTGCGCACCCTGCGCGACCTGGCTCAGAAGCTCCGCGGGCGCTGACGCGTAGCATCCGCCCTCCGCCGCCGCGCGTCTCGCGGCATCCGCCTTCCGTCGTGCCCGCGCGCAACGCAGGAGATCTCTCGTGACGAAGGACCATCCGAGGTCTGGGCTCCTTCGTCACGTGTGTTCTCCTTCCGAACCGCAACCATCCCCAGGGGAATTCTCCCCGCGCGGTCGCGAGCAGGTTTCTGGCAGGGTGGAACCGAGTCCCGGCATCTCGCGCCGGACCGCGGACCACCCCCTCGGGGGGACCAGGGAGGTCATCCATGGAGATCGCCGGAATCGTCGGCATCCTCGTCATCGTCGGGATCGCGGTCGTCGCCGCCGTCGTCATCCTGCTCATCCTGCTGCTGTTCGCACGCAGCTGGATCAAGGTCGCCCGAGCCGACGAGGCACTCGTCATCTCGGGCCGCAAGCAGAAGGTCGCTCGCGCCGTCATCGGCACCGACGGCACGACGCGCGACGAGATGTCGGAGTCGCCCGTCACCGTCATCGTGAACGGCAAGTCGCTCGTCAACCCGATCACGCAGCGCCACGAGATCATCTCGCTGCGCTCGCGGCAGGTCTCGCTGAACGCCGAGGCGCAGTCGCTCGACAGCGTCACGCTCAACGTCGACGGCGTCGCGATCGTGAAGATCGGCTCCGACCCGATCCTCGTGCGCCGCGCCGCGGAGCGATTCGCCTCGCAGGACAAGGCGATCGAGCAGTTCACCACCGAGCAGCTCGAAGGCGCCCTGCGCGGTATCGTCGCGACACTGTCGGTCGTCGAGCTCATGCGCGAGCGCAAGAAGTTCTCCGATCAGATCGCGGCCGACGTCTCGCAGGAGCTCGCCGAGCAGGGTCTGATCCTCGACTCGTTCCAGATCAAGGGCATCACCGACAAGGTCGGCTACATCCAGTCGCTGGGTGCTCCCGAGATCCAGGCGAAGCGCCAGTCGGCCGAGATCTCGCAGACGAACGCCGACCGTGCGATCAATCAGAAGAACATCGCCAACCAGGAAGCGAACCTCGTCGAGCAGACCGCGCTCGACACCAACACGGCCAACGCCAACGCCGGCATCGGTCGTGCGCGCGCCGAGGCGGAGCAGGCCGAGCAGCTCGCCCGCGCCCAGGCCGAGCAGGCCGTTCTGCAGCAGCAGGCCGAGAACCGGCAGGCTCAGCTCGACGCCGACGTGAAGCGCGTCGCCGACGCCCAGCGGTACGAGGCCGAAACCCGCGCCCAGGCCGAGCTGTACACGCGTGAGCGCGCGGCCGAGGCGGCCGCGATCGAGCAGGTGAAGCAGGCCGAGGCCCGCACCCGCATCGCCGAGCAGCAGGCCCAGGCCGACAAGGCGAAGGCCGACGGTGAGGCAGCAGCCGCCATCGCCCGTGCGACCGGTGAGGCCGACGCGCTGCGCGCCCAGGCCGAGGCCGAGTCCGAGGCACGTCGTCTGCGCGCGAATGCCGAGGCCGACGCCATCCGCGCCGAGGGTGAGGCGCGGGCTGCCGCGGTCGAGGCAGAGGCGAAGGCCATCGCGTCGAACCAGGACGCGTTCCTCTCGCAGCGCGTGCTCGAGACCCTGCCGGCGATCATGGCCGAGTTCGCGAAGGGCTACTCGACGATCGGCAGCGTCTCGATCATCGGCGGCTCCGGCGACGGCGCCTCCGACCTCGTGGGCGCCGACAGCGCCAAGGCGCTCAAATCGGTGTTCGACAGCGTCAGCTCCGCCACGGGCCTCGACCTCGCGTCGATCATCCAGGGCCAGGCCGTCGGGCGCGGCATCGGCGAGGGGGTGGCCGCGGCATCCTCTCCCGCTCCCGCCAAGCGCGAGCCGAAGCCCACCACGCCTCCGCCGCCCGCACCGCCGGCTCCCGCCGCGGAGTAACAGCACAGAACAGCGGATGCCGCGGCCGAACCGGTCGCGGCATCCGCTGTGTCGTGGGGTACGTCACTCCCACCCGCACCTCCCGCACCGCGCATCACCGCAACGCGGCAGACTGGACGGGTGACTGCCGCCTTCGACCTCGCCGCCATCGGCGCGGGACTCTCGTTCGCGGCGGCCACCGTCGACCTCGAACATGCTCTCGACGGCAGTCAGGCCGTGGTCGTCAGCGCCCCTCCCGGCACAGGCAAGACCACCCTCATACCACCACTGCTGGCGAACCGGTCGAGCGGACGCGTCATCGTCACGCAACCGCGCCGCGTCGCCGCCCGCGCCGCTGCCCGTCGCCTCGCACACCTCGACCGCTCCCCCATGGGCGAGCGAGTCGGATTCACGGTGCGCGGCGAGCGCGCTGGCGGCCGGTCGACCCGTGTCGAGTTCGTCACGGCCGGGGTGCTGCTGCGGCGGATGCTCGACGACCCCGGGCTCGACGGAGTGGATGCCGTGATCCTCGACGAAGTGCACGAACGAGCCCTCGAGACCGACCTGCTCATCGGTCTGCTCTCCGAAGTGCGCGAGCTGCGCGACGATCTCACGGTCGTGGCGATGTCGGCCACCCTCGACGCCGAGCGCTTCGCCGCCGTGCTCGGCACCGAGGACGCGCCCGCCCCGGTCGTCGACCACGACGTGCCTGCCTTCCCTCTCACCGAGCGCTGGGCGCCGAGTTCTGTACTGCGCCTCGACGAGCGCGGCGTCACCTGGGCGTTCCTCGATCATGTGGCGCACACCGCGGCATCCGCTGCCCGCGACCTGCGGCACGACGACCCCGCGGCGGACGTACTCGTCTTCGCGCCCGGTGCACGCGAGGTCAGCGAGGTCGCCCGCCGCCTCAGCGCCACCGCCGACGGGTTCGACGTGCGCGAACTGCACGGGCAGATCCCCGCGGCGGAGCAGGATGCCGTGATCCGCGGCCGCGCGCCGGGCGCGCCCCCGCGCATCATCGTCACGACCTCGCTCGCCGAGTCATCGCTCACGGTGCCGGGTGTGCGGCTGGTGGTCGACAGCTGCCTCGCGCGGCATCCGCAGCGCGACGCCGCGCGCGGCATGACCGGACTCGTCACGACCGCCGCTCCCCGCTCGTCGTGCGTGCAACGAGCCGGACGCGCCACGCGCCAGGGTCCGGGAACGGTGATCCGCTGCGTCGACGAGCGCACCTACGCGGCCGCGCCTGCCCGGCCCGCACCCGAGATCGCCGTCGCCGACCTCGCCGATGCCGCGCTGCTGCTCGCGTGCTGGGGAGCCCCCGGTGGAGTCGGTCTGCGAATGGTCGACCGGCCGCCCGCCGACGGCCTCGCCGACGCGATCTCGGTGCTGCAGGGCCTCGGCGCGGTCGACGACGACGGACGCGCCACCGACGAGGGGCGCGCGCTCGCCCGTATCCCGACCGATCCGCGCCTCGCCCGCGCCCTCCGCGACGGCAGCCCGCTCGTCGGCGCGCGCCTCGCCGCCGAGGTCGTCGCGTTGCTCGGCGGCGACCTGCGCATCTCCGACGCCGACGTCGCCCAGGCCCTGATCGCGCTGCGTGGCGGGCGGACGCCGGATTCGCGCCGCTGGCGCAGCGACGCGGACCGCCTCGAACGGCTGGTGTCGCCGACACCCGGCATCCGCTCCGATCTCGACGGCACCGGTCTGGTGATCGCCCTCGCCTTCCCCGAGCGCATCGCGCAGCGCGTCGAACGCACCGCCGACGGCGCCACCTTCCTCCTCGCGTCGGGCACCCGCGCCGGTGTGCGAGGTGCACTCGCGGCAGCGGAGTGGATCGCGGTCGCCGACGTGGCGCGCGCCTCGGGACGCGCAGCGGCAGGTTCCGGCGCGATCGTCCGCGCCGCCGCAGCCCTCAGCGAATCGCAGCGCGAGATCGCCGCGAGCCACCTCATGACCGACCGGGTCGAGGCGGAGTTCGTCGGCGGCCGGGTGCAGGCGCGCCGGGAACAGCGCATCGGTGCGATCCTGCGGTCATCGGCCCCGGTTCGGCCGTCGGTCGACGAAGGGCGGGATGCCGTGCGCCGAGCACTCCGGCGCGACGGCCTCGCGGTGTTCACCTGGTCGGACTCGGCGGACGCGCTACGTCGTCGGTTGGCGCTGCTGCACCGCGAGCTCGGCGATCCCTGGCCGGATGTGACGGATGCCGGACTGCTCGCGTCGCTCGACACCTGGCTCGCGTCCGAACTCGACGCGCTCGCGGGCGGCACCCCCGCCGCCCGGATCGACCTCGCGCACGCGGTGCGCCGCCTGCTCCCGTGGCCGGCGGCGACCCGGTTCGACGACCTCGCGCCGGAGCGTCTGGAGGTTCCGACCGGATCACGCATCCGGATCGACTACCCCGCGATCGACGACGAGTCCGCCCGCCCGGTCGTCGCCGTCAAGCTTCAGGAGTGCTTCGGGTGGGCCGAGACGCCTCGGCTCGTCGACGGACGAGTGCCGGTGCTGTTCCACCTGCTCTCCCCGGCCGGTCGTCCGCTCGCCGTGACCGACGACCTCGCCTCGTTCTGGTCGGGGCCCTACGCGCAGGTGCGCGCCGAGATGCGCGGGCGGTATCCGAAGCATCCGTGGCCGGAGGATCCGTGGGCGGCCGCCCCGACCCGATGGACGAAGAACCGGGCGGCGCGCGAGCAGGGGTAGGTGCGTTTCGTCACTTCCACTCGCTCCGCTCGCTCAGCACGGCGCGCGCTTCGCTCGACGACCCCGAGCCGCCGGTCTACGGCGTGCGGCGGCGCAGGGTCAGGGACGCGAGCACCAGCGCACCGACGCCGAAGGCGACGACGACGAGCAGCGGCCGGTACACGTCCCAGCCCTCGTCTCCCGCGGCGACCGCGTTGATCGTGTCGATCGCGTAGCTGAGGGGCAGCCAGTCCGAGATCGCGTGGAGCACGTCGGGCATCTGATCACGCGGCATGAAGAGGCCGCCGAGGATGATCTGCGGGAACACCAGCAGCGGCATGAACTGCACGGCCTGGAACTCCGTCTGCGCGAAGGCGCTGGCGAGCAGACCGAGGGCCGTGCCGAGCAGGGCGTCGACCACGGCGACGAGGCCCAGCTGCCACAGCTCGCCGTCGATGTCGAGCCCGCACACCCCCACCGCGAACGACACCGTGATGACCGCCTGCAGCAGGGCCATGAGGCCGAAGGCGAGGGCGTAGCCCAGGATGAAGTCGGTCTTGTCGAGCGGTGTCGTCATGAGCCGCTCAAGCGTCCCCGACCGCCGTTCCCGCAGCGTCGTGATGGATGTGATGAGGAACATCACGATGAAGGGGAAGAGCGCGAGGATCGCTCCGCCGAACTGGTCGAAGACGCCGTCCTGGTCGCTGAACAGCCACGCGAACAGGCCGACCAGCAGGCTCGGTGCGACGAGCATGAGCGCGATCGACCGCGGATCGTGCCGCAGCTGTCCCAGCACACGGCCGGCGGTCGCCAGCATCCTGCGCGCGTTCACTCCCCCGCCTCCCGTCGCTCGCGTCGAGTCATCGGATGCCGCGCCGTGGCGTGCGCGCGATCGTCCCGCTCGATCAGGGCGAGGAACGCCGCATCCGGGTCGTTCGTACCGGTGTCGTGGAGCAGCGCGGTCGGCGTCGTGTCGGCGATGATGCGACCCGCTCGCATGAGCAGGAGACGGTCGCAGCGGATCGCCTCGTCCATGACATGGCTCGACACGATCATCGTCACGCCGCGCTCGGCGAGTCGGCGGAACAGCTCCCACAGCTCCACCCGCAGCACCGGATCGAGTCCGACCGTCGGCTCGTCGAGCACGATGAGCTCCGGCGCGCCGATGAGGGCCATCGCGAGCGAGACGCGGGTCGCCTGTCCGCCGCTCAGCGACTCGACGAGCTGCGAGCTCTGCGCCTCGAGCCCGACGTCAGCGAGCACCCGGTCGACGTCGGTCTTCGTCGCGCCGAGCACGCGCCCCAGGTACGACAGATTCTGCCGCACCGTCAGGTCGCCGTACACCGCGCCACCCTGGGTGCCGTAGGCGACGCGACGCCTCAGCCCTCGTGAGCCGCCGGGTTCGCCCAGCACGGTCACGCCGCCCGAGGCGATGCGCTGCACTCCCACGATGGACCGCATGAGCGTGGTCTTGCCGCATCCGGACGGACCGAGCAGCCCCGTGATCTGTCCGCGCGGGATCGTCAGGTCGACTCCGTCGAACACCGTGGTCCTGCCCCGGCGCACGTGGAGCCCCGTGACCTCGACCGCCGACTCACTCGTCATGCGATGACTATGCTCCTGGCACCGTGGCCCGGTCAACGACCCCCGCGAGCGTCGATCACTCCCGCAGGTGGCGGAGGTACCGCTGCGGATCCTGCAGGTAAGACCGCCAGTGGTTCACGAGAGCGAGGTCCTGCCACTCGGCCGGACGGATGCCCCACTCGCCGATCTCGAGGATGCGGGCTCCGGGCAGAGCAGCGAGCACCGGGGAGTGGGTCGCGCACAGCACCTGCCCGCCCTCGGCGACGATGCGCTGCAGCACGGCGATGAGCGCGAGCGTGGACTGGAACGACAGCGCCGCTTCGGGCTCGTCGAGGCAGTAGAAGCCCGGCTCGTCGAAGCGGCTCTCGAGCAGCGCGAGGAAGGATTCGCCGTGGCTCATCTCGTGGAACGGCACGTCGGGCGCCCGCGTCGACGGGTTGTCCTCGAGGTACGTGTAGAACGAGTGCATCGTCTCGGCCCGCAGGAAGAAGCCCCAGCGGCTCGACCCGACTCCCCGCTGGAGCCGGAGCCACTCCGACAGGGGCGACTCGGTCGGCCGGGTCGTGTGTCTGGCCTGCCGCGATCCCCCTTCGGGAGACAGACCGTACGCGACCGCCACGCCCTCGACGATGGTCGACTTGCCGCTGCCGTTCTCTCCCACGAGGAAGGTCACCCCGGGATCGAGATCGATCCCCTCGCGCAGCACCTGGGCGACGGCGGGGATGCTCAGGGGCCAGCGACCGGCGGGATCGGGCGCGAACTCGTTCGGCCGCACCGCCACGATCGGCTGCTCGCGCCTGCGCCTGCTCCCCGGCTCCCAGATCGACTCCATGCTCACCTCCTCCAGAGGAGGCTAACCCGAGGCGCCGACAGCACGATCAGCACTCGATGACGTTGACCGCGAGGCCGCCCTCGCTCGTCTCCTTGTACTTCGTCGACATGTCCATGCCGGTCTGTCGCATGGTCTCGACGACCGCGTCGAGCGACACGTAGTGACTGCCGTCTCCACGCAGAGCGAGGCGCGCGGCGGTCACCGCCGTCGACGCGGCGATCGCGTTGCGCTCGATGCACGGGATCTGCACGAGACCGGCGATCGGGTCGCATGTGAGCCCGAGGTGGTGCTCCATCGCGATCTCGGCGGCGTTCTCGATCTGCCGGTTCGTGCCGCCCATGACGGCGGTGAGTCCGCCGGCGGCCATCGCGCACGCCGAGCCGACCTCGGCCTGGCATCCGCCCTCGGCTCCCGAGATCGACGCGTTGGCCTTGAACAGCGAGCCCAGTGCGGTCGCGGTGAGGAGGAAACGACGGATGCCGCGGCGACGGTTCGCCTCGGCGACCGCGTCGGGGTCTTCGATCGCGCCGACCGCCACGAGCGACGCCTCGGCGCCGAAGCCCAGCAGGGCGCTGCCGACGAGTTCGCCGTACGGCGTGACGGCGTTGCCCGCGCCGAGGCCGGAGTCGGCGAGGAACCGCCACCAGTACATCGCGACAGCGGGGAGGATGCCGGCCGCACCGTTCGTCGGGGCCGTGACGACGCGTCCGCCGGCGGCGTTCTCCTCGTTCACCGCGAGCGCGAACGCACCCAGCCATTCACCGGGAAGTTCGCGGTGCCCCTCGGACTCGACCGCTTCGAGCTGCTCCCTGATCAGGTTCGCCCGCCGCTTGACCTTGAGGATGCCGGGCAGGATGCCGTCGCTGTGCAGCCCCGCGTCGACGCAGCCCGACATCGCGTCCCAGATGGCGTCGAGCCCCGCGGCGACCTCCTCCTCGCTGCGCATCGCGGTCTCGTTGAGTCGTGCGACCTCGGCGATCGAGAGGCCGTACTCGTCGCACAGTGCCAGCAGCGAAGCCGCGTCGGCGTACGAGTACGGCAGCGCGGCCGTGGCGAGCTTCGCCTCCTCCCCGTCGCGGCGGATGAAGCCTCCGCCGACCGAGTAGTAGGTCTCCTCCGCGACGATCGCGCCCTCGGCATCCCACGCGGTGATCGTCATCGCATTCGGGTGACCGGGCAGCCGAGTGCGCGGAGCGAACACGATGTCGTCCTTCGCGAACGCCACCTCGTGCGTGCCGTCGAGCAGCAGCCCTCCGCCGAGGGGAAAGTCCGTCCACGCCGAACGAACGGCAGCCGGATCGCAGGTCTCGGGTTCGAGACCGCGGAGTCCGGCGACGACGGCATCCGGCGTGCCGTGGCCGATGCCGGTGGCGCCGAGCGACCCGAACAGGGTGCAGCCGACGCGCGAGACGCGATCGACCGCGCCGGTCGCCGTGAGCCGCCTGGCGAACTCCAGAGCCGCCCTCATCGGTCCGACCGTGTGGGAGCTGGAAGGCCCCACTCCGATGGAGAAGAGGTCGAAGGCCGAGACGTACGCTGTCACCTGACCAGCGTACGTCGTCGGCGGGATGCGGTCGTCAAGCCCCTTCCCGCGGCGGCGAGCCCGCGGCATCCTGAATCCGTCCACCCACGCGAAAGGGATGATCATGAGCGACACCACACCCGAGCAGGATCCGGCCGCCGACCTCGACGGCGAGGCTCAGGCGCCCACCCCGACCCCGTCGTCCGGCGACGCCGGCGAGATCACGGCCGTCTCCCCCGACGACGAGAGCGACTCGGAGAATCGGACCGAAGGCCGCGCGGAGACCCCGGAGCAGGCGGAGTCTCCCGAGGACGCCGACCCTGAAGAGGTGCCAAGCACCGAGGAGCTCGAAGAGCCCAGTACCGAGAAGTCCCCCGGCGAGGAGCCGAAGGCTCCGAAGCGCGACGACCCCGAGCCCGACCATCAGGCGGTCGGGATCGGGGTCATCGACGGTCCGCAGACGGACCAGGGCGACTGAGGCGGCTCCTACCCCACCCCAGGGCCCGCGTTCCGGTCGCAGATCGTGCCGCCCCGAGGGCGCGGGGACGGCACGGAGTGCGACCGGAACGAGTCAGGTACTCACTCGACGAGCTTGCCGGTCGTGTCGACGTCGCGCATGAGCTCGGCGATCTCGTCGGGGATCGGCGGGATCTGCTCGTGCGTCACACCCGTGCCCGGGCTCCACACCAGGTTCACCTGCAGCGTCGGGTCGGTGTCGGGGTAGTCGCTGCGGTTGTGGCATCCGCGGGTCTCCCGCCGCTCCAGCGCGGCCTCCAGCGTGGCCCTCGCCGCGATCGCCGACGCCTTGAGGTCGAACGCGTGCGCGAGGTCCTGGAACCCGGCGATGTCGGGATGGATGCCGATGTCCTCCATGCGCCCCTCGATCATGTCGAGGTCGGCGAGGCCGGCACGAAGCCCCTCCTCCGAGCGCACCACACCAGCGTGCTCGGTCATGGTGTTACGGATCGCGCGCTGCAGTGCCCGGACGTTCTCGTGTCCGTCGGCGGCCAGCAGGTCGTCGATCTCTGCGCGAGCCTGCGCCACGGCGTCCGCCGAGCGCTTCTGCGCGTCGAGACCCGCCGCGTGCGCCATCGCGGCCTGGCCGACGATGCGGCCGTAGACGAGCAGCTCGATGAGCGAGTTGCCGCCGAGGCGGTTGGCGCCGTGGAGTCCGCTCGACGCCTCGCCGATCGCGTAGAGTCCGTCGACGTCGGTCTGATGGTCTTCCGAGCGCACCCACACGCCGCCCATCGAGTAGTGCGCGGTGGGGGCGATCTCGATCGGTTCGGCGGTGATGTCGAGCATCTGCAGCTCCATCATCGTCTGGTAGACGCGGGGCAGACGGGTCATGATCGTCTCGCGCGGCAGGTGTGAGACATCGAGCCAGACGCCGCCGTTCTCGGTGCCGCGCCCCTCGGCGATCTCGGTGTACGCGGCGAGCGCGACACGATCGCGGGTCGAGAGCTCCATCCGCTCGGGGTCGTACTTCTCCATGAACCGCTCCCCGAGCGCGTTGCGCAGGATGCCGCCTTCGCCGCGCGCGGCCTCGGAGATGAGGGTGCCCGCCGCGTTCTCGGGCTCGATGATGCCGGAGGGGTGGAACTGCACGAGCTCGGGGTCGCGCAGGCGGGCGCCGGCCTCGACCGCGAGGCGGAACGAGTCGCCGGTGTTCTCGTCGCGACGAGAGGAGGTGCGTCGCCAGATGCGGTTGTGGCCGCCCGCGGCGAGGATCACGGCATCCGCGTGGATGAGGTAGCGCGTGCCGTCTGCCTGGTCGAAGCCGTACGCGCCGAAGACGACGTTGTCTCGCACGAGCAGCCGTGTGATGTAGACGTTGTCGAGGATCGGGACCTCGAGCTGCTCGGCTTTGGCGACGAGGGTGCGCTGGATCTCGAGACCGGTGTAGTCGCCCGCGAAGGCGGTGCGGCGGAAGGTGTGCGCGCCGAAGAACCGCTGCGAGATGCGGCCGTCGTCCTCACGGGCGAAGTCCATGCCCCATCGCTCGAGATCGCGGATGCCGCGCTCGGCCCCCTGCGTCACGATCTCGACCGTGTGCGGGTTGGCGAGCAGGTAGCTCTCCTTGATCGTGTCGGCGGCGTGCTGCTGCCAGGTGTCGTCGGCGTCCATGGTGCCGAGCGCGGCGTTGATGCCGCCGGCCGCGAGGGAGGTGTGTGCGTCCTGCCGGGGACGCTTGCCGACGGCGAGGACGTCGATGCCGTGCTCGGCGACCTCGATCGCCGCGCGCAGGCCGGATCCGCCCGTCCCGATGACCAGGACCGTGGTGGAGATCTGCCGTTCGCGTGTGCTCATGCCATCCACGCTAGGGAGGCGACCCTCATACCGTCCAATGCATAGTTTCACTGGTTTCGATACACTGCGGGAATGAACCTGGAGCAGCTCCGAGGTTTCGTCGAGGTCGCTCGTCTCGGTCACTTCACGCGCGCCTCCGAGCACCTCCACCTCGCGCAGCCGTCATTGAGCCGGCAGATCTCGACGCTCGAACGCGAGCTCGGCGCCGAGCTGTTCCACCGGGCGAGGGGTCACATCGCACTCACCTCGGCGGGCGAGGCGCTGCTCCCCCGCGCGCAGCGGATGCTGTCGGAGGCCGAGGCGATCCGCGAGGAGATGGGCGAGCTCGCCGGGCTGCGACGCGGACGGGTGCGGCTCGGCGCGCCGCCCACGCTCTGCATCAGCCTCGTCGCGGAAGCCATCAGCTCGTTCCACGCCGCGCACCCCGGCGTCGACCTGCACCTCGACGAGAGCGGGTCGCGGTTGCTCGTGGAACAGCTCGCGGTCGGCGCCGTCGACATCGCCCTGATCACCGAGTCGGAGGGGCCGCCGCCCTCGGGCTTCAGCCTGAGCCGGATGCCGCTGCTCACCGAGGAGCTGGTCGTCGTGTCCGCGGCATCCCAGCCTCCCATCGCCGTGACGCCCGCCATCGGACTCGAGCACCTCGCGACGCTGCCGCTCATCGCCCTCGACGAGACCTACGAGCTGCGCGCCACCACCGATGCCGCCTTCCGGTCGGCCGGACTCACGCCGACCTACGTGCTGGAAGGAGCGGAGATGGATGCTCTGCTCCGCTTCGTCGAACGCGGAGTGGGCGTCGCGGTCGTTCCGGCGATGGTGCTGCTCGACCAGCCGGCACTCCGCTCGGTGCGCCTCACCCACCCGATGATGCGGCGCACCGTGAGCCTCGCGCATCGCGCCGACGTCACCCCGGCGGTCGCCGTCGCCGCGATGCGCCAGGTCATCGTCGCGACCGCCGCCGAGGTGGCCCGCCGCGACCCCGCGATCACGAGCCTGCTCGACTGACGGAAGCTCGATCGACGATCAGGATGCCGCGAGCTCGTCGCGCAGCAGAGCCGCACCCGCGCTAAGCGCGCTGAGCTTCCCGAGGGCCGTGTCACGCGGCAGCGGTGCCATGCCGCAGTTCGTGCTCGGCACGAGCTTGTCGGCATCCACGTAGGCGAGGGCCTCGCGCAGCACGTCGGCGACCTGCTCGGGCGTCTCGACGGTGTCGCTCGCGACGTCGATCGCGCCGAGCATGACGTTCTTGCCGCGGATGAGCTCGATGAGATCGAGGGGCACGTGCGAGTGCGCGCGCTCCAGCGAGACGGTGTCGATGATCGACTTCTGCAGCAGCGGGAACGACTCCTCGTACTGGCGCCACTCGGGCCCGAGCGTCGCCTTCCAGTCGGTGTTCGCCTTGATGCCGTAGCCGTAGCAGATGTGCACGACGGTCTCGGCGCGCAGCCCCTCCGCCGCGCGCTCGAGCGCCGCGACGCCCCAGTCCTTGAGCTCGTCGAAGAAGACGTTGAAGGCGGGCTCGTCGAACTGGATGACGTCGACGCCGGCCGCCTCCAGCTCCCGCGCCTCCTGGTTGAGGATGGTCGCGAACTCCCACGCGAGCTTCTCGCGGCTGCGGTAGTGCCGGTCGGCCAGCGTGTCGATCATCGTCATCGGCCCGGGCAGCGCCCACTTGATGCGCTGATCGGTCTGCGCGCGGAGGAACCGCGCGTCGTCGACGAACACCGGCTTCTCGCGGCTCACGGCTCCGACGACGGTCGGCACGCTCGCGTCATACCGGTCGCGGATGCGCACCGTCTCCCGCCGGTCGAAGTCCACGCCACTGAGGTGCTCGATGAAGGTCGTCACGAAGTGCTGACGGGTCTGCTCGCCGTCGCTGATGATGTCGATGCCGCGGCGGGACTGCTCCTGCACGGCGCTGCGCAGAGCATCCTGCTTCCCTTCGGCGAGCGCATCGCCCTCGAGCTTCCACGGCGACCAGAGGGTTTCGGGCTGCGCGAGCCACGACGGCTTGGGAAGACTGCCGACGATGGAGGTGGGCAGGACCTCGTGGACAGCGCTCACGCGGCAACCACCGGCTTCGAGGCGTCGACCGCACGACCCGACGCCCACTGCGCCAGCAGCTCGCCGTGCGGAGCGATGAAGTGCTCCTGCGTATGCTTCCCCTGGGCGAGCGCGAGGCGGCTGCGCTCCTCGCGGTCGTACCCGATGCGGGTCGTCGAGAAGTCCTGCTGGTCGAGCGTCGGACGGTACACGCTCGCGGCGGCGGAGTTCGCGTTGTAGATCTCGGGCCGATAGATCTTCTGGAAGGTCTCCATCGTGGCGATCGTGCCGATCAGCTGCAGGGCGGAGTAGTCGCCCAGCAGGTCGCCCTCGAAGTAGAAGGCGAGCGGCGCGACGCTGCCCGGCGGCATGAAGTAGCGCACGGTCAGGCCCATCTTCCCGAAGTACGCGTCGGTGAGGGAGCCGTCGTCATCCTGCACGTACTCGACGCCGAGGATCGGGTGGTGGTTCTCGGTGCGGCGGTACTCCTTGCTCGTCGAGACGCTGATGCAGATCACCGGAGAGGTCGTGAACCGCTCGCGGTACTCGGTCGAGGCGAGGAAGCTCCGGAACAGCTTGCCGTGCAGAACGCCGAAGTCGTCGGGAACCGTGAACCGGCCCGCAGCCTCGGTCGCAGCGGGGAGCAGGATGCTGAAGTCGTAGTCGCGCACGTAGGACGAGAAGTTGTTCCCCACGATCCCGTGATGGCGAGTCCCGGCCGACCGGTCGACGATCGTGATGTCGAGGACTTCGAGCAGCGGGAACCGCTCGTCGTCGCCTCCGTCGGCGAACTCGAGCGCCGCGGAGACGATGTCGAGCTCGAGCGTGTAGCGGTCCCTCGTCGGGTTGTCCCAGTGCGCGAGGTCGTTGAACCGACGATCGATCATCGTCAGGGCGTTGCGGAGGTTCTCCTGACGGTGCTCGCCGCGTGCGAGGTTGGCGAAGTTCGTGGTGATGCGCGAGTCGGCGGACGGTGTGTAGTCCTCGTCGAAGCGCGTGGTGGTGATGTGGAACGTGAAGTCGTTCGCCATGAGCGGCCCATCTGTCAGAAGTCGGTAGATCCATGGTGCGGTCGGGGCAGGCATATCGGGTAACTACCCCGAGCTATGCGTGGGTATAGTCTTCACCTATGGCACGCGCGTCCAGCGGCATCACGCTGCAGCAACTCCACTACTTCGTCGAGGTCGCGGCAGAGGGATCCATCAGCGCCGCCGCCGACCTCCTCTACGTGTCGCAGCCGACCATGTCCGCCGCCATGAAGGATCTCGAGACACGCGCAGGCCGCACCCTGCTCCTCCGCTCGGCACGCGGCGTCACCCTCACGGCAGACGGCGCCGAATTCCTCGGATACGCCCGTCAGGTCACCGAGCAGGTCGCGCTGCTCGAGCAGCGCTACCTCGGCCGGCCGCCGTCTCGGCGCCTGCTCGGCGTCTCGGCGCAGCACTACTCCTTCGTGATCGACGCATTCGTGCGCATGGTGAAGGCGAGCGGGGCGGCCGAGTACGAGTTCTCGCTCCGTGAGACGCGGACGTGGGACATCATCGAAGACGTCCGGACGCTGCGCAGCGAACTCGGCATCCTCTACCGCAACGACTTCAACCGCAGCGTCATCGACAAGCTGCTCCGCGACTCGGGCCTGTCGTTCCGGCCGCTCTTCCTCGCCGATCCGCACATCTTCATCTCGCGCAAGAACCCGCTCGCCGCGCGCGACCGCGTGACCCTCGACGACCTCGCCGGCATCCCCCGCCTCACCTTCGACCAGGGCGCGAACAACTCCTTCTACTTCGCCGAGGAGATCCTGTCGACCCTGTCGAGCGCACGGGAGATCCGTGTCTCCGACCGCGCGACCATCTTCAACCTCATGATCGGCCTCGACGGGTACACGATCTCGACCGGGATCATCAGCGACGACCTCGATCCCGAGATCGTCGCGATCCCGCTCGACGTCGACGAGCGCATCGAGATCGGGTGGATCGGCCACTCCGCGATCCCGCTCACGGAGCAGGCGCAGCGCTACCTGGACGAGTTGCGCGCGGTCGTCGCCGGCTTCGGAGTCGAACTCCTCGGCTGATCTCCGGAGTACGAACGGGAACGCCTCGGACGATACGGCGTCCGAGGCGTTGCCCGTCGTCGGTCAGGCCTCGACGGACACCTTCTTCGCCTCGGCCTTCGCCTGGGCGCGTGCCACGATGCGCCCGCGCACCGCCAGCACGAGGACGATGGCCAGAATCGCGTACAGCGTGATCGAGATCGGCCCCTGCACGAGCACCGAGAAGTCGCCGTTCGCGCTCATCGCGGCATCCCGCAGGCTGGTCTCGGCGAGCGGTCCGAGCACCATGCCGATGATGAGCGGTGCGAGCGGGTAGTCGAGCGCCCGCATCAGGAACCCGAGCAGACCGATGCCCAGCAGCATGAGCAGGTCGAACACCGAGCCGCTCGTCGCGTAGATGCCGAGTGCGCAGAAGAGCGTGATCCCGGCGTAGAGGTACGGACGCGGGATCAGCAGCAGCTTGGCCCACAGCATCGCGAAAGGCAGGTTCAGGATGAGCAGCACGATCATCGCGATGAAGAAGCTCGCCAGCAGGGCCCACACGAGTTCGGGCGCGCGCTCGAACAGCAGCGGTCCGGGCTGCAGGCCGTACTGGCGGAAGGCGGCGAGCATGATGGCGGCGGTCGCCGAGATCGGCAGCCCCAGCGCGAGCAGAGCACCCATCGCCATGCTCGTGGTCGAGTTGCCCGCGGCTTCGGGGGCCGCGAGCCCGCGGATCGCCCCGGTGCCGAACTTCGGGTGCGCCCGACGCGCGTCGAGCCGCTTCTCGAGCCCGAACGCCAGGAAGGTGGGGATCTCGGAGCCGCCCGCCGGCACGACGCCGAACGGCAGGCCGATCGCCGTGCCCCGGAACCAGGCGGGAGCCGCTTCCTTGAACTCGCCACGCGTCAGCCACGGGCGGCCCGACGGCTTGATGAGCGCCTTGTCCTTCATGTGCCGCTCGAGGCAGGCGACGTAGATGACCTCGCCGAGCGCGAGGATCGCCACGGTCACGGTGACCAGCGAGACGCCGTCGAAGAGGTTCGGCGATCCCATGGTGAAGCGCGGGGCCCCCGAGACGCCGTCGACGCCGATCACGGCGATGCCGAGCCCGATGAACAGCGAGGTCAGCCCCTTGATCACGTTGTCGGTGACGACCGACGACGTGGCGACGAAGGCGAAGACGGCGAGCGCGAAGAACTCGGCCGGCCCGAACCGGCTGGAGAAGTCCGCGAGCGCAGGGGCCAGGAAGACCACGACGATCGATCCGATGAAGCCGCCGATGAACGCTCCGATCGCGGCGGTCGCGAGCGCCTGGGCCGCCCGTCCGTTCCTGGCCATCTTGTGGCCCTCGATGGTCGAGGCGATCGCCGACGCCTGCCCCGGCGTGTTCATCAGGATGCCCATGGTGGAATCGCCGAACAGCCCGCCGAAGTAGACGCCGGCGAACATGATGAACGCCGCCGTCGGTTCGAGAGAGAAGGTCACGGGCAGCAGCAGGGCCACCGCCATCGAGGATCCGAGGCCCGGCATGACGCCGACCGCGGTGCCGAGCAGGCATCCGACCAGAACCCAGACGAGGTTCTGCCAGGTGAGGGCTCCGGCGAAGCCCTCCGCGAGAAGCTGCAGCACGTCCATGTCAGAACCCCCATCCGAGAATGCCCGAGGGCAGAGACATGCCGAGCGCCATGTCGAACGCGATGTACGAGAGCGAGCTCACGGTCAGGCCGACCACGAGGCTGAACAGCCAGCGCGTCGAGCCGAACCCGCGCGCGATGCACCAGAACAGGAGCCCTGCGGCGATGATCCAGCCGAGGAGGTTGAGCACGAGCGCGAAGACGAGGAACGAGCCCACCACCCAGACGAGCGACCTCACGTCGACGCGGACCGTGCGCGGCACGGCCGGCTCCTCGGGCGTCGAAGCGGATGCCGGTGCGACCGGCGCCGCCGAGACGGATGCCGCGGCGTCGTCCTCTGCGCGATGCTCGCGCACGGCGCCGACGGCGAGCACGGCGGCGAACAGGTAGAGCCCGGCCGTGATCAGCGTCGGGAAGAACTGCGGCCCGGGGAAGGCCGTCCCCTCCGGGACCTTCATCGTGATGATGCCCACCAGCAGGTAGGTCGCGAAGGCGACCAGCACGGCCGGCATGGTGAGGTTCTTCAGCAGGGCCGCAGCGCGTCCGGGACCCGCCCCGAACGCCAGCCGCTGCCCGACGACCGCGGATACCGCTGTCGGATTGTTGGATGACATCACAGCCCCATCTCCTCGTACAGCTGCTCGATCCGGGAGTGCTCGTCTGCGAGGAACGCGTCGAGGTCCTCCCCCGTGATGACCCGCTCGGTCCAGTGGTAGCGGTCGATCGCGTCCTGCCACTCCGGTGTCTCGATCGACTCGGTGATCAGGTCGCGCAGTCCGTCGACCTGGTCGTCGGCGAGCCCTGCCGGTGCGGCGAGCATGCGCCAGTTGGTGAGCGAGACGTCGTAGCCCTGCTCGGCGGCCGTCGGGATATCGATGCCGTCGACGGGCTCCTCTGCGACGAGGGCGAGTACCCGCAGACGGCCCGACTCGATCTGGTCGATGTTGTCGGGATAGCCGCCGGCCGCCGCCTCGGCCGTGCCGTTGAGGAGGGCCTGGATCGCCTCTCCTCCGCCGTCCGACGAGATGTAGGTCGTGTCGAGGGGATCGATGCCCGCACTGAGCGCGAGGTCGGTCACGACGAGCTGATCGAATGACCCTCCGCCCGTCCAGGGCACGCCCTTCGGGTCGGCCTTCCAGGCCTCGACGAGGTCGTCGAGCGTCTCGTACGGCGAGTCGGCCGGCACCACGATCACGTCGTACTCCTCGACGACCACGGCGAGCGGGGTCACGTCGTCGAGCGTCGCCGCGGAGCCGAACTGGATCGTCGCCGCCATGAGGCCGGTGCCTCCGACGAGGAGGTTGTTCGGCTGCCCTTCGAGCACCGACACGTTGCCGAGGGCGATGGTGCCGCCTGCACCCGGCATGTTCACGACCTGGACGTTGTTGACGAGCCCGTTCGCCTTCTGCGCCTGCTGCAGCTCGCGGGCCACGCCGTCCCATCCGCCGCCTGCCGCGGCCGGCGCGATGATGGTCATCGACGCGTGGATGTCCTGTCCGGCTGCAGCCGACGTGATGGATCCGAACGCGGCGATGCCGATCGCCGCAGCGGCGATCGTGCCGCCTATGACGCGGGGTAGGACCCGCGCCCTCGATGAACTCGTCGTCATCATAGCCTCCTCGTGCGGACATCGTTGTCGCCGCAAGACGGTTATTAGGATGGCAAGGGTCCGAGCGCACGTCGCGTGCGCTCGGCTTTGTGCTCATAGATGCTCATGACGCTCAGCGACGAGCGGCGGACGGCGATCCCGCGACGGAGAGGTGGTCGAGATGAGACGCATCGGCGGCGGCCGCACTGTGCGCCTCGGCGTGCTGCTGCTGCCCAGCGTCATCGTGCTCGCCGCCGTCGGCGTGACGGCCGGGGTCGCGATCGCGGCGCAGGAGCGCAGCATCCGCGCCGCCACGGCCGACCGCGTGCACGAGGTCGCCGCGAGCCTCGCCGTGCTACCCGAGGTTCGGCGGACCCTGGAATCGACGATCGACAGCGGCGACGACGACGATCTGGCCGACGCGAGCGACCTCGCCGCTGCGACGGCGGAGTTGCAGCCGCTCGCCGACATCGTCGGGCAGGCCGCCGGCGTCTACTACGTCGTCATCACCGACGACGAGGGGGTGCGGATCACGCATCCCCTTCCCGAGGAGCGCGGGGTTCAGGTGTCGACCACGAACGAGTCGGTGCTGGCCGGCGAAGAGTTCCTCGGCACCGAGACCGGGCCGTCCGGCCGCTCACTGCGCGCCAAGGTCCCCGTCTACGGCGACGGCGACCGGGTCATCGGCATGGTGGCCGTCGGGGTGCTGGAATCGAGTCTCTCGGCGCAACGCGACGAGGCCCTCGGCGACCTCCTGCCGTGGATCATCGGCTCTCTCGTCGTCGGAACACTCGCGAGCTCGGCCGTCGGCGCGGCGATCGAGCGGCGCTTCCGTCGTCTCGACGAGCAGGCAGCTGAGCACGAGCACCTGCGGCGCACCACCGCCGCCCTGCAGGAGCAGTCGCACGAGTTCAGCACCCGGCTGCACGTGATCCACGGGCTCGTCTCGCACGGCGATACCGACGACGCGCTGGCCTACATCGACAACATCGTCCCGGTGCTCACGACCGAGCGACCGGGAGTCGCCGGAGCCACGGTCGTGGGCGCGGCGATCGAGGCCGTGCAGAACGAGCTCACCGCGCTGGGCACGCGGCTCGAGCTCGAGGTCGACGACGACGTCGCGGTCGACGAGGGCGTGCTGCTCGTCGTCGCGAACCTGTGCCGCAACGCGGGAGAGGCCGGCGCGCGGCGCGTCCGATGCACCATCACCGAGCGCGGACGCACCCTGGTGGGCTCGGTCGAAGACGACGGACCGGGTATCGACCCCGCCGACGTCGAGCGGGTGTTCGCGCGCGGCTACTCGTCGAAGGCGGATCGCTCGGTCGGCGGACGCGGTATCGGTCTCGACCTCGTGCGCCGCACGGTGGGGGCGCGCGGTGGCGTGATCGAGGTCGGGCGCTCGTCTCTGGGCGGCGCGCGCTTCGACTTCGAGATGGATGCGGTGCGGTGAGCGGCATCCGCGTTCTCGTCGTCGACGACGATCCCGGTGCTCGTGCGCTGCACGCTCGGTTCATCGCCGAGACTCCCGGTTTCGAGTTGGTGGGCACGGCCGGCACCGGCGTCGCGGCGCTCGCGCAGGTGACCGACGACGTCGAGCTGCTGCTGCTCGACATGCGCCTGCCCGACATCAGCGGGGTGGAGGTGCTGCACCGGCTCCGCGCCTTCGGAACAGGGGGTCCGGACGTGCTCGTGATCAGCTCGTCGCGCGACCAGGTGACGGTGCGCCAGGCGCTCGCGGCCCACGTCGTCGGGTATCTCATCAAGCCCTTCACTCAGGACGTGCTGCGCCGACGGCTCGAGGAGTACGCGGCCCGACGCAGCGCCCGTGAAGGCGACGAGCACGACCGGCCGCTGGCGCAGGGCGAAGTCGACCGCCTGCTCGCCACCGGAACCGTCCGGCTGGGCGATCGCGCGGGCGATCGCGCCTCCACCCCTCCGCGAGAACAGTCGAGCGGACTGCCGAAGGGACTCGCGGAGGTCACGCTGGCGCGCGTGATCGCGGCTCTCGACCCGGTCACCTCGCGGTCGGCATCCGACATCGCTGCGGCCTGCTCGCTCTCGCGCGCGACCGCTCGCCGTTACCTCGACCACCTCGTCGCGACGGGCGTGATCGACCTGGCGCACCGCTACGGCAAGCGCGGACGCCCGCAGGTGCTCTACCGCCTCGCACCGTCACCCGATGCCTGACGGTGCCGGCAGAACAGCCCCCGGATGCAGAAATCCCCGCCGCTAATGCGACGGGGACTTCCGGGTGATGTGCGCCCGAAGGGACTCGAACCCCTAACCTTCTGATCCGTAGTCAGATGCTCTATCCATTGAGCTACGGGCGCTCCTGGACCGCTCAGCGGGCCGTGGAACAGCTTATAACAGGAGCCAGACGATTGCGAATCGAGGGGTCAGTCGGCGCGTTCGGCGACCTTCTCCTGCTTCTTCTTGCGCTTGGCGCGGGCGCGCTGCTGAGACGACAGAGCCTGCAGGTCGACGAGCCGCAGCGCCTGCATGCGTGCGTCGCGCATGCGCTCGTAGTCGGGATCCTGATCGGGGCGCATGCCCTCGACGCGCAGACGACGGTCGAGGTTGTGGCGCACGTCCGACCAGGCCGCCGCGCGCGCCTCCTCGACGATCGTGCTCAGCGCCGCCTCGTCGTCCATCATCTCCCGCAGCTTCGTCGCGACTCCGTGCGACTGCTTCGCGCGACGGCGAAGGTTGCGTACGTCACGGTCCCGGTAGTCGTGAGTGCCGGACGGGTCGGAGTGGCGTCCGCGGGCGCGTTTGCGCAGGGCGGTGAGGTTCTCCTCCGCCTCTTCCGACTCCTCGGCCATCGCCCGCAGCGCCTCCCGCGCGTCGGCGATGTACTTCTGGGTGTCGAACACGCCGCCCTCCGCGATCGTGCCGATGAGGATGTGGTTCTTCACGGCGAGGCGCGCCGCGGCGGTCGCGATCGCGACGCCCTCGGCGATGGCATCCGCAGTTCGTCCCACCCGTTCCTCCTCCCTTCGAGCGTACCCGTTTCGACCCTCGCGTCGGTCGGCCAGAATGGAGCGGACCCCGGCCCGAGCGACGGAGATCATGATGCGACAGGGAGCAGTGGGCGCGGTGCGGCTCGTCGAGCGCGACGGCGTTCGCCTCGTCGAGAAGCGGATGCCGGATGCCGAGCGGCACCGCACCGAGGTCCGCGCACTCCAGGCGCTGTCATCCGTCGACGGCCTGCCCACCCCCGAGCTCGTCGAGGACGGGCCGGGCGCGATCCTCATGACGGAGATGCCGGGAATCCGACTCGACGACGTCGCCGCGGAGACCCGCCTCGCCGGGCTCAGCGCCTCGGCATCCCTTCTCCGCCGGTTGCACGAAGTGCCGCCACCCGCCGGTCTCGCACCGCGCCCCGACGACGCGGTCGTCGTCGCGCGCTATCGGGCTTCCGACGCCCCTCCTCTACCGCTCGTGGTCCCGCCCTCGTCGGGTCAGGTCTTCTGCCACGGCGACTGGACCGACGGCAACCTCCTCTACGCCGCGGGCCGGATCTCCGGGATCGTCGACTGGGAGGCGGCGCATCTCGGCGATCCGCTCCGCGAGCTGTCTCGCGCCGCCTGGGGCGCGAGTCGCAAGGATCCGCGATCGACGGCGGCCCTGATCGGGGCCTACGGGGCGGATGCCGACGAGGTGCATCAGTGGGATGCGATACATGCCGCCGAGCTGTGGCTCTGGTTCGCCGAGGCCGGCCCGCCCGAGTACCTCGCGCAGCTCACCGCGGAGCTGCGGGAGTGGGAGACCTGAGTCAGCGCACCACGCCGACCCAGATGCCGGAGGCCCACGCCTGCTGGTCGCCATTGCAACCGACGGATCCCGGATACCCGCGCACAACGGCCATGCAGTTGGCGAGGAACTCCGGGTCACCGCCGAACAGAGACTCGTATGACCCCGAGGCGTTGAGCGATCCCCAGACCTGGAACTGGTAGATGTGCGCGAGCTCGTGCGCCATGGCCCAGTTCAGTCGATCAGCGCTCCATCCGGCTATGTCTCCGCGGTACTTGATGTACCCGTTGCTGTTCGCGCAGGCGGGCGCCGTGCCTCCGGCGCACGACGACGATTCGTACAGGCCTACCCCGGCTCCGCCGACCCGGTCGAGCGCGGCGCGCACGCGCGCGTAGCCGTCGGGTCCGCTCGACGACCAGGCGGGTCCCGTCGGGCGCGCGTACTGCGCCGCCTGCCACGTCGAGACCTCCTCGCCCACCTTGTCGGCGAGCGCGTGCACGGTCGCGGTCGCGGCGACGACCACCGCCGGGTCGGACTTCTCCGCGAGCACGGTCTGCTGGGCCGACTGCGCCGCCGCCCTGTGCGCGGCGGTGTCGACCTTGCCCTCGGCCGCACTGATCGCCGCGCTCAGCGACGCGATCTCCTGCACGAAGGCCGGGCGCACCTCGAGCACGGCTGCGCGGCCGGCGGTGTCGCGTTCGGCGGCCTCGACCTGCCCCCGCAGATGGTCGGACCGCATCTGCGCGTCGTTCGTCTGCTGAGCGATCTGCTGCAGCTCGGCGACGGCTTCGGCCCGAGCGTCGTCGAGCGCCTGCGCCCGGCCGACGACACCGGCGGCGAGCAGCACGGCGGTCACGACCGTGACCGAGAACACGCGGCGCAGCATCACGGGAGGAAGCCTGTGGAGTCGGCGAGCTGTGCGTCCTGCTCGGCGATCTGCGCGCGCAGGCTCGTGAGCTGCTCAGCGAGGTCGTAGTTGGCGGCCCGCGCGGCGTCGAGGTTCTCCTCGGCTCGCACGACCGCCGCCTTCACCTCTGCGAGCGCGGCCACACGCTGCTCGTCGGCGACCACGACGATCACCGCTCCACCGACGAGCAGCAGCCCTCCGACGACGACCGCGAGTCTGCGCATATCGCTCCCCAGACACGACGCACTTCCGGAACGATTCCGTACGCACAATATATCCAGGCGGAAGGGCGCCGACTACCCGATCGCGTGCGGAGCGGCACTGCGGAAACGCCGCAGTCTCAGACTGTTCAGCACGACGAAGACGCTGGAGAACGCCATGGCGGCTCCGGCGAGCATCGGGTTCAGCAGTCCGAGCGCCGCAAGCGGGATCGCCGCGACGTTGTACGCGAGCGCCCAGAACAGGTTGCCGCGGATGATCGCGAGGGTGCGCCGGGCGAGACGGATCGCGTCGACCGCGCCCCAGAGGTCGCCGCGCACCAGGGTGAGATCCGACGCCTCGATCGCGGCATCCGTTCCGGTGCCCATGGCTATCCCGAGGTCGGATGCTGCGAGCGCCGCCGCGTCGTTGACGCCGTCACCCACCATCGCCACGACCTTTCCCTGCCCCTGCAGCGCCGCGACCTCGGCGACCTTCTGCTCGGGCAGCACGCCGGCGCGCACGGCCCGGATGCCGACCTCCGCCGCCACGGCCTCTGCGGCGCGCCGGTTATCGCCGGTGAGCAGCACGGGCTCGAGACCGAGGTCGCGCAGGGCGGCGATCGCCTCGCGGGCATCGGGCTTGACGACATCGGACACGACGAGCACTCCGCGAGCGCGTCCGCCCCAGGCGACCACGACGGCGGTGTGCGCACGACGCTCCGCGTCCTCGAACGCGGCGAGCAGACCGCCGTCGAGCGGCACCGATTCCTCGGAGAGAACCGCCGGCCGACCGACCGTGACCGGCACGCCGTCGACGAGGCCGGCGACGCCGCGGCCTTGGATGCTGCGGAACTCGCTCACCGACGGCAGGTCGCCGAACCGCTCCACCGCCCCGCGCACGATCGCTGCTGCGACGGGGTGCTCTGAGGCGTCCTCGAGCGCGGCGGCGCGGCGCAGCACCTCGCCCTCGCCCTCGCCGTCCGCAGGGATGACCTCGGCGAGCGTCATGCGTCCGCTCGTCACGGTGCCGGTCTTGTCAAGCACGACCGTGTCGACACGGCGGGTCGACTCGAGCACCTCCGGTCCCTTGATGAGCACGCCGAGCTGCGCACCGCGGCCGGTGCCGACGAGCAGCGCCATCGGCGTGGCGAGCCCGAGCGCGCACGGGCACGCGATGATCAGCACCGCGACAGCCGCCGTGAACGCCGCAGAGACTCCCCCACCGCCGATCAGCCAAGCGACGAGCGTCACGGCGGCGATCGCGAACACGATGGGCACGAACACGGTCGAGAGCCGGTCGGCGAGGCGCTGCGCCTCGGCCTTGCCCGACTGCGCCTGCTCGACGAGCCGCGCCATGCGCGCGAGCTGCGTGTCGGCCCCGACTCTCGTGGCGGTGACGACCAGGCGGCCGCCCACGTTCACGGTCGCGCCGGTGACGGCGTCGCCCGCACCTACCTCCACCGGCACGGACTCGCCGGTCAGCATCGACGCGTCGACAGCCGACGACCCCTCGCGCACGACGCCGTCGGTCGCGATCTTCTCGCCCGGCCGAACGACGAACACGTCGCCGACGACGAGGTGAGCCAGCGGCATCCGCTGTTCCACGCCGTCGCGCAGCACGGCGACGTCCTTCGCGCCGAGTTCGCCGAGGGCGCGCAGGGCCGCCCCTGCCGTGCGCTTCGAGCGCTGCTCGAGGAAGCGGCCGAGGAGCAGGAACATCGTGACGCCCGCGGCCACCTCGAGGTAGATGGTCCCGAGCCCGTCACCGCGCTCGATCGTGAACCGGAACGGATGCGTCATGCCCCACATGCCTGCCGTGCCGAAGACGAGCGCGTACAGCGACCAGAGGAAGGCGGCCGAGACACCGACCGAGATCAGCGTGTCCATCGTGACGGTGCGGTGGCGGGCGTTGAGCACGGCTGCGCGGTGGAACGGCCACGCCGCCCACGTGACCACCGGGACAGCGAGCGCGAGCGACGCCCACTGCCAGCCGGGGAACTGCAGCCCCTCGACCATCGCCATCGCGATGACCGGCACCGCGAGAGCCACGGCCACGATGAGCCGCCGGCGCAGCAGGACGTAGGCCGGGTCGGTCTCGGCGGGCACGGTCTCGCGCGGCAGCGCGGCGGTGTAGCCGGTGCGGACGACCTCGGAGATCAGGTCGTCGGCGACCACGTCTCCCGCGACCTCGACGTGCGCTTTCTCGGTCGCGTAGTTGACGGATGCCGTCACGCCGTCGATCCGGTTCAGACGCTTCTCGATGCGCGCGGCGCACGACGCACAGGTCATGCCTCCGATCTCGAGATCGTACGAGGCCAGCTGCTCGCTCATGGGCGGATCAGGCGCGCGCGGCGCTGTACCCGGCCTCGTCGACCGCTGCCAGGACGGCGGTGTCGTCGAGCGGGGACTCGGAGGTGACGACGAGTCGGCCGGATGCCGCGCTCACGTCGATGGTGGTGACGCCCTGCAGCTTCGAGACCTCGCTGCGCACGGAGCCCTCGCAGTGCCCGCAGGTCATGCCGGTCACGGTGTAAGTGGTCGTGGTCATGTCGATCCTTTCGTCGATGACACCTCCACCATACCCCCTAGGGGTATACGAGAGCTCAAGATCAGGCAGATTCCGCGCGGACTTCGAGGCGGCGCGCGGCGGACGCCACGGCGCTCGCGGTGTGCTGCGGGATCAGCATGCGCAATGCATCGGCATCCTGCGCCTCGACGGCTTCGAGGATCACCCGATGCTCCTCGGCCGTCTCCACGAGGTCGTCGTGCTGGCCGAAGAGCCACTTCAGACGGGTCGCGAAGACGCCGACGAACTCGCCGATCATATGGTTCCCCGCGAGGTGCGCCGCGACCTCGTGGAAGAGACTCGCCGCGATGCGTGCACCCTCGACATCGCCGGATGCGGCGGCCGCCAGCTCCTGCTCGTAGACCGAGCGGAGCCGAGCATGCCCCTCCGGCGTGCCGCGTTGCGCGGCGAAGACGAAGATCATCGTCTCGATCGCCTCGCGCACCTCGCCGTAGTCCTGAAGATCCTGCCGCGAGAATTCCCGCACGACGGCCCAGGTGCGCGGACGCGCCACCACGACCCCCTCGGAGACGAGGGTGCGGATCGCCTCACGGACGGGAAGACGAGAGACGTTGAGATCCGCCGCGATGTCGCGCTCGACGAGCCGGGATCCCGGAAGCCTCCGACCCAAGACGATGTCATCGCGCAGAATGCGCGTCACTCTCACCGACTCGAGTTCGCCGGCAGCCCCCACCTCCGCCATATCGGGATTGTCTCATCCGCGTGCCGGAGGGACAAGTTTGGTATCCCACCAGGCGCGGAATTGCAGCTCAGGGCAGGCGGTTCGCGATGGCGAGGTTGGCGCGCAGCTCCTCGGCGTTCTGGCGCACCACGTAGGCGGGGCGGTCGCGCTCGACGCGCCACGACTCGCTCAGCGGACCGATGTTCACGGTGTCGAAGCCGAGTTCGTCGTAGAACCGGGTGACGAACTCCACGGCCTCTGCGTCGTCGCCGGCCGTCGCGAGGGCACGACGGTTCGCCGTCCCCGCCGGAGCGCCGTCGGTCGTGATGTCGCGGGCCATGATGTGGTTGAACGCCTTCACGATGCGGGAGGTGGGCAGCTGACGCTGCAGCAGCTCAGACGTGGTGGTCTCGCCCTTGTCGAGCTCGTCGATATGCCCGTCGCGCTCGAAGTAGTAGTTGTTCGTGTCGAGGACGATCTTGCCCGCCAACTCGTCGACGGGGAGCTCGTCGATGCGACCGAGCGGGATCGTGACCACCGCGACGTCGGCCGCCGCGGCAGCCTCCGCAGCGGTCGCCGCGCGCGCCCTGTCCCCCAGCTCCACGATGAGAGGGGCGAGCGTCTCGGGTCCGCGCGAGTTCGCGATCACGACGTCATAGCCGTGAGCCACCGCCGCGCGCGCGACCTGGCTGCCGATGTGTCCTGCACCGATGATTCCGAGAGTGGTCATGTGAGGGTCAACGTGTCGCTGCGGCACCTATTCCGCGATGTGGAGCAGATGCCTCTCCTCGACGCGTCGATAGCCGAGTCCTTCGTACAGGGCGATCGCGCCTGAGTTCGCTCCGAACACGTGCAGTCCGATCGAGTCCGCTCCGCGGTCTCGCGCCACCCGCTCGGCGGCGAGCATCATCTCCCGTCCGTAGCCCCTGCGCCGCTCCGATTCGGCGACCTCGATGTCGAGGATGAAGGCGTGCGGCCTACCGCCCCTGCTTCGGAGGCCGACCCAGAGGATGCCGACCTCCTCCCCGTCGACCGTGGCAGTGAAGAGCTCCTGCCCCTCGGTCGCCACGCCATCCGGCAACTCCTGCGTCATCTGCCGGTGCGACTCGACGCGGGCGTCCTCGAGCGAGTACCGCCCCGAAGCTGCGAGCTCCTCCGCGAAGGCCGACTCGGACGCCGCCGCGAACGACGGAAAGCGTTCGGCGGCCATCGGTTCGACCAGGATCTGCGGTTCGCGATCGCGAACAGGCAGGGGCTCCAACAGCATCTGGATCGACGCGCAGGCGAACCCGCGCCCCTCGATGAATCCGCGCGTGCGGTCGTCGGTGACGGATAGCGGCACGCTCAGCCGATCGGCCTCGTGGTCGCGCGCCATCGCCACGAGTGCGGAGAACAGCGCGTCCCGCTGCGACGCAGACGGGTCGCGGGCGAACGACAGGTCGATGATCATGAGCATCCCGGTCATCGAGGCCAGCCACACCGTGCCCAGTTCGTGACCCCCGTCGCGAATCGACAGGATGACCGATGTCTGCGTCTCGGCTCCATCGGGAAGGAGCTGATCGAGGAAGGCGTCGGCGTGCGCGACGGCGTCGTCGCCGACCAGCATCCCCGACTCCTGGCGGAGAGCGATGAGACGCCGCCGGGTCACCGACCGCCAATCGTCGAAGCGGTCGGGGTCGAGCGGTGTCAGCGTGAGGGCCATGCCTCCATCCTGCACCTCGGCTTCGGCCGTCTCGACGGCGCCGGTGTCAGCTCTTCTGCAGCGCGTCCTCGGCCGCGACCCACGCGAGCATCGCGCACTTCACCCGCGCGACGTAGCGCGAGACCCCGCCGAGCGCTGCGGCATCGCCGAGCAGCTCCTCGTCGGGCTCGATCTTCCCGCGCGAGCGCATCGCCGTGCGGAACGCGTCGATCCGCACTTCGAGCTCCTCGACCGTGAGCCCTTCGGCCAGTTCGGCGAGGAGCGACGCCGAGGCCTGTGAGATCGCGCAGCCGTGTCCCTCCCAGGCGATCGCCTCGACGCTGCCGTCGGCCGCGCGGTGCACCTGCAGGGTGACCTCGTCACCGCACGTGGGGTTGATCTGGTGCGACTGCGCGGCGATCTCGTCGCGCAGTCCGAACCCGTGCGGCGTGCGCGACTGGTCGAGGATGAGCTCCTGATACAGGTTCTGCAGGTCGCTCATGCGCCCCTCCGGAAGAAGTCGATGGCTCCGGCGACGCCGGCGATCACGGCATCCACCTCGTCCTCGGTCGTGTAGAGATAGGTGCTCGCCCTGGTCGACGAGGTGATGCCCAGTCGGCGGTGCAGCGGCTGCGCGCAGTGGTGGCCGACGCGCACGGCTATGCCGAGGTCGTCGAGGTACTGGCCCACGTCGTGCGAATGGATGCCGTCGACGTCGAAGCTCGCGAGGCCCACCCGTGGCAGATCGATGCCCGCGCCGAGCACGCGCACCCCGTCTATCGCCGTGAGCCCCTCGACGAGACGACGGCCGAAGGCGGCCTCGTGGGCGGCGATGCGCGGCATCCCGACCGCCGAGAGATAGTCGACCGCCGCGGCGAGAGCCACAGCCTGAGACACCCGCTGCGTGCCGGCCTCGAAGCGCTGCGGCGGCGGAAGGTACTCGGCCTCGGTCGTCGTGACCGTCGTGATCATCGAGCCGCCGGTGAGGAAGGGCGGGAGCGCCTCGAGCAGTTCGCGGCGCCCGTATAGCGCGCCGATGCCCGAGGGGCCGAGCATCTTGTGACCGGACAGCACGGCGAAGTCGACGTCGAGCGCGCGCACGTCGAGCGGCAGGTGCGGCGCGGACTGGCATGCGTCGAGCAGCACGAGGGCGCCGACCCGGCGGGCCATGGCGACGAGCTGATCTGTGGGGTTGATCACACCGAGCACGTTCGACACGTGCGTGACGGCGACGAGCCTGGTGCGGTCGCCGATGAGCTCGGCGGCTACGTCGAGCCGCAGCGCTCCGTCGTCGTCGAGCGGGATCACCCGCAGCGTCGCCCCCGTGCGCGCGGCGAGCTCCTGCCACGGGATGAGGTTTGCGTGATGCTCCATCTCGGTCGTGACGATCTCGTCGCCCTGACCGATGCGGAAGCGCTCGGCGGCCGCTCCTCCGCGCCCCAGAGATGCGTTCGAGATTCCGTAGGCGACGAGGTTGATGGCCTCGGTCGCGTTGGACGTCCAGACGATCTCGCCCTCATCGGCGCCGATGAAGCGGGCGAGGGTCGCACGGGCGTCTTCGAAGACCTCGGTCGCCTCGGCGGCGAGCGTGTGCGCCCCGCGATGCACGGCGGCGTTCAGCGTCGTCGCGAACTCCCGCTCGGCATCGAGCACCGCAAGCGGGCGCTGCGAGGTGGCACCCGAATCGAGGTATGCGAGCGGATGCCCGTTCACCTCGACGCCCAGGATCGGGAAGTCCTCGCGCAGGCGCCGCACCTCGGCATCCGTCAGCGGGGTGTCCGCAGGCATGGTGATCACGTCGGAGGCAGAGGTCGAACTCATCCTTCTAGCTTCTCATCCGGGGGCGACGACGGCATCGGCAGCCACCGATCCCTGCTCCGCTGCCCTCGCTCCCGGAAGCACTGTCGCTGGGCTCCGCGGGGGACTACTGTCAGGGCATCGACGGTCGCGAGGGGGCAGATGACATGGCCGAATTCACAGGCGAGATCCGCGAGGACGTGCGTGACTCGACATCCGACTGGGGTCCTTTCATCGAACCCCAGGCGCCTTCCGGGGCTCCGAACGTCCTCTTCATCGTCTGGGACGACATGGGATTCGGCAGCTGGGACCTCTACGGCGGACTGATCAGGATGCCGAACATGCGACGGCTCGCCGACCTCGGCGTCCGGTTCACCCAGTTCCACACAACGGCTCTCTGCTCCCCCACGCGCGCGGCCCTGCTCACGGGGCGCAACGCGCAGAGCGTGGGAATGGGAACGATCGGCGAAGCGAGCGACGGGTTCCCGAACCTGTCGTGCCTGATTCCCGCCGAAGACGCGTTCCTCTCGGAGATCCTCTCGGAGCAGGGGTACAACACCTTCGCGATCGGCAAATGGCATCTGTCGCCAGCGGCCGAGATGAGCATGGGCGCGTCGAAGCGCACGTGGCCGCTGTCCCGGGGATTCGACCGCTTCTACGGCTTCCTCGGCGGGCTGACCGATCAGTGGTTCCCCGATCTGACCTACGACAACCACCCTGTGGAGCCGCCGGCGCTGCCGGCAGACGGCTACCACCTGTCGAAGGACCTCGCCGACCGCGCGATCGAGTTCATCCGTGACGCCAAGGTGACCGCGGTCGAGAAGCCGTGGTTCACCTACTTCGCCCCGGGTGCCGGTCATGCCCCTCACCACGTCTTCACCGAGTGGGCCGACGAGTACAAGGGCGAGTTCTCGATGGGGTACGAGAAGTACCGCGAGATCGTCCTCGCGTCGCAGATCGAGGCGGGCATCCTCCCCGCCGGCACTCGAGTGCCACCGCTCAACCCCTACGAGGACGCGACGTCGGGCGACGGCACGGCGTGGCCGGCATCGGACATCGTACGTCCGTGGGACTCGCTGTCCGACGGCGAGAAGAAGCTCTTCGAGCGCCAGGCGGAGGTGTTCGCGGGCTTCGCGTCGTACACGGATGCGCAGGTCGGCCGACTGCTGGACTACCTGGAGGAATCGGGTCAGCTCGACAATACGCTCATCGTGGTCTTGTCCGACAACGGCTCCAGCGCGGAGGGCGGACCCTCAGGCTCCGTCAACGAGAACCGCTGGTACAACGGGATCTCCGAGAACATCGAGCAGAACCTGCAGCAGTTGTCGGAGCTCGGCTCCGAGTCCACGCATCCGCACTATTCGAACGGGTGGGCGATGGCGTTCAACACGCCCCACAAGCTCTACAAGACCAACGCGTCGTTCGAGGGAGGCACGGCGGATCCGATGATCATCGCGTGGCCCAAGGGCATCGCCGCTCGAGGAGAGATGCGCGAGCAATACCTCCACGTCACCGATATCGTCCCTACCGTCCTGGACCTGCTCGGCATCGACGCCCCGTCGGCGGTCAAGGGTTACCGGCAGAAGCCGCTCGAGGGCGTCAGCTTCGAGAGAGTGATCGACGATGCGGATGCGGGCGAGGTCAAGGAGGAGCAGTTCTACAGCATGCTCGGCACCCGCGGCGTCTGGCAGGGAGGATGGCACGCCTCGACCGTGCATGCGCCGGCCCCGACCGGATGGGGGCACTTCGACGACGACCGCTGGGAACTCTTCCACCTGCCGGAAGACCGCAATCAACTGCATGACCTCGCCGCGGAGAACCCCGACAAGCTGGAGGAGATGAAGCGGCTCTGGCACCGACTCGCGTTGCAGTACAACGGTTACCCCCTCGACGACCGAAACCCGACGGAACTCTTCGCCATCGCCCGCCCCAACCCCATGGAGGGGCGCACGTCGATGACGCTCTACCCGAACGGCGCGGTCGTTCCGGAGCGCAGCGCCGTCGAGATCATGGGACGGTCGTTCACGATCGTCGCCGACGTCGATATCGACGACGAACCCGAGGGTGTCATCTACTCGATGGGGGCACGGTTCGGCGGGCACGCCCTGTTCGTTCAGGACGGACGCCTCACATACCTCTACAACTGGCTCGGCGAAGAGGAGCAGACGTTCACCGCCCCCGAGCCGCTCCCGCGCGGACGTGCGAGGGTCGGGGTGCGGTACACGATCGAGGGCCGAGACGGCACCACCCCGCACGGCACGACCGAACTGCACGTCAACGACGCCGTCGTCGCATCCGGTCCGATGAGATCCCAGCCCGCGTACTTCACTCTCGCGGGGGAAGGCGCGTCGATCGGCCGCGAGGTGGGGCAGCCCGTCTCAGCCCGGTACGCACCGCCGTTCACCTTTGTCGGGGGAACCATCGATCGTGTCGTCGTCGACGTCTCCGGCGAGGACTACTCGCATTCGGAGGGACTGCTCCGTGGGATGTTCGCTCGGGACTGAAGTGCATTGCCGATGATCAGGATCGAGGGAGGCGAGTTCCTCATGGGCGCCGTCGGCTTCTCCCCAGACGAGGGGCCGGTCCATGCCCGGACCGTCGAGACGTTCGAGATCGACGAGCACCCCGTGACCAATCGCGAGTTCGCTGCCTTCGTCGCGGCCACCGGTTACGTCACTGTGGCGGAAGAGCCGCTCGACGGCGATGCGTTCGACGCCTTGAGCCCCGACGAACGCGCTCCCGGCGCGATGGTGTTCGAGCCGACGACAGGCCCCGTCGAGCTCGATGACTGGCGCCAGTGGTGGCGCTGGCAGCCGGGTGCGAGTTGGGCGCGTCCCTTCGGCCCGGGATCCGATCTGTCCGCCCTTCTCGACCACCCGGTCGTCCAGGTCGCCTACCGTGACGCCGTCGCCTACGCGATGTGGGCAGGGAAGCGCCTGCCCAGCGAGGTGGAGTGGGAGTACGCCGCCCGCGGCGGCCTCGCCCAGGCGGTGTTCGCGTGGGGCGACGAGGAGTCCCCCAGCGGAGAGCTCCTGGTGAACCGATGGCAGGGCAGCTTCCCCTACCGGAACACCGGGGCACGCGGATGGGTGGGCACCTCACCGGTGGGGGCCTTCCCCGCCAACGGCTACGGACTCTTCGACATGACCGGAAACGTCTGGGAGTGGACTTCGGATCGATACGCCTCCCGGCACATTCCACCGGGGCACGCGGGACCCGAGCTCGGGCATCGCCAGAACCTGTTCCCACATGTTGCGGCGGAAGCCGAGCGGGGCCGCCGAGTCCTGAAAGGCGGATCGCATCTCTGCTCGCCGGAGTACTGCATGCGGTATCGCCCCGCAGCCAGATCCCCGCAGAGCGAAGACACAGCGACCACGCACATCGGGTTCCGCTGCGTGCGCGACGTCGGCGGATCCTCGTCAGCGCCACAAGGCTAGGCTCGCACCATGTTCAGCGTCGACACCCTCGCGACGTTCGTCGTCGCGGCGTTCATCATGGTCGTGATCCCCGGCCCGACCGTGCTGTTCACGATCGGGCGCGCGATGGCGCTCGGGCGGATCGGCGGCTTCCTGCTCCTGTGGAGCGAGAAGCCTGGCGCGACCTGACCCGGGTCACATGCGGGCGTAGCGGGCGCGCACCATCGAGAACACGCCGTACACGACGAGTCCGGCGCCGACGACCCACAGCACGGCCCGCCCGAACGGCAGGTCGGTGAGGCTGCGCAACGCAGCATCGAGACCTCCGGCCTTGTCGGGGTCGTGCGTCCAGGCCGACACGACGAAGAGGATGCCGGTCAGCGCGATGGCGACGCCCTTCGCGATGTAGCCGATCACCCCGAGCACCACGATCGGCGGACGTCCCGCACCCGACGGGAGGTCGAGCGTCTTCCGGAACCCGGTGGTGAAGCCGCTGACGACGAAGCCGACGCCGACTCCGACCACGGTCAGGCCGACGGCGATGAGGAGGAAGATGCCTCCCGGCGCCCCCAGCAGCACCTCGCTCACGAACTTCGACGACTTCTCGGACTCGGCATTGCCTCCGAACGCGTAGATGACCGCGAGTCCGGCGATCACGAGGTATGCCACGGCGATTCCGAAGAGCTTGATCCGCTGCCCCCACTTCTTCACCTCGCCGCCGACGGCGACGACGCCGCTCACGACCTGCCACACGGCGAGGGCGACGAGCGCCGCGGCGACGAGCGCGAGCACGAGGCCGCCGACGGGCGTCGACCGGATCTGCTGCATCGCGCCGTCCTGATCGGCGTCGCCGCCACCGCCCGAGGCTATGGACACGGCGAGCGCTCCGATGATGATGTGCACGAGACCGATCACCACGAAGCCGGCCCGAGCGACACGTCGGAAGGCGTCCGATCCCCTGGCCTCGTGCGCCGCGGACTTCGCTGTCGTCATCGATGCAGGATATCGCCGTGGGAGCGATGGGCCGGAGGGGCTTGATCCCGACGGCGTCGTGCGGCAGTCACGTGCGTTCGACCGGCTGCCGGAGGATCGTGCGCAGACGGTCGGGAGCGACCCGCCGAGCGTCGCCGAGGTAGATCTCGTGGTGACGTCCGGTCATGCGGAGGCCGTTCTCGGGGATGAACGCGTCGTGCAGCTCGGCCAGCACCGGGGCTTCGTCGTCGTACGAGCCGACATGCAATGTCTGCACGCTCAGTCCCTCGTCGAGAGTCTCGAGCCGCACCGACCGCAGCGCAGGCAGGGGCTCCTTCTTCGCCGCCGCCTTGGCTTCGACCTTGTCGACGGCCGCCGCGAACATCTCCGGTGTCACCTGGCCAGGCACCATGATCATCATCGTCCACAGCCAGGCCGACTTGTCGCGCTTGGTCGTGAACGACTCCTTGTCGGGCGCATCCCAGAGGCCTTCGAGCGGCATCACGACGACATCGAGATCGAGTTCGGCACGGGCCGCGAACTTCAGCGTGTACGCGAGCGGGAAGAGTGCGGCGACGGCATCCGTGTATTCCTTCGCAGTGTTCGGGTCTCCCGCGCCGTCGACCATGAGGTACTGCAGCGGCGGCACCTCGACGAGGCGGAACTCGCCCCGCTTCGCCCGGTATGCGTCGAGCGTCTTCTTCGGATCGGTCGGCATCGTGCACCCTCGCTTCTCGCTGTGGACCGTGCGTTCATCGTGCCACGGGGCACGGACATCGCCCCGGCTGGCCAGGCGCGCGGCGAGGGCGCGGCCAGCCAGCCCGGTGCCGAGTACAGCGATCCTCATCCGTGTTCTTCCTGCGCTCGTCGGGTGCCGATCAGTGGTCCAGGTAGCCCATGTGCTGGGCGTTGTACCGGTCGCCCTGTACGCCGATCCGGCGGGTGAGACCGTCCAGATCGTTCCGCTCGTCCGCGGAAAGTGGCACCGTTGTGGAGGCGGCGTTCTCCTCGACGCGTGGGGCGCGGCGGGTGCCCGGGATCGGGACGATCCACGGATGCTGTGCCAGCAGCCATGCCAACGCGACCTGACCGGGCGTGACCCCCTTGGCGGCGGCGAGTTCCTTCACGTGATCGACGAGCGCCTGATTTGCGGCGAGGTTCTCTTCTTCGAAGCGGGGAACGCGGCGGCGGATGTCATCGTCGCTGAAGGTGGTGGAGGTGTCGACGGTGCCAGTGAGGAACCCCTTGCCGAGAGGGCTGAACGGAACGAAACCGATGCCGAGCTCGGCGAGTGTGGGAAGCACTTCGGTCTCCGGGTCGCGGGTCCACAGCGAATACTCGCTCTGCAACGCGGTGACTGGGAAGACGGCGTGGGCGCGGCGGATGGTGGCGGCGGACGCCTCGGACAGCCCGAAGTGTCGCACCTTGCCTTCGGCGACGAGGTCACCCACAGCCCCGGCGACGTCTTCGATGGGAACGTTCGGGTCGACGCGGTGCTGGTAGAACAGGTCGATCACGTCGGTGCGCAGCCGCTTCAGCGATGCGTCAGCGACGCGGCGGATCTGTTCGGGGCGGCTGTTCAGGCCGACGCTGGCGCCGCCCTGGATGTCCCAGCCGAACTTCGTCGCGATCACGACCTCGTCGCGTACCGGTTCGAGGGCGTCGCCGACCAGTTCCTCGTTCGCGTACGGCCCGTACACTTCTGCGGTGTCGAAGAACGTGATCCCGAGGTCGGCGGCGGAGCGGAGCACCGCGATCATGTCTTCGCGGCTGCCGGGGTTGGGGCCGTAGCTCTGGGACATTCCCATGCAGCCCAATCCGATAGCGGAGACCTGCAAGCCTTGTCCGAGTGTGCGTCTGTGCATCGTGTTACTCCTCGTTCGCGGTGGTGTAGTCCTCGTCGGTGACGTGCTCGTACCAGCCGTCCTGCGCGTCGGAGCCCTCTGCGTCCTCCAACATGGCGAGGTGCTCCATGAAGTCCTCCGGGGTGGCGCCGTGCCAGTGCTCCTCGCCCGGAGGGGTGTAGATCGTCTCACCCGGCGTCGCGCGGATCACCGCGCCGTCGCGGGTGCCGATGAGGGCGACGCCTTCGGTCACATGCAGGGTCTGCCCTCGACCGTGCGCGTGCCACGCGGTGCGCGCCCCAGGCGTGAACCGCACCCGGCTGACGATCATGCGCTGGTCACCGTCCTGCGGTGTCGCGATCGCATCAACGTAGACATCGCCGGTGAACCAGTCCGCCGACCCTTTGGTGGTCGCGGGTTTCTGCTGCTTTCTCATGAGCGCTTCTCCGTTCCTTCGCTCACCTGGTAGGGCGCGGGTGAGGTGTTGTCGGTGGCGGCGAGGCTGGCCAACAGGCGCAGCCGCTCCTCCGTGGCCGACCCGGGGTTGGCGGTGTAGACCAGGAACGACAAGCCGGGCTCGGCGGTCAGCGCCAACTCCTCGTAGATCAGAGTGAGTTCTCCGACCGCGTGGTGGTGGAATTTCTTCGTCCCGGTCGTGTGCTGGCGGACGTTGTGCGCGCCCCATCGGACGCGGAACTCGTCGCTGCGGGTCGAGAGCTCACCGACAAGGTCCTGCAGACCCTTGTCGTAAGGGTCGCGGCCGGCTTCGGTGCGCAAGATCTGGACAGTGATGTCCGCAGCGCCCGCCCAGTCGGGGTAGAAGGTGTGAGAGCGTTCGTCGAGGAACGCGTACCGTGCGATGTTGCCCTGTCCGGGCCCGTCGAAGATTTCGTCATAGAAGACCCGTCCAAGCGGGTTGGTGGCGAGGATGTCCATCCGCCCGTTGCGGACGAACGCCGGCCCTCCGGTGATCGCATCGAGCACCAGCTGCAAACCGGGCCGCGTGGCCCACCCCTTTGGTTTCCGCCTGGGTGTCCCGAGGGCGGGGCCGGTGGCGGCGCGCGCGAGGTCGAACAGGTGCGCACGCTCAGCGGCGTCCAGCTGCAGCGCCCTCGCGATCGCGTCCAACACGCTGTCGGAGGCGCCAACGAGGTTGCCACGCTCGATCTTGGAGTAGTACTCCACGCTGACATCGGCGAGCATCGCCACCTCACCGCGCCGCAGCCCCGGCACCCGGCGGTTGCTTCCCGCCGGGAGCCCCGCCTGCTCCGGCGTCAAACGCGCCCGACGAGAGGTCAGGAACTCGCGCACCTCGCTCTGATTGTCCATAACGAGGACGCTACGCGCCCGCCCGTCAGCGAGGAATGCTCTGCCAGTACACGTTTCACCAGAGACTCCCACACGCCACGCAGACAGCGTTGAGTGGTATCCGACGGAAGGAGTTCAATCATGAGCGAAAACACCGACACCGGCTGGACCGGCGGACAAGAGTCCGTCGGCGACATCGCGCCCGCCATGGCCCACTACACCGACAAGGTCCTCTTCGATGAGGTGTGGGAGCGCCCCGAGCTGTCCAAGCGTGACAGGAGCCTGGTGACTGTGTCCGCGCTGGTGGCGATGGGCAGCACTGACCAGCTGTCCTTCCACCTGGCGTTCGCGCAGGACAACGGCGTCACCCAGGAGGAGCTGATCGAAGCCCTCACTCACCTGGCTTTCTACACCGGTTGGCCCAAAGCGATGGCGGCGATCGCTGTCGCGAAGAAGGTGCTCCCGCGGACCGGGAGAACTGACATGACCGCATGGGATTCCGACGTCCTGCGTGACATCGCCAATAGCGACGACCTGCACATCAGCCCGTTTCGCGGCGACGGGAGCACTTACGGAACGCCGACGTGGATCTGGTCGGTGGTCGTGGACGGGCGCCTGTTCGTCCGCGCCTGGAACGGCACCAGCGGACGTTGGTACACCGCGGCGGTGACGCAGGGCGCGGGCCGGATCGCCGCGGGTGGCCACACCCTCGAAGTTGCCTTCAATAAACCGGATCGCGCGTTGGACGGCCAAATCGACGCCGCCTACAACACCAAGTACGCCGGCAGCTCCTACCTGCCACGCATGGTGACGGCGGGTCCTCGAGCAGCCACGGTCGAGATACTGCCTCGGGCATCCACGACGTAGCCCGCGCCCGATAACCCTCAACAAGAACAAAGGAAGGACACCACGATGCGTGGAGTCATCATGTACGCCCCCGGCGACGTCCGCGTCGAAGATCGCGCAAACCCCACGATCCTCGAACCCACCGACGCCATCATCAAACTCGCCGCCACCTGCATCTGCGGATCAGACCTGTGGCCGTATCGCGGAGCAGAACCGGTCGATCACGCCCCCATGGGGCACGAGTACGCCGGAGTGGTCACCGAAATCGGTGCCGACGTGCGCAACGTGAAGGTCGGCGACTTCGTCGTCGGATCTTTCTTCACCTCCGACAACACCTGCGACATCTGCCAGGCCGGCTACCAGTCCCACTGCGTACACCGCACCCTGATGGGCACCATCGGCACCCAAGCCGAGTACGCCCGCGTCCCCCAGGCGGACGGATCGCTCGTCGCCACCCCAGGGCAGCCCGACCTCGATCTCATCCCCTCACTCCTCGCCGCCTCCGACGTGCTCGGTACCGGCTGGTTCGCCGCCGTGGCCGCCGAGGCAGGACCCGGGAAGACGGTCGCCGTCGTCGGTGACGGTGCCGTGGGACTTCTCGGTATCCTCGCTGCGAAGCAGCTCGGCGCCGATCGCATCATCGCCATGTCACGACACGCCGACCGGCAAGAGCTGGCCCGTAGCTTCGGCGCGACCGACATCGTCGAAGAGCGCGGCGACGAGGGCGTAGCACGCATCAAGGAGCTCACCGACGGTCTCGGTGCTCATTCCGTCATCGAAGCGGTCGGCACTCAGGAGTCCATGCAGCAGGCGATTCGCGCAGCCCGCGCCGGTGGGCACGTCGGATTCGTCGGCGTCTCCCATGACGTCACCCTCCCGGGTGAAGAACTGTTCTTCTCCGGCGTGCACCTCCACGGCGGCCCTGCACCCGTGCGCCGGTTCCTGCCCGACCTGATCCAGTTGATCTGGGACCGCAAGATCGAGCCCGGCGTCGTGTTCGACTTGACCCTGCCGCTCGAGGAGGCCGCCGAAGGCTACAAGGCCATGGACGAACGCCGCGCCACCAAAGTGCTCCTCACCGTCTGAGCAGCGGACCTGGGGGCGAAGGCGCTTCGCCTTCGCCCCCCGCCCGCCGTCTCGGCGACAGAGTACTCGGATGGAACGGGTGCCCGCTGGACGCGGCGATGCCGGAGCCGCGGAGGCCCCATCTCGCCATGCGCACTGACCAGGCGGACCCCGGGATCGCAAACCTCTGCGACACTCTCACGCGCATCGCGACCCGAAGACTCTCCATCACTCCGACAGCCTGAACTGCTGATTGATTCCGACCCCAACGGAGAGAACCAGCGAACACGAGCGCGCCATGATCGCCCCACTTCCCCAGATCCGTCAATCCCCATCTCGACCGATCAGCCGGAACTCTACCGTCGGCGTATGCCGCGACCTACCTCGTATCCGAGCCGCCGCGATGTCGCGTCGGCGAACCACGCTCTCCGGCGCGTGGATCATCTCTCTCAGCTTGCCGCGGTCGTTCGGGCGTGCCCGGGCTTGTACGTTCGCTACTCCGCCGGACCCGAAAAGGACGCGCTCCACCGCAGCGTTGACACCGAGAGCGGTCTCGAGCTGCCCGGGCTCTCCGTCAATCCGCTCGATCCGGAGGCTTGGTGGACCCGTCCCCTCGAGGACTGGCTTGCGCGGCAGCTGTCGCAGTACCGCCACCTCGCGGACGAAGAACCCGAGCGGTTCGCCTGGATTCTCCGCGGAGAGGAGTGCGGGAGGGGCCCTGACTGCGAACCGTTGCTGCGCACCGTGGAACCTCTCGCGGTATTGAGCGAAACCCTTCTCGACGAGGCACGCTCCCGCTACGCGAAAGCGTTCGATGCGGGGCGCGGGCCTGCGGACGACACCATCGACCACGAAGACCGAGGAAGTTCCCGATGACCATTGAAACGCGACGCTCCGCTGCGCGTCAGGCCGCTCTCATGAGCTCGTCGCGCGTCGAGCAGAAGGGCAACATCGTCGTCAAGTGGATCACCTCCACCGACCACAAGACGATCGGGTACATGTACCTCATCGCCTCGGTGCTGTTCTTCCTCCTCGGCGGCGTGATGGCGTTGGTGATCCGTGCTGAGCTGTTCGCGCCGGGCATGCAGATCGTGCCGACGAAGGAGCAGTACAACCAGCTGTTCACCATGCACGGCACGATCATGCTGCTGATGTTCGCCACGCCGCTGTTCGCCGGGTTCGCGAACGCCATCATGCCGCTGCAGATCGGAGCGCCGGACGTCGCGTTTCCGCGATTGAACGCGTTCTCCTTCTGGCTGTTCTTCTTCGGCTCGACGATCGCGGTGGCCGGCTTCCTCACCCCGCAGGGGTCCGCGTCGTTCGGCTGGACGGCCTACCAGCCGCTGGCGAGCGCCACTTTCACCCCTGGCGCCGGCGGAAATCTGTGGATGCTGGGTCTGGGCATCTCGGGCTTCGGAACCATCCTCGGTGCGGTGAACTTCATCACCACGATCATCACGATGCGTGCCCCCGGCATGACGATGTGGCGCATGCCCGTGTTCACATGGAACACATTGATCACCAGTCTCCTCGTGCTCATGGCGTTCCCGGTGCTCGCAGCGGCACTGTTCGCCGCGTCCGCTGACCGCATCCTCGGCGCCCACATCTTCGATCCGCAGAACGGCGGGGTGCTCCTCTGGCAGCATCTGTTCTGGTTCTTCGGCCACCCCGAGGTATACGTCATCGCGCTGCCGTTCTTCGGCATCGTGTCGGAGGTCTTCCCGGTGTTCAGCCGCAAACCTCTCTTCGGGTACAAGACGATCATCTACGCGACCATCGCCATCGCGGCGTACTCGGTCGCCGTGTGGGCGCACCACATGTATGTCACGGGCTCGGTCCTGCTGCCGTTCTTCGCGCTCATGACGATGCTCATCGCGGTTCCGACGGGTGTGAAGATCTTCAACTGGATCGGCACGATGTGGCGAGGGTCCGTGACCTTCGAGACCCCGGTGGTCTTTGCACTCGGCTTCCTCGTGACCTTCGTCTTCGGCGGACTGACCGGCGTCATCCTGGCGTCTCCACCGCTCGACTTCCCGTTGCACGACAGCTATTTCGTGGTCGCCCATTTCCACTACGTCGTGTTCGGAACGGTCGTGTTCGCCATGTTCTCGGGCTTCTACTTCTGGTGGCCGAAGTGGACAGGCCGCATGCTGAACGAGCGCCTCGGGTACGTGCACTTCTGGATGCTGTTCATCGGCTTCCATATGACGTTCCTCATCCACCACTGGCTGGGAGTCGACGGCATGCCCCGACGGTATGCCGATTATGCCGACCAGGACCAGTTCACATGGCAGAACCAACTCTCCACGATCGGCGCCATCATCCTCGGCGCGTCCATGCTGCCGTTCTTCCTCAACGTGTGGATCACGGCCCGCAAGGCGCCCAAGGTCACGGTCAACGACCCGTGGGGTTACGGTGCATCGCTCGAGTGGGCGACCTCGTGTCCCCCGCCCCGTCACAACTTCGTCACCATGCCACGCATCCGCAGCGAACGACCCGCGTTCGACATGAACCACCCCGAGGCTGCCGAATTCACACCGGCCGCCCCCAGCGAGAGCGAGCGCCACTGAGGCGTGCCGTGATGCACGCTCCAGCCATCTCCACTTGGGGCCAGGTCTAGGCGACGACGCGCGATGCGGACCGCGCTCGTCATCGCCGCGCTGCTGCCCGCGTCGTTCGCATCACACATAGAAGCGAGCAGCTCTCATCCCATCGTCAGGTCCGCCACATCGCTCAGCACCGCATCACGAGAGCGCCCGTACTTCGCGAGCATCTCCTCGGGGGAACTGATGAGGGCTTTCCACAGGGCCCATGCAGCTCCTCGCAGCCATGCATCCTCCGGCAGGTCCAGCCGCTCGCGCAGGAGATCTCGTTCGCGAGAGCTGCAGCTCAACCATGCGAACGCCAGGTCGCAGGCGGGATCGCCGATGCATGTCTGTCCGAAGTCGATCAGCGCCGTCAGTCGGCCGCTGCGATCGAACAGCATGTTCCCCGGCGCGATATCGCCATGAACCCAGACCGGTCGTTCGGTCCAGACCGTGGCCACGGCCGCATCCCAGAGGGCCCGGCAGCCCTCAGCATGGCGTCCGGCGAGGAGTGCAAGCCGGCTCTGCACATCCTCGCCGACCGCACTGACGTGACAGCCGCGGTAAGCAGATGCGCTTCCCGCCCAGGGTCCCCCGCCCGTGTCGAGAGCCTGCAACTCGCTCAGGGCATCGCCCAGGCTGACGATGGCGTTGTCGCGCTCACGCGGTCCCACCGCGATCAGAGTCCGGCCCTCGATCCACTCGCGAACGGACCACGGTCGGTCGAAGGCGGGCGAGGCCGCACCCGTCGCGACGACGCGCGGGATGGCGACGCGGAAGCGGGAGCCGAGGATCCCGAGGGTGCGCTCCTCACGGACCAGGCCGGCGACGTAGCCGTCGGCGCTCGGGAGACGGACGGTCATCCGGTCGCCGAGACGGAAGGTGCGGTTGTCCCACCCCTGCATGTCCACCGGACGGATCGGCAGCGCCGACCACTGCGGAAACTGCTCCGAGACGAGCAGGCGGACCAACGAAGAGGTGATCTCCTCGGGAGCGGCCATCGCGCCAGCTTAGTCAGGCGTCCGCGGCGTGACCATCGGGCAGGTGGTCGGCACCCCACCCGCCCGACGTCGGCGATCACGCCGGTTCGACCGCCAACCACAGCTCGCACGAGGCATGCGTCCCCGTGAACTCGAGGTAGCGAACGATCGAGGGCCCGGGCCGCAGCCGCCACGGATTGGACGGGAACCACTCGGTCGCGGTCGCCGCCCAGAGGTTCTGTAGGGTCTCGGGGAACGGACCGCTCGCCGTGAAGACCGCCCACGATCCTGCGTCGACACGCATCGCGTCGAGATCGGCCGGCACCTCGGCATCCGGCTGCACGGAGACTCCGTGCAGGTAGGTGAGCATCGTGCCCTCCGGCGCGTCGGGAGGCGTGTCGCCGGTGACGGCGAGGATGCCGGCGGGTTCGGCGGCGCTGAGCGCCTTGAGCCGGGCATGCTCTTCGGCGGGGATCCCCGCGATGTGCTGCTGGATGTGCGGGTTCACGCCCTCGTGGATGAGCGGCACCTCGACGGCGTGGCCGACGAGCACGAGCTCGGGTGCGGTGGTGATGGTGACGTCCATCGGACTTCTCCCTTCGACGCTCAGGCGGAACCGGAGCGTGGGTTGTGTGCGGAGAGGACCCCCGTCCCGGCGCGCATCCGCCGCTGCGATCCCGTGCACGGCACGGAACGCGCGACCGAACGCCTCGACCGATCCGTAGCCGTGCCGGACGGCGACGTCGAGCAGGCTCGGCGCCCCCGCCGCGAGTTCCGCGCCTGCGAGCGTCATGCGCCGCCGACGGATGTACTCCGACAGCGGCATGCCCGCGAGCGCCGAGAACATCCGGCGCAGATGGTACTCGGTCGTGCCGTGCGCTCGGGCGAAGTCCGCGACGTCGAGCTCATCGCCCGTCGCGGCCTCGATCCGATCCACCAGCGCGTTGAGCGTTCCGATCATGAGGTCCTCCTTTCCTCACCATCGTGTGGCTCGAGCGTAGCCCGCGACCCGACCATCCGTGTCCGATGCGATCGGCTCTCCGCGACGCGCGAGAGCCTCAGCCGCGCTCGCCCGGATCGGCCAGCAGCTCGGCGAACGCGAGTTCGGCGGCGCCGATCAACAGGCGGTCCGCCCCGAGGGCAGCGGGCCGGATCTCGAGCCCCTCGGCGCTCTCTGTCATCGCGAGGGCGGCGACGTCGGCGGCGAGCCGTTCGCCCTGCAGCTCGGCGAGCGTTGCGAGGAACCCGCCGAGCACGATCACCGAGGGGTTCAGCACGTTCACCGCGTTGGCGAGCGCACTCGCGAGCACGTGGGCCTGACGCGTCACCTCCGCCTCGACCTCGAACGAGTCGGATGCTGTCAACTCGCGATCGAGCGTGTCGTCGTCGGCCTGGTCGAGCCCGGAGACATCGAGCAGAAGGCGCCGACTCACCTCCGCCTCGAGCACGCCGTCGGCCGTGCGGCGGTCGGCGTCGTCGGTGATGCGCGGACGGTTCTGTCCGAACTCCCCCGCGTATCCGCCCGCTCCGGTCACTGGGATGCCGTGAATGATGAGACCGCCGCCGATGCCCGAGGCTCCTCCGTTGAGGTAGACGAGGTCGTCGATGCCGCGACCGGCCCCATAGCGGTGCTCGGCGATCGCGCCGAGCGTGGCGTCGTTGTCGACCGCGACCGTGACGTCTGCCGCGGCGCGCACGAGTTCGGCGAGCGGCACGTCGACCCAGTCGAGGTGCGGCGCGTTGCGCACCACGCCGTCACTCGCACGGACGAGTCCCGGCACCGCGATCCCCACCGCCTCGACGCGGCAGTCGGAGAGTGCATCGGCGCGCCAGGCCGCGATCCGCTCGGCGACCACCGCGGCGACGACCTCCGGTGTGGGCACGGAGTCGTTCGCAAGGCGCTCGCGCACGAGGATGCTGCGGTCCAGCCCGACCGCGGCGATCTCGATCGCGTCGACCTCGGGGTTGACGGCGATCACGACGACGCGGGCGGATGCCGTGACGACCGGCGAGGGGCGCCCGACGCGACCCGGCACCTCGGGCACGCGCTCGTCGACGAGACCGCGCCGGACCAGCTCCGCGACGAGGTCGGCGATCGTGGAGCGGTTGAGTCCGGTGCGCTCGGTGAGTGCGGCGCGGGACTGCGCACCCTCCTCGTGAACGAGCCGCAGGACACGCGCCAGATTGTGCGGGCGGGTACCGTTGGCGGGACTCGACGAAGACGGCATCCCTTCACTGTAGGGGGTGGACGCTCCGCCTGTCGTGAGATATGTTGTCAAACGCAACTTATTCGATGACCTGCACAGGAGCAGCCATGCCCACCCCCATTCGCGACGACAAGTTCTCCTTCGGCCTCTGGACCATCGGATACAACGGCGCCGACCCGTTCGGCGGTCCGACCCGTCCCGCGCTCGATGTCGTGCACGCGGTCGAGAAGCTCGCCGAGCTCGGCGCATACGGACTCACCTTCCATGACGACGACCTCTTCGCGTTCGGCTCGACCGACGCCGAACGTCAGACCCAGATCGACCGCCTCAAGGGAGCGCTCGCCGATACCGGCATCGTCGTTCCGATGGTGACCACCAATCTCTTCAGCGCGCCGGTCTTCAAGGACGGCGGCTTCACCTCGAACGACCGCGACGTGCGCCGCTACGCGCTGCGCAAGGTGTTCCGTCAGCTCGACCTCGGCGCCGAACTCGGCGCCAAGACGTTCGTGATGTGGGGCGGCCGCGAGGGCGCGGAGTACGACTCCGCGAAAGACATCCGGGCGGCGCTCGAGCGCTACCGCGAGGCCGTGAACCTGCTCGGCGACTACGTGACCGACAAGGGGTACGACATCCGCTTCGCGATCGAGCCGAAGCCGAACGAGCCTCGCGGCGACATCCTCCTGCCCACGCTCGGTCACGCGATCGCGTTCATCGACTCGCTGGAGCGCCCCGAGCTCGTCGGACTCAACCCCGAGGTGGGCCACGAGCAGATGGCCGGCCTCAACTTCGCCGCCGGCATCGCGCAGGCGCTGTACCACGGCAAGCTCTTCCACATCGACCTCAACGGCCAGCGCGGCATCAAGTACGACCAGGACCTCGTGTTCGGACACGGCGACCTGCACAACGCGTTCGCGCTCGTCGACCTGCTCGAGAACGGCGGCCCCGGCGGCGTGCCCGCATACGACGGCCCCCGTCACTTCGACTACAAGCCCAGCCGCACGGAGGACGAGAACGGCGTCTGGGACTCGGCCGCCGCGAACATGCGCACCTACCTGCTGCTGAAGGAGCGCGCCGCCGCCTTCCGCGCCGACCCCGAGGTGCAGGAGGCTCTGGCCGCCGCGCGCGTCGACGAGCTCTCGACGCCGACCCTCGCCGAGGGCGAGTCGTACGACGACTTCCTCGCCGACCGCAGCGCGTACGAGGACTTCGACGCGAACGCGTACTTCGGCGGCAAGGGCTTCGGCTTCGTGCGTCTGCAGCAGCTCGCCACCGAGCACCTGCTCGGCGCCCGCTGATCGCCATGCCCCTGGTGCTCGGGGTCGACTCGTCGACCCAGTCGTGCAAGGTCGTCGTCGTCGACAGTGCGACCGGAGCGGTCGTCCGCACCGGTCGCGCCGCTCACCCCGACGGGACCTCCGTCGACCCCGAGGCCTGGTGGAGCGCACTGCAAGACGCGATCGCAGAGGCCGGCTCGCTCGACGACATCGCCGCCTGGTCGATCGGCGGGCAGCAGCACGGCCTCGTCGCGCTCGACGCACAGGGCCGCGTCATCCGCGATGCACTGCTGTGGAACGACACCCGCTCGGCAGGAGCGGCCGCGGATCTGATCGACGAGTTCGGCGCGGCCGCTCTCGCGGTGCGGACGGGTCTGGTTCCGGTGGCGTCGTTCACGATCACCAAGCTCCGCTGGCTGCGTGACAACGAGCCCGAGAACGCGGCGCGCGTCGCCGCCGTCGCGCTGCCGCACGACTGGCTGACCTGGCGTCTGCGCGGCTTCGGCCCCGAGAACCCCGTGCTCGACGAGCTCGTGACCGACCGGTCGGACGCCTCGGGCACCGGGTACTGGAACCCCGCGACCGGCGAGTACGACCGGGACCTGCTCGTGGCGGCGCTCGGACACGATGCGATCCTGCCCCGCGTGCTGAGCGCGGATGAGTGGGTGGCGGATGCCGACGGTCGCCGTGTCGGACCCGGCGCCGGCGACAACGCGGGAGCGGCGCTCGGGTTGGGTGCCGAACCCGGTGACGTCGTCGTGTCGATCGGCACCTCGGGCACGGTGTTCGCCGTCAGTCGCGAACCCGTGAACGACCCCGGGGGCACCATCGCGGGTTTCGCTGACGCCTCCGGGCTCTTCCTCCCCCTGATCGCGACGCTCAACGCCGCCCGGGTGGTCGACGTCACCGCCGCTCTGCTCGACGTCGGACACGACGAGTTCAGCGACCTCGCTCTCGCCGCGACCCCCGGAGCCGCCGGGCTGACCCTGCTCCCCTACTTCGAGGGCGAGCGCACGCCGAACCTCCCCGACGCGACCGCGACCCTCAGCGGCATGACGCTCGCCTCGACCACGCGCGAGAACCTCGCGCGTGCGGCGGTGGAGGGGATGCTGCGCGGACTCGGTGCCGGCCTCGACGCGCTCCGCGCCCTCGGCATCCCCCTCGAACGCGCGCTGCTCATCGGAGGCGGCGCGCAGTCGGAGGCCGTGCGCCGCATCGCGCCCCAGGTGCTGGGACTCCCGGTCGAGGTGCCCGAGCCCGGCGAGTACGTCGCGCTCGGCGCGGCGAAGCAGGCCGCGGCAACCCTCCTCTAGGTTGTCGAACGAGCCGCAGGCCGAGCACCTCCGGAGGATGTGTGCGCTTCGTGCGGCCGAATTCGCGAGATCCGTCCGCGCGAAGCGCACATCTCCGAGCGAGGCGCCCGCGTCGGCAGCGCAAGCGATTCTCCCGCGGGTCGTTGAGCGATCGAAGCCCGCCCTGTCCTGAAACCCACCACGCGCGTCGACACCCACCGCGAACGACGTCGCGGAAGGTGGGTCTCGGCGGGGGTGGTGGGCCTCGGCGGGCGCGTCGGCAGCGCGAGCGAGTCTCCCGCGGGGCATGGAGCGAGCGGTCCCCCGTGTCGTCGAGCGAGCGAAGCGAGACGAATCGCGGTGACCTCCAGACGGTGCCGCATGACTACGGTGGAACCGGAGGCGAAATGAAGATCCTGATCCCCGACACCATCGACCTGCACCTGAGCGGCGAGGCCGAGGCCGTCGTCTACAACATCGCGCAGGAGATCCCCGAGGAGCACCGCGACGCCGACGTGCTCGTCGTCTGGCACAACTCGGGCGCCTGGCTCGAGAAGGCCGCCGGTCAGCTGCCCCGCCTGCGACTCGTGCAGGCTCTGGCATCCGGAGCCGACGTCGTGCTTCGGTCGGGCTTCGCCCCCGAGGTGCGCATCTGCTCGGGGCGGTCGCTGCACGATGGGCCCGTCGCCGAGCACACGCTCGCCCTGATCCTCGCGGTCGTGCGTCGCCTCGACCGCCTGCGCGACGCGCAGCGCGATCACCGCTGGGACGAGGACTTCAACGAGGAGCAGAGCGCGACGGAGACCCGTGCGCAGTTCACGCTCTCGGGCGCACGCGTCACCATTTGGGGCTTCGGCTCCATCGCCACGACTCTCGCCCCGGTGCTCCGCCAGCTCGGCGCCGAGGTGCGCGGCATCGCACGCAGCGCCGGCGACCGCGCCGGCTTCCCCGTGCACGCGGATGCCGACGCCGACGCCGTGCTGGCAGACACCGACATCCTCGTCTCACTGCTGCCCGCGACCGACTCCACGGCCGACCTGTTCGACAGCGACGTGTTCGCTGCCCTGCCCGCGGGAGCCGCCTTCGTGAACGTGGGTCGCGGCGCGACGGTCGACGAAGTGGCCCTCGTCGACGCGCTGCGATCGGGGCACCTCCGCGCCGCCGCGATCGATGTCGCGAAGGCCGAGCCGCTGCCATCCGACGACCCGCTGTGGAGCGCGCCCAACCTCTTCATCACGCCGCACGTGGCCGGCAACCGCCCGGTCGGGGCGAGCGGTCTCATCGACGACAATGTCGCTCGTCTCGCGGCCGGGGAGCCGCTCGTGAACCAGGTGCGGCCCGCGTAGCATCCGAACCTCCAATCGGAGGTTTTCGCCTCGGCGTGAGTATCATCGGGATCATGGCCGCTCCCTCCGACGACGAGACCCGCAGTCCGGGGCGCTATGCGAAGGGCATCGCCCGTCGCCAGGAGATCCTCGACAAGGCCATCGAGGTGTTCGCGAAACGCGGATCGAAGCGCACGAGCCTGCGAGCTATCGCACAAGAGGTCGGCGTCACCCATGCCGCCCTCACCCACTACTTCGGATCGCTGGAAGAGCTGCTCGTCGCCGTGTACCGCGAGTCGGAGCGGCGCAATGACACCGAGCATCCCGAGCCGTCCGGTCTGAGCCCGGCGATGATGATGCGCGTCTCCGCCGAGGAGAACCGCAACATCCCCGGACTCGTGCAGCTCTACTCGACGCTCGTCGCCAGTGCGCTCGAAGAGGGACACCCGGCCGCGTACGAGTTCGCGACGCAGCGCTTCTCCCGCCTGCGCGAACAGATGGCCGAGCGCGTGCGAGAGCTGCAGGCGTCGGGCGAGATCCGCGACGACCTCGATGCCGTGCTCGTGTCGTCGCTCGTCATCGCGGCGTCCGACGGCCTGCAGACGCAATGGCTGCTCGACCCGTCGGTCGACCACGAGGCCGCGCTGGAGATGCTCGACGCGCTGCTCGCCGGGGGCCGCGACTCGCGGTGAGCGGTGCGCCGACGGCATCCTTTCCTCGCCCCGCTTGGCACCTCCTGCTGCAATCCGCGCAGAATTCCCACCTCAGGTGCCGACCGAAGCTCGACGCTCGGGGCTCGCGGCGCACAGACGAAAGCGGGCCCGCCGGCGTGAGCCGACGGACCCGCACGTTCCGTACGCGTCAGAGCGTGGCGGCGAAGGGGTCGAAGCCCTCCGGCAGCAGTGGCACGGGCGCCACGGTGCTCTCGACCACCACCGTCGTGCCCGACAGCGCGGAATCCTGCGCCGACAGCAGCACGTCGAGCACGTGGTACCCGAGCTCGCCGGAGGCGACGTGCGGGCGCCCCTCGGCGATCGCACGCACCATGTCGAGTGCGCCGAGACCACGGCCCACCTCGATGTCGGCGTGCTCGACCTCGATCCATTCCTGCTGGAACGACATGCCGTCGCGGATGACGCCGAGCGGCTTGACGTACGCGATGCGGCCGGCAAACGTGTTCGGATCCGGCAGCACGATCGTGCCCTCGGTGCCGTGGATCTCGACGATCCCGTGACGCTCGAGCGCCGAGTCGAAGCTCAGCAGGCTCTGCGCCTGAGCGCCGCCCTCGAACGCCGTCACGATCTGGATGGTCGACGGCACCTCGACCGGGAACGTCGTGCCAGCCAGCGGCCCGGTGTGGATCTCACGCTCCTCGCGCGCCTTGGAACCCACGGCCGCGACGCGATCCACGGGGCCGAGCAGGCTGACGAGCGCCGAGAAGTAGTACGGGCCCATGTCGAGCAGCGGGCCGGCTCCCTGCGCGAAGAGGAACCCGGGGTTCGGATGCCACAGGTCGGGGCCCTGTGTCTGGAACGTCGTCTGCGCGAACAACGGGCGCCCGATCACGCCGCTCTCGATGGCACGACGCGCCGCCTGGAATCCGGGGCCGAGCAGGGTGTCGGGAGCGGATCCGACGCGCAGCCCGGCAGCCTCGGCCTCACGGAGCAGCAGCGCCGCCCCGTCACGGTCGAGTCCGAGCGGCTTCTCGGTCCAGACGTGCTTGCCGGCGGCGATCGCGGCGCGCGAGACCTCGATGTGCACGGCGGGGATGGTGAGGTTCACGACGAGGTCGACGCCGGGGTGCGCGAGCACGTCCTCCGCGGAACCGAACGCCGGAACACCGTACTTCTCGGCCTGCGCCTGGGCGCGGTCGAGCAGCAGGTCGCCCACGATGAGCACCTCGGTGTCGGGGAACGACGAGAGGTTCTGCAGGTAGGTGTCGCTGATGACTCCTACGCCGATGATGCCGATGCCGACCGCGCTCATCGGGCGAAGCCTCCCTCGATGAGGAACGAGTAGCTCGCGGCGATGTCGGCGAAGACGTCGCCCGGGGCGTTGTCGTACTCGATGACCGCGTACTTCAGGTCGGATGCTGCGCGCAGCGCCTCGGCGAGGGGCACGTCGCCCGTGCCTGCGTGACGCTGGTCGAGCGATTCGGAGCCGAAGCTCTCTGCGCCCGGCGCGAACGGGTTGCTCGCGGGCGCGACGCCGTCCTTGACGTGCGCGGCCACGAGGCGATCGCCGAGCAGCGACACGAGTGCCGTGACGTCCTGGCCGCCGACGAGCGCCCAGTACAGGTCGAGCTCGATGGCGACGCGCTCGTCGGTCAGGGCGACGAACCGCTCGTAGGCGGTCTGGCCGTCGAAGTCGGCGACGAACTCCTGGGCGTGGTTGTGGTAGCCGACCTCGAGCCCGAACCCTGCGGCGGTCTCGGTGAGCGTGTTGAGCCGCTCCGCGATGTCGGCCACGCTCTCGAGCGTCTGCCAGCGATCGGTCGGCACGAACGGATCGATGACCGTCTTGATGCCGACCTTGGCGGCCGCCTCGAAGACGACCTCGGGCGCGGGCGTCGGGATGGAGCCGTCCGGCGTCCACAGCTCGTCCGACAGCAGCGGCGCGTGGCCGGTCGGCGAGGCGAGGCCCGAAGCGTCGAGCGCGGCGCGGATCTGATCGGGGCGACCGACGAAGTCGAACGCCTCGACATTGCGCAGTCCGATCGCGGCGAGCTTGTCGAGCGAGCCCTCCATGTCGGCGGAGAACTCCGCCGCGAGCGTGTACAGCTGGACCGATGCTTCTGGCAGGGCCACGGTGACCTTCCTTCGTAGTGCGGGAGCGGGCAGCACGTTCTGCCCGCGGTCAGACTAGCAGAAACCTCCATGCGGAAGTAATGGGATTCCGGCGTGTTTCCGCGCGCGCGGATCATCGGATGCAGGGTGGACACCGACTCCGCAGAGGCGCATGCTGAACGCATGACGGCATTCGACAGCACCCACGCTTTCAGCGGCTTCAGCGTCGACGACATCGACGCAGCCCGCGCGTTCTACGGCGACGTCCTCGGGATGGACGTGACCACCAACGAGATGGGATTCCTCGACATCTCGCTCGGCGACGGCGGCTCGATCCTCGTCTACGCGAAGCCGGATCACGAGCCGGCGAGCTTCACGATCCTCAACTTCCCCGTCGACGACGTCGAGGCGGCGGTCGACGAGCTCAACGCCCGGGGCGTGGTCACGAAGATCTACGACGACCCGCAGCTCGGCACCGACGCGAAGGGCATCTCGCACGGACAGCCGGGCCGAGGTCCCGACATCGCCTGGTTCAGGGACCCGGCCGGGAACGTGCTCGCCGTGCTCGCGCCGAACTAGGCGAGCAGTCGGTCGAAGGCGGCGTTCACCGCAGGGTCGACGCGCTGCAGCTCGGGGTGGGCGTCGTGCCGATCGATGATCTCGCGCACGGCGGTGTGCAGCCCGATCCTCGGCGCGAAGTCCGGTACGAGCCGTCGGATCTTCGTGTTGTCGAACACGACGGAGTGCGCCATGTCGCCGGTGAGCTGCCCCGCGCGATCCGGCAGCTCCGCTTCGATCGCGGCGCTCGTGGCGTAGCTCAGGCGCGGTTCGGCGCCTGCAGCGCGTCCCAGCATCCCGTAGATCTCGTTCCACGTGTAGACGAAATCGCTCGTGATCTGGAACGTGTCGCCGTAGGCGAGCGGGTTCCCGAAGAGGCCCACGAACCCGACCGCGAAGTCCCGCGAGTGCGTGAGAGTCCAGAGCGACGTGCCATCTCCGTGCACCACGATCTGCTCACCGCGGCGGATGCGATCGATCGCCGTCCACCCACCGAAGGCCGGGATCGTCCACTCGTCGTAGGTGTGCGACGGGCGCAGCACGGTGACCGGGAATCCGCGGTCGCGATAAGCCGCCGTCAGCAGCTCCTCGCACGCGATCTTGTCGCGGGAGTACTGCCAGAACGGGTTCCGCAGCGGCGTCGACTCCGTGATCGGCAGGTGCGCGACCGGCTTCTGGTACGCCGACGCCGAGCTGATGAAGACGTACTGCCCCGTGCGCCCCTCGAAGCGGTCGATGTCGCGCTGCACCTGGTCGGGGGTGAAGGCGATCATGTCGGCGACGACGTCGAACTCACGCCCGGCGAGCGCGGCGTCGACCGCCGCATCGTCGGCGATGTCGGCTGTCAGCACCTCGACGCCCTCGGCCGGTTCACGTTGCGATCGGCCGCGGTTGAGCAGCGTCACCTCCATGCCGCGCTCCGCCGCCAGCGCACTGGCGGCCGACGAGATGATCCCCGTCCCGCCGATGAACAGCACCTTCGTCGCAGGCATATCGGTTCCCTTTCTGCAGTCCGGCAGGCAGTCGCGGTCAGGGACGCAGGTCGATGTCGAGGTCGTCGATCACGTCGATGCCCCACTCCACGGGCGGGGTCGTCCCGCCGGCGGCATCCCGTCGCGGGAAGCGGTGGTGACTGCGCAGACGAGCAGCATCCTCGGAGAAGTCGGGGTCGGCACCCTCCGAAGCGCTCGGCCCGACGAGGACGTCATTGCCGAGCCCGACCACGAGCTCGGCGGTGTCCTCCTGACCGTTCACGAGGATCGGGATCTGCAGTGCATCGGACTCCCCCTCGTTCGCGATCGCCGCTGCCAGCACCACGAGGGCGTCAGCGACATCGTCGGTAGTGACCAGCTGCTGACCTGCATACGAGACGAGCTTCATGCTCACAGCTTGGCATCGACCTGCCGCCGAGGTCTCGGGCTTGCGCCGACGGCGGGGCGTGTGCCAGACGAACCCGACACGTCCGCCGGGCTGCGGTGATCGTCCAGTCCATGTATTGCCCGAACGTGACGTGGAGAAGACGGAGCTTGCGCACTTGAATTGACCGCATCGACCCCCAGAGGGGTCGATCCCGTCAGCACCCGAGGAGTACGGATGAACGTCGTCGTTCAGACCAGCGCATGTGTCGGAGCCGGTCAATGCGCCCTGGTGGCGCCCGAAGTGTTCGATCAGGACGACGACGGCATCGTCCTCCTTCTCGAGCCGAAGCCCGAGGGAGCGGATGCCGATGCGGCCACGCGCGCGGCGCGTCTGTGCCCGGCTCGCGCGATCACCCTGACCTGATCATGCCCGCACGCGACCGCGTCGTCGTCGTCGGCGCCTCGATCGGCGGACTGACCGCCGCCGAGACACTGCGGCAGGAGGGCTTCGAGGGCGAGGTGGTCCTCCTCGGCGAGGAACGCCACCTTCCGTATACCCGACCGCCGCTGTCCAAGCAGATCCTCGCGGGCGAGTGGGGTCCCGGCGAAGCCGGCATCCGCACGAGCGACGAGCTCGACGCTCTTCGGATCGACGTGCGCACCGGCTGTGCCGCGACCGGTCTCGACGTCGGAGCCCGCGTGCTCACGACCACGGTCGGCCCGATCGAGTTCGACGAGCTCGTCATCGCGACCGGGACGAGTCCGCGCGCGCACCCCGCCCTGCCCGACGCGCTGATGCTGCGGACCATGGACGACGCCCTCGCGCTCCGCGACCGCCTGGACCGAGCTCGCCGCGTCGCGGTCGTGGGATCCGGCATCCTGGGATCGGAGATCGCGAGCGCCGCGCGCAAGCGCGAGGCCGAGACGCTGCTGATCGGGCGATCGGGAACCCTGAGCTTCGGCGGCGTGGGCGATCTGCTCACCGCGGAGCTCGCCGATCTGCACGAGGAGCACGGGGTCGAACTGGCGCTGCGCGCCGGCATCCTCTCGGCGGAGCCGCAGGGCGACGTCACCCGCCTCCAGCTCGCAGACGGCGGCCATCGCGATGTCGACCTCGTCGTGACCATGATCGGCGGCACGCCCCGCACCGACTGGCTACGCGATTCGGCTCTCGACGTCGCCGACGGCGTCGCCTGCGACAGCGACGGGATCGCCGCCCCCGGGGTCTCGGCCGTGGGTGACGTGGCCGCCTGGGCCGACCCGGTCACCGGCCGTCGTACCCGCATCGAGCACCAGAGCTACGCGATCGAACAGGCCATCGCGGTCGGCACCCGACTCGCGCACGGCGGCGCAAGCCCGCATCCGGTACCGCTGTTCTGGTCGGAGCTGCACGGCACCCGCATCCATGCCTACGGGTGGTTCGATCCCGAGCACGCGCTCGACGACATCACGCCCGAGACGGAGACGAGAGGGCGCGTGTTCGCCGGCCGGGACGTCGACGGAGACGTCCGCGGCGTCGTCGGCTGGGATGCCGCTCCCCGCGCCTTCCGCACCGCTCGCGCCGCGGTCGTCGACACCCACCACCCCTCGACCCGCACCACCTGAGACCGAAGGAGCACGATCGATGTCGATCCCCGCTGAATGTCCGTTCCACGCCCGTTCCCTCCCCGGCGACGGCACTCCCCTGAATCCCTCGCCGCGCCTCGCCGAGTGGCGTGAGGAGGGCGCATTCACACCGCTCGAGTTCCAGGACGGGCACCGCGGTCTCGTCGCCACCCGCTACGACGAGGTGGTGGCGGTCCTGCAGGACCCCCGCTTCAGCATGCGGCCGAGCAGGATGCCGGTCGGTCCCGACGCCGACCTGCACGCGACGGCCCACGGCGAGGTGGCGGATGCCGAAGCCGTTCCGCTGGAGCTCCCCGGCGCGCTCGACGAGGCCGGCCAGGCCTCGGACGCGCTCAATCTGCTGAACCTCGACGGCGAGGAGCACGCGAAGCTGCGCCGCGCCGTCATGCCCCGGTTCTCCGTGCGTCAGGCACGCGGACGTGAGCCCTGGATCCAGGCCATGGTCGCCGAACAGATCGAGCACCTGCGCGAGATCGGCCCCGAGGTCGACCTGTGGCGCGATTACGGCATGCACATCTCCGCGCGGACGCACTGCCATGTGATCGGCATCCCCGACCACCACTACCCCGCCTTCGTCGCGCTGTTCGTCGAGTCCTCGACCGCGCAGCAGAAGTACGACTTCATCCGGATGCTGCTCGCCGAGCGCGCCGAGTCACCCGGCGACGACGTCATCACCGACCTCCTCGACAACCGCGACCTCGACCGCATCGAGATCGAGGGACTGCTCCGCCTGCTCATGGGCGCGGGGCGCGACTCGGTGGCCTATCTCATCGCGACGGCATCCGTGGCGCTGCTCACGCATCCGGCGCAGATGGCGATCCTGCGCGACGACCCCGAGCAGATCCGCCCGGCCGTGGAAGAGTTCATGCGCGCAGGCGCCATGTTCATCACGCTCTTCGCGCGCACCGCGACCGAGGACGTCGAGATCGGAGGAACCACGATCCCCGCCGGCACCTCGGTGTCGGTCTCCCCGGTGGGCGCCAACCGCGATCCGCGCCACTGGGGCGATGAGAACCCCGACGACTTCGACGTCACCCGCGACGCCTTCGGGCACATCGGCTTCGGCTACGGCATTCACGGATGCATCGGGCAGCAGGTCGCGCGGGTCGAGATCCGCGAAGCCATCACCGCCCTGCTGCGGGAGTTCCCCGAAATCGCGCTCGTCCACGCCGACCAGACGACACCGCAGCCGTTCGCGCACCCCGTGGCGGTCTACGAGGCCGGGGCCGTGACCGTCCGACTCGACGGCGCGGTGCGCGAGTCGGCGGCTAGCATCGTCGCATGACCGTGGAGCGCCCCGACGACGATCCGGTCGTCGTCGGGGCGAACTGGTACCGGTTCTCCACGGGGGAGCACATTCTCAATCCGCACGTGATGAGTGTGTCGTTCGTGTGGATCGTCAGCGGCACCGGGGAGATCATCGCGAACGGACGCCCCTTCACGGTCGAGCAGCAGCACATCCTGCGGCTGCCGTGGCGGCACCGCGTCGAGTACCGGGCCAGCACCAGGACGCCCTTCCACATCGGCACCCTGCACATCGTTCCCCGGCACGACCGGGGCGTCTCCGTGATCCCGCGGGTGGCGTTCCAGCCCGGCGACCCGCTGCTCGCCGACCCGACGCGCCACGGCGACGCGGCGAAGTTCCGGCCGGGGCTCGCCTCGATGCGCAACGCCGCGGCGCGCCGCATCACCGAGTTCGGCACCATCGCGATCGAGCGCCTCGGCGAGGGCGGATTCGAGGAGGAGTACTTCCGCGCACTCGGGCGGCTCGTGCTCGCCGAGAACGCGGCGTGGTCGGACGACCACGCCCACGACGCCGCACTGCCCGGCTCCCTCGAGCTCATGATGACCTTCATCCGTCATCACATCGCCGAGCCGCTGACCGTGGCCCGCGTCGCCGAAGCGGCCCGTTGCAGTGAGACGACCGCTCAGCGACTCTTCACCAGACACCTCGGCGAGCCGATGCAGGCGTGGATACGGCAGTTGCGCCTCCGCGAGGCGGCGACCCTGTTGCGCACGACCGGACTGCGGGTCAGCGAAGTCGCCCGCCTCGTCGGGTATGAGGATCCGCTGTACTTCTCCCGCGCGTTCCGCCGCGCGTTCGGCGTCGCGCCCAGCCGCTTCGCGAGTTCGACCCTGCGGCCCTGACGTCCGCGCGGATCGCCGCTGATCGTCCGGTCCATGTTTCGGCGCTCCGGGTGCTGGGCGCAGGCAGCGCCGATCCGTAGATTCGTGCGCGAGATCGCGCGGCTGCACGGCCGCGCCCGAGCGTGAGGGAGCGCACCTGCACATGACCGTTCATCGACGCCCGTTCGGACGCACCGGATGGGACATCAGCGAGGTGGCGTTCGGCGCCTGGCAGCTCGGCGGGCAGTGGGGTCCCGTCGACGACGAGGCTTCGATCCACACCCTGCACGACGCGTTCGAGCGGGGCGTCAACTTCGTCGACACCGCCGAGATGTACGGCTCGGGACACAGCGAGCAGGTCGTCGGCGAGGCGCTGCGGCGATGGCGCGGCGAGCGCATCAGGGTCGCGACGAAGGTGCAGCCGCCGCAGTGGCCGCACCCGTCGGTCGACGACCCCGACATCGCGGCCGCTTACCGTCCCGAGTACCTGCGCGCCCAGGTGGAGCAGTCGCTGAGGCGGCTCGGCGTCGAGCGCATCGATCTGTACCAGCTGCACTGCTGGATGCCGAGCGGACTCCGCGACCGCACGTGGCTCGACGCCCTGCAGGCCCTGCGAGACGAGGGCAAGGTCGACCGGATCGGTGTCTCGCTGCGCGACTATCGCGCCGACGAAGGCGTCGCCCTCGCCCAGGCGGGACTCGTCGACTCGATCCAGGTGATCTACAACATCTTCGAGCAGAGCCCCGAGCACGAGCTCCTCCCCGCCGCCGAGGCCTCGGGGACCGCGATCATCGCCCGCGTCGCCCTCGACTCGGGGTCGCTGAGCGGCGCGTGGACTCCTGAGACCTACGACAGCTGGGCCGACGGGTCGGTGCTGAAGACCATGTTCCGCGAGGGCCGCTTCGCCGAGACCCTCGAACGGGTCGCCGCGGTGCGCGAGATCACCGATCCCTACTACGACGGTCTCGATGAGGCCGCCGTGCGCTTCGTGCTCGACAGCCCCGCTGTGAGCACGGCGATCGTGGGGATGACGAATTCCCGTCGCCTGGCGCGCAACCTGTCGTTCGCCGACGGGCGCGGGCTCGTCGATGGGCTGCACGACCAGTTGGCCGGATCCGAGTGGCGAAGGAACTACTACATATGAGCACCCACGACACGGCCGCCGCCGAGCGGCTGAGCCCCGCGCAGATCGAGGAGCGTCTCGCCTCGGCATCCGTCGCCTACCTGCCCCTCGGATCGCTGGAGTTCCACGGCCCGCATCTGCCGATCGGACTCGACGCCCTCACCGCTCACGGCATCTGCCTCGAGGCTGCCCGTCTCCGCGGCGGGATTGTGCTGCCCCCGTACTATCAGGCGGTCGGCGGCGAGCACTCGCGGTACCCGTGGACGATCATGAGCGATGCGCCGCACGCGATCGAGACGCTGCTCGGAGAGACCCTCGCGCGACTCGACGCGCTCGGCGTACGGCGGGCCGTGCTGCTCAGCGGGCACTTCGCCGACGAGCAGCGCGACCTGGTGACCCGCGTCGCCGACCGGTGGAACGACACGGATGCCGCGATGCGCGCCGTCGCCCGCACGCTCGGGCAGGCGCCGGAGCCTCCCGTCGCGCCCGACCATGCCGGACGCTTCGAATCGCTCGTGCTGCACGCGCTGTCGCCGGAACTCGTCGACGTCGCCGCACTCCCCGACCCCGACCGCTTCCCCGCCCCCGCGGGAGAAGACCCGTACGGGCAGGACCGGCACCGCGCAGATCACCCGCTCCACGGAGTGTTCGGCGCCGATCCCCGTCGCCTCGACACCGAGAATGCAGCCGCGCTGCTCGCTCACCTCGCACGGTGGACCGCCACACTCGCTGAGTGAACACAGCGTGACGGCATCCCGCCCCTGAAGCAGTGACGAGCGCCCCGGTCGAATCCGACCGGGGCGCTCCGTGCTGCAGCAGCTCGACTCAGAAGTCGAACTCGCCGATGTTCTCCTTGTCGAACACGAACGGGTCGCCGAGCAGCACGGTGGCGTCCTCGCCGACCGTGAACTCGCCGAGCTTGCCCGCCTCGAACGTGTCGCCCTCCTCGCCGGTGATCTCGCCCGAGATGAGCGCGGCCGAGGCATACGCGGCGAGGTAGCCGAGGTCCTCCGGGTTCCACAGCGCGAACGCCGTGACCGTGCCGTCCTCGACGTACTCGCGCATCTGGTTCGGCGTGCCGAGACCGGTCAGCGCGACCTTGCCCTTGTAGTCCGAGGTGGAGAGGTAGCGCGCAGCGGCCGAGATGCCGATCGTCGTGGGCGAGATGATGCCCTTGAGGTTCGGGTGGCTCTGCAGCAGCGCCGCGGTCTTGTCGAACGAGACCTGCTCGTCGTCGTCGCCGTAGACGACGTCGACCAGCTGGATGTTCGGGTGCTCGGAGGCGAGCAGCTCCTTCATGATGTCGATCCACGCGTTCTGGTTCGTCGCGTTGGCCGTGGCCGACACGATCGCGATCTCGCCGGCGTCGCCGATCTGCTCCGCGATCAGGTCGACCTGCGCCTTCGCGATGCCCTCGGCGGTCGCCTGGTTGACGAACAGATCACGGCACTCGGGATTGGTGTCCGAGTCGAAGGTGACGACCTTGACACCGGCGTCGCGGGCCTCGTCGAGTGCGTCGCAGATGGCCTTCGGGTCGTTGGCCGAGACCACGAGTGCGCCGACGCCCTGCTGCGTCGCGGTGTTGATGTAGCTCACCTGCGCATCCGGAGTGGACTCCGCGGGGCCGACCTCGGCGAACGTACCGCCGAGCTCATCGACGGCAGCCTTGCCGCCCTTGCTCGACGTGTCGAAGTACGGGTTGCCGAGGCTCTTGGGCAGGAAGGTGATCGCGAGGTTGTCGCTGCCCCCTCCCTCGCCGCCGGTCGATCCCCCGCCGGAGCTGCCCGTGTCGGCACAGCCCGCGAGGGCGAGCGTCGCGACGACGACGGCTGCCGCCACGGCGGCCACACGCTTGCGTGCAAACTTCATTGTTCTTCCTTTCGTGCGGACGACCGAGACGGGTGCCGTCGGCCGGAGGCGCAGTTCGTCATGAGGCTGGAGACGCTGCGACGCGAGGGGGACGGCCGGGACGCCGTCGGGCTCTCTGGAGCCAGGTGAGGATGCTGGCGCCGACGACCGACAGCACCAGGAGCACGCCGGTGATGACGTTGATGACGTCGGACGTGACGTTGGCCAGACGCAGCGCGCTGGAGAGCACGCCGATGAGCAGCACGGCGGCGACGACGCCGTAGATCTGACCGCGACCGCCGAACACCGAGACTCCGCCGAGCACCACCGCGGCGATGACCTGGAGTTCGAGACCGGTCGCGTTGTCGCCTCGCGCACTGCCGAAGCGGAGTGTGAAATAGATGCCCGCGAAAGCCGACACGACGCCCGACAGCACGAACAGCAGGAACTTCGTGCGCTCGACATGCACCCCCGAGAACCGCGCGGCATCCTTCGAGAGACCGATCGCGTAGACGCCGCGACCGAACGGAGTGAATTGCAGGAGCACGACGAACACGACGAGCAGCACGAGGAAGGGAACCATGATGTACGGGATCGTCGTGCCGGCGATCTTCGCCTTCGCCAGCGCCGTCCACGTCTCGGGGAAGTCGGTGACGGCCGTGGTGCCGAGCACCCCGACCGCGAGGCCGCGGAAGAGCGCGAGCGTGCCGATCGTCACGGCGAGCGACGGCAATCCGACGGTCGTCACGAGGAAGCCGTTGAACGCTCCGCCGACGACGCCGACGAGCAGCGCGAGCAGTGCCGCCACCTCGAAGGGGATGCCGGCCTGCACGCTCGCGCCGGTCACGACGCTCGCGAGTCCGACCATGCTCCCGACAGAGAGGTCGATCTCCCCCGTGATCATCACGAGCGTCATCGGCAGAGCGATCAGGAGGATAGGCGCGACGTCGAGCAGGAGGTAGTTGAGCGTGATCGGCTGGCCGAACCCCCGCACGGCGGCGATGGCGTATGCCGAGACGATGACGAGGAGCGCGACGATGGCCATCTCGCGGCTGACGAGGACCCGTCGCCAGAGCGGCTTCTCGAAGTCGCGCGAGACGCGGTTCGTCGATGTCGTGGTCGCGGTGGTCATGCCTGGTCCCTCGCTTCGATGAGGCGCCGCTTCTGCCGGACCGCGAGCCAGCGGTCGAGCACGATCGCGCCGATGATCAGGACGCCGACGACGGCGCGCTGCCAGAAGTCGGGGATGCCGAGGATCGGCAGCGCCCGGTTGATGGTCATGAGGAGCATGGCGCCGATGGCCGCGCCCCAGAGGGTGCCGACACCGCCGGTGATCGCCACGCCGCCGATGACGGCGGCGCCGACGGCATCCAGCTCCCACCCCGCTCCTGCTTGAGAGCTGACCGTGCCGTATCGGGCGACGTAGAAGACGCCCGCGAGTCCGGCCAGCGCCCCCGAGAGCACGAACGCCGAGAGCACGCGCCGGGTGACCCGCAGGCCGTAGAGCTCGGCGGCCGACGGATCGGAGCCGATCGCGTAGTACTCGCGTCCGCCGCGGGTGTTGCGCATGTACCAGGCGATCACCACGAGCAGCACGACCGCGACGATCGCGAGAAGCGGGATCGTGAGGAGCTGCCCGGTGCCGATCGCGAGGAACTCGCGGGGGATGTCGGAGGCGTTCACGCGCGTCGATCCCGCCCACATGACGTTGATGCCGCGGTACGCGTACAGCGTGCCGAGCGTGATGACCATCGCGGGAACACGGGCGAAGGCCACAAGGACGCCGTTCACGAGTCCGAGCACGGCGCCGAACCCGACCGCGAGGAGTACCACGACGGGGATCGGCAGCGCAGGGACGTCGATGAACAGTCGGCCGGTGAGGTAGGCCGTGAGTCCCATCACCGATCCGACGGAGAGGTCGACGTTGCGGGTGATGATGACGATCGCCTGGCCGATGGCCACGAGCACGAGGATCGACGGCGTGAGGAGCAGGTCGCGCCAGCCGTCGGCGGAGAACAGGAAGCTCGGGTTCCTCGCGGTCGCGACGACGACCACGATGCCCAGAGCGATGAGGATGCCGAACTCGCGCGCCTTGCCGAGGGTGCCGATCCGCTTGGTGAGCCCGGAGACCGGGATGCGGGTGGTGGATGTGAAGGTCACGAGTGCTGCTCCGTTGCGTGCGTGGCGGCGAACATGACGTTCTCGCTGGTGGCGTCCCGCCGATCGATCTCGGCGGTGATCCGGCCCTCGCGCATGACGAGCACGCGGTCGGCCATGCCGAGCACTTCGGGGAGCTCGGAGGAGATCATGAGGATGCCCATCCCCTCCCCTGCGAGCTCCGACAGGAGACGGTGCACCTCGGACTTCGTGCCGACGTCGATGCCGCGGGTCGGTTCGTCGATGATGAGGATGTCGGGGCGGGTGGCCAGCCACTTGGCGAGCACCACCTTCTGCTGATTGCCGCCGGAGAGCGTGGCCGCGGGGGTGTCGAGCGCGTGCGACTTCACCTCGAGACGGCTCGCCCAGACCTTCGCCGCGCGGTTCTCGACGCCGGTCGTGATGAGGCCGAACCGCGACAGCTGTCGGCGGATCGCCATGGTGATGTTGCGACCGACGCCCGACTCGATGACGAGTCCCTGCTTGCGCCGGTCCTCCGGGACGAGCGCGATACCGGCGCGCATCGCGTCGGTCGGACGGCCGCGCCGGATCGGGGCGCCCTTCATGGTGACGCGTCCCTCCTGGTAGTCGTCGACCCCGAAGACCGCCCGGGCGACCTCGCTGCGACCGGCGCCGACGAGTCCGGCGAGTCCGACGATCTCGCCGGATCGCACGGTGAAGCTGATGTCGTGGAAGACCCCAGGACTGGTCAGCCCTTCGACCTCCAGCACGGGTCCGCCGATCTCGACCTCCTGTTTCGGGAAGAGGTCGGTCACGTCACGGCCGACCATCTGCCGCACGAGTTCGGAGGGGGTCGTGTCCGCGATGGCCGTGGTGGAGATGTAGGAGCCGTCGCGCATGACGGTGACGGTGTCGCACAGTGCGAACACCTCGTCGAAGCGGTGCGAGATGAAGATCAACCCGCGGCCCTCGTCGCGCAGACTGCGCGCGATCGCGAAGAGCCGTTCGACCTCAACTCCCGACAGCGCCGCGGTCGGCTCGTCCATGATGAGCACCTTGGCATCGAGCGACACGGCCTTGGCGATCTCGATGACCTGCTGATCGGCGATCGACAGTCCCTCGGCGGGGCGATCGGGGTCGATCGTCACGCCGAGGCGGGTGAACAGCCGCTCGACCTCGTGGCGCATGGCCTTGCGATCGATCCGTCCGAACCGCCCGGTGACCTGGCGTCCCATGAAGATGTTCTCGGTCACCGAGAGATCGGGGAAGAGCGTGGGCTCCTGGTAGATGACCGCGATCCCCGCCGCCTTCGACTGGGCGGTGGACGTGAAGTCGACCTCTTCGCCGCTGAGACGAAGGTCGCCGCCGTCGCGTCGGTAGAGCCCCGCCACGATCTTCACCAGGGTGGACTTGCCGGCCCCGTTCTCGCCGATCAGAGCGTGGATCGAACCGGAGTGCAGCCGCAGACTGCCCGATCGCAGAGCCACGACGGCACCGAAGGCCTTCACGACCTTCGACAGCTCGAGCACCACCGGAGCATCGGTCGGTGCGGGCGGAGCGCTGTTCGCCACGGGTTCCTCCTCGTCGAGGGTGGGTGTACGATCTGAATCGATTCAGGTTCGATTCATGGCTACTGTAGGCATGGAACACAATCCGGTCAAGTCACGGATTCGACACGAACCGCAACGGGCCGCAACGGATGCTGCGAGGGCGCAGCAGCGAGGAATGACGACGCACATGCCGGTGAGCATCAAAGACGTGGCGGACGCCGCCGGCGTCTCCGTCGGCACCGTGTCGAACGTGCTCAATCGACCGGACATGGTCTCCGCCGAGTCGGCGCAGCGCGTGCAGCGCGCCATCGACGAACTGGGCTATGTGCGTAACGAGGCCGCGCGAAAACTGCGCGTCGGGGTGTCGAACACCGTGGGCTTCGTGGTGCTGAACGGACAGAATCCCTTCTTCAACGACGTCGTCCGCGGCGCGGAGGACGAGGCGTCGCGCCATGGCATCGCGATCCTCTACGGCAACACCGACGAGGACACGGCTCGCGAGCGGATGTACCTCGACCTGTTCGAGGAGCAGCAGGTGCGGGGCGTGCTGATCTCGCCCTACGGTGACATCCATCCCCGGCTCGAGCGCCTGCGAGCCCGCGGCATCCGCGCGGTGCTCGTCGACCGCTTCGGGGGCGCGAGCCGGTTCAGTTCCGTGTCGGTCGACTCCGTCGCGGGCGGGCGCCTCGCGGTCGAGCACCTCATCGAGACCGGGCGTCGCCGCATCGCCTTCGTGGGCGGTCCGATGGACATGCGGCAGGTGACCGACCGCATCGCCGGGGCACGCGTGGCGATCGACAACGCCGCCGAGGCGATCGAGTTCGAGGTGCTGTCGACGTCCGCCATGACCGTCGACGAGGGAGCGGCAGCAGGACTGCGGCTGCTGGAGCGCCCGCGACGGGAGTGGCCGGACGCCCTGTTCGCGGCGAACGACCTCGTCGCCCTGGGCCTGCTCCAGTCGCTCACGGTGGACGGGAGGATGCTGGTGCCGGAGGAGATCGCGCTGATCGGCTTCGACGACATCTCCTTCGCCGGCGCCGCTGCGGTGCCCATCTCGTCGATCCGCCAGCCCAGCGCCATGATCGGACGCACGGCACTGCGCATCCTGCTGGAGGAGAGCGACGACCCCGAGAGCATCCCGCGCCAGACCGTGTTCCCGCCGGAACTGGTCGTCCGGCGGTCGACCGCCATGCCCTGAAGCCCACTCCACCCGACATCCGAGGAGCGACATGATCCGCATCGCGTTCACCCTGCAGGTGAGGCCCGAGATGCTCGATGCCTACATCGAGCGCCACACCCCCGTGTGGCCCGAGATGCTCGCCGAGATCGCCGCCGCCGGGCGCCGCAACTACTCGATCTTCGTCGACCGTGAGCACGCCCGGCTGTTCGGCTACTACGAGACCGACGACGACGACGCAGCCCGCGAGTACCTCGCCGCTTCTCCCGTGGCCGCGCGGTGGGAGGCGTCGATGGCCGAGTTCTTCGTCGGTCTCGACGGCCGCGCGGACCAGGCGGCGACCACCCTCGTCGAGGTCTTCAACCTCGACGAGCAGCTCATCACCTCGCGGGGCTGACCAGAGCCTCGACCAGGCGCCCCTCCGCTGCACCGAGGTGGTCGCCCAGCAAACGCGCGGCGCGGTCAGCGTCGCCGGCGGCGACCGCGTCGAGGATCGCCGCGTGCTGCTGCGCGATCTCGGCAGCCTCCAGTAGTCGCCTGCCCTGCACCTGGGTCATGCACAACCGCACCTCGTCGAGCACGCTCCGGTACATGCGCGACGTGCGCTCGCTGCCGACCGCGTCGATGAGAGCGGTGTGGAAGCGGAGGTCGGGGACGACCGTCGCCGTGTCGGCGGCGGCGGGCATGGCGAGCAGCTCCGCGTTGGCGGCTCGCGCGGCTTCCGGCACCGTGCGCTTCTGCGCGAGCTCGCGCAGTGCGGCGCTCTCGAGTCGCGTCCGGGTGCGGTAGACGTCGCGGACCATCTCCGGGTCGATCGCGACGACGCGCGCGCTGCGGTGCGCGGTGCGCACCAGCAGGCCGGATGCCACGAGCTGCTCGATCGCGGCCTTCGCGCTCGGGCGTGCGACGCCGAACGAGGCCGAGACCTTGGCCTCGGTGAGCGCGGTGTCGGCGCCGATCTCCCCGCCGAGGATCTGGTCGCGCAGACGGCGCGTCACGGCCTCCACGACGCCGACGACGCCCAGGCGCTCGGCGGCGTCAGAGGTCATGCCCCCAGCGTAGAGGACGCTAGGGTCTTCGGTATTCTTGTCTGACAATCTTGATTCGGCGAAGGAGCCTCATGCCCACCACGCTCGCGCACCCGCTGTCCGACGAGACCCTCGGGCCGGACACCGCGGTCTCGGTACGCTCCATCGACCGCTTCGCCCGCGCCCACGACGCGTCGCACTACCTGCTGATCCCGGATGCCGTGCTGTCGCCGACCGATGCCGCCGGCGTCGCGCGCGCCTTCGCCGCCGTCCGGGATGCCGGCCGCACCATGACCTTCCGCTCGGGCGGCACGAGCCTCTCGGGGCAGGGCGTGTCGGGCGACATCCTCGTCGACACCCGCAGCGCCTTCCGCGGCATCGTCGTCGAGGACGGCGGCGAGCTCGTCCGCGTCGAGCCGGGCGCCACCGTGCGACAGGTCAACACCCGGCTGGCGCGGTACCTTCGCAAGCTCGGCCCGGACCCCGCAAGCGAGATCGCCTGCACGATCGGCGGCGTCGTCGCCAACAACTCCAGCGGCATGGCGTGCGGCATCACCGAGAACTCCTACCGCACGATCGACTCGCTGCTGCTCGTCCTGCCGAGCGGCACGGTGCTCGACACGGGTGCTCCCGACGCCCTCGATCTGCTGCGCGAGCGAGAGCCGGCGATCGCCGCGGGACTGCTCGATCTGCGTGACCGCCTTCGCGCCTCGCCCGCGCACGTCGCGATGGTGCAGCAGCAGTTCTCGATGAAGAACACGATGGGGTACGGCATCAACGCGCTCCTCGACTTCGACGACCCCGTGAAGATCCTCGAGCACCTCGTGATCGGTTCCGAGGGGACTCTCGCGTTCGTCGCAGAGGCACGATTCCGCACCGTTCCCGTGCTGCCCTGCATCGCGACGGGGCTGCTCGTCTTCACCACGCTCGCCGACGCGATGGCCGCGCTGCCCGGGCTCGTCGCACAGGGCCTCGCGACCGTGGAGCTTCTGGATGCCGCGTCCCTGCGCGTCGCGCAGGGACTCAGCGACGTGCCTGCGGCGATCGCCGACATCGACGTCCGCGACCACGCGGCGCTGCTCGTCGAGACGCACGCCGCCGATGTCGACGAGCTGCAGGCCGCCTCGGCCGCCGCTCTCGCCGCGTTCGCCGAGCTGCCCCTCGCGACGCCCGCGCGCCTCACCACCGACGCGGCCGAGCGGGCCTCGCTGTGGCACGTGCGCAAGGGCCTCTACACCGCGGTCGCGGGAGCGCGTCCGTCGGGCACGACGGCGCTGCTCGAAGACATCGTCGTGCCGGTCGACCGGCTGCTCGCCACCTGCCAGCGGCTCATCGAGCTGTTCGCCGAGCACGGGTACGAGGAGTCGGTGATCTTCGGGCACGCCAAGGACGGCAACGTGCACTTCCTCCTCAACGAACGGTTCGACGACCCCGAGAGCCTGGCCCGGTATCGCCGCTTCACGGCGGACCTCGTCGATCTCGTGCTCGCGCAGGGCGGGTCGCTCAAGGCCGAGCACGGCACCGGACGGATCATGGCGCCGTTCGTGCGGCGCCAGTACGGAGACGTCCTCACCGACATGATGTGGGAGATCAAGCACCTGCTCGACCCCGCCGGCATCCTGAACCCCGGGGTCGTGCTGTCCGATGATCCGGAGTCGTACCTCCACGACCTCAAGCGCGTGCCGAGGGTGGAGAACGAGGTCGATCGCTGCGTCGAGTGCGGGTACTGCGAACCCACGTGCCCCAGCAAGGACATCACGCTCACCCCGCGTCAGCGCATCGTGCTACGACGCGACATGGCGTGGGCCGAGGAGCAGGGCGACACCGCGCTGCTCGCCGACCTGCGCGCCGACTACGACTACGACGGCGTGCAGACGTGCGCGGTCGACGGCATGTGCGCCGTCGCCTGCCCCGTCGACATCAACACCGGCGACCTCGTGCGCAGGCTCCGCGCCGAGGAGGCGTCGAAGGTCGAGGACACGGCGTGGGATGCCGCGGCGAAGGGCTGGGGCGCCGTGACCCGCCTGGGCGGCATCGCCCTGACCGTCGCCGACGCCCTGCCCGCGCCGCTGGTCCGCGGTGTGACCGCGATCGGCCGCGGCCTCCTCGGCGACGATGTCGTTCCGCTGTACGACGCCGCACTGCCGCGCGGCGGATCGAAGGCGCCCACGGCGCAGGACCCCGCCGACGCGCAGGTCGTGCTGTTCGGCGCCTGCGTCGGCACGATGTTCGGTCCGGAGGATCACGGGATCGGCTCGCGCGACGCCGTCCGCGCCCTGCTCGACCGCGCGGGGGTGCCGGTCGCCATCCCCGCCGACGCGGGCGGACTGTGCTGCGGCACGCCGTGGAAGTCGAAGGGCCACCTGGCGGGGTACGAGCGGATGGTCGACCGCGTGCTCGCCGCCCTGTGGGATGCGAGTCGCGGCGGCGAGATCCCGGTCGTGTGCGACGCGGCATCCTGCACCGAGGGCTTGCGCGTGATGCTGACGAAGCGCGCGGCGGAGCATCCCGAATACGCGGGGATCGTGATCGAGGACGCCACGACCTACGTCGCTCGCGAGCTCCTGCCGACGCTGACGGTCACCGGGAAGCTGCCGCGCATCGCGGTGCACCCGACGTGCTCGACGACGGCACTGGGAGCGAACGGCGACCTGACGGCCATCGCGAACGCCGTCGCCGACGACGTCTTCATCCCGGAGGGATGGGGATGCTGCGCGTTCGCCGGCGACCGCGGCATGCTGCATCCCGAGCTCACAGCGAGCGCCACCGCGGTCGAATCCGCGGAGGTCGCGGAAGCCGCGCGCGCGGGCGAGTTCGACGCGTACGTCTCCGCCAACCGCACGTGCGAGCTCGGCATGACTCGGGCGACCGGTCGTGCCTACCGCCATGTGATCGAGGTGCTCGAGGAGATCACCCGCTGACCCTGCTCCCTCAGTTGGCACCTCCTGCCGCAATCCAGCCCGGATTCCTGCAGCAGGTGCCACATGAGACCGCCTCCGCGCCTGTTGATAACATTATCCGCACGGACAGCTCTGATAATGTTATCAACGTGCGTACCGCCCTAGACAATCCCTTCAGTCCCGGCTCCGACACCATTCCGGAGGTCTGGGCCGGCCGCACCGAGCAGCTGAGCGACTGGCGCGACGTCGTGCGACCTCGCAGGCTTGCAGGACTTCCGGAACGCGGACGCACGATTCTCGGTGAACCCGGGCTCGGAAAGTCGAGCCTCGTGCGACGCATCGCGCAGGATGCCGCTCGCGCCGGCGACTGGGTCACCCCGCAGCTCCGCATCCCGGCGGGTGCCGACCCGCTCAAGCTCGTCGCCGAGGCCGTGCTCGGCCTCGCGGACAGTGCCGGACTCCCCTCGACCCGGGAGAAGCGGATCAGCGACGCGATCGCCCGAGTGCAGGCCGTCGCGGTCTCCGGCATGTCGCTCACCCTTCGAGGTTCGGATGGCCGCGAGCCGTACGCGGCCCTGACAGAGCTGCTCGTGGAGGTCGGAACCGCGGCGGTCCGTAACGGACGGGTGGTGGCACTCATCCATATCGATGAAGTGCAGAACATCACCGACGAGAAGGCACTCTCCCAGTTGCTCATCGCGCTCGGTGACGCCTTGTCCCACGAGATCGAGGTCGAGGTGCCGGGCGGTGCTCGAGTCAGTCGCTCCCTGCCGATCGCGGTCTACCTGACGGGTCTCCCCGACTTCGAAGACATGGCGGGTGCGCGCAAGGGCGCGACCTTCGCGCGTCGCTTCAAGACCACCACCCTCTCCGCCATCGATGACGAGGATCTCGCGGAAGCACTGCAGGAGTTCGTGCTCGATGGGTGGCGGGTCGCCGATGAGGGCGGCGGCACAGACCGAGTGCGGATGGAGCCCGGCGCTGCCGCCGCGATCGTCGACCTCTGCCGCGGAGAGCCGTTCCTCTTCCAACTCGCCGGAGAACAGGCCTGGTACGCCGGCTCGTCTTCTACCATCACGACGGCGCAGGTCCGACAGGGGTGGCGTGGAGCGCAGCGCGAAGCCACGGCACATGTCGAACGGATCCTCGAACGTCTCCCTGCTCGCGAGCGTCAGCTCCTGCAGGCGATGGCCGACCTGCCTGTCGCCGAGCGCACCGCGACGCGCATCGCTGAGGCCATGGGCTTCGCTCGGGTCACGGAGGCGGGGCCGACAGCGCAGCGCCTCGACACCGTGCGGGGCATCATCGATCGGGGCAAGCCGTACTCATTCCGGCATCGAGCCGTCGAGGCGTACCTGACCAGTGACTGGCCGCGGAGCTGAGTGCGGAGGTCACGGGTGCTGGCCGATGGTACAGCCACGCCCTAGACCTTTGGCTAGTAGAGGTTAGACATAGGTGCAGATTGCTTCTGGACATTCGTTTGGTGACTGCGTACAAACTTCGCGCAGCCCTATGCGAATGCATGGGAAGGTGAAACGTCTCCAACGACGGAGCGAATGCTTCCGGCCGTTCTGGGGATCGGCGACGCGGGATGGGGATCCCACGACAGGACAGCGTCCGCTCGCCCCCCATACACAGCGAGATACCGCATCCCCCTCACGACCCGAACGTGAGGGGGATCGCTGTTTCCCCGGGCGGGCCACCACACGCGAACGCAGAAATCCCCCGCCGAAGCGGGGGATTCTCTCTGCGGAGACGAGGGGATTTGAACCCCTGGTCCCCGTGAGGGGACTCCACCTTAGCAGGGTGGTGCACTAGGCCGGACTATGCGACGTCTCCAGGCATCCGCTCCGTGAAGACCGGATGCACCTAGCCATCGTAACGGATCGCGGAGCATGTCACGAACCGGCCGTGCGCAACGCACCGCATTACGCGTCGAGTGGTGGTCGAGTCGAGTCGCGCGCAACGAGCTCGGGCTGGAAGACGACGTGCTCGGCCGCTCGCGTCGGGTCATCGCTGTGCTCCAGCAGAATCCGCATCGCAGTCTCCCCCATGAGCCGGCTCGGCTGGCGGACGGACGACAGCGGCACCGCGGCAGCAGCGGCGAAGTCGATGTCGTCGAAGCCGATCAGAGCGGCGTCGTCGGGAACGCGAATGCCGTGCGTCAGCAGCCCCTGCAGCACGCCGAGCGCGACGAGATCATTGGCGCAGAAGATCCCATCCGGGCGATCGACGGCGGGCATCGTGGCGATCCTGTCGCCTGCAGCGCGCCCCGCCTCGACCGTCGACGCCTCCGACGACAGGGTTGCGAGCACCGCGTCCGTCCCGACGACCGCACGATGCGCGCCCCTGAGTCGATCGTCGATCTGCCTCATGTCGAGTGGACCGCCGACGAAGAGCAGTCGTCGACGCCCCGTGTCCACCAGGTGCCGCACAGCGAGGAATCCGCCGGTCTCGTCATCGACCGACACACTGCTGAAGGAGTCGTCGGCTCCGCGGCGGTCGACGAGCACGGCGGGAATGCCCCGGTCGCGCATGCGCCGCAGCCGTGGACCCGCTTCTTGATAGGGAGACAGGAGGATGCCGCGCACCCGCTGCTGCTCGAAGAGGTCGATGTGGCGTGCCTCCTGCACGACGTCCTCGTCGCTGTTCGCCAGGACGACCGACAGCCCGCGCCGCGCCGCCTCGCGCTCCGCCCCGCGGGCCAGCTCCGTGAAGAACGGGTTGCGCACGTCGAGGACGACGAGTCCGACCATGAGGCTCCGACCGGCGCGGAGCTGGCGAGCAGCGTCATTGCGGACATACCCCAGCTCCTCGATCGCCGCCTGCACACGCCGGACCGACTCCGGCTTCACGCGGTCGACGTTGTTGAGCACGTTCGACACGGTGCCGACCGAGACGCCCGCGCGATCGGCGACATCGCGAACGCTCACCGCCATCGCCACGCCCTCCTCACATCGACCCCCGTGCTGAAACTTTATCCATTCGCTCGCGAGCGGTTGACGGATGCCGCGGTCTGGCATACCTTATGAAACGATTCATCTGCACAGAAAGCGAGTGACAATGTCCGTCCTCACCCCTGACCACCTCGCCGCGCTCGAGAAGCAGGGCATCGAGCTCCCCAGCTGGGCGTTCGGCAACTCCGGCACCCGCTTCAAAGTCTTCGGCACGCCCGGCACGCCGCGCGACCCCTGGGAGAAGATCGCCGACGCCGCGCAGGTGCACAAGTACACGGCTCTGGCACCCAGCGTCGCCCTGCACATCCCCTGGGACCTCGTCGACTCCTTCTCCGACCTGCGCAAGCACGCCGAGGACCACGGGGTCGAGCTCGGCACCATCAACTCGAACACGTTCCAGGACGACGACTATAAGTTCGGCGCGCTCACCCACGAGGACGCCGCGATCCGCCGCAAGGCGATCGACCACCACCTCGCCTGCATCGACGTCATGGACGCCACGGGCAGCCGCGACCTCAAGATCTGGCTCGCAGAGGGGTCGAACTACCCCGGCCAGGCCGACATGCGCGGACGCCAGGATCGCCTGCACGAGTCGCTGCAGGAGATCTACGCCCGTCTCGGCGACCACCAGCGCCTCGTGCTGGAGTACAAGTTCTTCGAGCCGGCGTTCTACCACACCGACGTTCCCGACTGGGGAACCTCCTACGCGCAGGTCAGCGCCCTCGGCGACAAGGCCATGGTGTGTCTCGACACCGGCCACCACGCCCCCGGCACGAACATCGAGTTCATCGTGATGCAGCTGCTGCGCCTCGGCAAGCTCGGGTCGTTCGACTTCAACTCGCGCTTCTACGCCGACGACGACCTGATCGTGGGCGCGGCCGACCCGTTCCAGCTGTTCCGCATCCTCTTCGAGGTCATCCGCGGCGACGGCCTGAACAACCCCGACGTGGCGTTCATGCTCGACCAGTGCCACAACATCGAAGACAAGATCCCCGGCCAGATCCGCTCCGTTCTCAACGTGCAGGAGATGACCGCTCGCGCGCTGCTCGTCGACCGCGACGCCCTGACCGCCGCGCAGAAGTCGGGCGACGTGCTCGCGGCCAACGCCGTGTTCATGGACGCGTTCTCCACCGACGTCCGCCCCGCCCTCGCCGAGTGGCGCGAGAGCCGCGGCCTTCCCGCCGACCCGATGAAGGCCTACGCCGAGTCGGGGTACCAGCGGAAGATCGCCGCCGACCGCGTCGGCGGCGTGCAGGCCGGCTGGGGCGCCTGAGCGCCCTTCCCACGACCCTCGATCAAGGAACACGACTGATGACGAACCCCACCGCCGCCGCTCTGATCGAGCGGTCGAACCGCCTGGGCGCCGACCCGAAGAACACGAACTACGCCGGGGGCAACACCTCGGCGAAGGGCACCGAGACCGACCCGGTCACCGGGCAGCCGGTGGAGCTGCTCTGGGTCAAGGGCTCGGGCGGCGATCTGGGCACGCTGACCGAGCAGGGACTCGCGGTGCTCCGCCTCGACCGCATGCGGGCGCTCGTCGACGTGTACCCGGGCGTGGACCGCGAGGACGAGATGGTCGCCGCGTTCGACTACACCTTGCACGGCAAGGGCGGGGCCGCCCCGTCGATCGACACCGCGATGCACGGCCTGGTCGATGCGGCGCACGTCGACCACCTGCACCCCGACTCGGGTATCGCGATCGCGACGGCGGCCGACGGCGAGGAGCTGACGACGAAGATCTTCGGCGACAGGGTCGTGTGGGTGCCGTGGCGTCGCCCCGGCTTCCAGCTCGGACTCGACATCGCCGAGATCAAGGCGCATAACCCGCAGGCGGTCGGCTGCATCCTCGGCGGTCACGGCATCACCGCGTGGGGCGACACCTCGGAGGAGTCCGAGAGGAACTCGCTCTGGATCATCGACACCGCCGCGGCGTACATCGAGTCCCACGGCAAGGCCGACCCCTTCGGCGCCGTGCGCGCCGGCTTCGAGGCGCTGCCCGAGACCGAGCGCCGCGAGCGTGCTGCGGCTCTCGCCGCCACGATCCGCGGCATCGCGTCGACCGACAAGCCCATGGTCGGCCACTTCACCGATTCCGAGGTCGTGCTCGACTTCCTCGCCTCCGAGAAGGCGCCCGCGCTGGCGGCCCTGGGCACGAGCTGCCCCGATCACTTCCTGCGCACGAAGGTCAAGCCGCTGATCCTGGATCTGCCGGCCACGGCGTCGCTCGAGGAGCAGTTCGCGCGCCTGCACGAGCTGCACGCCGAGTACCGCGCCGACTACCAGGCGTACTACGACGCCCATGCGACCGCCGAGTCGCCCGCGATCCGCGGTGCGGACCCGCTCATCGTGCTGATCCCCGGCGTGGGCATGTTCTCGTACGGGGCGAACAAGCAGACCGCCCGCGTGGCCGGGGAGTTCTACGTCAACGCGATCAACGTCATGCGCGGTGCCGAGGCGCTGTCGACCTACTCCCCCATCTCCGACGCCGAGAAGTTCCGCATCGAGTACTGGGCGCTCGAAGAGGCCAAACTGCAGCGGATGCCGAAGCCGAAGAGCCACCAGGGCCGTATCGCGTTCGTCACCGGCGCGGCCAGCGGCATCGGCAAGGCGATCGCGACCCGTCTCGCTGCCGAGGGCGCCTGCGTCGTCGTCGCAGACCTCGACCTGGAGAAGGCGCAGGCCGCCGCCGCTGAACTCGGCAACACGGATGTCGCGATCGGCGTCGCCGCGAACGTCGCCGACGCGGATGCCGTGCAGGCGGCGCTGAACGAGGCCATGCTCGCGTTCGGCGGCGTCGACCTCGTCGTCAACAACGCCGGCCTCTCGCTCTCGAAGCCGCTGCTGGAGACCACCGAGAAGGACTGGGACCTGCAGCACGACGTCATGGCCAAGGGCTCGTTCCTCGTGTCCAAGGCCGCAGCCCGCGTGCTGATCGACCAGAAGCTCGGCGGCGACATCATCTACATCTCGTCGAAGAACTCCGTCTTCGCCGGCCCGAACAACATCGCCTACTCCGCGACCAAGGCAGACCAGGCCCACCAGGTGCGGCTGCTCGCGGTCGAGCTCGGCGAATTCGGCATCCGCGTCAACGGCATCAACCCCGACGGCGTGGTGCGAGGCTCGGGCATCTTCGCCTCGGGATGGGGTGCGAACCGTGCCGCGACCTACGGCGTCGCCGAAGAGGACCTCGGCCAGTTCTACGCCAACCGCACGATCCTCAAGCGCGAGGTCGTGCCCGAGAACGTCGCCGACGCCGTCTACGTGCTCACCGGACCCGAGCTCAGCCGCACCACGGGCCTGCACATCCCGGTCGACTCCGGCGTCGCCGCAGCCTTCCTCCGATGATCACGTCCCGCTTCCCCCCTCGCCGACCCACCCCTCTGCGCGCGAGCCACCCCTCTCTGAACGGCGAATACGGGGGTCGCTCGCGCACAAGAGGGTGGCTCGGCACCGATGGGGTATGCCCATGACCGTCCGCGCGGTCGCCGCCGTCGACCTCGGGGCGACGAGCGGACGCGTCGTGATCGGTCGCATCGGCGACGGACGGCTCGACCTCGAGCTCGTGTCGCGGTTCCCCAACGGACCGGTCGAGCGTGAGGACGGCCTGCACTGGGACTTCGGCGCCCTGTACGAGAACATCCTCGCCGGACTCGCGGAGGCCGTGCGCCGGGAACCCAGCGTCGAAAGCATCGGCATCGACTCCTGGGCGGTCGACTACGGTTTGATCGCCGACGGCGAGCTGCTCGCGGAGCCGTTCCACTACCGTGACGACCGCACGGCTCGCGGAGTCGTCGAGGTGCACGCGGTCGCGCCGTTCGCGGAGCTCTACCAGCGCAACGGTCTGCAGTTCCTTCCGTTCAACACGCTGTACCAGTACCGCGCGGACGCACGACTGCTCGAGGCGGACGTGGCTCTCCTCATCCCCGACCTCATCGCGTACCTCCTCACGGGTTCCGCGGTGGCCGAGCGCACGAACGCCTCGACCACGGGCCTGCTCGGCGTGACGACGGGCGAGTGGGATGCCGAGATCGTCAGCCGTCTCGGCATCCGTGCCCGCATCCTGCCCCCGCTGGTCGACCCCGGCACCGTGATCGGCACGCTGCGCCCGGAACTCGCGCAGCGCATCGGCGCGGAACTGCCGGTCATCGCGGTGGGGTCGCACGACACCGCTTCCGCCGTCGCCGCCGTGCCGCTGTCGTCCCCGCACTCGGCGTACATCTCGTGCGGCACGTGGGGCCTCGTCGGCGTCGAACTGGCCGAGCCTACTTTGACGGATGCCGCGCGCGAGGCGAACTTCACGCACGAGCGCGGAGTCGACGGCCGCTACCGCTTCCTGCACAACGTCACGGGACTGTGGCTGCTGAGCGAGACGGTACGGGCCTGGGAGGCAGAGGACGGCGCAGCGATCGATCTGCCCGCCCTGCTCGACGAGGCCTCGGCCGTCCGGGATGACGTGGCTCTGTTCGACGCGAACGACCCGTCCCTCAGCGCCCCCGGTGACATGCCCGCACGGATCACCACCCTCCTCGGCGACGACGCGCCGACGTCCCGCCCGACCTTCGCACGCTCGATCGTGGAGTCGATCGCGGCCGCGTTCGCCGCCGCGATCCGCACCGCGGTGGGGCTCACGGGTCGTGAGGTCGACAGCATCCACCTCGTCGGCGGGGGCTCGCTCAACCGCCTGCTGTGCCAGACGACGGCCGATCGCACGGGCCTACCCGTCCTCGCCGGTCCGGTGGAGGCGACGGCGCTCGGCAACGTCCTCGTGCAGGCGCGCTCTCTCGGCGCCGCCCCCGCCACGCTCGAGGAGCTGCGCGAGCTCGTCGCCGCAACTCACCCCCCGACGCGGTACACCCCGCGCGCCTGACGCTCCCTCTGCCGAGACCCACCACGCGCGTCGAGACCCACCACGCACGACGTCGCGGACGGTGGGTCTTGACGGGGGTGGTGGGCCTCGAGGCGAAAGAGCGCGTCAGCCCTGCGGCAGCGACCCCGCGTTCGCGCCGGCGAGCAGCTGCTCGATCTGCTCATGCGTCACGTCGACACCGGGGAAGCCGATGAGGCGCCCGATGGGGAACGACGCCATCATCTTCTGCATCGCCTCGTCGTTCGGCATCATGGATGCGGCCGAGGAGTCGGCGCCGGTCAGGCCGCCCATCAGTCCGCCCAGCGCCTCCATGACGATCGGACCGGCCACCGGATGCGACACCACATCTCCGATCGACGAGTTCAGGGTCAGCGGCAGCGACACCTCGTCACCCTCGACCGCGACCGTCGCCGTGGTGCGGATGTCGCGGCTCGACGCGGCCACCTCGACGGTGTAGTCACCGCCCTCGACGACCCAGCGGTCGACCCGGACGTCCCAGTAGGCGAGGTCTTGGCGGCGCACGACGAGCTCCACCGTGCGCGTCTCCCCCGCGGCGAGCGCCACCGACGAGAACGCCTTCAGCTCGCGCGGAGCCCGCTGCACGGCTGACCGCACCGGAGCGACATAGACCTGGACGACCTCGCGCCCGTCGCGGTCGCCGCTGTTCGTCACGTCGACGCGCACGGTCACATCGCCGTCGTCTGCGACGGATGCCGTCGCAGCGCCGTACGAGAACGTCGTGTACGAGAGCCCGTGCCCGAAGGGGAACGCGACGTCGAGTCCCTTGGCGTCGTACCAGCGGTAGCCGACGAGGATGCCCTCGCCGTAGCGCACGTGGCCGAACTCCCCGGGGAAGTTGCCAAAGGACGGGTTGTCCTCGAGTCGCAGCGGGATGGTCTCGGTGAGCTTGCCCGACGGGTTCACCGCGCCGTAGAGCACATCGGCGACCGCTCCACCGCCGGCCTGCCCCAGCAGCCAGCTCTCGACGATCGCGGGCACCCGGTCGGCGAACGGGAGCGCGACGACTCCGCCGTTCGACAGCACGACGACCGTGCGCGGATTCGCCTCGATCACGGCATCCAGCAGCGAGAGCTGCGCGGTGGGAAGGTCGATGTGGTCGCGGTCGAATCCCTCTGACTCCTCCGCGGCAGGCAGCCCCAGGAACACGACGGCCACCTCGGCCGTCCGCGCGGCGGCGACGGCTTCGGACCGCAGGTCCGCAGCGGAACGACCGGATGCCGCGACGGCACCGCCCTCCACTGCGAACCCCGCCGCGTACGAGACACGATCCCCGCCGACCGCGCGCATCTCGTCGAGGGCGGTGTCGACGCGCGTGGGGTTGATGAGCGAAGAACCGGCACCCTGGAAACGAGGCTCGGTCGCGAACGCTCCGATCACGGCCACACGCTGCTCGGGGGCGAGCGGCAGCACGGCATCCTGGTTCTTGAGAAGCACGATCGACCGCCCAGCCGCCTCGCGGGCGAGGGCGTGGTGGGCGTCCACGTCGAGCGGCCCCTGCACGGCATCACGCGTCTGCGCCTCGCGGACGAGGGCGATCGCGCGATCGGCGGCGACGTCGAGCACGCTCTCGTCGAGCTCGCCGGCCCACACGGCGGCGACGAGCTGAGCATCCGTCCGCCCTCCCGACGACGGCATCTCGAGATCGAGGCCCGCCGCGACGCCGGCGACGCGGTCGTTGACGGCGCCCCAGTCCGAGACGACGAGGCCGTCGAAGCCCCAGTCGTCGCGGAGCACCTGGGTCAGCAGCCACGGGTCCTCCGAGGCGTAGACGCCGTTGATGCGGTTGTACGAGCACATGACGGTCCACGGCTGCGCATCCCGCACGACCCGCTCGAAGCCGCGCAGGTAGATCTCGCGCAAGGGCCGAGGGTCGACGTCGGAGCTCGCCCGCATCCGGTCGAACTCCTGATTGTTCGCGGCGAAGTGCTTGAGCGACGACCCGATCCCCTGCGACTGGATGCCGCGTACCGAGGCCGCCCCGAGGATGCCCGAGACCAACGGATCCTCCGAGAAGTACTCGAAGTTGCGGCCGCAGAGCGGGGAGCGCTTGATGTTGATGCCGGGGCCGAGCACGACCGCCACGTTCTCGATCGCGGCCTCCACGCCGATCGCGGCGCCGACGCGCTCGACGAGTTCGGGGTCGAACGACGATCCGATCCCCACGGCCGGAGGGAAGCACGTTGCCGGCACGCTGCTGGCGAGACCGAGGTGATCGGTGGCGTCGGCCTGCTTACGCAGTCCGTGCGGACCGTCGGTCATCATGATCGACGGCAGGCCGATGCGGTCGATGGCCTTGGTGGTCCAGAAGTCCGCTCCGCTCGTGAGCGAGGCCTTCTCCTCGAGGGTGAGGTCTGATGCCGAGGTGTCGGTCATGGTCGTCCTTTCGCGGCGACGGCGGTGTCTTCCGAAAACCATACGACAGTCAGTATTGGAATCCAAACAGCATTCAGGATTAGGGTCGAGGGATGGCACGACGAGGTTCATACGCGAAGGGTGTCGCCCGGCGTCAGGAGATCCTGGAGAGCGCCCTGGACGTCATCGGTCGAACCGGCTACCGCAACGCGTCACTCAAGCAGATCGCCGAAGCCGTGGGCGTCACCCCCGCGGCGCTGCTGCACTACTTCGGATCGAAGGAAGAGCTCTTCACCGAGGTGCTCCGCACGCGCGACGAGCACGACGAGCGCGATCCCCGCATGCACGATCCCGTCGACGCCAAAGCGGCCTTCCTCGACGTCATCCGCCACAACGCCGAGGTGCCGGGCGTCGTCGAGCTGTTCTCGCGCCTGGCGGTGGACGCCGCCGACCCCGAGCATCCCGCCCACCGGTACTTCCTGGAGCGCAGCGAACGCCTCCGCGGAAGCATCGCCGAGGCGTTCCACGGCGATGCGGCCAAGCGAGCGGCGCTCGACGCGGACACGACAGCGCGGGTCGTGCAGGCCGTCGCCGACGGGCTGCAGCTGCAGTGGCTGATCGATCCGTCGGTCGACATGCCCGGCATCCTCGAAGCACTCATGGACGTGCTGTACCCGCCGACGGTCGAGCGCTGACCTCGGACCCGCGAGAGGCGCCGCCGCGGTTCAGCGGACGTTGCCGTTGGAGCAGGTCTGCTGCGCCGCCGAGTTGCCCTTGATCGAGCTCGGGAGCGCCACGACGTTGGTCGGCTCCTCGGTCGCCGGTGCGGTCGCGGCGGGGTCCGGCACTGCCGGATCCTGCGGTGCCGGATCCGCCACGACGACACCGTCGTTCGCGGTGTTCTCGTGCGTCACCTGCAGCTGGGCGTTCTCGTTGATCGCATCCCACATCGCCTGCGCGGCCGACTTGTTCGCGACGACCTTGTTCGGGTTGTCGGAATCCGTGCCGGTCGGGTACTGGAGGAAGACGATGTCCTCGAAGGGCACCGACTTCACAGCCAGGGCGATCTGCGCGATCATCGTGGGGTTGGCGAGCGAGGTACTGGTCTCCATGTTGCTCAGTCCCGTGTTCGCGAGCTTGAGCATCATGGGGAAGTTGCCGAGGGTGTCGCTGCTGATGAGCTTGCGCACGAGGCTCGACATGTACTGCTGCTGGTTCCCGATGCGTCCGAGGTCGCTTCCATCGCCGACTCCGTGGCGGGTGCGCAGGAACTGCAGCGCCTGCAGACCCTGAACCGTGTGGGTCCCCGCGGCCATGTCGAGGCCCGTGTACCTGTCCTTGATGGGGGTGGCGAGGCAGACGTCGACGCCGCCGATCGCGTTGGTGATCTCGATCACACCTCCGAACGTGACGGAGGCCGCGAACTGGATTTCCTGCCCGGTGAGCTGCGTGATCGTCTTCGCGACGCAGTTCAGGCCGCCGTCGGTGTATGCGGTGTTGAGCGGCTGCTTGCTCATCGCGGAGTGCATGTTGCCCTCGTCGTCCTCGCACGCGGGGATGCCGAGCATGAGGTCGCGCGGGAAGCTCACCACGGTGATGCGGCGCGGCTCCTCCGAGACGTGGACGAGCAGGTTCACATCGTTGAGCGTGCCCTCGGAATCCGGACCGTCGCACCGCGCGCCGAAGTATTGCGCGTACGCCTCTTCGCAGGTGTCGACGCCGGTGAGGAGCAGGTTGAACCCGCCCTTGTACTCGCCGATGTCCGGGGGAAGCTCATCCGTGCCGTCCAGTTCGACGGCGTTGGCGCTCACGGTGCTGGTCAGGTCGTAGGCGACGTACGCCGCGACGCCGAGACCGCTCACGAGGACGACCGCGAGGCCGATCGCGATGAACTTGAGGAGCTGGCTGACCGCACCCGGGGTGCGCTGCTGTCCGTGCCGTGCGAGGGTACGGCGGCGGCGGGTGTGGGGACTCACTCGGGGCCTTTCGGTTCAGCGTCTCGGTGCGGCGACACCGTGCTTCGAAGCGGAGGGTGTGGGATTCGAACCCACGAGACATCTCTGCCCACTGGTTTTCAAGACCAGCTCCATCGGCCGCTCGGACAACCCTCCCGACAGACGAATCCGCCGACAAGCCGTGAGTCTAGCCGAGTTCTATTCTCCCGCGCTGACCTGGGCAGCCGCTGGAAGCGTGTTCAGCGCGTCGGCGAGTCCGCCGTCCTCGACATCGGCCGTCGTCTCTCCCGCCGCGGCCTTCACCTCGTCGGGCGCCTGCCCCATGGCGACGGCGCGTCCGCCGAGCTCCCGCGCCCACGCGAACATGCCGATGTCGTTGCGGCCGTCTCCAGCGACGAGCACCCGCTCGCCGCCGAAGCCCAGTTGCGTGCGCACGCGCTCGAGCGCGGTCCCCTTGTCGACGCCCTGCGGAGCGATGTCGAGCCATGCCGTCCAGCCGATCGCGTACGACACCTCGTTCAGGCCCGCGTCGGCGACGAGGCGGTGGAAGTCCTCCTCGTCGTGGCCGGGCGAGACGACGACGACGCGCGAGACCGGTTCGGCGACGAGCTCCTCGAATCCGACCTGACGACCGCCGTCGAGGGTCCAGTCGTCGAGGTGCTCGGTGTAGAGACGCTGGCCGGACGCGAGCTCGACCATATACCGCGCCTCGGGCAGACGGGCGCGCAGCAGCGCGAGCACGGGTGACGCGTCGAACGTCTCGATGTGCCAGCGCTCCCACTCGTCTCTGACGCGCCGCATCGTGACGGCGCCGTTCGAGCACACCACGTACTCCGGAGTGAGACCCAGCAGGTCGACGTACCGCTCGGTGGCGTTCCAGCTGCGGCCGGTCGCGATGGTGACCTCATGCCCGGCGTCGCGCAGTCGAGCGACGGCCTCGGGCACGCCGGGACTCATCGACTCGTCCTGCAGCAGGATCGTGCCGTCGACGTCGAGACCGACGAGCCAGGAGGTCATGCGTTCGGCTCCAGCACCTCGAGCCCGCCCAGGTACGGGCGCAGCACCTCGGGCACGCGGACGGATCCGTCGGCCTGCTGGTGCGTCTCGAGCAGCCCGACGATCCATCGGGTGGTCGCCAGCGTGCCGTTGAGGGTCGCGACGGGCTGGGTCTTCGCCTGCTGGCCGTCCTCCGCCGCCGGGCGGTACCGCACGTCGAGGCGACGAGCCTGGTACGTCGTGCAGTTGGAGGTCGAGGTGAGCTCGCGGAACGCGCCCTGCGTGGGGACCCACGCCTCGATGTCGTACTTGCGCGCCGCGCTGGATCCGAGATCGCCCGCCGCCACGTCGATCACCCGGTAGGCGAGACCGAGCGAGGTGAGCATCTCCTCCTGCAGCGCGACGAGGCGCAGGTGCTCCGCCTCGGCATCCTCAGGAGTGGTGTAGACGAACATCTCGAGCTTGTTGAACTGGTGCACGCGGATGATGCCGCGGGTGTCCTTGCCGTGCGAACCCGCCTCGCGCCGGTAGCAGGTCGACCAGCCCGCGTAGCGGAGCGGTCCGCGACCGACGTCGACGATCTCGTCCTTGTGATATCCGGCGAGTGCGACCTCGCTGGTGCCGACGAGGTACAGGTCGTCGTCCTTGTCCAGGTGGTAGACCTCGTCGGCGTGCTCGCCGAGGAAGCCGGTGCCCTGCATGATCTCCGGGCGCACGAGCGTGGGCGTGATCAGCGGCACGAAGTCGTTCTGCAGCGCTTTGTCGAGGGCGAGGTTCATGAGGGCGATCTCGAGACGCGCCCCGATCCCGCGCAGGAAGTAGAACCGGGCGCCGGAGACCTTGGCGCCGCGCTCCATGTCGATCGCTCCGAGGATCTCACCGAGCTCGAGGTGGTCCCGCGGCTCGAAGTCGAACGCGGGCACCTCGCCCACGCGGCGGAGCTCGACGAAGTCGGCCTCCCCACCGGCCGGCACGCCGTCGATCACGACGTTCTCGATGCGCGCGAGCGCCTCGGACGCCTTCTCGGACGCCTCGTTCGAGGTCTGCTGGGCCTGCTTGACCCGGTCGGCGAGGTCCCTGACCTGTGCGACGAGTGCGGCCTTCTCCTCCTTCGGCGCCTTCGCGACCTGCTTGCCGAACGCATTCTGCTCGGCCCGGAGCTCCTCGAAGGCGGCGAGTGCCGCGCGGCGCGATCGATCGGCCTCGAGTGCGGCGTCGACGGTGCCCTGGTCGTTGCCACGGGCGGCCTGAGAACGGCGGACGATCTCCGGGTTTTCGCGGAGGAGTGCGAGGTCGATCATCCACCAAGTCTATGGCGAGTCCCGGGCGCGTCAGCGCGGCGGGAGGCCGTTCCGCGCGGCGTTAGAGTAGCGCCATGACGAAGAGCTCACCGGCCCGCCGACAGGCCGCTCTCGTCTACAACCCCATCAAGGTCGCCGAGAAGGACCTGCGCGCGCGGGTGCGCGACCTCTCCAAGGAGGCGGGGTGGGAGCACCCCGCGTTCTATCCGACGACGGTCCAGGATGCCGGGCAGCGCGCGACCGCCCAGGCGCTGGAGCGCGGGGTCGACGTCGTCCTCGTCGCCGGCGGCGATGGGACCGTGCGGGCCGTCGCGGAGACCATCGCAGGCACCGGCGTGCCCCTGGCGATCCTTCCGAGCGGCACCGGCAACCTCCTCGCCCGGAACCTCGGACTGCCCCTCGCCGGCCCCGACGACATGATCAGGGCTGCGCTGGGCGACTTCCGGTATCCGATCGACATCGGATGGGCTCGCCTCACGCGCGAGGACGGCGACGAGGAGGAGCATGCGTACGTCGTGCTCGCCGGCATGGGCCTCGACGCCGACATGATCGCGAACACCCGCCCCGACCTCAAGCGCTCGGTCGGCTGGATCGCCTACGTCGACGGCGCGGCGCGCTCGCTCGTGACGGCGGAGCCCTTCCGCGCGGTGTTCCAGATCGACGACGGGCGTCTGCACACGACGAAGGTGCACAGCATCCTCTTCGCGAACTGCGGCACGCTGCCGGCCGGGATCGCGCTGATCCCCGACGCGTCGATCACGGATGCCACGCTGGACCTTGCGGTGATCCAGCCGACCGGCGTGCTGGGCTGGCTGGGCGTGTGGCGCAAGATCTGGTGGGACAACTCGGTGCTGCGGCGGTTCCGCGCCGGACGGCGTGTGCTCGACCGCCGGGGCAGGGACGCGTCGGTGCACTACTTCCGCGGCACCGTCGCCGAAGCGGCGGCGAACAGGCCGACGCCCATCGAGCTCGACGGCGACGAGTTCGGTTCCGCCGTGCGCATCACCTGCCGAGTCGATCCGGGCGCCCTGCTGCTCGCCCTCCCCGCGGGGCATGCGATCTCGTCGCTCTGACGCTCGCCGTGGCCGCGCCGGGCGTCAGCCGCGGACCTGCACGGTGCCGTCTAGCGAGTCGCCCACGAGCGTGAGCGTGAAGTCGTCGTCGTCGATCGCGTCGTCGTCGAAGGAGAGGATCGTCCCGCGGGGTGCCATGTCCATCGTGCACATCCGCTCGGGGTCGGTCGCGAAGGTCACCGTTCCCGTGTTGCCCGACCCTTCGATGCTGTCGACCACGGGCGGGCAGCCCGACGAGCCCCAGGTGAGCAGCACGAGCGAGGAGTCGTCGAACCACCCCGCCGAGGGCGTATACTCGGTCGGCGACCCCGGCGACCCGGTGAAGGCCGCGTCGCCCGCCAGGTCGACGTCGTCCTCCAGCTCGCCGTACGTCACGTTCAGCGTGACGTCCTGCGTGGGGTCGACGCCCTCGGGAAGGGTGCCGAGGCTGGCGCGCTGCGTCATGTCGGCGGTGCAGACCTCATCGGCATCCGAATCGACGAGAGTCACCGTGACGGTCTGTACGTCGGCGCTCACCTCGTCGACCCGGGGGATGCAGGTGGATGAGCCCCAGGTCACGACCGCGAAGGACCGACCGTCATCGAGGATCGTGCCCTCCATCTCGTCGACCTCGTCGGAAGTGCCGGGTCCCGACGACGGATCGGACGTGGTCTGCCCCGCCTCTGCGCCCGGCCCGACGGTGCACCCGGCGAGCAGCAGTGCGGCGGCGAAGGCGGACAGCGTGGCGGTGACGAGCCTGGGGGAAGTCATGCTCTCAGGCTAGCCACGGGGAAAGTGGCCGGAAAGGACCGTTGACGAAGTGCGGCCGAGCCGTTACTGCAGCGCCGAGGTGAGGCGCGCGAGGTTGTCGAGCACCGTGGAGCGCAGCGGCTGCTGCATCCACTCGTCGAGCGTGAGCTCGCGGCTGAGCGACCGGTACTCGTCTTCGACCTCGCGCATCTCGGCGACGAACTCTTCGCCGCGCACCAGCATCGACACCTCGAGATTGAGGCCGAACGACCGCATGTCCATGTTGCTGGAGCCGATGACGGCCACCTGGTCGTCGATCGTGAGGCTCTTGGTGTGGAGGATGAAGGGCTTGCGGTACATCCAGATGCGCACGCCCGCCCGCAGCAGCGCCTCGTAGTAGCTGCGCTGGGCGTGGTAGACCATGGCCTGATCGCCCTCCTCGGAGACGAACAGCTCCACCTCGACGCCGCGGTCGACCGCGGCTGTGACCGCCAGGAGCAGCGCTTCGTCGGGCACGAAGTAGGGGCTGACGATCATGATCTTCTGCTTGGCCGCGTACAGCAGGCCGAGGAAGAGACGCAGGTTGTTCTCGACCTCGAACCCGGGTCCCGACGGCACCACCTGGCAGTCGAGGTCGCCCGATCCCGGCTCAGCATGCGAGATATCGATCTCCTGCAGCACCTCGTCGGTCTCGCTGTACCAGTCGCTGAGGAAGATCGCGTTGACGCTCAGCACGACCGGCCCGTCGATGCGCACCATGAGGTCGACCCAGTGCAGCCCGCGCTTGATGTTCTTGGACAGGTTGTAGGTCGAGTCCGTGACGTTCTGGGAGCCGAGGAACGCGACTTTGCCGTCGACCACGAGGAGCTTGCGGTGATTGCGCAGATCCGGCCGCTGCATCCTCCCCTTGAACGGCTGCACCGGCAGCATGAGGTGCCAGTCGGCTCCCATGCGGTTGAGGCGCTTGATCGTGGCCTTGTAGCGGGGCTTCCACCTGTTCGCCCAGTGATCGAGCAGAACGCGAACGTGCACGCCCCTCTCGGCGACCTCTTCCAGCGCGCGGAAGAAATTGTCGGTCGATGCGTCGGACTGGAGGATGTAGAACTCGACGTGCACGTAGTCCTGTGCCGTGCGGATCGCGTCGGCCATCGCGTCGAGCGACTCCTGATACCCGCCGATGAGGTGCGCGCCGTTGTCACCGGAGATCGGGAGGGCGCCGAGTCGGTGGTTCATCTCGACGAGCGGGGGGAACCAGCTCGGTGCGTCGGGACGCAGGGTGCCGAAGTGCAGGTGCTCGCTGGTCTCGGCGATGTACTCGTTGATCTGATCCTGCTTGCGGCGGCGCGCACGCGGCAGCCGGGGGTTCCCGATCAGGATGAAGAGGAAGACGCCGACGAACGGGATGAAGAACACCGCCAGCAGCCACGCCATGGCGGCGGTCGGGCGGCGATTGCGCGGGATGACGATGATCGCGGTGATGCGGATCGCCAGATCGAGCAGCAGGAGGAAGCCGGTGATCCACCAGCCCCAGCTCTCGGTCGTCATCGCTCCCTCTCGGCCCGCAGCGGGGATCGCGGGGAGCGGATGCTCGACCCGGTGTCTTCGCTACACAGTAGCCGATGGGTCGGACGTCGCTCAGGGGCGCGGGGGCAGTCCACGTGCGGCGCGCTCCTCGGCCTCGATGCGCGCATGCACCTTGCGCTCGGTGCGGTCGAACCGGAGGATCCCGCGGAGCACGAAGAAGAACACGACGCTCACGCCGATGGTCGGGAGGATCGACCAGGCGACCGCGAGCCAGAAGTTCTCCATCCCTCCATGGTACGCGAGCCACTGCTCCTGCACATTCGACGGCTCCCAGAGATCAGGTCCGCGCCCTGTGGAATCGCCCCACAGCCGACGGGCGCTCGACCACACTCGGCGCATGACCACCGTGCTCCGCGCCTCCAGCTCCTCCGACTTCCTTCGCATCATCCCCTCGCTCGCCGGCTTCACGCCGCGCGAGAGCCTCGTGCTGCTGCCCTTCCACGCGACCCGCACCACGGGAGCCATGCGGCTCGATCTCCCCCGCGGCGATGTCGACCTCTCCGAGTACGCCGACACCGCCGTCGCTCTCGTCGCCAGGGTGGAGAGGACGGATGCCGTGGCCGTCGTCGTCTACACGGACGACGAGGCCCAGGTCACGCGGGACGGCCTCGTGCTGCCCTTCGCGGTAGAGGTCGACGTGGTGCTCGGGTGCGCGTCGGACGCCGGGCTCGACATCGTCGATGCGCTGTGCGTGACCCCGTCGGGGTGGTCGAGCTATCTCGTCGACGAGCCCGAGCTCGAGGAGTTCGATCAGGAGTCCGCTCCGCGAGTGCACGGGATCGGCGACGTGTCGGGCGACCAGTGCGCGGGTGCCGACCTTCCTGCGGCAGACTTCGCCGAGCGCGAGCGAGTCGGGCGCGCACTGCTCCGGATCAGCGAGCTGCTCGACCGCGACACGGCGCCCACCGCTCGCGACGACCCGCAGGCGCTCGCGGCGGTCCTGCTGCTCGACGACGTCCCGATGTTCTTCGAGGCGGTGCTGGCGATGCGCGAGGAACTGCCGACCTTCGCCATGGCGGCGCTGCTCTGGTGCCTCGACCGACCGCTGCTGCGTGACGTCGCCCTCACGCAGTGGGCCACCGACATCCTCGGTGGCGTGCGCACGCTGGACGCGCAGCTCGAGTTCGCCGACGACCGCACGGCCGTGCCCGACGATCTGGGCGAGGTGTTTCTCGGACGCGGTCCTCGCCCCGATCTCGATCGCCTGGAGCAGGCGCTGGCGGTCGTCCGTGCGGCGGCGACCCGCGCGCCGCGCGCGTCCCGCCCAGGACCCCTCACCGCAGCGGCTTGGCTGTCGTGGGCGCTCGGCCGGTCCAGCCATGCCGGTCGGTACCTCGACATGGTCGGCGAGATCGATCCCGAGTACGGCCTCGCGCAGCTCCTCGCGACCATGATCGGCGCGGCGGTGCTGCCCGAGTGGGCGTTCCGCCGCGGCGAGACGGCGGCCTGAGTGCGCGTTCTACTTGACGAGCGGGAACAGGATCGTCTCGCGGATGCCGAGGCCCGTGATCGCCATGAGCAGACGGTCGATGCCCATGCCCATGCCGCCGGACGGCGGCATGCCGTGCTCGAGGGCGCGAAGGAACTCCTCGTCGACCGGCATGGCCTCGACGTCACCGCGGGCCGCGAGCTTCGCCTGCTCGACGAAGCGCTCCCGCTGGATGACGGGATCGACGAGTTCGGAGTATCCCGTCGCGAGCTCGAAGCCGCGGATGTAGAGATCCCACTTCTCGACGACGCCCTCGATCGAGCGGTGCTCACGCACGAGCGGCGAGGTGTCGACGGGGAAGTCCATCACGAAGGTCGGGCGCACGAGGTCTGGCTTCACGAAGTGCTCCCACAGCTCCTCGACGAGCTTGCCGTGCGTGGCCTGCGCTGGCAGGTCGACGCCGTTCTCCTCGGCGAAGGCGATGAGGTCGGCGACCGAGTCCTGCGGAGTCACGGTGCGACCGGAGGCCGCCGAGAGCGAGTCGTACATCGAGATGCGGTCCCACTCGCCGCCCAGGTCGTACTCGGTGCCGTCGGCCCACGTCACGGTGGTCGAGCCGGCCACGGCGATCGCCGCCTGCTGCACCAGCTCCTGGGTCAGCTCGGCCATCTGCTGGTAGTCGCCGTACGCCTGGTACGCCTCGAGCATCGCGAACTCCGGGCTGTGCGTGGAGTCGGCGCCCTCATTGCGGAAGTTGCGGTTGATCTCGAAGACCCGCTCGATGCCGCCGACCACGGCGCGCTTGAGGTAGAGCTCCGGGGCGATCCGGAGGTAGAGCTCGGTGTCGAACGCGTTCGAGTGCGTGACGAACGGGCGGGCGGAGGCACCGCCGTGCTGCACCTGCAGCATGGGCGTCTCGACCTCGAGGTAGTCGTGCCCGGCGAACGTCGCACGCAGGCTGGCGTTGACCGCGGCACGTGCGCGCACGGTGGTCCTGGCCTGCTCGCGCACGATCAGGTCGAGGTAGCGGCTGCGAACGCGGCCCTCCTCGCTCAGCTCGGCGTAGGCGTTCGGGAGCGGGAGGATCGCCTTCGACGCGATAGCCCAGCCGTCGGCCATGATCGACAGCTCGCCGCGGCGACTGGAGATCACCTCGCCGTGCACGAAGACGTGGTCGCCGAGGTCGACGTACTCCTTCCAGTCGGCGAGCGATTCCTCGCCGACGTTGGCGAGCGAGATCATCGCCTGGATGCGCGATCCGTCGCCGGCCTGCAGCGTCGCGAAGCACAGCTTGCCGGTGTTGCGGCTGAACACCACGCGGCCGGCGACTCCGGCGATCACTCCGGTCTCGGCTCCCGCCTCGAGGTCGCCGTACTCGGCGCGAAGCGCCGGGATCGTGTGCGTCACGGGCACGCCGACCGGGAACGCCCCGCCGCCGGCATCCGCGCGCTTCGCGATGAGTCGTTCGCGCTTGGCGAGGCGCACGGCCTTCTGCTCGTGCACGTCCTCGTCGGCGGCGTCGGTGGTCTGCTCGGGCGCGGCGGACGCGTCAGTCATTCTGGGCTCCTCGGAAAGTCAGCTCCAGTCTACCGAGGCGGGCGGAGCGCTCCGGAGCCGCCCGATCTCGGGATCGGGAACCGAGCGTGGGTAGCCTCGAGGCATGGCAGCCATCCGCTACGCCCCCGCTCTCGCCGCGATCGCGTTGGGCGGCGCGGTCGCTCTCGCGCCGGCATCCGCTGCATCGGCGGACACTGCACCGCACTCGTCCCAAGCGGCCCTCGCGGCGATCGGGGCCGACGTCGACGACTTCTCGTACGCGTCGTGGGACGCCCGCTACGAGGTCGGCCTGGACGCCGAGGGGCGATCGCACATGCACGTCACCGAGACGTTGACCGCGCGCTTCCCCGACGCCGACCAGAACCGCGGCATCGTGCGGGGCCTGCCGACGACCTACGAGAACGCCTGGGTCGATCCGCGGGTCCTCTCCGTCACCGACGAACAGGGCGCGGCCGTCCCGTACGAGACGGACGAGGACGACGGCGTGCTGTACATCCTCACGGGCGACGACGATTACGTGCGCGGCCTCACGACCTACGTCATCGAGTACGAGATGCGGGACGTCATGCTCGCCGCAGACAACGGCGCCGACGAGTTCTACTGGGACCTCCTGCCGCTCGACGGCACGCAGCCGATCGAGTCGTTCCAGGCCGAGATCGTCTTCGACCGCACACTGACCGACGACCTCACCGGCAACGCCCGCTGTTACATCGGGTACTCGGGTTCCACCGACGAGTGCCCGATCTTCCCCGGCACCGACGGGTCGTCGTTCCGGGTGGAGCAGGATGCGCTCGCGCCGGGCGAAGGGGTGACCGTCGCGATCGGGTTCGAGTCGGGCACCGTGACCCAGCCGACGGCACGGCAGCCCGATCCCGTGACGGACGTCGGACCCGCGATCGCCGGAGTCGGCGCGTTGGCGGTCTCGGTCGCCAGCTGGTTCGCCGTGGGGTCGTTCCGTCGCGCACGACGGCGCGCGACGGGGATCGTCGTCGCCCAGTACGACGTTCCCGACTCCCTTCCGCCCGTACTTGCCGCGGCGATCATCCCCGGCGCGAAGGATCCGATTCCCGCCGAGATCGTGCATCTGGCCGTCCGCGGCACGCTGCGCATCGAGGAAGGATCGGATGCCGAGGAGCCCCGTCTGCGCCGGCTGCCCGGCTCGCGCATCCCCGACCAGCTCGACGTCGAGGCACTCGACGCCCTGTTCGCCGAGGCCGACTCCGACGGTGTGGCCGACCTCCCCTCGTCGAGCGAGACCTTCGCCGCACGCATGACCGCCCTCACGCAGCGCGGCACGGCGGAGGCCGCCGAGCGCGGACTGACGACGAAGGCGCGGAGTCGTGGGGCGATGATCCTGCAGTGGATCGCCATCGCCGTGGTGCTCGTCGGATTCGGAATCGGACTGTTCGGGATCATTGCCGGCAGGGTCACCGCGATCCCGGCGTTCGTCGCCGTCGCGTTCGGTGTCGTGCTCGTGCTGATCTCGAGCTTCTACGCCTTCTCGAAGCACACCGTGCTCACACCGGAAGGCGCGCGCGAGTACGAATACCTCCAGGGAGTTCGGGAGTTCATCCGCGTCGCCGAAGCCGACCGCCTGCAGATGCTGCAGTCATACTCGGGCGCGGAGCGGCGCCAGGAGAGCGGTGCCGACGTGATCGCCGTCTACGAGCGGCTGCTCCCGTACGCGATGTTGTTCGGCATGGAGGACGAGTGGGGCGCTGTGCTCGAGAAGGCGTACGCCTCGGCGCAGCGCGGGGCAGGCTGGATCGGCGACCCGACGTCGCCGTTCTTCCGCACGCAGTTCGCCGCGTTCGCGGTCACCTCGCACGCTGCGGCGACCTATTCGGCACCGAGCGCGAGCACCTCGTCGAGCGCCGGCGGATCCTTCGGCGGCGGGTTCTCGGGCGGCGGCGGAGGGGGCGGGTTCTCGGGCGGTCGCTGACCGGCGCCGCGACTCTCAGAGCAGCGGCGACGGACCGGAGGCGTCGCGCAACGCACGCTCGACCGTCGACTGCACGAGCGCCGACAAGAACCCTCCGGCGTTCTCGACCCCGATCGCACTGAGGCGCGAGGTCGACTGCGCGATGATCGAGCGCGAGAACTCGGTCGCCGTCTGGATCGCATCCGCGTACGCGGCCCGGTCGGCCTCGGCGATCACCACGGGCTCACATCCCATCTCGACCGCGAGGGCCTGTGCGATCGGCAGCACCGCAGCCGGCGCGGTCACCGCCGCATAGCCGGCCTGCAGCTGACGCAGGTCGATGGACGTGCCCGTGAACGTGATGGCCGGATGCACGGCCAGCGGGATCGCTCCTCGCTCCGCGGCGGGGCGCAGCACCTCGATCCCGTACCCGGGGTCGGTGTGGAGGACGAGCTGACCGATCTGCCACCCGCCGACCTCAGCGATCCCGGCGACGAGCGACGGCAACTGGTCGTGCGGGACAGCCACCACGACCAGCTCGCTGCGACGCACCACCTCGAGGGCGTCGAGCACGGGCACGTCGGGGAGCACCGCCGACGCACGGTCGTCGTCCGACCCACTCGTGATCCCGGTGACGGCGTGGCCGGCGCCCGCGAGAGCCGCCCCGATCACCGGACCGACGCGCCCCGCGCCGATGACGCCGACGCCGAGCCGTCCGTCGCGGTTCGTGGGATCACTCACCGTTCGACGCGTGGGACGCGGGCGGGACCGGCGGCGGCGCGACCGGCGGTGCGGGCGGGGGCACAGGAGGCTGTCCCACGGGAGGCGGCGCGACCGGCGGCACCGGAGGCTGTCCCACGGGAGGCGGCGCGATCGGCGGCACCGGCGGCTGCCCCACCGGAGGCGGCGCGACCGGCGGCACCGGCGGCTGCCCCACCGGAGGCGGCGCGATCGGCGTGCGACCGGCTCCGTCGAGATCCGCCACGGCCGCGGCATCCGCGGCGTCGTAGGCACCCCAGCGGTGGCTGTGGTCCACGGCGGCAGCAGCGGCCGCGGCCGTGCTCACGCCGTCGATGAGGAACAGCGCGTCCGACATCTCGAGCGCCGAGACGTACCCGGTGATGATGCCCTGCACCGAATGGATCTGCGCGCCGGAGACCCGCTGCGCGCGATCGATCGGACCCTGCGACAGCGAGACGCCCTGCAGACGGGCGAGGGGGAAGATCGCGAGCTTCCGCCAGATGACACCGCGGCGCAGCAGCAGACCGAAGTCGGTGAGGAAGTAGCCCTGGCGCTTCCACGAGATCGGACGGCGCCACCACGCGCGGCGTGGCATGGTGCGGTACGGATCGCCCTCCGTCGGACCGAGGATGCCGTGCTCCCAGACGAGCGGGATGTCGGAGACCGGCGCATCGGGCAGCACCAGGGAGAGCACCCGCTCGACGTCGGCGCGCTTGCCCACCGGGAGGACGACGTTGAACTGCTGAGCGCTGCCGGACTGCTGCTGCGCAGCGCTCTTGCCGCTCATGCGGTTGATGCGGACCGTCCACCACCCGAACGGCCGCCACAGCAGCGACTGCGACACCTCGACCGCGAAGATCCGACCGGGAGGAAGCGTCTCGGTGACGGTCGTCAGCAGACCATAGGTGATGCGGACCCCGTCGGGCGTCGGCGCGATCGAGTAGCGCAGGGACTTCGAGATCTGCGCCCAGGTGATTCCGACCACGGCGACCACGAGCGGGATGCCGATGCCGAGACCGAGCCCGAGCCCGATGAAGCCGCCGAGCGGCTCGCCGTCGAGCACCGAACCGATCAGGATGCCGCCGAAGGCCGCGAGGAAGATCACCCCGAAGAACACCAGCCAGAGCACGCTCGAGATGAGCTGCGATCCGACCAGCCGTCCGGTGGGGATCTTGACGACGCTCTCGGGCTCGACATCGGCCAGATCCACGCCGCCGATGAGACCGTTGACGCCCTCGTTCATCGACCCGACGAGCTGCGCGCGGGCCGAGGCGGGCGCCGAGCCCGCGGCATCCTCAACCGGGTTCGACGCGCCGGCGACCGCCGACCGGCGAGCAGCGCGCGCACCGGACGCGAGACGCAGGATGTCGGCGCGCACTGACTCCGCTCGGGCCGTGGCGAGGTATTCGAGCTCGACGTTGGAGTCGGTGCCGGCTCCGACCACCTCGAGCTTCGCGAGCCCGATGATGCGCGCGGGGAACGGGCGGGTGAGGTTCACGCCCTGCACACGGTCGAGCGGTGCGCGGCGGTGCGAGCGGAAGACGATGCCCTTGCGCACCTCCACGTGGTCGCCCGTGATGCGGAACTGGTGGAAGCGCCAGACGAACCAGAAGATCGCGACCAGCACGACGGCGAGTCCGAGCACACCGAGCAGCACGACGAGGATCAGGTTGTTGGCGAGCACCCACTCGACGGGGTCGCCGCCACCGTACTGGTCGTAGTGGGCTTCCTCCGGCGTGAACAGGTCGACGAACCAGGCGATGAGACGGTCGCGCAGGTTGGCGATCGCGAATCCGGCGACGACGATCAGCGCCAGCCCGCCCTTGAAGAGCGGGGTGAGCGGATGCATCCGGTGCCACTCGCCGTCGGCGAGGGTCGTCGAATCTCCCGCCCGAGGGGGCGTCGACGCGGTGGGCGCGGCGGGCGGCGGGAGCTGCGGCTCGCTCACAGGCCGGTCCGGCGGGTCTCGGCGACCTCGATGAGCGTGTCGCGCAGCGCCTCCGCGGCGGCCTGCGTGAGTCCGGGGATCTGCACTCCGGTGGTCGCCGCCGCCGTCACCATCTTCAGCTGAGCCACACCGAACGCCCGGTCGAGCGGGCCCTGCGTGATGTCGACGAGCTGCATGCGTCCGTAGGGCACCGCGATCATGCGCTGCCACAGGATGCCCTTGCGGAAGACGATGTCGTCGTCCCGCAGCATGTAGCCGATCGCCTTCGCCTGGCGGGGCAGGATGACGAGGGTGATCAGGGTGATCAGCACGATGACGCCGGCGGGGATCCATGCCCACGTCTGGTCCAGGACGAGCGCGAGCACCGCGGCCGCGATTGCGACGATCGCGATGAAGATCACGTTCTGCACGATCTGCGACACGACGTATCGCGGCGAGATCTGGTGCCAGACGCCGTCGAGCTCGAGACGCGCCTCGCTGCGCACCGTGCGCAACGCCGTGTAGTTGCCGGCGTCGAGGGCCGCGAGGTCAGTGACCTCCGCCGAGTTCAGCGGGGCCGGGGTCCCCGGCTCGGTCTCTGGGTTCTGAGTCATCAGGATCCTTCGGCAGGGTGCAGAACTGTTCGGCGACGAGCGCGGCGACAGCGAGCACGACCGCACTCCCGATCAGCGCCAGCATCGCCACAGTCGACCCTACCGGGGGATCAACCGGCCGCGACAGGAGGAACACGAGCAGCCCGGCGCCGAAGCCCGCCATGATCGCGCCCAGCAGACTCGACGCCCGCGCGAGGGTCACGGCCCTCGTCGCGCGGAAGGGATCGATGCGGATTCCCTTGCGCACGCTCGCCCGCACCGGCCAGGCGAGAGACAGCGCGGCGGCGGCGATCAGCAGAAGAAGCAGCGGGAGCAGCAGTGACGGCGTGAAGGTGACCCGCCCCATCACGGTGAGCACATGGTCGAGCAGGAATCCGGCGCCGGTCGCGAGCAGCGCGAGCACGACGAGGACGCCGATCGACGTGCGCTTCATCCCTCACCCCGGTCGCGGAGTGCAGCGGCGAGATCGGCAACGCGACCGTGACCGGGCAGGACTGCGTCGGCGTCGAGGTCGAGCCACGGGTCGAGCACGAAGAGCCGCTCGGCGGCGCGCGGATGCGGCAGTCGCATCGCCTCGGCATCCGATCTCGCGTCGCCGTAGGCGATCAGGTCGAGGTCGAGGGTGCGGTCCCCCCAGCGCTCGTGGCGCTCGCGCCCGTGCTCGTCCTCGATCGCGTGGAGCATGCCGAGCAGCACCGATGGTGCGAGGCGGGTGGTCACCAGGGCGACCGCGTTCACGTACGCGGGGGCCTCGGGGTCCGGCCCGTCGAGCCGCACAGCGACGGTCTCGTGCAGCGGTGAGAGCTGCACCTCCGACACCAGGGGAAGTCGGGCGATGCGCGCAGCGGCGGCGCGGATCGTCTCCTCGCGATCGCCGAGGTTGGCACCGAACGCGACGACGGCGACCGTCTCGGGACGCGGCTCACGGGGGCCGGGCAGATCCGGCGGGATGGTCAGGTTGCGGCTCACGACGTGACCTCCTCGAGGGGATGCCGACGTGCGCGGTGCACGGTCACGGACACGTCGGCGAACGTCAGCGGAATGGGAGCATGCGGCTTGTGCACGGTCACCGTCACAGTGTGCACGCGCTGGTCGTCGAGCGCGACCTCGGCGATGCGCTCCGCCAGGGTCTCGATGAGGTTCACCGGCTCGCCCGCGACCACGGCGGCGATCCTCTCCGCCAACTCGCCGTAGTGCACGGTGTCTGCGACATCGTCGGATGCCGCGGCGTCGCCCAACGGCATCCGGAGGCGCACGTCGATCGTGAACTCCTGTCCGTCGCGGCGCTCGTAATCGTAGACGCCGTGTCGGCCGAAGACCGTGAGTCCGGTGAGGGCGATCTCGTCGAGCTCGGTCATGGCTTAGCCCTCCCAGGCGCGGGCGACGGCGAGGGCGTCGCGGGTGGCTTCGACGTGGTGCACGCGCACGGCCCACGCGCCGGCGCGCATGGCGAGGGCGCTCGTGACAGCCGTTGCGAGGTCGCGCCGGCGCTCGCTGACCGAGCCTTCCTCGTCGACCTGGAGGGTGTCGGCGAGGAACCGCTTGCGCGACGTGCCGACGAGCACGCGGGGACCCAGCGCGACGATCTCGTCGAGCCCGCGCAGCACCTCCCAGTTCTGCGCGCCCGCCTTCGCGAAGCCGATGCCGGGGTCGAGGATGATCCGCGACGGCGCGATGCCCGCGGCGGCGGCCTCGCCCATGCGCTCCTGCAGCTCGCCGGCGACCTCGCGGGCGACGCGGTGGTATTCGGCCCGTGCGTACATGTCGTCGGAGAAGCCTCGCCAGTGGCCGATCGCGTAGTCGGCTCCGGATGCCGCGACGACGCCGCGCATGTCGGGATCGGCCAGGCCGCCCGACACGTCGTTGACGATGCGCGCTCCTGCCCGCACCGCGGCGTCGGCCGTGGCGGCGTTGATCGTGTCGATGCTCACGGGCACCCCGGCCTCGACGAGGCGCTCGATCACGGGGATCACCCGCTGCTGCTCGACCTCGGCGCCCACGCGCTCGGCACCCGGCCTGGTCGACTCGCCTCCGACGTCGAGCACCGTGGCTCCTTGGGCGCGCAGCCGCAGACCGTGCTCGACGGCCCGATCCACCTCGAGGTAGCGTCCGCCATCGCTGAAGGAGTCAGGCGTCACATTGACGATGCCCCAGATGCCCGTCATGCCCGCGACGCTCCGGTCGATGCGCCGATCAGGGCGATGAGCTCGGCGCGGGCGACGGCGTCGGTGTACTCGCCGCGCGCGGCGATCGTGAGGGTCGACGCCTCGGGCTGGCGTCCGCCGCGCATCGTGACGCAGCCGTGGCTGGCGTCGAGCACGACGAGCACGCCGCGGGCGTCGAGGTTCTCGGCGATGACGTCGGCGATCTGCTCGCCGAGCCGTTCCTGCACCTGGGGTCGCGTCGCGAGGATCTCGACGACCCGCACGAGGGCTCCGAGTCCGACGACCTGCCCGCCCGGGAGATAGGCGATATGGGCGTGCCCGGCGAACGGCAGCAGGTGGTGCTCGCACACCGACCGGAAGCGGATGTCGCGCAGCAGCACGGCGCCCGAGGGAAGAGTGTCGGGTGCCGGGCCGCGCGAGACGCTGATGGTGCGCGCGAGGGGTGCCGCGGCATCCTCGCCGACGCCGGCGAAGAACTCCGAGTACAGGTCGGCCATGCGCGCGGGCGTCTGGCGGAGCCCCGGGCGGTCGGGGTCTTCCCCGATCGCCTCGAGGAGCTCACGCGTGAGCCGCTCGATCCGCGTCCTGTCGACGCTCACGGTCAGGCCGTCGCGGGGCGCGGGTTGGTCGCGGTCGACGGGCCCTGCTGCGTGCGGGGCGCGACGGACGGCTCCTCGACGGACGCCGCGACCGGCACGACCTTCTTCGGCACCTCGATGGGCGGCACGTCGGACACGGGACGGTCCTCGCTCGACAGCCAGAGCGGACGCTCGGGCAGCTTGCGCACCTCGGTGAAGATCTCCGCGATCTGGTTGTGGTCGAGGGTCTCCTCCTCGAGCAGCGCGAGCGCGAGGCGATCGAGGATGTCGCGGTTGTCGCTGATCACCTGGTAGGCCTCGTCGTGGGCCTGCTCGATGAGGGCGCGCACCTCGGTGTCGACGCGCTCGGCCACCTTCTCGGAGTACTCGCGGCCGCGGCCCATGTCGCGGGCCACGAACATGTCGCCGCCCTCGGAGCCGAGCTTCACGGGACCGACCTCGGTGGTCATGCCGTACTCGATCACCATCTTGCGGGCGATCGACGTCGCCTTCTCGATGTCGTTCGAGGCGCCGGTCGTCGGGTCGTGGAAGACGATCTCCTCGGCGACGCGCCCGCCCATCGCGTAGGTCAGCTGGTCCTGCAGCTCGTTGCGGGTCACGGAGTACTTGTCGTCGAGCGGCAGCACCATCGTGTAGCCGAGCGCCTTGCCGCGGGGCAGGATCGTGATCTTGGTGACGGGATCGGTGTAGTTCATGGCCGCCGCGGCGAGCGCGTGCCCGCCCTCGTGATACGCCGTGATGAGGCGCTCCCGGTCCTTCATGACGCGGGTGCGACGCTGCGGACCGGCGATCACGCGGTCGATCGCCTCGTCGAGCGCACGGTTGTCGATCAGCTGAGCGTTCGAGCGCGCCGTGAGCAGCGCGGCCTCGTTGAGCACGTTGGCGAGGTCGGCGCCGGTGAAGCCCGGGGTCTTGCGGGCGACGACCTCGAGGTCGACGCTCTTCGACAGCGGCTTGCCCTTGCTGTGCACCTCGAGGATCTTCTGTCGGCCCTTGAGGTCGGGGGCGTCGACGCCGATCTGACGGTCGAAGCGACCCGGGCGCAGCAGCGCGGGGTCGAGGATGTCGGGACGGTTGGTCGCCGCGATCACGATGACGTTCGCGTTCGGGTCGAAACCGTCCATCTCGACCAGCATCTGGTTGAGGGTCTGCTCGCGCTCGTCGTTTCCGCCGCCCATGCCGGCGCCGCGGTGGCGACCGACGGCGTCGATCTCGTCGATGAAGATGATCGCCGGCGCGTTCTCCTTGGCCTGGTTGAACAGGTCGCGGACGCGCGAGGCCCCGACGCCGACGAACATCTCGACGAAGTCCGATCCGGAGATCGAGTAGAACGGAGCGCCCGCCTCACCGGCGACCGCGCGTGCAAGCAGGGTCTTGCCGGTTCCGGGAGGGCCGTACAGCAGCACACCCTTCGGGATGCGGGCGCCGATCGCCTGGAACTTCGCGGGGTCCTGAAGGAACTCCTTGATCTCGTGCAGCTCCTCGATCGCCTCGTCCGCGCCGGCCACGTCGGCGAACGTCACGGTCGGCGTCTCCTTGTTGACGAGCTTCGCCTTCGACTTGCCGAACTGCATGACCTTGCCGCCGCCGCCCTGCATCGACGAGAGCAGCCACCAGAAGAGGAGGCCGAGCAGCACGAGCGGGAGGAGGAGGGACAGGATGCCGTCGAACCACGTCGCACGCGGCACGCTGTCGTTGAAGCCGTCCTTCGGGTCGGCGGCGTTGATCGCGGTGACGACCTCGTCGGCGCGCGCCTCGACGTAGTAGAACTGGACCTTCTCGGAGCCCTCGAACGCCTTCGACAGCGTCATGTCGACGCGCTGGTCGCCGTCGGTCGTCACGACCTCGGTCACGGTGTCGCCGGCGAGCAGCTTCAGACCCTCCTGGGTGGTGATCTGCTTGGGGGCGCCGAGGTTCGAGATCAGCAGGAATCCGCCGAACAGCAGCAGACCGATCAGGGCGACGTAGATCAGCGGGTTCCGCGTGAGCTTCTTGACATCCATGGTCGGATCAGCGTATCGCGCGAGCCCTAGGTGACCGCTGTGCGTTCACCCACGGCGTACGGGTTCCGCCACCGCGGTCGTCGAGCGAGCGCAGCGAGATGAAACGCGGTGACCTCTCAGGAGTACACGTGCGGCGCGAGCACCGCGACGTCGCGCAGGTTGCGGTAGCGCTCGTCGTAGTCGAGACCGTACCCGACGACGAAGTCGGTGGGGATGTCGAAGCCCACGTACTTGCAGTCGATGTGGACCTTGGCGGCCTCCGGCTTGCGCAGCAGAGCGAGCACCTCGATCGACGCCGCCCCGCGCGATCCGAAGTTCTCGAGCAGCCAGCTCAGCGTGAGGCCGGAGTCGATGATGTCCTCGACGATGAGCACGTGCTTGCCGTTGAGGTCGGTGTCGAGGTCTTTGCGGATCTGCACGACGCCGCTCGACTTCGTGCTCGCGCCGTAGCTCGACACCGCCATCCAGTCCATCGGCGCGTGGAACGGCAGGGCCCTGGCGAAGTCCGCCATCACCATCACGGCGCCCTTGAGCACTCCGACCAGGATGAGGTCCTTGCCGGCGTAGTCCTCGGCCACCCGGGCGGCCAGCTCGTCCAGCTTCGCGACGATCTCCTCCTCGGTGACGAGGATCTGTGCAAGGTCGTCCTGGATCTCCGCGGCGCGCATGGATCGATTTTAGGCGACGAAGGCGGATGCTCAGGCCGACGGCCCTGTCCACCCCCTCCCCGCTCGTCCTCGGCGCGCACTACCCTGGGCCGTGACACGGGCGACCGCCCCTGACGGAAGGAATCCCTGATGGCTCTCGACGACATCCTCAAGCAGGTCCCGATCGACGACGTCGCCGCGAAGCTGGGCGTCTCGCACGACGAGGCCAAGGCCGCAGTCGAGCAGGGCGGGGCGGTGCTGCTCAGCGGGCTCGCCAGGAACGCCTCGACGTCGGAGGGATCGTCCGCGATCGAGAACGCGTTGAAGCGTCACGAGGGCTCGACCGGCGCCAAACGGGTCGACGACATCGATCAGAACGACGGCGGCAAGATCGTCTCGCACATCCTCGGCGCCGACGAGAAGAAGGTCACGAAGAAGCTCAACGAGTCGAAGGAGACGGCCGGCATCGACTTCGGGAAGCTGCTGCCGATCCTCGCGCCGATCGTCATGGGGCTCATCGCGAACGCGACGAAGAGCAAGGACACCGGCGCCGGCGGCAAGACGCAGTCGGGCGGCGGTGGTCTCGGCGACGTGATCGGCGGACTGCTCGGCGGCGGCTCGAGCTCCGGCGGCTCGGGCGGCATCGGCGACCTGCTCGGCGGTGTCCTCGGCGGGCTCTTCGGCAAGAAGTGACCCCCGGCGAAACGCGTCAGCGCGCCGTGAACACGATCCGGCCGCCGATGCGCCGCGCGGAGCATCCGGGCAGATCGATCGGCCCCTGACCCGCCCAGTCGGTCGCGAGCCGCGCGACCTCGACCGTCTGCAGCCGCGTGAGGCTGGCACCGAACTCGCTGTCGACCACGAGGCGGATGATGCGGTTGCGCAGCGCGGCCGGGTTCGCGGCGAGCGCGGCGGCGCTGACCGAGATGCCCGCCTCGGCGTGCTCGACGATGTCCTCGATCGTCTCGTGGATCATCTCGTCGAACGCCTCGGCGTCTTCACGCAGCTGCTCGGCGGTGCGGGCGAGCGCCTCCGCGACGCCGGGTCCGAGTTCGGCTTCGAGCACGGGAAGCACGCTCTCGCGCACGCGCACCCTGGTGAAGCGCTCGTCCCGGTTGTGCGGGTCCTCCCAGACCTCGAGAGCGGATGCCGCGCAGAACGCGCGCGTCGTCTCGCGGCGCACGCCCAGCAGCGGCCTGATCCAGCGGAGTCCGTCGTCGTCGGTGCGGACCGGCGCCATGCCCTGCAGGCTCGCTGCACCCGAGCCGCGAGCGAGACCGAGCAGCACGGTCTCCGCCTGGTCGTCCAGCGTGTGGCCCAGCAGCACCGCAGCGGCACCGGCATCCGCCGCCCCCTCCGCGAGCACGCGATAGCGGGCGTCACGCGCCGCGGCTTCCGGCCCGCCTTCTGCCCCGACCTCGACCCGCACGACGAGGGCGCCGAGCCCGAGCGCTGCTGCGGCCTCCGCCGCGCGCCGGGCCACGGCATCCGACCCCTCCTGCAGCCCGTGATCGACGGTGAGCGTTCCTGCGCGCAGGCCGAGCTTCGGCGCTTCGAAGGCGGTCGCCGCCGCAAGCGCGAGCGAGTCGGCGCCGCCGGACAGGGCGACGACGACCGTCGACCCCTCGGGCAGATCGGCGAGCGCGGAGCGCACGGCGAGGCGGATCTCGGCGATGGCGGGTGGGAGCGACGGCACGGTTCCACGGTAGATCACGGCGCCCGCCTCTCGCGCGACGGCGAGCGGGCGCTCTAGTCTGGCGCCGTGGCAGATGACTCCCCGCGGTTCCGACCGGAGCGTTTCACGGCATTCGTCGACGCGGTCGTGGCGATCGCGATGACGCTGCTGATCCTGCCGCTCATGGAGGCGGTATCGGAGGCGGCATCAGGCAAGCTCACGACCGCCGAGTTCTTCTCCGAGCACTCGGGGCAGCTGCTGAGTTTCGCGCTCAGCTTCGTGCTGATCGCGACCTTCTGGATCGGCCACCACAACCAGTACCGCGACGTGGAGTGGATGACCGGTCCACTGCTGTGGATCAACATCGCGTGGATGCTGACGATCGTGTGGCTGCCCGTCCCGACCGCCATGATCGGTCAGATGTCCACCGATGCGCTGCAGACCCTGGTGTACATCGGCACCCTGATCCTCACGCAGGTGACCACGCTCGCCGCCTGGCTCTATCTGCAACGACACCCCGACCTCACGACCGCGTCCGCATCGACCCTTCGGGCGGGCGTGGTCGGCGACCTGTCGGCCATCATCCTGTTCACGATCGCGCTCGCGATCGCCCTGCTTCTGCCCGACCACACCTACGCGGGGCTGTTGCTCCTGCTCGCCACGGGAGTCGTCACGCGGCTGATCGATCGCGGTGTCCGGCGGCGGGATGCCGCTCGCGGGTAGGCTGGTCCGCGGCATCCACCCGTCTTTACCGAGGAGCACACGCATGGGCGCACACGACGCCGTCATCGAGATCCCGCGCGGCAGCCGCGTGAAGTACGAAGTCGACCACGAGACCGGGCGAGTGCACCTCGACCGTGTTCTCTACACGACCTTCGGCTACCCCGCCGACTACGGCTACTTCGACAACACGCTCGGCGAGGACGGCGACCCGCTCGACGTGCTCGTGCTCCTCGACCACGCCATCTACCCGGGCGTCGTCGTCGAGGTCCGGCCGGTGGCCGTGCTCAAGATGAGCGACGAGGCCGGCGGAGACGACAAGCTCGTCGCCGTGCTGTCCAAGGACCCGCGCTGGGCGCACATCCAGGACATCGACGACATCGCCGAGTACACGAAGAAGGAGATCGCGCACTTCTTCGAGCACTACAAGGACCTCGAGCCCAACAAGTGGGTCAAGGTCGACGAGTGGGGCAACGCCGCCGAGGCGCAGCGCATCCTCGACGAGGCGATCGTCCGTTTCGGCGAGCAGGGTCACTGACGCTGCGCACTCGCCCACAACGTGAAGACCCCCGGTCCGCTCAGCGGCCGGGGGTCTTCTTCTTCTGGGTCGACGACTCAGACCGAGATGCCTCGATCCGCCAGGAAGGCGATGGGGTTGACGTAGCCGCCGTTGCGGTAGACCTCGAAATGCAGATGGCAGCCGACCGAGGCCCCGGTGTTGCCGGCGTACGCGATGACCTGACCCGAGTTGACCCACTGACCGCTCCGCACCGCGAAGCCGCCGTTGCGGATGTGCGCGTAGCCGGTGGCGATCCCGCCGCCGTGCTGGATGCGGATGTAGTTGCCGTAGTTGCCGTTGGGGCCTGCGTAGTCCACGGTCCCCGACTGCGCGGCGTAGATCGCGGCGCCGCAACCGTTCGCGAGGTCGACGCCGTAGTGGTAAGCCGAACACGCGGGGCACGGGCGAGGCCGCGGTCCGAAACCGGCGCTGCGGTGGCCGCCGTGCGGGCGCACCCAGCCACCCGACCCCTGCGATCCCCCGGCGCCTCCGCCGCCGTTCGCTGCGGCCGCCGCCGCTGCAGCAGCGGCCTCGGCCGCCTCGCGGCGCTTGCGCTCCTCCTCCGCGACGCGCACGCCCTCCTGGTAGCCCGCGACCGTGGTGGCCGTCTGGTCCTTGAGAGCGGCGAGCTGCGCCTGCATCGTGGCGAGGTTGGCGGTCTGCTCGTCGAGAGCCGCCTGAGCGGCCGCAGCAGCTTCCTGGGCGGCGATCATCTTCTGCTCGGCGATCTGCTGCAGCCGATCGCGCTCATCGCGCGCCACCTTGGCCTGGTCGCTGAGCGACTGGGCCGAGTTGCGGGCGGCGACGGCGTTGTCGTACATCGTCTGGTTGTACTGGTAGACCTTGTCCATCGACCCGAGTCGGGACAGCAGGTCGTCGGCGTCGTCGGCCGACTCTGAGAAGAACAACTGCAGGGCGGTGTCGTCTCCGCCGTTGCGGTACAGCTGCCCGGCGAGCTGCGCCGCCTTGCGCGTGGCCTCGTCGGCGGCGAGGGCCTGCGCGTCGGCCTGCGCCTGCAGCGCCTCCGCCGCGGCGATCGCGTCGAAGTAAGCCTGCTGCGCGGCATAGTACTCGTTTCCGGCGGCCTCCGCTGCGGCCTGCGTGTCGGCCACCTTCTGCGTGAGCGACTGGATCAGGCCCTCGATGCGGGTGACCTCGGCAGCCTTCGCGTTCTGGTTGCTCATGGCGCGCTGCACGTCGTCCCAGCTGGGATACGTCGCAGCGTAGGCGGCGGATGTCGTCGCGCCGATGCCGAACGCGCTGAGCGCGACGACGCCGAGAGCGCCGAGACCCAGGCCGAGCGCTCCGCGGCGGCTGACGGAATCCTTCGACCAGAAGGCGCGACTCTCGGCCGACGTGGGCGCGCAGCCGCAGTCGTCGGACGCCAAAAGGCCCGCATCCTGGGGGAGATGCTTGTCGTTCACGCGGCCCCTTCCGCCGGTTTCACAGATGCCACACTAACAACAACCGTCACACCAGCAACAGAGGCAGATCGGAGCGCGGGCGCAGCTCAACGCCCTCCATCGTCCTACCGAACACGCCCGGGACGTGGGCGGCGCGCCCTCGATTCGCAATTTGCCTGAGCGATCCCTTATGCTTGAGCGTCGGCAAGGAAGTCCCCCGGGACAGACTTCGGCCCCATCGTTTAGCGGCCTAGGACGCCGCCCTTTCACGGCGGTAGCACGGGTTCGAATCCCGTTGGGGTCACTCCATCCGATACAATTGAAAACAAGTATGGCCCTGTAGCGCAGTTGGTTAGCGTGCCGCCCTGTCACGGCGGAGGTCGCGGGTTCAAGTCCCGTCAGGGTCGCTCTGTGCGATTGGTCCTTTTCTCGGAGAGGGCCTTTCGTCTAGATGCGACGGGTTCGCCGGTCGCACGGCTCTGTAGCTCAGTTGGTAGAGCGCACGACTGAAAATCGTGAGGTCACGGGATCGACGCCCGTCGGAGCCACAAGGCTGATCATTACAATCAGTCCAGAAACCCTCGCCTAGCTTCTACATGGCGGGGGTTTTGCTTTGCCCTGGCAGAGGGTCGCCCGAGCAGAATCACCGGCTGACGTGCGCGCGCTCCCATCCAGTGCCAGGATGGCAACGAACCAACCGTGGGAGGGACGGACGTGTTCGACGAGAGACAGCGCCAGGCCGCGCTCGATGCCCTGGGGATCCTCGACACCCCGCGCGACGAGCGCGTCGATCGGGTGGCGCGACTGGCGAAGGAGATGTTCGGCGTGCCGATGGTGGCCGTCTCGCTCATCGACCGCGACCGCCAGTGGCGCAAGACCCAGATCGGTCTCGGCGTCGACGAGGCTCCGCGACAGGACTCCTTCTGCGACTACACCGTCAGCCAGGACCGCCCGGTCGTGGTCGAGGATGCCGCGCTCACCGATCTGTTCGGCGACAACCCGTTCGTCGTGGGCGATCCTCACCTGCGCTTCTACGCCGGACATCCGCTGCACGCGCCAGGCGGCGAGCCGATCGGCACCCTCTGCGTGCTGGACACAGAGCCCCATACGCTCGACGACGCACAGCTCGACCTGCTGCGCGACCTCGCGATGTGGGTGCAGTCCGAGCTGGCGAGCGAGGCCGAACTCGACCACGCGGCTGTCATCCAGAGCGCCCTCCGCCCCCATTCGCATCCCACGCTCCGGGGCTACACGGTGGCAGGCGGATCCGTCTCGCGCGGCACCCTTGCCGGCGACTTCTACGACCTCGGCATCGTCGACGGAGCGCTGCGCATCACCCTCGCCGACGCGATGGGCAAAGGCACCGGCCCCGCCCTCGTGGCCGCCAGTGTGCGCGCATCACTGCGCACCGCACCCGAGCGGGGGCTGGCCGAGTCGATCGCCGAGATCGACCGCCTGCTCGAAGAGGACCTCGGCGACACCGCGATGTTCGTCACCGCCGTGCACGCCGAGGTCACCCCCGAGACCGGCGACCTCCAGGTCATCGACGCCGGGCACAGCCTCGCGTTCATCCTGCGCGCCGACGGCTCGTGGGAACATCTGCGCTCGACGAGCCTGCCCCTCGGTATGGGCATGGGACTGCAGCCTGCCGAGGTGCGCGAACCGCGCCTCTCCCGCCTCGAACCGGGCGACGCCTTCGTCTGCTGCAGTGACGGGCTGCTCGACGTGCTCGACCCCGACGACCCCTACGCCCACGTGTACCGCGTGCTGAGCGAGCTCGGCCCCGACGGCGCCATCCGCGAGGCGATGGGGCTGGCGACCGCCGACACAGCCACCGACGACATCACCGTCGTCGTGGTGCGGAGAGACGCGTGACCGCCCGATTCGCGACCATCCGCGTGCTCGCGCTGCTGTCGGTACTGCTCGGCGTGAACTACGTCGCCTGGCGATGGCTCGAATCGGTGAACTGGTCGGCTTGGTGGATCGCCGTGCCCCTCGTGATCGCCGAGACCTATAGCCTCATCGACACGTTCCTCTTCTGCCTCACCATGTGGCGCGCGAGGGAACGGCCGGGCCCGACCTCTCCACCGCAAGGCACCGTCGACGTGTTCATCACCACATACGACGAGCCGATCGAGCTGGTGATGACCACCGCCCGCGCTGCGAAGCGCATCGCCTACCCGCACACCACGTGGATCCTCGACGACGGCTCCCGGCCCGCGCTCGAGGCCGCGGCCCACGACGCGGGAGTGGGCTATCTCACCCGGTCCGAGGACTGGACCGGCAAGCCGCGTCATGCGAAGGCCGGCAACCTCAACAGCGCCCTGCTGCAGACCGACGGCGAGTTCCTCCTCATCCTCGACACCGATCAGGTGCCGGACCCCCTCATCCTGCACCGCACCCTCGGTTACTTCGCCGACGACCCCGAGGTCGCGCTCGTGCAGACGCCGCAGTGGTTCGTCAACGTCGACGAGGCCGACCCGCTCGGCAGCCAGGCACCGCTCTTCTACGGCCCCATCCAACAGGGCAAGGACGGCTGGAACGCGGCGTTCTTCTGCGGCTCCAACGCCGTGCTGCGCCGCGAGGCGCTGATGCGTCTCGGTATCACCGGGTACGTGCGCGAGGTGACCGACTCGGCCGCCCGCGCGCTCCGCGCCTCGGAGCAGATGATCGAGAAGGAGGCGCGTGCCGCCACCGATCCCGACCTCGCCCTTGAACTCGCCGCCCTGCAGATCGCGATCCGGCAAGGGCGTCGCGACCTCAGCGAAGGCACCTCGGTGGGTGAGGTGGCCGACCGCGTCCGCACCGCCGTCGACGCCGCCTCCCGCATCCTCGTCGCGAAGGACCTCGCCGGCATCCGCGCCGACCTCGACGAGCTCGGCGCCCTGCCGATCGCCCACGACGACGAGCTCGACGCGATCGTCGTCAATGAGGCCGGTCTCGCGACACTGGCAGCATCCGACCTCTCCCCCATCACGGCGCTCGACGCCGTGCGCGCCCTGCTTGACGTCCTACGGCTCGACCGCGGCGACGAGGCTCAGCCGATCCTGCCGATGGCCACGATCTCGGTCACGGAAGACATGGCGACCGCGATGCAGCTGCACTCCCAGGGATGGCGCAGCGTCTACCATCACGAGATCCTCGCGAAGGGCCTCGCCCCGGAAGATCTGCGCACCATGCTCACGCAGCGGCTGCGCTGGGCCCAGGGCACCATGCAGGTGCTGCTGCGCGACAACCCGCTCGCCAAACGCGGGCTCTCGATCGGACAGCGCCTCATGTACTTCGCAACCATGTGGAGCTACCTCTCGGGCTTCGCCGCCATCGTGTACCTCACGGCACCCGTCGTCTACCTGGTATTCGGGATCCTGCCCGTCACCGCCTGGTCGGTCGACTTCTTCGCGCGCTTCGTGCCGTATTTCCTCGTCAACCAGCTGCTGTTCCTGGTGGTTGCGAAGGGCGTGAAGACCTGGCGGGGGCAGCAGTACTCCCTCGCCCTCTTCCCGGTGTGGATCCGAGCGTGCTGGACAGCCTTCGCGAACGTAGTACTGGGCCGACCGCTGTCGTTCGCCGTGACCCGCAAGGACGGCCGCGATCCGCGCGGAGTGCCGTGGCGCGAGATCTGGCCCCAGCTGACGGCCATGATCGTGCTCACGATTGCGCTCATCATCGGCATTACGCGCGTCTTCATCGGCACCGCCGACGGAACCGGCACACTGGTGAACACCGCGTGGGTGCTCTACGACCTCGTCGTCCTGAGCGTCATCATCCAGGCGGCCCGCTACCGCGGCCCCGCCGCCCGCGTCCTCGAGAAGGAGACTCATGGATCTGAGCACTGACCGGCGCGACGGCTACGCCGTCATCGGCCTGACGGGACGACTCACCGCGACCGGTGCGCCACTGCTGCGCAACGCCGTGGGCGACATCATCGCCGCGGGCGAGCCGAACATCGTCATCGACATGTCGGGCTTGCAGTTCGTCGATTCCTCCGGACTCGGCGCCCTCATCGGCGGGTTGAAGAGCGCACGCATCGCGGGCGGCGACCTGCGCATCGCGGCGGTCCCGAACGCGGTGCAGACCGTGCTGCACCTCACCAACCTCGACCGCGTGCTGCGCGACCACCCGACGCCGGAATCGGCGTTCGATGGACGCTGAGCCCCGCGCGGTGCACATCGACGGGCCGGCCGGGCTCGAACTCGTCGACCACGTTCTCGATGCGCTCGACGGCCTGTGGGCAGATGCTGCGCACGTCGCCGACCAGGACCGCACGCTCTTCACACTCGCGGTCAGCGAGGTGGTGACCAACATGGTGCAGCACACCGAGAACCCCGATGAGGTGACGCTGACCGTCGACATCCGGGTGTCGGCGAACGATCTCGTCGCGACCCTCACCGACACCGCTCCGCCGGCGGAGATCGATTGGGACGGCGTCGAGATGCCGGATGCCGACAGCGAGAGCGGCCGAGGGCTCGCGCTCTCGACCGCCGCGCTCGACGAGCTGCGGCACTACTCCGACACCCGCGGAAACACCTGGCGGCTGCGGCGGAAACTCGGGCAGGGCGAGTAGCCCCGTCGACACCCGTCGCAGACCCATCGGACTTGACCCGGTTCCGGGTTCACCGACGTGCGCACCCTCTACGGATGGAGCTACGGTGCGCTCATCTCCCTGCACCTCGCACGCCGAACGGCAGTGCCGCACGCCATCGCCTTCGAACCGGTCATCCGCCCGTTCGCAGAGCACGCGATCCCTGCTCTGCGAGTCGCTCATTCGCGAGAGGATCGGGACGAGAGCGTTCGCATCGTGCTCATGGAGATCTCCGAACTGGGTGCCGCCACTGTGCACGCGCTCCGCGCCGACACGCGGACATGGGAGTACCGCACGCTCATGAGCCAGTCGGCGCACGCAGAGACGGAGTCGCTCGATGCGGCTCTCCCGCCGGACGAGCCCGCCCGCCTCAGGGGCCCTCTCCGCAGCTACGGCTGCCGTTGACGGCGGACGCCGATGAAGCTGACGCCGATGAGGCCGAGACCGAGCAGGAGAAGAAGAGTGCCTCCCGCGACCATCCAGATCGGCGACGCTCCCCCTGTCGCCGGCAGGATCGTCACGAGGCCGGCGTCGATCGTCGAGTCGATGAAGGACGCCAGGGTCGTGTCGTCCGCGCTCGTCACGAGTCTCATGTCGTCCGAGCCCGGTCCGAGCGAGAACACCGGAGTGCGGCCCGAGCTCGCGGGATTCGAGTCCCCGTCGCCGCTCGCACCGGACGCGGTGAACTGGTAGCCGGCCGGGATCTCGCTGAACAGCGCGTAGTAGTCGCCCGCGAGCAGACCGTCGAACACGTAGCGCCCGTCGGCATCGGTCTTGACCGGAGCGACCACCGCTCCCCGCCAGTCGCGCGCGGGTGTGCCATCGGCGTTCCGAAGCGTCACGGTCACGCCCGGGACCGGCCCCTCACCGGCATCTCGTCGGCCGTCCGCGTCGGCATCGAACCAGACCACGTCGCCGACGGCGAACAGGTCCTGCGCGATCCCGAGGTCGATCGTGGGATCGATCCGGGTCGCACTGCTCACCCCATCCGTCGGGTCGACCGCGCGAACACCCGCTGCACCGCCGCGCAGAGTGAACACGGGGGTGAGTCCGGTCACATCCGGGTTCGAGTCGTCCGTGCTCGATACGCCCGCGGCCGATCGGACGGTCGGGTGATAGCCCCGCGGCCAGCCGGCGAACCGCACGCGATAGTCGCCCGGCGCCAGGCCGTCGAACACGTAGTGCCCGGCCGCATCGGTCTCGACCGGCGCGACAGGCGCGCCATCGGCATCGAGCGCGGGAGACCCGTCGGCGCCCAGCAGCGTGACCGTCACGCCGGCGACGGGCGTCTCACCGGCGTCCTGCCGTCCGTCGCGATTCGCGTCGATCCAGACATGATCACCGACGGCCAGCAGCGGGATGAGTCCCGCATCGATCGTGCGATCGATCCGCTGCGCGACGGAGGTGCCGTCGCCCGCGGCGACCGGCGTCGTGTTGTCACCGGCCGGCCCGAGGACGAACGGGGGCGTCACGCCGTCGCGTGCCGGGTTCGAATCGCCCAGCGCGTCGCCGGCCCCCTGTCGCGTGAGCTGCAGACCGGCGGGGATCTCGGTGAACGACACGGTGAACACCCCAGGCGGGAGACCGTCGAACACGTAGTGTCCGTCGGCATCCGTCCGCACCGGAGGCACCGGGTCGCCGTTCAGATCGGTGACGGGGTTGCCGTCGGCATCCATCAGCGTCACCAGCACACCGGCCACCGGCTGCTCCTCGGCGTCTCGACGACCGTCCCCGTCGTCGTCGAGCCAGACGACGTCGCCGACCGCGAAGGCCTGCGTGAAGCCGAAGTCGACCGTGAGCAGATCGGCGGCATCGCCGGGCGGGCCGTGCGCTCCGGCACCCGTCGCGCCCGCATCGGCGTCATCGAGGGGGTTGACCCGGCTGAGCGAGACCACGCTCGACGTGATGCCCGTGATCGCCGGAGTCGGCGAGTTCACGCCCTTGTCGGCGCTGTTCGCCGTCGCATCGGCAGACGTCGGCGACGAGGAGAACCATTGCTGCAGCGGGGCACCCGTCGTGAAGTTCGAGGCAGCGACCCGCACCCGATAGTCGCCCGGCGGCAGACCGTCGAACCGGTAGTAGCCGTTCTCATCGGTCGAGGACGTCAGCGCGGAACCGCCGATGAGGACGGGGTTGCCCGCCGCGTCGAGCAGCTCGACCACCGCGCCGACCACCGGCGCCTCGCCGTCGTCGACGACGCCGTTGTTCGCCTCTCCTGCCCCGGTGCCCGCATCGAACCAGAGTCGGTTGCCCAGCGACAGCCCGGGGACGAACCCGAAGTCGGCGGTGAGGTTGTCGAACCGGTCGCCGAAGGGTCCGTTCGCGCCGGCGCCGGTCGCTCCGCCGTCGACCTCACCCGTCACGCCGGGCCGCAGGTCGATCAGGGCCGACATCACACCCGCCCCTGCGGGCTGCAGGGTGTCCTCGCCCTTGTCGCGGCTGTTCGACCCCGCGTCGAAGGCCGTCGAGGCGCCGGTGCTCGACAGGTGGTGCACCAACGGCCCCGTACCGGTGAAGTTGGTCGCTGCGACGCGGACACGGTACTGCCCGGGCGCCAGGCCGTCGAAGCGGTAGAAGCCTTCGGCATCCGTCGTCGCGGTCACCGGGGCTCCGTCGGCATCCAGGATCGGGTCGCCGTCCGCCCCGAGAAGTTCGACGATCGCGCCAACCACCGGCTGCTCTCCGACGTCATACCGTCCGTTGTCGGTGTTCACGTCGGCACCGGTGTCGAACCAGAGTCGGTTGCCCAGACTCAGAGTCGGCGCGAGGATCGGAACCTCGGCGCTGTCGTCGTTGTTGGAGGGGCTTCCCGCACTCGGCATCGGGCTGCCGTTCTCGTATCGGTCGGGACTCGTTCCGACAGGAACGCGCTCGGATGTCGGCTGCGCGACGGACGGTTCCACCACGGCGACGTTGCGCAGGGAACCGGGGACGGTGGAGGTCACGCGCGCGGTGACGGTGACGGGCGACGCCACGTCGCCCGCGGCGAGGTCGTCGCCGAGCCAGTCCAGCGTGATCTCGGCGCCGGAGACGGCCGCTTCCGACCACGAGTCGCCGCTCGCGGACACGAACTCCAGTCCTGCCGGAAGCCGATCGGACACCGAGAAGCCGGTGAGCGCCGTGCCCGGGCCGTCGTTCGACGCGACGAGCTCGAACGCGACCTCGTCGCCCAGGCGGTAGGGCCCCGCGCCGGAGAGCAGCCTCTTGTCGATGGTGAGGTCGATCAGCGGCACGAAGGAGAAGTCGACGGTCAGGTTGTCGAGCGCGTCGCCGCCGGGACCGTGCCCTCCGGCGCCGGTCGCTCCGGAATCGCCGTCTCCCGTGAGCCCCGGCGCCAGCGAGATGACCCCGGACGTCACGCCGGATGCTCCGGGATCGGATGCGTCCTCGCCCTTGTCTCGATCATTGCTCGCCGCGTCGAACGCCGACGACGCTCCGGTCGACGATCGCCAGTTCTCGAGTACGGCACCGGCGGCGAAGTTCGCCGCCGCGACGCGGACGCGGTACGGACCGGCGACCAGATCATCGAAGCGGTAGAAGCCCTCGGCATCCGTCGTCGTCGTGATCGGAGCGCCGTCGGCACCCCGCACCGGGGTGCCGTTCTCGTCGAGCAGTTCGATCCGTGCACCCTCGACGGGTGTCTCGTCGCCGTCGAAGTGTCCGTTGTCGGTGTGTCCAGGGCTCGGGCCGTCGTCGAACCAGAGACGGTTCCCGAGCGACAGCAGCGGCACGAACCCGAAGTCGAACGTGTGGTCGGCGGAGCCGGAAGACGGAGTACGCACCGGAGCGGTCACGAGGACCGGGGACTGTCGCACTCCATTCGAGTCGACCGCCCTGTTCGGGCCTGCGGCGGTGCTCGTCGAAGCGAGATGCGCGAGCGGCCCGGTCGGCGCGAAGTCGGCGGCGTTGTCGAGCCGGATCTCGTAGTCGGTCTGCGGATCGAGGACCAGACCGTACTGTGCCGACCCCGTCGAGGTGCCAGGCGAGGACGAGAAGTAGTAGTCGCCGTTCGCGTCGGTGACCGCCGTGGCGATCACCGCGCCGTCAGAGGAGTACAGCCGCACCGTCACTCCGGCGATCGGCGTCTCAGCCGCCCCCTGAACGCCATCGCGGTCCGAGTCGAGCCAGACGCGGTCGCCGATCTCGACGGGTGCGACTGCGGCGAGCGTGGTGAGGTCTCCGAGACCACCCGCTTTGCCGAAGCCGCCGTCTGCGGTGGCGAGACGCGTCAGCGATGCCCCGCGCACCGTTCGCCCGTCGGAGTTCCCGAAGACGCGCACCCCGTCCTGATTGATCGCGAGAGGATCGATGACCGTGGCCATCACGGTGCTGTATCCCGGGATCTGCAGCGCGGAGCCGACGGCCGTGTTGGCGTGGTAATTGACGGAGTTGGGCTCGGAGAACGTCGTCTCGTAGAACTTGCCGCCGCCCGCACCCCAGTTGTTGTTCGACTGGCTCGACGATGTCGTCCCGCATCGCCCGTCGTTCTCGAGCACGAGGGCACCGCCCGGGTCGGCGCAGGCTCGCAGAAGGTCACCCACTCCGATGTACGTGTAGTTCCGGGTGTCGGTCGTCGTCGTGCTGCTGAGGGCCGCCCCGTACTGATCCGCGGAGCGGTCCTTGATGGAGAGCGTCAGGTTCCCGGCCGAGTCGAACACGACCGACGAGGCGACCGGGGAGGGGCCGTCGAGCGAGAGACCGCGCGAGCCCGCTCGCCACGTCTCCGTCCACGGCCGGTAGTTGTTGGTCGTGGTCGCCGCAGGCATCCTCGGGGAGTACGCCGGTCCCCGACTGAACGTGAGGGGGACGGTCAGCACGGGCGCACACCGAAGGCACGGGTGTCTTCATCCATCGGCACAACCCAGGCGCGCAGATCGCCGACGGACGGACCCGTGCACGTCAGGGTGACGAAGACGCTCCCGCGGAAGGCGCCGAGGCCGTAAGGGCGCACCCAGTCGGGGTCGCAGCCGGCAGCCGCGGTCAGCGGGATGTCGATCGCCTCCGGAGCGCCGGCGGTCGGCGCCGCCGCCACGGAGGCGCCTCGGATGAGGGGAACCGCATAGAGACGACGGTCGTTGAGGTTGACCGCGTACAGCGTGCGCTGGTCGTCGGAGACCTCGATGTCGCCGAGCCCTACTCTGCCCGGTGCGGAGAATCCCGCCGTGTCGTGCAGCCAGTCGTAACCGGCGAGGTCGGCCGGACGAGGGTCCGTGCCGGCGTCGGGGATCGTGGCGATGGCGGTCCCGTTGGGAACACCGGTCGACGCGTCGGTCAGATAGATCGCGCCGAGTCCCCCGGGCCCGATGAGGGTGCCGCGGCGGAAGGACGCCGCACTGAGCACGAACCGCTCGCCGAAGTTCGCCGTTCCCCAGACGGTTCCTATCTGACCTTGCGTGGCCAACGCCACACGGTCCGCCGCGGGATTGCCCGTCGTTCCGTAACCCACCTCGAGGAGCGCGGACTGGCCGGCGAGATTCGGTGTGGGGCCGCCGGTCGCGCTCTGGCCGCTGTTCGTGGCGAGCACCGAGCGCTGCGTCGGCACGACCACGCGGGGCACACCGGAGGTGGTGCGCACCATGCCCTCCTGCGTGACGCCGAGGTCGACGCCGGTGGCGCCGATGCTCACGAACTGCACGGTGCTGCCGTTGTCCGCACCGACCCGAGCCGAGCGGAACCCGGCGGGCAGCGACGTGAACTCGATGCGTACATCGGACGTCGCGGCAGCCGCGACGGAGAGCGTGTACGTGCCGTCGGCGGCGGTCGTGGTGACGCCTCGCACGGCACCGGTCGAGTCGGTGGCAGTGACCCCGACGCCGGCCACGCCGGTGTCACCGCCGAAGTCGCCGGAGGCCGCGTCCCTCACCCCGTTGTCGTTGAAATCCTGGTAGACGGTGCCGGTCACGGACCCGTCCGCGGCGAGCGCGGGCGAAGCGACGAGGACGGTGATCGCGATCGTGGCGGCCGTGACCAGCGCCGCCACGAGGCGTCGCGCACCGCGGTCGCGGCGGCGCGGCCGGGCCGCAGCGTATCGATCCACAGCTCCCCCAGTCGACGCTGTTCGCTCCTGACCCCCGGAGGGGCTTCTGCCGCACAGGCGGAATCGAGACCGGCCGGCGCAGAGAACGAGTCGACCGTAGCGGGGTGCTGTTCACGCGATCCCGCGGTGAACTGTGAACCCTTGCCGCTCCCCGCCGACGGTCAGTCGAGGTCGGGTGCGCGCGGCACCGCGACGTACTGCTCCGGCCGGAGCAGTATCGACACGGTGCCCGAGGGCAGGTCGGCCTCGAAGCGCAGCAGCGTGCCGGACCCGTCGACCCAGAAGCGCGTCGTCCCGGCGCCCTCCCCGGTGTCGGGGTCGGATGGTCCCGCGAAGACATCGACCGGAGTGCCGTCGACCTCGTCGGCGCGAAGCCGCCGCGCATCCGAACTCGCCAGCAGTTGCGCGTTCTCGGGGCGGTCAGCGCCGAGACTCGCGAGCAGCACGAGCACGGCATCCACGGTCGAGGCGGAGGGATCGAGGGGCCGAGCCGCCCCGGGGGACGGCGGCGGAGCATCCGGAACCGTGGTGCCGTCACCCGCGCCGACCCACCCGACGACGGCGTCGGCATCCCAGGTCACGACCGCCGTGCCGCCGGAGAGCGCGGCCGTCGCGATCCCCACGCCGGTGCGATAGTCCACCCTCCCTCGCAGCTCGACCGTCCCGTCGGGGGTGTCGACATCGACCTCGAAGCGGCGGCTCCCGTCGCGGTACGCGAGGAACCGGGCGACCGAGAGCCGCTCGGCCTCTTCGGTCGTCAGCCCGCGGTGACCCTCCACCCTGGGGGACGCGGCGGGCGACGGCGCATCGCCCCCACGGTGCGACACGAGGATCCCGATGCCGATCGCGCACAGGATCACCGCGACCACGCCGACCGCGATCCACCTCCGCCTGGTCATGCGCGCCCGAAGATCGTCGAGCCGAGCGGATGCTGCGCGTCGAAGCCGGGGAGAGCCAGGAAGGCTCCGGTCGCGGTCGTGCGGGTGAAGTCGAGCAGGGCGTCGGACTCCGACATCCGCTCCATGGTCTGCGTGAACGTGCGGAGTTCGGCCTGGTAGCTCACGAACAGGAGTCCGAGCGGCTCGTCCATCGAGTAGGAGCGTCGCAGCATGAGCGGCACTCCGGCGGGACGGGGATGCGCCCGTCTGACGTGTGCGTCGACCGGGATCACATAGGCGCCCTCGGGGGACTTGGCCTGAAGATCGACGTCATCGCCGATCGACCCTCCGGACAACGGCGCGCTACTCGCCCGCTCGCGTCCGACCACTCTCTCCTGGGCGTCGATCGAGAGCCGGCGGAAGGCCGCCAGGTCGATCTCCATCCGGCGGACGACCAGGATGCTGGCGCTTGCCAGGGGGCCGTCGCCGATCCAGACCGATTGGGCCAGCTCTTCTTCGGACACCGGAGCAGCGATCCCGTCGACGAAACCGAGTACGTTGCGGGGCGCCGAGTGCCCGCCGCGCACCGCGACGGAGGGCCCGCGCGCACCACGCTGCCGCCACCTTTCCGAGAGCGCGGTCACGCCGTCGATCACGCCAGCGAGGGCGAGCGGGGGAACGAGCGGATCCGAGGCGCACACCTGGATCACGAGGTCGCCGCCGCGGTGCCGCTCGTCGATCTCCTCGCGAGGGTAGGCCGGCAGCGGTTCGGTCCCGACTCCCCCGGCTCGGGCCTGCTGCACGAGCCGCGGTCCGACTCCCACGGTCACGGTGAGGTCTCCCGGAGCGATCCCCGCGAGCACGGGATGCTCGCCGGACGTCAGCGAGAGGATGCTGTCGCCGAGCGCCGCGAGCACCGCTGCGCTGTCGCCGTCCAGGTCGTAGACGCCGAGGAGCATGTGCGGCTGGGCGGCTGCGGGACGCGCGATCCCCGCCTGATGCTCTCCTGTCGGGGACACCGGGCGGGGTTCCTCGGCGACCGGATCCGGAGCCACGCGATCGACGGGCGCGCAGCCCACGAGCGCCGTGCCGAGCGCGGCGAGACCGCCGGAGCCGAGCAGCGCGCGCCGCGAGATCCCGCCTGTCTCATTCGCCACGACGATGATGATAGCCCCCGCCTCGGGAGCGATCCGCCACGCGTCTGCGGCCCCCTATCATGAGGCGATGCGCAATCGACTGGCCGCACTTCTGCTCGTCCCGGCGGCCGTGCTCGCGGTCGTGCTCGTGGCCGGATGCTCGGCACCGGCGGGCCCGGAGCCCACCGGGAACGCGCCGGTGATCCTTGCCGTCCCTGCGGATTTCGCCACCATCTCGGACGCCGTCGACGCGGCCTCCGAGGGCGACACCGTGCTCGTCTCGGCCGGCGTCTACCGCGAGACCGTGACGATCGACACGGCGGGCGTCGTGCTGCGCGGGCAGGACCGCGAAGACGTCGTGATCGACGGCGAAGTCCTGCGCGGCAATGGAATCGTCGTGACAGCACCTCGCGTGACCGTTCAGAACCTGACTGTGCGCAATGCCACACAGAACGGCGTTCTGGTCACCGGTATGCACAACGACGAGGGTGCCCCCGTCGGCGGGCACGACGGCTATCGACCGATCGATCCCGAGGATCTCCCGCTGCTGGACGGGTTCCGCATCGACCACGTGACGGCGTCGAACAACGGCCTCTACGGCATCTACGCCTTCAACGCGTCCCACGGCGCGATCACCGACTCGTATGCGTCGGGAGGGGCGGACTCAGGGATCTACGTCGGCCAGTGCCAGGAGTGCGGGATCGTGGTGTCGGGCAACGTCGCGGAGCGCAATGCCGTGGGCTTCGAGATCGCGAACGCCGGTGGCGACCTGCACGTCGTCGGCAACCGCTTCGCGGGCAACCGCGTCGGGGCGACCATCAACTCCGACTATCAGGAGGCATACCTCCCGCAGGCGGGGGCCACCTTCGCGGGGAACGTCGTCGCCGCGAACGCGCAATCCGACACCCCGGAGCAGGCGGAGGGAGGATTCGGCATCGGCGTCGGCATCGCCGGAGGAACGGACAACGACGTCCGTGCGAACCTCGTCGTGGGCAATCCCTCGTCCGGACTCGTCGTGACCTCCTCCGAGGACCTCGGTCCGATCGGCAACCGGATCACGGGGAACGCGTTCGAGGGCAACGGCATCGACACCGTCTACGCCCCCACCGCCCGAGGCGTGGGCCGCGGGAACTGCTGGGAGGGCAACCTCCTCATGAGCTCCTCGCCCGCTGGCCTGGAAGCCGCGTCGCCGTGCACGGCCCCGACGACCGTGCCGTCGGGCACCCTTCCCCGGACGACGGCACCGGACGGCATCCCGTTCACCGACGTGGCAGCCCCTCCGCCCCAGCCGGATCTCGGCCCGCTGACGTCGCCGGGCGTCCCCTGGCGCGGCGCGTCCGATGTGCCGCGGATCGACATCGACGCGCTGACGGTCCCCGAGTCCACGCTGCTGGCCGACCGCGCCGCCGTCACATGGTGACGCCGGCGGAGCGGATCCGAGAACCCGCAGGGGGCGAAGAGGAGTTCCGGTCCCCCGTACCCGATTACGGAGGACCGGAGCAGTCGATGAGAAGGTCCGCAAGCGCACCCACCCCCGCAGTGCGCTCGAGACCGAGAGAAACCCGAGATCGCCGACTGGGCCGACCGACGCGGAGCGGCAAGCGTGCGGCTCGTTGTACTGCCAGCGTACGGATGCCGTCGGATCGCCGCTCGTGACGCCCGAACCATTGACGCGGACCTCCGCCCCTGCTACGGGTCCTCCTGCAAGGTCGACCGTCGCTACGCTCGAAGAATGCTCGATACGCTCACCGGATTCGCCGTGGTGGGTGTCGCGATCGCCCTCGGGTGGATCATCGGGCGCATCGATCTGCTCGGCCCGCACGCACGGCACGTGCTCGGCCGGCTGATCTTCTTCGTCCTCTCCCCGTTCCTCCTCTTCACCGTGCTGGCGCAGGCCGACGCCACGATGCTGTTCTCGTCGCTCCTTCCCGTCTCCGCGATCGCGGCCGTCGCGGTCATCGCCGTCTACGCGCTCGTCGCGCGCCTGTGGTGGCGGCGTCCGGTGGGCGAGACCCTGATCGGCGCTCTGGCGGCCGGGCAGGTCAACTCGAACAACATCGGCATCCCCCTGTCCCTCTACCTGCTGGGCAGCGCCGCGTATCCCGCGCCGGTGGTGCTCATGCAGCTGCTCGTCTTCACGCCGATCTCGCTGTCGATCCTCGACGCGGTCACCAGCGATGCGGTCTCCTTCGCCAAGACGCTGCGCCGCACGGCGACGAACCCCATCATCATCGGCTCGCTGCTGGGCACCCTCGTGTCGGTGTTCGACATCTCGCTGCCGCCGATCGTGATGCAGCCGGCACAGCTCATCGCCGACGCCGCAGTCCCCGTCCTGCTCATCAGCTACGGCATATCCCTGCACGGTCAGCGCGTGCTGGGGGCGCGGGGGCACCGCCGTGACGTCGTCCTCGCCTCGGTGCTGAAGCTCCTCGCGATGCCGGTCATCGCCTGGGTCGTGGCGGAGCTCGTCTTCGGGCTCTCGCCGCACGAGGTGCTGATCGTCGTCATCCTCGCGGCCCTCCCGACGGCACAGAACGTCTTCAACTACTCGCAGCGATACGACGTGGGTGAATCGATCTCACGCGACACCGTGTTCCTCACGACGGTCGGATGCCTCCCCGTGCTCGTGCTGATCATGGCGCTGCTCGGATGACCGCGCCGATGCGGAACAGCGACGGGTCGTAGGTTGGTGAGGTGGACAACCCGCTCCTCCTCTTCGCGCCGATCGCCGTCATCGCGGTGCTTGCGACGCTGCTGCCGCGGTGGATTCGGCGGTCGTCGAGCACCCGGGGGCGGCGCGCCGGCCGACGCTTCGAAGAGGACCAGCTGGTCGCCCTCCTCGCAGAGCTGGGCACCGCCGTCGACCTGCACACCGATCGGCGCACCGCGCGCGAGATCGTCGACGGGGCTGCACGGAGTGAGCCGCGCAAGTTCACGGTCCTGGACGACGGGGCGTACGGCATCCGCTTCGTCGAGCCGGACGACGCCGTCGCACACCTCGTTCCGATCGATGCCGGGTCGCGTCTGCAGATCGTCGAGTTCCGCGAGTACCTCGGTCGTCCCAACACCGCCGGTTTCTGGAGGGATCTGCGCGCGACCGTGACGGACGGGGCGCAGGCCCACGGTGTCGCGCACTCGACCCCGCCCTCGCCGTCGCTGTTCCGGCGCAGCGAGGATCCGGAGCCGCGGTGGCGACTGAGCGAGCGGGAGGGGAGCTGATGGAGGTCGGATTCATCGGGCTCGGCATCATGGGCTCTCCGATGGCCCGCAACCTCGTGCGGGCGGGGTTCTCCGTGACCGTGTGGAACCGATCGCCCGCGGCGAGCGCGGAGCTCGAGGCGGCAGGCGCCCGTGTCGCCGCGTCGGTGACCGACGTCTACGCCGACAACCGCGTGGTGGTGCTGATGCTCCGCGACGAGGCGGCGGTCGACGTCGTGCTGCGGAGAAGGACTCTCGAGTTCGCCGGCCTCGTCCGCGACCGGATCACCGTGCAGATGGGCACCTTCACCCCCGCCTTCTCGAAGGCCCTCGCTGACGACGTCACCGCGGCCGGAGGAGCCTACGTCGAAGCCCCGGTCTCCGGCTCGCGCGGTCCCGCGACGGATGCGACGCTCGTGGCGATGCTCGCAGGCCCCGACGAGGCTCTGGCGGAGATCGCCCCGGTGATCGACGCGATGTGTGCACAGCGATTCGTGTGCGGCGAGATCCCCGCGGCACTCGGCATGAAACTCGCCGTCAACACCTTCCTCATCACGATGGTCACGGGCCTCGCGGAGACGTTCCACTTCGCCCGGGCGACAGGCGCGGACTGGGAGGTGCTGCGCCAGGTTCTCGATGCGGGCCCCATGGCGTCGACCGTCTCGCGCGGCAAGGCGGCGAAGCTTCTCGACGGCGACCTCAGCGCTCAGGCCGCGATCGCCGACGTCCTCAAGAACGCTGCCCTCGTGGAGAACGCGGCGATCGCCGCCGGCATCCCCCATCCCCTGATCGCGGTGAGTCGGCAGCTGTATGCCGAGGCGGCGGCGGACCACGCAGACGAGGACATGATCGCCGTCATCGAGGCCATCGCTGCGCGCCGTCTGTGATCGAAACGGGTGGGTGAATCCGGGCCGACGCAACTAGGCTGTGGAACGTCGTCGATGCGCCCGCTCGGCCCTCGGCATCCGACAGCTCGCCACATCGCAGACCTCAGGGCTGTGACATGCGCCAGAAAGGCTGACCATGAGTGACTCCCCCCAGAACGACCGCACTCCCGATTTCTTTGACAAGCTCATCGAAGACGCCCCCCGCGAGCAGACCGGCGGCTTCACCGCCTCGTTCCGCGGGTACGACAAGGCGGAGGTGGATGCTGCGCTCAGCGCGCTGCGCAACCAGCTGCAGCAGGCCAAGGCCGACCTCGCCGACGCCGAGGCGCGGCACGAAGACGCCGTCGAGGCGCTGAAGGACGAGGAGCGCGACGCGCGCGAAGCCCTCGAGGCCGAGCTCGCCGCCGCCAAGGCGCAGGCTGCCGACGCCGAGCAGCAGATCACCACCCTCACCAACGAGCTCGTCGACGCACCGCGCCCCGAGGGCGTCGAAGCACCGTCACGCGAGCAGTTCGAGGCGATCCTCCGGGTCGCCGAGGAGCAGGCCAATGTGCTGATCCAGAACGCCGCCGTACAGGCCGACCGCCTCATGGCCGCGGCACGCGAAGAGGTCACGCAGCAGCGTGCCGAGGCGGACGCCGACGTGGCCCGCATCATCGCGCAGGCCCAGCACGACGCCGACCAGGTGCGCCTGAAGATCGACACCGAGTACACGGCCCACCAGGCGACGCTCGAGCGCGAGGCCGCGCACGCCGCCGAGAAGGTGCACCAGGCATCGCAGGAGGCAACAGCGATCCGCACCGAGGCCGAGAAGGGCGCCGCCGCCCTGCGCTCGCTCGTGACGCGGGAGACCACGCAGCTGCGCGCCGATGCCGAGCGCGAGGTGCGCGAGATGAACGCCCGCGTGCTCGAGTTCGAGGAGACCCTGACGCGCCGCCAGGACGACGCGCAGCAGGAGTTCCTCGTGCTGCACAACCAGGCGGTCTCGCACGCCGAGCGCATCACGACCGACGCCAACGAGCAGGTCACCGCGTCTCTCGAGCACGCACAGCGCATCTCGGCCAAGGCCGACGACTACGAGCGGCTCATGCGCTCGCAGGCCCAGACCATCGAGGCCGACGCGCAGGTGCGCGCCCGTGACACGCTCGACCGTGCCCGCGCCAAGTCGCAGAAGATCGTCGACTCGGTCACCCAGCACACCTCGACGGTGCTGCGCGACGCCGAGGATCACGCGCGCCAGCTGCGGTGGCAGCAGCAGCAGCTCGCCAGCTTCATGGCAGAGGTGCGCGAGCTGATCCGCCCCGACGGCATCTTCAGCGACGAGCAGTCCGCCTCGGCGGCGCCCCTCGGCGCGACGCTCGGAGACGACGAAGCCGACGACACCTCCGACGACACCTCCGACGACGTCGTCGCGGCGGAGCTCGTCGCCGACGCGCCGGAGCCCGCCGAGGAGTTCCGCGGCGACGAGGCGCTGGACGACGAGATCCTCGGCGAGGACGACGCGACGATCGACGGGAAGATCACGATCGAGGTCGTCGAGGCCGACGAGAACACCTCGCGCTGAGCATCCCTCGCATCGGGCACTATCGCGGAGCCGTCCGTACCGGCAGTCTGGACGGATGACAGACAGCGTGATCGAGGTCCGCGACCTCCGCAAGGCCTACGGCGCGTTCACGGCCGTCGACGGAATCAGCTTCGACATCCACCGCGGGGAGACGTTCGCGCTCCTCGGGCCGAACGGCGCGGGCAAGTCGACGACGATCGAGATCCTCGAGGGATACCGTCACCGGACTTCCGGCGAGGTGCGGGTGCTCGGCGTGGATCCGCAGCGCGGCGGCCTGAGCTGGAAGGCCCGCTTGGGCATCGTGCTGCAGTCATCCGGGGAGGCCGGCAACTTCACGGTGCGCGAACTCCTGACCGAGTTCGCCGGCTACTACCCCGCCCCTCGATCGGTGGACGAGGTGATCGCGGCGGTCGGCCTCGAACAGAAGCAGCGCGCGAGAGCGGGTCGCCTGTCGGGCGGTCAGCGGCGGCGCCTCGACGTGGCCCTGGGGATCATCGGACGCCCGGAGCTGCTCTTCCTCGACGAACCGACGACGGGATTCGACCCGGAGGCTCGACGGCAGTTCTGGGAGCTCATCCGCTCGCTCAAGGCCGAGGGCACCAGCATCCTGCTCACGACCCACTACCTCGACGAGGCAGCGCAGCTCGGCGACCGCGCGGCCGTCATCGCGAACGGCCGTATCGCCGACATCGGGCCGATCGACGAGATCGGCGGGGCGGAGGCGCGCATCCCCGCCGTCCGCTGGATCGATGACGACGGCCGACGACGCGAGGAGCGCACGCACTCCCCCGGCGCGCTCGTCGCCGACCTGATGCGCGACAGCGGGGAACCGCGCGACCTCGAGGTGGTGCGACCGACGCTCGAGGACGTCTACCTCGACCTCATCCTCGAGCACGGAGCCGTGGACGATCGGGCGCTGCTCGACGCGAAGGAGCAGTCATGACCACCTCCACCGCGGCCGCTCGATTCGGGGTCGCCCGGACGGTCCGACTGGGGCTGCGCCGCATCGGCTTCGAACTGCGTCAGTACTTCCGCGCCGGAGACCAGGTGTTCTTCACCTTCCTGTTCCCGACCGTGATGTACCTCATCTTCGCGACCGTCTTCACGGGAGACGTCGGCCAGGGCGCCGACACGGTGAGCATGGCGACCTACTACCTGCCCGGACTCATCGCCGGCGGCATCCTGCTCTCCGGTGTGCAGGGGCTGTCGATCGAGATCGCGGTCGAGAAGAGCGACGGGACGCTGAAGCGACTCGGCAGCGCGCCGATCTCGCCGGTCACCTACTTCATCGGCAAGCTCGGCGAGGTCTTCGTCACCGCCGTCCTGCAGATTGGGCTGCTGATGGTCGTCGCCGTCGTGCTCTACGACGTCGACCTGCCCTCGGATGCCGAGTCCTGGGGGCGCTTCGCCTGGGTGTTCGTCTTCGGTCTGCTCACCTGCGCGCTGCTCGGCATCGCGCTGTCGGCGGTCCCCCGCTCCGGCAAGACGGCATCGGCCGTGGTCATCCCGGTCGTGCTGCTGCTGCAGTTCGTCTCGGGGGTGTACATCGCCTTCTCGACGCTGCCGGAGTGGCTGCAGAACGTCGCCGCCGCGTTCCCGCTGAAGTGGATCGCTCAGGGCATGCGCGCGGCCATCCTGCCGGACTCGTTCGCGTCGGCGGAGCCTGCGGGCGAGTGGCAGCTCGGCGCGATCGCTCTCGCGCTCGCGATCTGGTTGGTCGTCGGCCTCGTGCTGAGCCGAGCGACCTTCCGCTGGATCCGTCGGAACGGATGACGCCGGCGCACCGCCTCCGCTACGCGCGACCGAATCGCGCCGCTGCGGGGCAGTCGAAGGGATCGCGCGCGGCGAGGCCGACGCGGTTGAGGTACTCGATCACGATCGCGTACGAGCGGCCCAGGCTCGTCTCGGTGTAGTCGACGTCGTTCGCCTCGCAGTAGTCGCGCACGATCTCCCGCGCCTTCGACAGGTGCGGCCGCGGCATGCTCGGGAACAGGTGGTGCTCCACCTGGTGGTTCAGGCCGCCCATGAGCCAGGTCACCCAGCGGCCGCCTCGGATGTTGCGCGATGTACGCACCTGCTTCGAGAAGAAGTCGAGGCGGGCGTTCGGGTCGATGATCGGCATGCCCTTGTGGTTGGGCGCGAAGGATGCGCCCATGTATACGCCGAACACCGCGAGCTGCACGCCCATGAAGGCGAAGGCCATGCCGAGAGGGAGCAGCAGGAAGACGGGCACGAGCACCACGGCGAAGCGCACCGCGATGAGCGCGATCTCGGTCCAGCGCCCCTTGACCTTGCGGCCCGTTGCGAGGTGCTTGATGCCGAGGTAGTGCAGGTTGAGTCCCTCGAGCGTCAGCAACGGGAAGAACAGCCACCCCTGCTTGCGCGTGATCAGGCGCACCAGGCCGCGCGATTTCGCGGCATCCGTCTCGAGGAACGAGATCGTGTCGACCTCGATGTCGGGGTCCTTACCGACCTGGTTCGGGTTGCCGTGGTGACGGGTGTGCTTCGAGTCCCACCAGGCGTAGCTGATGCCGACGATGCCTGCCGCGAGGATCCGGGCGAGGCGGAAGTTCGCCGGGCCCGACGAGAGGATCTGCCGGTGCGCAGCCTCATGCGCGAGGAATGCGACCTGCGTGAGGATGACGCCGAGCGCCGCCGCGATGAGCAGCTGGAACCAGCTGTCGCCGAGCAGGATGAACCCGGTGATCGCGCCACCGAGCGCCACGGCGACGCCCGCGGCGACGAGGCTGTAGAACCACGGCGTGCGCTGCAGCAGCCCGGTCTCCTTGACGACCTGCGACACCTGCTTGTAGGCCTGTGCCATGGGCGGGAACTCGGCGTTTCCGGAGTAGGTCTGACGGATCGGTCCGAGAGTGGCGGTCGTGTCGACCTGTGCGAGAGAGATGCTGTCTCCTGACGATCGGGAGCCCTTGAGCTGTGGAAGCCAAGGGCGGATGCCGATCGCTGTCCTCAGGCTAACCCGGCCCACATGCAGTGGTCGGCATACGAGAGGCTTTCCCAGGGCACTGCCAGAGCGGCCTTCAGGACACGGTCAGACGCCGGTCACGCCCGGGCGCGGCGCGGCCTCCGGCGCAGCACTCGGGGAAGGGCGAAAGGGAAGGTCGACGGACGCCGCTGCGGCGCGTGGGCGCGCTCGAGAGCGTGCCGAGCGGCGTCGAGCGAGTCGAACGAGCCGAGCTCGGCGCCGCGGTGGTCGTGCGTGACGTGCGCCGACCCGTCGAATTCGACGAAGCCGGCGAACTCGCCGCCGCGGGTCGCGACATGCACGTCGATGTCGGCCTGCTTCCAGGCCAGCGGATCGGAGGAGGAGGAGATGGTGGTCGTGCTCATGGTGATACTCATTGCTCTGGGGCGGGCACGCGTCAGCGCTCCGCATATCGTTCGATCGAGGGCGGATGCCGCGCGCGTCGATGTGCGTGGTCCGTAATGGCCCTGATCAGTGGCTCCGCGGCGGCCCAGAGGGTGGCCATGTCACACGGTGCGTCCCCAGTCTAGCAGATCTGGTCACCGCGCCAGGGGCTCGCCTCCGCCGCTCGGTCCTCCGCCGCCGTTGCCTGGCCCGCCGGACGCCGCCGACCCGGCGCTCGGCGCGGTCGTCGTGTCGACCGAGACGACGAGCGCGGCGGTGTACCCGGTCTCCGCGCTTCCGGTCACGGAGGCGAGCTGCAGCGCGGCGGAATCGTCGCCGAACACGTTGTCGCTCGCGAGGGTCGTCTGCGCCAGGTTCTGCGCGGAGCCGTCGTACCGTGCGTCCGCGTAGACCGTGGCGCAGGTCTCCTCCGGCAGGGCCATCTGCGAGGTCGCGATGGCGTTGGCGGAATCGGTGATGGAGTCGACGTCGGGATAGACCTCGAAGTGGATGTGCGGCCAGCGGCCCGAGTAGCAACCAGGGAAGATCGAGGTGAAGGAGACGTTGCCCTCGGCATCCGCCACCTGGACTCCGCGCAGATAGTCGACGTCCTCGAGGCCCGACGAGTACATCGAGTACTCGCCCTGGGCGGTGCAGTGCCACGCGTAGACCGCGACGCCCGCGAAGGGAACTCCGCCGTTCGCCCGGTCGAGGATCTGGAACCGAACGGTCAGCGGGATGCCGTCGGCCGTCGCCGATCCGTCGATCGAGGATCTGATGTCCTGGCGGACGATGCCCGACTCCTCGAGCACGTCCGGTCCGTTCGAGCCGTCGCCCGGATACGGCCCCGCCGTCTCGTCGGGGATCTCCCCGTCGGCGGTCGTGCCTGCGGAGTCGCTCGATCCGGACGTCGCGGACGGCGTCGCGGATGTCCCCCCTCCCGTCGGTGCGCACGCCGCCAGGACCACGGCGCCCACACCGAGCCCGGCGAGCCCGAGAAGACCACGACGGCTGACGAGCGTGCGCAGGTCGAATGCCACGCCCTGGTCGACGACCTCCTCGTCGACCCGATCGAGCAGGCGGCCCTCGTAGGCGGGACCTTCCGGTGTCTGGACGGGCTCGGGGATGCGGCTCATGATCGGGGTCCTCTCGTGGGGCGGGTCGTCGATGAACCCATGCTCACGGAGGAGTCGATCAGGAGGCTATGTTCGGCCTATCCAGAAGCTATGAAGCACGCGGTCCGCCATGGTGCGGGACCGGCGGGCGGAGGACGAGCACAACCACGATCGAGGCCATGACCGCGGCGGTGATCGCCACGGGGATCGGCAGCACGGGATCGAGCAGCACCAGCACCGCGCCGAGCGGGACGACCATGTTCACGACGCGGTCGGCGTTGTCGCGGATCGCGACCCACCAGATCGCGATCAGGAACAGCGCGATCGGGATCGTCACGGTCAGGGACGCCTCGGCGGTCGAGAGGTGGCTCTCGCCCGTCAGCACGTCGAGCTCGACCTCGATGCCGGCGGAGAAGGCGGCGGCCGCCGCGAAGACGAAGTAGTGGGTGTAGCCGTAGCGCAGCGATCGCCCGAAGCTGGTGATCGCTCTGTGGTGCGGCGGCCAGAAGTAGATCCACCACAGCGAGGCCGTCACGACGAGCGTGAGCACGGAGATCGAGATGAGCGGGACGAAGGACTCCAGCTCACGGCTCGCATCGATGATCGCGTTCGCGGAGGCGAGCAGGCTCTCACCGAGCACGATCAGTGTGAAGAGACCGTAGCGTTCCGTGATGTGGTGCGGATGCCACGGGGTTTGACGTCGATACTCGGCGAAGACGGGGATGCTGACCTCGAGCAGCGCGAAGACGACGAACGCGATCAACTGCAGCGTGCCGGACGGGATGAGCAGGAACAGCACCCAGAGGACCTGTACCGCGGCGATGCCGGCCGCATACCGACGGGTCGCCCCCCGCAGATCGCCGGCGCGTCGCGAGGCGCGGAGCCACTGCGCGATCATCGCGACGCGCATCACGACGTATCCGACCACGGGGACGGTGAAGTCGCCGTGCTCGAACGCGGCGGGCACGCCGGCCGCGAGCACCAGGACGCCGCCCATCTGCACGATCGTCGTCACCCGGTACAGCCAGTCGTCGGTGTCGAACGACGTGGCGAACCAGGTGAAGTTCATCCACGCCCACCAGATCGCGAAGAAGAGCATCGCGTACGACGTGACGCCGTGCACGAAGTCGCCGTGACTCAGCGCGTGATGCAGCTGCGCCGACGTGATGCTGACGGCGACGACGAACACGAGATCGAAGAACAGCTCGAGGCTGCTCGCCGCCCGGTGGGGCTGCGCGGGGTCGCGCGGCTGCATCGGATTCAGACGGAAGCGGTGCGTGGAGGCGATCGTCACGCGGGTCAGGATATCCCCGCCCGCGTCGGCGCCCCGAGAGGACTGAAAATTCATTCATCCAATCGCCGGAAATACCTTCCGCTGAGGGCGATCGATCCGCTAGAGTGATCGAAGTCTGCAGCTCCTGCTGTACGCAGGCACCGTGTGGGACGGTGCGAGCACTCCCGTGATGTGGGATCACGGTACGCGGCAGGACCCGAGGGGTCGGGTGTGCAGACGATGCTGGGGACGTGGGGTCCCCGGTCTGGGGAACACTGGGGAAAAACATGTCGCACTGGGGATTTCTGCGCACATACACGGCTCACGAGGCCTCGGCATGACTTCCGTCGAGGATGCTCTGAGCATCACTCGTGCGGGTTCGGTCTTCGCCCCGGTCGCGGCCCCACGGGCCATCAAGCCGGTCACGCATACGGTGGTCACACCGCGCGTGTCCGCAACGCTGGAGCGACGCCGCCAATGGGAGCGGCGTTATCGGAGGCGACTGCGGATCTCGGATGCGGGGATCATCCTCTTCGCGGTCGCGCTCACCGCAGCGATCCAGCTGATGACCGGTGTCGCGGGGGAAGAGGCCCTGCGCAACGGCATCCTGCTGGGTTCGCTCTGGTATCTGATGCTCAGCGCTCTGCATACGCGTGATGCAGCGCTGTTCCGCGCCAGCGCCACCGAGTATCGCGGCGTCGCGCACGCCAGCGGACTGGCGTTCGGGGTCATCGCCATGGTCGCTGTCGTGCTCGGCTGGGAGTCGATGCAGCTCGTGCTGCTCGTCGGCTTCCCGTTCGGCGTACTCGCGCTGCTCGTCACCCGATGGACGTGGCGGCACTGGCTGACGGCGCAGCGTGCGCAGGGGCGATTCGCCTCGCGCACGCTCGTCGTCGGCAACCGCGACGACGTGGAGTACGTCGTCCGCACCCTGCACCCGATCGGCGCCTCGGGATATCAGGTGGTCGGAGCGACGCTCCTCGACGGCAACGCGCGCGACGTCGAGGTCGCCGGCACGCATTTCCCGATCATCGGCAACGTGAACTCGGTGTCGACGGTGGCGGCCGAGTTGGGCGCCGACACGATCATCGTGGCGAGTCGACCCGACGGCGAGCCGGACTTCGTGAAGAAGCTCAGCTGGCAGCTCGAGGGCACCGCCGCCGAGCTCGTGCTGTCGAGCCGCCTCACCGACGTGGCCGGGCCACGCATCTCGTTCGCCCCGGTCGAGGGGCTCCCCCTCATCCAGGTGCAGATTCCTTCCTACGAGGGAGGACAGCACCTGCTGAAGCGCGCGCTCGACATCGCCGTCGCCACCGTCGCGCTGATCCCGATCGCGCTCATCACGCCGATCCTCGCGCTGCTGGTGAAGATCGACTCCCCCGGTCCGCTGTTCTTCTTCCAGGACCGGGTCGGACGCGACGGTCGCACGTTCAAGATCGTCAAGTTCCGCTCCATGAAGACGGATGCCGAGCAGCAGCTCGCCGCGCTCAAGCAACAGAACGAGGGCGCCGGGCTCCTCTTCAAGATGAAGGACGACCCTCGCGTCACCCGGGTCGGGCGGATCCTGCGCAAGCTCTCACTCGACGAGCTGCCGCAGTTCTGGAACGTGCTGGTCGGCGACATGAGCGTCGTCGGCCCCCGCCCGCCGCTGCCCTCCGAGGTGACGGCGTACGACGGCACCGTGTACCGCCGCCTGTACATCAAACCCGGCATCACCGGCCTGTGGCAGGTCTCGGGCCGCAGCGATCTCTCGTGGGACGAGAGCGTGCGCCTCGACCTGCGATACGTCGAGAACTGGTCGGTCATGAACGACCTGCAGATCATGTGGCGCACCGCCAAGGTCATGGTGCGGCCCAGCGGGGCATACTGAATCCATGAGCAAGGGGAACGCCCTCACCATCGCGATGGTGGGGACACGGGGAGTGCCCGCAGCATACGGAGGATTCGAGACGGCGATCGAGGAAGTCGGTCGCCGTCTCGCTGAGCGGGGTCACGACGTCGTGGTGTACACCCGAGGGTCGGAGCGTCGCGAGAAGGAGTACCTCGGCATGCGGGTCGTCCACCTTCCCGCGGTACCCGTGAAGCAGGTCGAGACGCTGAGCCACACCGGCTTGTCGACGCTGCACCTGATGTTCCGTCGACGTCCGGACGCGACGTTCGTGTTCAACGCCGCGAACTCGCCTTTCCTGCCTCTCCTCCGACTGCGGCGCGCCCGCACCGCCCTCCATATGGACGGTCTCGAGTGGCGTCGCTCCAAGTGGGGTCCCCGCGGCAAGGCCTACTACCGGTGGGCGGAGCAGTTCGGGGTGCGTACCGCGGATGCGCTGATCGCCGACGCGCCGGGCATCGCCGACTACTACGCGCACCAGTTCGGCGTACCGACCGAACTGATCCGCTACGGCGCGCCGATTCTCGACGAGGCTCCCGCGCGCGGAGTGAGTGAGCTCGGCCTCGAGCCAGACGGGTACCACCTCGTCGTCGCACGCTTCGAACCCGAGAATCACGTCCGCGAGATCGTGCAGGGTTATCGCGACAGCGACGCGACACTGCCCCTCGTCGTCGTCGGCTCCGCGCCGTACAGTGCGGAGTACACCCAGGAGATCCAGCGACTGGCCGATGGCGACGACCGCATCCGGCTCGTCGGCGGCGTCTACGATCAGGAGCTTCTCGACGCCCTCTATGCGAACGCCCTCACCTACGTGCACGGCCATTCCGTCGGAGGGACGAACCCCTCGCTCCTGCGCGCGATGGGCGCGGGCACCGCGGTGATCGGGTTCGACGTGGCCTTCAACCGCGAGGTGCTCGACGACGACGGCTGGTTCTTCGCCGACGCCGGCGACGTAGCCGAGCACGTCACCGCAGCGGAATCCGATCCCGCGGAGACTCGCGAGATCGGAGCTCGCGCGCGAGAGCGCGCCCGTTCGACATTCCGGTGGGAGGGCGTGGCCGACGCGTACGAACAGCTCGCGCGACGTCTCTCCGAGGGGCACAGTGTGCACCGGGTGGCGCGCCGCTCTCGTCGATCGGCGCAGGAATGGTGACGGCGCAGCCCACTGTTCTCGTCGCGCACCCGGGCGCCGAGATGTTCGGCTCCGACCGCATGCTGCTCGAGAGCGTCATCGGATTCCTCGAGGCGGGGGCGCGAGTAGTGGTCGCTCTGCCGAGCCGGGGAGCACTCGACGTCGAACTCCGCCGTGCCGGGGCCGAGGTGGTGGTCGTCCCCATGCTCGTGCTGCGCAAGATTCTCCTGACACCCAGGGGACTGCCGCAGCTCTTCCGCGACACGTTCCGCGGGATCGGCGCGACGTGGCGACTGCTCTCCCGCCTTCGCCCCGATGCCGTGTACGTCTCCACGATCATCCTCCCGCAGTGGCCCCTGATCGCTCGACTCCGGCGAGCACGGGTCGTGACCCATGTGCACGAAGCCGAGGCGTCGGGCAGCAGGATGGTGAACGCCGCCCTGTACTTCCCGCACCTGATGGCGCACCGCGCGCTCGTCAACAGCGCTTTCGCTCTGGACGTCATCCGCAGTTCGCTTCCGATGCTCGCGCGGCGCGCGACGGTGGTCTACAACGGCGTCGCTTCCCCCGCCGATCCCCGTCCTCCCCGCGAGACACTCGAGAGCCCCCTGCGCGTCCTCTTCATCGGACGTCTGTCACCGCGCAAGGGCCCCGACGTCGTCATCGACGCCGCAGCAGCGCTCGCGCGAAGAGGACGCGCAGTGACCGTCACCCTGCTCGGAGCCGTGTTTCCCGGATACGAGTGGTTCGAAGAGGAACTGCGCGCACGGGCGCAGGCGTCAGGCGTCGACGTGACCTTCGCGGGGTTCCATCAGAGCGTGTGGCTCTTCCTCGCGGAGGCGGACGTTCTGACCGTGCCGTCCCGTGTGGACGAGCCCTTCGGCAACACCGCCGTGGAAGGGGTTCTCGCTCGACGACCCGTGGTGGCCAGTGACAGCAGCGGTCTTCGTGAGGCGGCCGGGGGATATCCGACGGCCCGATTGGTGACCGCCGACGACGCGGATGCTCTGGCCGATGCTCTCGAGGACATCGTCGAGCAGTGGCCGTCGCTTCGCCTCCGGCTGGACGATTCGCGTCGTATCGGCATCGACAGGCACGCTCCCGAGGCGTACCGGGAAGCCGTGAGCAAGAACGTGCTCGATTTCCGGTGAGCCCCGGGGAGCCGTGTCACCGCGGAGAGGTCAGCGTGGCGATGGCCGCACCCCAGCGCCGCGACGCGCTGTCGATCTCGTCGAAGACGCGTTCGTGCCGCGCGCGACTGGTGTGCGCGTCGGGGATGTCGAAATCAGCGCGCTTCCCCTGCAGTCGCTGCCAGCGACCGGGCTGCGGCGGTTCGATCCGCCCTCGCTGGGCGTTCATCGTGTCGGCGAGCGCGGCTATCTCGACGGCGACGCCCCTGATGCCGCGGTCGACCGCGTGTTCGGCCAGCGCTGCCGCCTCGAGCAACGTGAAGGTCCGTGTGCGCGCGTCCGGACGCAGCAGAGCGACCGCACCCCGCTCGTCGGCCGTGGCTGCGAGGATCAGTTCGGCGTTCTCGACATCGCTCGCCGTCAGCCGCGCGGATCGGTGCTCGGTCGCGAATGCGTCCCATCCGGTGCTGCCGGCCAGACGCGACCTCATCGTGTGGCAGACGGCGACATTGCCGCGAGCGCTGACACCCGCCGACGCGAACGAGGGCGGCGTGACGAAACCCGCCGAGCGAAGCCGGCATGAGGCGAGGTAGGCGATGACGGGGGATCGGCAGACGTTCGCGGCGCAGACGGCGAGTACCGATTCGGGCACCATACACTCTCCTCACACGCCGGTGGCTCTAGGCTATACACGGCACCTGCGTGCCCGCCGCACGTCGAGGACCGCCGGAGCGGGCGAAGAGCGGCGTGGGGCCGGTGACTGGACGGGGTTCGGGGGAGAACGATGGATCTGAAGGACTACCTGACGGCATTGCGCGACAGATGGTATCTGCTCGTCGCAGCGACCCTCGTCGGAGCCGTCGCCGGAGTCGCCTACGCCGCGGTGCAGCCAGACCAGTACGAGGCGACCACGAGTGCCTACGTCTCCTCCCAGCGCGGAGACACGGTGAGCGAACTCGTGCAGGGATCCCAGTACACGCAGAGCCTGATGCAGTCGTACGCGAATCTCGCGACCACACCCGCGGTGCTGCAGCCGGTGATCGAAGAGCTCCGTCTCGACACGACGGTCGACGACCTGGCGAAGAGGATCTCGGCGGAGGTGGAGCTCAACACCGTGATCGTCACGCTGACCGTCGTCAGCGAGGATCCCGCGGACGCGCAGAAGACCGCGACCGCCGTGATGGACTCACTGGCCGACGTCGTGAGCGGTCTCTCTCCTAAGGACGCCGACGCGAATCCGTCGATCGCGCTCACGACGGTGACGCCGCCGAGCGAGCCCGAGTTCCCCTTCGCGCCGAACACGCGTCTCATCGCCGTCACCGGGGCCATGCTCGGTCTCGTCCTGGCTGTCGTCTACGCCATCCTCAAGCAGCTGCTCGACACTCGGATCCGCACGGAGGACGACGCCGAGCGATCGGCGCAGATCCCCTTCCTCGGCCGAGTGCCGCGACCCGGGGGGAAGAGGAAGAGTCTGCGGACGTCCATCAGCGCGCAGTGGGAGGCGTCCGGTTCCACCCGAGAGGCCTACCGACGCCTTGCTGCGAGCCTCGACTTCGCCGACATCGACGGAGATCTGCGGATGGTGGTCGTGTCCTCCGCCTTCGCCGGCGAAGGAAAGACGACGACAGCGGTCAACCTCACTCTCGCCCTCGCCGAGCGACGCCCTCGGGTCCTCCTCATCGACGCCGATCTTCGGCGACCGCGCGTCGCTGAGGCGTGCGGCCTCGACGGATCCGTCGGCCTGACGACCGCGCTCACGCACCAGGCGTCGCTCGCCGACTCCATTCAGACATGGGGCAGCCGCAACATCGACGTCCTGACGAGCGGCCTGCGTCCTCCGAATCCGACGGAGGTCGTCAGCTCCGCCGCGATGCAGGATCTCCTGCGCGAGGTGCGGGAGCACTACGACTTCGTGGTGGTGGATTCCGCTCCCGTGCTCCCGGTCAGCGACACGCTCACGCTCGCGAGAGCCAGTGGCGCGAGTCTGCTGGTCGGTCGGTACAAGGTCACCCGTCGTCAGTCGCTCCGTCGTGCCGTCGACACTCTGTCGAGCGCGGGCGCTCGCGTGATCGGTTTCGTTCTGAACGCCGTTCCGCCCGAGCACTCCTCGTCGAGCTACTACGAGGAGTCGGAGCTCGTCGAGGTCTCACCGGCCGTCGAGTCCGAAGCGGGGAAAGCGCCCGCCGAGAAGGGTTCGAACTCGTCCGAGACGGATCAGCGCCGACCCCAGGGCACGCAGGCGAGATCCTCGAAGAAGCCGGCGCGGACGACCCCGCAGACCGGGAAGGCGAAGAACTCCGCGCGCTGATCACCGACCTTCAGCCGGCAGATCCGCCCGCTACTGCGTCAGCGAGCGAAGGGTGTAACCGAGATCGCCCCGGTGCTCGCGGTGATGGTGCACTGCGGCGATGAGAGCAACGGCGTCCAGCGCGATCTGCGGCGTCAGCACCTGGGGGTCGAGCCCTGCTGCCCGGACGAGACCAGTCCACTCCTCGTCGACGTCGCCGGAGACCAGCGTCGCCCGCAGAGTCCGGTCCCGCACGGCGAGGGAAAGGGGGTCGTAGAAGAACGGCGTCGGCCGTGCGTCCTCGAAATCGATGGGCGCCCAGGCATCCGGCCCTCGGCCGATCACGTTCTCCGGCGTGAGGTCTCCGTGGGACATCAGCCACGGCACCGGCCCGAGTGCCGCGTCTGCCACACGGAGATCGTGCCACCGAGGCGAGGACGGCAGTTCGCTGCGACTGGAAGCATCGAGCATCGGCCGCCTGTCCGGCGTCTTCTCTGCGCGCGCCGCGCCCTCGCGCAGGAGCCGTCGCAGCAGCTCGATTCGATCGGCGCCGCCCCACGCCGAGGAGGGCGAGCCCATGACGTGCTGCTCGACGAGAGTCAGACGGTCGTCGCTGAGACGCCATCGAACAGCGGGATAGACGGTGTCGAGCGTCGTCCGCCGCTCTCGGTACTCCGCCGGAAGCGGTGACCGCCGAAGGTGGGTGACCGTCGTGTCGAGACGGTCGAATCCTACGAGGCCCCCGTCCTTCGTCATGAGCACTCGGACGGGACGATCGTCGTCGGCGCGCTCGGCCGTCCCTTCGACCGACACGACGCGCGGCGACACCAGGAGCCGTCGTACGTCCAACAGCGTCCTCTTCGCACCCCGTCGACGATCGATCCTTCGAAGGGCCGCTGTCGCAAGACTCTCTGCGGTGCGGACGGCCGTGCTGGTATCCAGGATCCGCCATCTGCCGGGTGCCAGTGCCGCGCTGTGCGCGAGGAGCGATGTGGCGAACTCCTTCTTGCCGTGGCGCTCCCGCGCCAGGCCGCCGCTCATCGCGACGACCTGCCGAGCGCTCGGCGGATGAAGGAGACCACGGTCAGCAGGTCAGCGCGCGCCTGTCGGGAGACGAGCGCGATGAACGCGAGGTACAGGATGCTGGCGATGATCGCAACGATCACCGTCACGATCGATGTCCAGCCGAGGAGGCTGATGCCGAAGGCGATGACGCCGCACGGCACCGAGACGGTGAGGAGGATGCGGAGGATGTTCGCGATCAGCGGGCGCGACGAGACGCCCGTCACGCGCGACGCCCAGAGAAGGGAGACGATCCAGTGCAGGGCGTAGGCCACGGTGCTGCCGACCGCCACGCCGAACGCACCCCACGGCAGGCCGGCGAGGATGACGACGATCATGATCGGTCGCACGACGAGGAACATGCGCAGCTGGGCGCCGGTCTGCGCGGTGGCGAGGAACATCCAGTACGACACCTGAGCTGTCGCCCGCAGCACCCCGCCGATGGCCAACACCGCGAAGATGGGGGCCATGGGCGCCCACTTCGGACCGAACAGCACGTCGACGATCGCCGGCGCCATGCCGCTGGCCAGCGCGAACAGCGTCGCGGTCGCGTATCCGCCCACGATCTGCGCCTTGAGCAGATACCCCGCGAACCGTTCCTTCTCCTCGTGCACGCGGGAGAGCACCGGGAGCGCGACCCTCGTCATCGGCGCGTTGATCTGGTTGAGCGGAGCCATGAGCAGCTGATAAGCCCGGTCGTAGAATCCGAGCGGCCCGGCACCCCACACGACGCCGATCGCGATGTTGTCGACGTTCTTGGTCCCGTACGAGATGAGCTGCGTCACGAAGAGGGCTGCACCGAAGCGCATGAATCGACGGATCGACGTCTGCCGCTTGGGCAGTCCGGGCAGCCACCGCGCGATCGCGACCGAGAGCACCAGCAGGACCAGCGACGAGGAGAGCTGCTGCACGACCAGGGCCCAGTAACCGAAGCCCTGCAGTGCGAGCAGGATGCCCACGGCGAAGCCGACGGTCGGAGCGACGGCCTCGGTGACGGACAATCCGAGGAACCGCAGGCGCCTCGTGAGATCCGCGCGATACTGCGTCACCATCCCGCTCAGGACGAAACCGATGGACATGACGAGGACGATGGCGGGAACCTCGTCGCGCGAGTAGATGAGTCCCACCAGCGGCGCCGCGAGAGCGACGACGACGGCGCACGCGGTTCCTAGCCCGGTGTTCACCCAGAACAGGTTCGTGCGCTCGTCCCTGGATACGTGCGCAGCCTGGATGGCCGCGCTCGAGAGACCGAAGTCCCTGAACAGCTCCGAGATTCCGATCACCGCGGCGACCATCGCGATCAAGCCGAAGTCGTCGGGGCTGAGCAGTCGTGCGAGGACGAATATCGACACGAACTGGAGGACGGTGCGGTAGAGCTGGCCGGCGAGGGTCACGCTGGCGCCGCGCGCCGCGGCATCCCCTAGACTCGCGCGCTGAGAGCCCACTCCCACCCCCAGTTTTCTCCCCGATGAGCCCGTAGACTCGTAGAGGTCAATACTACAGCCGAGGGGTCGACGAGGGGGGTCGCGGATGACGACGACGACGCCTCGGTCCATGCCCCGCGAGCGCACCTTCTTCACGGACGCGGAAGCGGCGCTGGCGCTTCTGACGCTGTTCCTCATCGGCGCACGGATCTTCCTCGGTTCCGGGGTGAGCATCGGCCAGATTCTCGCGCTCGCCCTCCTCCCTCTCTGGCTTCCCCGCCTCGTCTCCAGCTGGAGCGGACTGTGGCTCGCGATCACCGCCGCGCTGGCGACGATCTCCGGGGTCTGGCTGACGGCGGTCGCGGCGCAAGACCACGACTCGTCCACGAGCACACTCATCGCGACGACATTGCTGTTCCTCAGCGTGCCGATGATCGCCGGTATCGTCGTGTGGGCTCAACGATTCGTGCCGCTGTGGACGATCGGCGTCACGTTCGGTCTCGGGATGGTCGCCGCGGCGGTGATGCGGCCGTCGACTTTCGCGGAGAATCCCTGGAAGTTCGCGGTGGGCCTGCCGATCGCGGTCATCGCCCTGTCGATCACCCTGCGGCCTCACAAGCGTCTCCCGGACATGCTCGCGCTCGCAGCCCTCGCTCTGGTCTCCGTCGCGATGGACTCGCGTGCGTTCTTCGGCGTCTTCACCATCGTCCTTCTCCTGCTCGTCTGGCAGGCGATGCCGCGGATCTCCAATAAGCGCATGTCGGCGGCGAAGGTCCTCGTGTGGGCGGCGGCCATCGGTGTGACCGTCTACGTGATCGGCACGAGTCTGCTCGTCGAGGGCTACCTCGGGCAGGAGGCGCAGGCACGGTCGGTCGAGCAGCAGGAACGGGCGGGCTCCGTCCTCGTCGGCGGTCGCCCCGAGCTCGCGGCGACGGCCGCTCTGTTCCTGCATCGCCCGCTCGGTTTCGGAGCGGGCACGATCGCTTCGCCATCCGACATCCTCGTGGCGAAATCCGGGATGCAGGTGATCAATTACGACCCGAACAACGGCTACGTCGAGAACTTCATGTTCGGACCCACCAAGTTCGAGCTGCACTCGATGACCGGCGACCTCTGGGCGTACTTCGGCTGGCCGGCCGTGATCTTCCTCGCGATCGCTGTCGTCGTGATGATCCGCCGGGTGGCTGTCGAGCTCGCCCGCGGCACGGCGACGGCCCTGCTCCTGTTCGCGGTGATCATCACCGCCTGGAACCTCTTCTTCAACCCGATCTACAGCTCTGCACCCTTCTTCGGTCTGGCCCTCGGCCTCGCCCTCGCCGGTCCGCATCTGCGGTCGGAGGAGACGCCCTGGCGAGAGGCCGTGCTGCGCAGATGAGTTCGAGAAGACTCCGGGTCATGATGTCGACCCCGGCACTGCGAGAGACCACCAATCCCTACATCGTCCAGCTCGTGCGATCGGTGGGTCGTGAGGCCGACGTCCGCCTGTTCTCCTGGCGCGATGCGATCATGGGTCGCTATGACGTGCTCCACGTCCACTGGCCGGAGATCTTCACCTCCGCTTCGAGTGCTCCGAAGCGCTGGGCGCGTCGGGTGCTGGTGTCGGCAGTGCAATGCCGCCTCGCACTCACGAGAACCGCCCTGGTGCGCACGGCGCACAACGAGCGCCCGCATGAGCAGGCCGCTTCCGTGGACGGGAACATCCTGCGACGATGGGACCGTCTGACCACGCTGTGGATCGTTCTCAACGAACGCACGACCACGGCTTCCGAGGCGCCGACGGCGTTCATTCCCCACGGGCATTACCGAGAGCACTTCGCCTCGTACGAGCGACGCGAGCCATCGGCTGATCTGGTGAGCGTCGTCGGACACATCCGGCCGTACAAGGGCGTGGAGGATCTCGTGTCGGCTGTCGTGAGCGACGCGCGTCCCGACGCCTTCCGCGTTCACGTGGCGGGAAAGCCGGCGAACTCCGCACTGCGGAAGGAGCTGCTCGAGGTGGCCGGCGACTCGCCTCGGATCGACCTGGAACTCGACTTCATCGACGACGCCCGGATGGTCGAGGTGATCTCGTCCTCCTCGCTCGTCGTGCTGCCGTATCGGAACCTCCACAACTCCGGCGTCGCGCTGCTCGCCTTGTCGCTCGATCGACCTGTGCTCGTACCGGACAACGCGGTGACCCGCGACCTCCAGGCGGAAGTCGGAACGGACTGGGTGCATCTCCTCAAGGACGACGTCGATCTCCCCTCTGCCATCCGCACCGCTCTGTCGCTCGGTATCCCTGCCGGTCAGCCGGACCTGCGCGCCCGGGAGTGGTCGGTGACCGCGCACGAGCACGCCGAGGCATACCTGCGCGCGCAGAAGATCCGCAGGAAGCGTTCCTGACGCTTCCTGCGGATCGGATGCTGTGACTCGTCGCCCCGCGGGCTGA